>NZ_JBEPRI010000074.1:0-1032 GCF_040548265.1 Bradyrhizobium sp. F1.13.3 | reverse complement strand
TGGGTGAGATCGCAACTTTTCTTGCTGGCGGCTTCATGGACACCTTTGAAGCCATCAAGCACGGCGCTGGTTAGCCTGACCGCCCATTCTCCAGATCCCGGCATGTGGTGGCCGTCGTGCCAACCACGGACGTTAGCGAGTTCTCCTCGACGAGCGAGCGACCGCAAAGGAAAGCAACGATCGTGATGCGGTGCTGCCAATGATGGTGATCGCGCGATATTGCGCTCGATCACGCACGCGCCCGCATCTTGGAGAACAGATTCGCATTGCAGGAAGGTCTTGCGCGTGACAGCATAAGCGCATGAGGCATCCTCGTTGCACGCACGACCGACTTGTTCACAACGCACTGATTCACAACAAGAAGTTAGTGTCAGTACGTTAGTAAAGTTACGGGAGCAGGAAGTCTTGACGCCGCAGAACCTTAGCTCTGATTCCGGTCCCCGATAGCACGAGCATCGCGTCCCCGATGGCACGAGGGTTCTGGTCCCCGATAGCACGAGCGAATTCACAGCTTATCCCCAGCAGGAAGGACGAGGCCACGTTTGCGCAGTCGCTTGCTCGACGGACCGATGGGTGCTGGTGCGAAATTCAGTCGTTCGGCGCCATTCGGATGATGCGTGATGATGAGCCGATAGCCTGGCAATGTCTGACGGCGGACGATCTGACGCAGGTCGTAGGCAAAGTGTTTGAACGGCGACAGGCTCCCGGACTTCGCATGCAAGTGCACAAGATCGAAGCTCCAACCGCCATTCTGACGGCCGCCGTGCTTGCGGACGAGGCGATAGAGCCAGCGCTCCAATCCACCGGTTAGATCGAAATAGGTGCGGTCGATCGTCAGCACGAGTGCTTCATCGAGAACGCCCGTGTAGAACCAATCGGGCAGGATCAGCTCGATTCCACGGGCATGCCCGTGCAGATCGGCTGTCTCTTTCCATTCGTTGATCCAGGAGAACCGATGCCGCCGCCGTTCGCTTGGCTGACGGATCGATGTCATCACAGTGGTCGATTGCAGCCGGTCGAGTGCGGCTTTCA
>NZ_JBEPRI010000073.1:0-1059 GCF_040548265.1 Bradyrhizobium sp. F1.13.3 | reverse complement strand
TGCGATCCGACCGAGCCATCGCCTCGCAGATTGGAATTCTCGTTGCCTTGCCACCGGGTCGGAGAGTCGACGCAATCAACGAGGGCCTGCGGTACGATCCAGGCCGTGTCCGGATCATCGGATTGTTTGGGGCGCACGGCGACAGGATTGCAGGCAATATGCAAAGGCAGCCAGCCAATATCGAGATCGACGGCACGGCACGAAACGTGGTGGGCGAAAGCATGGACGGATTTGGCCGGGAGCGGCAGGCCTGGCGGCTGATCGCCCGATCGCTGCCCGATGGCAATGTTTTGCTGGTCGGCCGCGATGCGGATGAAATCGAGGAGATTGCGCGAGTCGTTGGGAGAGCGCTCGCGCTGGGGCTAATTCCCGCGGTGCTCCTTTGCATTGCAGTCGGCGCGGCGCTGAGCGCGCGCGCCCGAAAGCGTATCGGAGAGGTCAACGAGCGAGTGCAGCGCATCGTCGCCGGTAATCTGCGTGAACGGCTCCCGCTTGGGAACAGCGATGATCCCTTCTCGCAGCTTGCGATGATCGTCAATGGCATGCTCGATGAGATGGAGAGCCTTATCGAGTCACTTGCAGGGGTCGGTCGGGACATCGCGCACGACTTGCGGACGCCCCTTACCCGTGCGCGTCTGATGCTCGAGCGCGGTCGCAACAACGCCATGACACTGGAGCAATTGCAGGCAGTTGCGGACAAGACGACCGACGCTCTCGATCAATCGCTATCGATCATCACCGCCATCCTGCGTCTTGCGGAAATCGAAGTCAATCAGAGATCGGCCGGCTTCGGCCACGTCGCACTTGCAGATATCGTAAGGGAAGTAGGCGACATGTATGAGCCAATAGCGGAGGATCGGGGAATTAGCTTGCTCGTACAATCGCCAGACGAACTGAATGTTTATGGAGACCGCGATCTCTTGATCGAGGCGGTCGCCAATCTGGTCGACAATGCCGTTAAGTTTACGCCGGCGGGCGGGCGAGTGGAGATCGGATTGGTACGCAGTCACGGCGAGACCATCATCCGCGTCAAGGATACCGGCGCAGGGATAAGCGAAC
>NZ_JBEPRI010000072.1:0-1090 GCF_040548265.1 Bradyrhizobium sp. F1.13.3 | reverse complement strand
CGCGCGGCCTGCGGCGCCACAAAAAAAAACAGGTGGGGGGGTGTTGTGTTTTTTTTTGGTGGGGGGGGTGGGCCCGGGTGGGGGTGGGGGTGGGTTGCCCCCCCACTTCGTCCGGGACGACATCATCGGATCAGAAGTCCATGCCGCCCATGCCGCCGCCCGGAGGCATTGCGGGGCCGGAGCCGCCCTTCTTGGGCAGTTCGGCGACCATGGCTTCCGTGGTGATCAGCAGGGCCGCAACCGAGGCCGCGTTCTGGATCGCCACACGCACCACCTTGGTCGGGTCGATGATGCCCTTCGAGATCAGGTTGACGTATTCGCCGGTCTGGGAATCGAAGCCGTAGGAATACTGCTCCTTTTCGAGGATCCTGCCGATGATCACTGAACCGTCCTCGCCTGCGTTGATCGCGATCTGGCGAGCGGGCCAGGAAAGCGCCTTGCGCACGATCTCGACGCCGGTCTTCTGGTCGTCGTTCTGGGTCTTGATGCGCTTGAGCTGCTCGGAGGCGCGGAGCAGGGCGACGCCGCCGCCCGGCACGATTCCTTCTTCCACAGCTGCACGGGTCGCATGCATCGCGTCATCCACGCGATCCTTGCGCTCCTTCACTTCGGTTTCAGTTGCGCCGCCGACGCGGATCACCGCGACGCCACCTGCGAGCTTGGCAAGACGCTCCTGGAGCTTCTCGCGGTCGTAGTCCGAGGTGGTTTCCTCGATCTGCGCCTTGATCTGAGCCACGCGCGCTTCGATGTCGGCCTTTTTGCCGGCGCCGCTGACGATCGTGGTGTTCTCCTTGTCGATCATCACCTTCTTGGCGCGGCCGAGCATGGCGAGCGTCACGTTCTCCATTTTGATACCGAGATCCTCGGAGATCGCCTGACCGCCGGTCAGCACTGCGATGTCCTGCAGCATGGCCTTGCGGCGATCGCCGAAGCCCGGAGCCTTGACGGCCGCGACCTTCAGGCCGCCACGCAGACGGTTCACGACCAGGGTAGCGAGCGCTTCGCCTTCGACGTCCTCGGCGACGATGACCAGCGGCTTGCCGGTCTGCACCACGGCCTCGAGCAGCGGGAGCAGCTCGTTCAGCGAGGA
>NZ_JBEPRI010000071.1:0-1156 GCF_040548265.1 Bradyrhizobium sp. F1.13.3 | reverse complement strand
AGCGCTTCGCCTTCGACGTCCTCGGCGACGATGACCAGCGGCTTGCCGGTCTGCACCACGGCCTCGAGCAGCGGGAGCAGCTCGTTCAGCGAGGAGAGCTTCTTCTCGTTGATGAGGATGTAGGCGTCGTCCATCTCAACGCGCATCTTGTCGGCGTTGGTGACGAAGTAGGGCGAGATGTAGCCGCGGTCGAACTGCATGCCCTCGACGACGTCGAGCTCGGTCTCGAGCGACTTGGCTTCCTCGACGGTGATGACACCCTCGTTGCCGACCTTCTTCATGGCGTCGGCGAGGAACTTGCCGATCTCCGCGTCACCGTTGGCCGAGATGGTCCCGACCTGGGCGATCTCGTCGTTCGAGGTGACCTTCTTGGAGTTCTTGACGAGGTCCGCAACGACGGCTTCGACCGCGAGGTCGATACCGCGCTTCAGGTCCATCGGATTCATGCCGGCGGCAACCGACTTGGCGCCTTCGCGCACGATCGCCTGGGCCAGCACGGTGGCGGTGGTGGTGCCGTCGCCGGCCGCGTCAGCGGACTTCGAAGCGACTTCGCGCACCATCTGCGCGCCCATGTTCTCGAACTTGTCCTCGAGCTCGATCTCCTTGGCGACGGTGACGCCGTCCTTGGTGATGCGGGGAGCGCCGAACGACTTGTCGAGCACGACGTTGCGGCCCTTCGGACCGAGCGTGACCTTCACCGCGTTGGCGAGAATGTCGACGCCGCGAAGCATCTTGTCGCGCGCATCGACGGAGAATTTGACTTCTTTAGCTGCCATCTGGATTTTTTCCTTAGGTGTTTAACTGGATAAGAGAGGGGCTCTTAGGCCGCCTTCTTCTTGGAAGCGGGGACGTCGAGGACGCCCATGATGTCGCTTTCCTTCATGATCAGCAGGTCGACGTTGTCGATCTTGACTTCGGTGCCGGACCACTTGCCGAACAGCACGCGGTCGCCGACCTTCAGATCGATCGGGATCAGCTTGCCAGCTTCGTCGCGGCCACCCGGGCCGACGGCGACGATCTCGCCCTGCGAGGGCTTTTCCTTCGCCGTGTCGGGAATGATGATGCCGCCAGCGGTCTTCTCTTCTGCGTCGATGCGCTTGACCACGACGCGGTCGTGAAGCGGACGGAAATTCATGCAGTTCTCCTAAGCTTTTGC
>NZ_JBEPRI010000070.1:0-1248 GCF_040548265.1 Bradyrhizobium sp. F1.13.3 | reverse complement strand
TCGGTGCCAGCGAACGACCGGGCAACGTCTCGGGCATGCTCATGGATATCGCGCGGGATCTTGCGTGATGGTTCCTTTGGGCAGCACTGCGGTTTGAGCGGGCATACATCGCAGTCGAGCTTGCTGGCACGATACAGAAGGGTCTTGCCCTCGTGCACGGTACCGCTCGTCCCAAGCCGCTTACCACCCGGGCAGTGGTAAACGTTCCCGGTTGGGTCATATCGAAAGTCGCTCCGCGAGAAGGTGCCATCATCCCGCTTCGACTTATCGAACACAGGGATATGCGGCGCGATGCCCTTCTCCTCGACCAGCCAGTTCAGCATCGGAGCCGCTCCGTAAGCGGTATCCCCGACAAGTCGCTCTGGCTTGAGACCGAAGCGCTCCTCGGTTCGTTCGATCATGGTTTTGGCTGCACCGACCTCGGCCTGGCGAATGGCGCGGGAGGCCTCGACATCCACGATGACGCCGAACTTCACGTCGATGAGATAGTTGTCGGAGTACGCGAAGAATGCCGGCCCCTTGTGAGCGCCGGTCCACTGCGCTGCCGGATCGGATGGCGAGACAAACTTCGGGATGACATCGCTGGCGGCGCCCCACGCCGGATCGTCGAGGGTTGCCAAATACTCCTTCACCGCGCGGCTGGACCTGGCCGGATCGCGATCCCTGCGCCAGTCCTGACCTGCGATCGAGCGCTGCTTGTTCGCGTCGGCCGCAATCAGGCTCGCATCGACTGCAAATCCTTCGCCGCCAACCAGACCGGCGGCAATGCATGTCTCGACAATCCGTTCGAACACGCGGCGGAGAACATCTCCATCACGGAAGCGCTCGTTGCGGGCGCGCGAGAATGCCGAATGATCCGGGACAGCGTCCTCGATACCAAGCTTGCAGAACCAGCGATAGGCGAGGTTCACCTGCACTTCACGGCAGATCAGCCGTTCCGAGCGGATCGCAAAGACATACCCCACGACCAGCATCCGGATCATCAGTTCCGGATCAATCGACGGGCGCCCCATCGACGAATAGTGAGATGCTAGTTCACCGCGAAGCCAGGACAGATCGAGAGCAGCATCGATCTTCCGCACCAGATGATCTTCGGGTATCGCGTCGCCAAGACGAAACTCGTAGAACAGTTGACTTTGGTCACTCTTCAGACGGCCCATCATGGATCGACCTCGCCGAGATTCGCGTCAACACAACGGAATCACGGTTCGTGACTTGTCTCAACCGACTTTTGCAACAAAATCGGCC
>NZ_JBEPRI010000069.1:0-1278 GCF_040548265.1 Bradyrhizobium sp. F1.13.3 | reverse complement strand
GTGTTGACCGAGATCGATCCTTCCGACCGGTACCACACGACGAGCGAGATCATCAGAAGCGCGAACAGAAGCGAGGATCCCCCCGGATAGCCGATGCCGAGCGAACGATCCGCCAAGTCCGCCATGGTCGTGCCGGCCATGGTCGTGGCGATGACCACGAACCAGTATAGGAAGGGATGGAACTTCCGGACCGATATCTGGCCAGCGACCGAGATCAGGAAGATCCCTAGGAAGATCGCGCTGCTCACCGCGTATCCGAGATTCATGGACATTGATACGGCGTCGCCGCCGGTTTCGCCGAGCGTCGTCGCGAGCACCTTGATGATCCAGAAGATCACCGTTACTTCCGGAACCTTGCTCTCTACAATACCGTCTTTCATCTGGATTCCTTCTCTTGAGGTGGTGCGGCCGGCACACCGTATTGTGACGGCCGGTGACGAAGACCGACGGGCCGCGATCGCGCGGGTCGGCGTGGCGTCAGGCCTTCATGGAATCCATGACGGACAGGAGATCCGCGAGCGCCTTTTTGCACTTGGCGGTGTCAGGATTGCTATCGCGGACGGCTTCGAGTGCTCGGTCGATGGCCTTGTCGACCGTGTGCCAGTCCGCCGCCGCGCGCGGCTTCAGACCGGCTTCCGCCTCGTCCCACTTGGTCTCAAGATCCTTGATGCGTGTCTTGGCGCCAGAAAGGTCGGCCTTGTCGACGAGAGCTGCGACTTCGGCAGCGATGCTGCGGAACGGCGTCAGATCTCCGAGCTTGGATTGTGCGGCTTCCGCGCGGGGCAGAAGAACGCCGCCCGTGTAGGGAGCCGATTGGCCAATCGCGACGGCAAGGATTGCCGCAGCACATTTGATCGCAGTCTTTTTCATCTTGTCGGTCCTAGTGGTTGATTTGGTCGAACCTTCGCAAAATAGGGGGTCAGTTGCTTGGGAAGGTTTGGGTTTTGCTGACGCGCTCTCCTTCAAAAGAGAGCCACGCGACCAGGGCGATGATGACGGTCAGAAAGGCGAGGCTGGTGTAGATCGTGCCGAGGCCGAGACCGCCATACTCTCGGGATTGCGAAAGGAGGTCGCCAAGCGAGGCGCCGAGGGGACGGGTCAAAATGTAGGCGACCCAGAAGGTGAGCACTGCGTCGACACCAAGTGCGGAGGCGCCGGCGTCGGCCGCGATTAGCGCGGCGAAAGCCAGGACCCCGACGTTGAAGCCAAGTCCAAGCGCTTCGGTCGCGAGATCGCCGGCCGCGGTGCCGAGTGCAAAGGTGAAGAGGATCGCCGCCC
>NZ_JBEPRI010000068.1:0-1702 GCF_040548265.1 Bradyrhizobium sp. F1.13.3 | reverse complement strand
TGCACACTTCCGACGGATAGGCCGCCGCCGTCCGGTTCAGCTCCTCCACCAGATACGCCCGCTCGTCAGGTGGCAGCAGCTCAATCCGCCCCACCTCTTGCTGCGCATCGGCAACCATCGCCCGCAGCAGCGCCAGCAGATACCCCCGCTGCCGCTCGATTGTCGCCTGATCAAACAACGCCGTGGCATAACCCAGCGTCCCGGCGATCACCTCGCCCTGCTCGCCAAGGTTCAGCTCCAGATCAAACTTGACCTGATCGAACCCGTCCCCCGCAGCCTCCACCAGCAGCCCGGGAAGATCGAAGGGCTGAGCGGCGTTGGTCTGCCAGGCCAGCATCACCTGGAACAGCGGGGTGTGATCAAGCGAGCGCGGCGGCTGCACGATCTCCACCACCTGCTCGAACGGCAGGTCCTGATGCTCCTGCGCTCCCAAGGCCGTGCGCCGCGTCCGCTCCAACAGCTCCGCCACGCTCGGCGCGCCCGACAGGTCGAGGCGAAGCGCCAGGGTGTTGACGAAGAAGCCGATCAGCTCTTCGATCTCACGCCGACCGCGATTGGCGCTCGGCACACCGATCATTATGTCGTCCTGCCCCGACAGACGCGACAGCACCGCCGCCCACCCCGCCAGCACCGTCATGAACAAGGTCGTGCCATGCTGCCGGCTCAGCCGCTTCAGATCCCGCGTCAGATCTGCAGGAATGACCACAGCCACACGCGCCCCGGCAAACGACTGTTGCGCCGGCCGCGGCCGGTCCGTCGGCAGCGCCAGACGGGCCGGACCACCACACAGGGCGTTGCGCCAATACTTCGCCTGGCCCTGCAGCCGTTCGCCCGAGAGCCATTGCCGCTGCCAGGCGGCGTAATCCGGGTACTGGATCGCCAGCGGCGGCAAAGGATCGTCCTGTCCAGCCTCGAACGCCCGGTAAAGCTGACTGAGTTCACGCACCAAGACGCCCATCGACCAGCCGTCCGAGACGATGTGATGCTGGGTGAGCAGGAAGACGTGTTCCTCATCCGACATCCGCACCAGACGCCCGCGGACCAGCGGCCCGCGCGCAAGATCAAATGGCGTGCGCTCCTCTTCATGGCACTGATCCAAAAGTGCTGTTTCCGCATCCGGCCTGTGCCGCAGATCGTGCTCAACGACCGGCAGCCCCGCATCCGGCGGCAGGACCTCAACCCAGGGCTTGCCCTGCGGCGCGACAAAGACGCTGCGCAGCGCCTCATGACGCGCCAACACACGGTCAAGGCTGCGCTGCCAGGCGCTGCGGTCGAGCACCCCGCGCAGCCGCAAGGTCAGCGGCACGTGATAGCTCGTGCTATCCTGATCCAGCTGCGCCAAAAACCATAGCCGCTGCTGCGCAAACGACAGCACAAGCGGCTCATGACGCGACACGGCCGCAATCGCCGGCAGGTCTTGGGGACCGGAGCGGCTCAACTCATCCATGATGTTCGCCGCCAGATCCGCCAGCACCGGCCTGGCGAACAGCGTCGACAGCGGCAACGCGACACCCAGGGCCTGCGACAGCCGGCTCAACAGCTGCACCGCCAGCAGCGAATGCCCGCCCAGTTCGAAGAAGTGGTCGTGGCGCCCGACCCGCTCCAGCCCCAGAAGCTCGGCCCAGATCTGCGCCAGCGCCGTCTCGATCTCGCCTTGCGGCGGTTCGTAGCTCCGATGCGCATACGCCTCATCCGCAGGCGG
>NZ_JBEPRI010000067.1:0-1752 GCF_040548265.1 Bradyrhizobium sp. F1.13.3 | reverse complement strand
GGTGCTGCCGATGGCCGAGACCCAGGCAGGTCCGGCCGCGGCTGCCTGCTGGATCGGCAACGAGACCGTCGCCCCTGACGAGGGGGGCGAGAGCGTGACGTCTTGATTCGAGATCGAATAGCGCCATTGCACGCCGGTCTGCTCGTTCAGCGGCGTCGTCAGCGCAACATTCGCTCCATAGGTGTCGCTGCCGTAGGACTGATAGCTATTAGCAAAGCTCTGCTTGGCGAACAGCTCGGCGCCTCCCGTGGCACGGCTGTCGAGTAAATACGGTTCAGACAACGAAGCATCGAAGCCGCGCGAATATTGGCCATAGCTTACGCTCGTCTGCACCGCCGTGCCGGTGCCCTGGAAATTGCGGTCGCCGAGTTTGATCTCGCCCAGCCATCCATCCGTCGTTGAATACCCCCCGGAAATCGAGAAGTCGCCGGTTGACTGGTCCGCAACGTCAACGTCGAGTACGACTCGGTCGCTCATGGAGCCCGGCCTGCTCGTGATCTTTACGCCTTTGAAATAATTCAAGCCCTTCAGCCGGCGCTGGGCGCGATCGACCAGCGTCTGGTTGTAGGCGTCCCCTTCGGCGATGTCGAACTCGCGGCGGATCACATAGTCCTTGGTCCGCGTATTGCCATGGATCTCGATCCGCTCGACATAGCTGCGCGGCCCCTGATCGATCACGAATGACAGGTCGATCCGTTGCATCTCCGCGTTGCGGTTAATATGCGGCACCACATGCGCAAACGGAAAGCCGAGCTTAGCCAAGTCGAGCGCCAGGACCTCCGTGCTCCTGTCGACGAGACTGCCGTCGAACGCCGCGCCAGCGCGCGCGGCAATCCGAGCGCGCAGTCGTTCGGGATCGACCTCCGGAATATGGGATTGGAGGTCGATACTGCCGAAGTGATAGGCGTCGCCCTCGTCGATCGCAAAGGTCAGGACGAAGCCTTGGATACTCGGGTCATATTCGGCCCCAGCATTGGCGATGCTGATATCGGCATAGCCGTGGTTGCGGTAATAGCGCCGAAGCTGATCCTGATCGGCCGCGAGCCGATCGGGATCATAGACGTCAGCGTGGGTGAGAAAGCTCAGCACGTTGGTGGCGGACGTGCTTATAACGGCGGCAAGCTGGCGCTTGCCGAACGCGTGATTGCCGACGAAATTGATCTGCCGCACCGTCATCTTTGCGCCTTCGGTGATCGTGAAAACGAGGTCGACGCTGTCCTTGCCACGGTCGATGATTTCCGGCACCACCCTGACATCGATATGGCCAACGTGGCGATAGGCCTCCATGATGCGACCGACATCCGCCTGCAGCGTGGCACGCTGAAGCGGTTCGCGCGCCTTGGACTGGACGACGGCCGCGAGATCCTCGTCCTTGATTTTCTTGTTGCCTTCGAAGACGACGCGGGCAAGGACCCTGGCCTCGACCAGGTGCACGACCACGGCGTCGCCGGCACGATCGATCTTGACCTGGTCGAACAATTCCGTCGCGATCAGCCCCTTCAGCGCTGCATCGAGCGCCGCGGAATCGTAGCGGCCATCCGGCGTGGCCCGGAAATAGGAGCGTACCGTCTCGGCATCGATCCGCTGGTTGCCTTGAACGATGATCCTGGCTGGGGGAGGTTCAGCCGCAGAGGCATTCGGAGCGGAAAGTGCCAATAGAGCGGCGGCAAGTAGCGCTTGCAGGTTACGCGCACGGCGCCGCCGTTGATCTCTCTCGGTAGCTCTCATTGTCATGTCGCGGCCTGCCTGGTG
>NZ_JBEPRI010000066.1:0-1762 GCF_040548265.1 Bradyrhizobium sp. F1.13.3 | reverse complement strand
TTGCGTAAAATGCGTCAGGGCCAGCGCTTCAAAGCGCGGCTCAACGAAAGGCCCAGCGGCCAAATCCATTGCAGCCAACTTTTGCAACAAAATCGACCCGTTGCGGACATCGCGTTGATATTCAGATACTCCCCATTAACGCTAGTTCATTTGGTCCTTTTCGAGTCCGCCCGCTTCTAACCATATTCAGCCGATGATCTTCAGACCCAGTTTCGAGGACATCCGCGAATGCGATACCTGCCGCTTTGGTTGTTTGTTGTTGGCATATGCGCAGCTAATCCACTCATAGCGGAGGCGCAGCCCAGCTGTACTAGCCTGCCGCTCTCGCATCCGCCGACCTCGATCACTCCCCTGCTGCGAGACAACAGGGATGCGGGCTATTTCAACGAGATAGTACCGACAGGCCAAGCTGCCGAGTTACATCTCATCGGTTCATACTCCGGCTCCGGCCGCATCGTTATCGGACCAACCGATGAGCCGGTGGTGCTTGCCCTTAGTTCCTTCAAGCCCAGTCTGTGGCGCATCGAGTTGCAGTCGGGTGCAAGGTTGCAAAAAATCATCCTCTTCGGACGTGACGAGCAGCGCGTCAGCGGCGCGCCCGCTGATGTAGATATCGTCAACCGCTCATCATGTCCCGTATCGGCTTATAAGTGGGAGGGGGCTGGCGAAAACGTGCGCTACATGGACGGTCACTACCGCGACTTTCTAGCTGCGGCGCAGCAGGAGTCTGGTTTGGCCGAAACGAGTTTTCAGGGCAGCTATGACGCTGGTACATACTTTTCGATCCCGCCCTCTCGCATCCACTACATGCGCGATCCAGCACCGATCCTGCATCCCGCTGAGGTCCGCGTCTTGCTCTCGGCCACGCCGGCAGAAGCCATCGCGCGTTACGAGGCCGCGATGGATCGAGCGCCTGCCGAATTCCGGCCGACCATGAAAATTCTGATCGATTTGATGAAGGACCACAAACTTCCAACGCTGTTTCCAAATGGAGGGCGCGGTCCCGATCCGAGGGCGCCGATAGGCCCCCGCTATTTATTCAACCCGGAAGCTGCAGTAGGCACGGTCGATAGCGGTAGCGATTGTAAGGGCTTTTACTTCGCCGGCCACGCCGACGGCGGTAATCTGAAATGCGCCTTCGGCAATCAGTTCTTCGTGCTCGGCAAGGCCAACAACGTATTAGATGACTCCTGGGGAGATGACATCGTCAACCCGGGCAGTGGTGACCATGTTCTGCATCTGGGGTGGGGCAATGATATCGTGGTGCTGCAAGAGGGTTGGGGCGACGATATCATCACCAAGACTTGTACCCAATCAGTTCTTCCTACGAACGATCGCAACCGCCTGAATTGGGCGTCTCAATTTAGCAACTTCATCGTGTTTGGCCCCGGCATTCGACCCTCAGACGTGCATTGGGAAATGAAAAGCACCCTAGTGCACGAGCCGTCCAAAAGCCGCCTGACCATCGATGATCAGTGCTTTAATTTCGTGTTCGCAGAGGCGGGCGAGTTGCGGCCATATCAACAGCCGCGGAAGCCAGCAGCGATGTCAAACGAGCGTCGATCCCCGACGTCAGACGCGCCGAGCGGCGGTGCTCGATGAGGCGTCATCATTCCTCGCGCGCAAGGCATAAGTGATGACGCGAGCAAAGGCGGCATGTCCGGTTATGGCCGATTTTGTTGCAAAAGTCGGTTGAGACAAGTCACGAACCGTGATTCCGTTGTGTTGACGCGAATCTCGGCGAGGTCGATCCATGATGGGC
>NZ_JBEPRI010000065.1:0-1783 GCF_040548265.1 Bradyrhizobium sp. F1.13.3 | reverse complement strand
TTTGATAGTCATCTGGCCCGCGCAAAATGGATGGCAGACCACGGCTACCGCGACTTGCTTCGCGGCGGCGCGCCTAAATAGCAAAATCTGTCATGAAGAATGCGCACCCGAGAACAGATTTCCCCGCTGACGCGTGATCGCCTGCAGGCATCACGCAATGCATAATTGGCGACTTCCACACCAATCCCAAGCTTCATAGACATTGCGCCGCAATCGTCTTACAGCAGGGGATCACAGCAATGTCCGAGTTCGACTGGCGCTCACCAGAGGCGTATCAGCACGCTGTCAAGTCGGGCGAAATGGCGGATTTCGCCTGGGAGTCGCTGCGGCGCAGCTCCAACTATCGGGCTTCCTATCGTGAAAATCGATCGCAGATGACTTCCGAATTCCGAAGGAGATGGGGCATCTGCTTTCGCCCATGACCCGCAGGGGTCCTTTCACCAACAGACTATCTTCTGGGCTCCTGAGGCGTTGCCGACGGTGGTGCCGGTCGTTCGCAGCGCGTCCGGCTCAAAAGCGGTCGGCGCGGGGCTACAGCTTGCCGACCTTTCATCGGGCGCCATCAGACAGGCATCTGACGGCTGGCATGCCGTATTGCGCCTTCAAGGGGCACAACATCATCTTTGGCTGAAAGAGGCGCCGCAGTTTGGTGTCTCTTATGCGGCCGAACTGCCGCTCGATGCGGACTTTGAGATCCGCGCCCACGCCTCACATCGGCTGTGGCGCGCAATCAACGGCCGCCCGCCGGGACCTCCCTTTCATCAGCTTTCGGCGCAGCGGCGCGAACGACTCGTCTTGGTGCTGCGTGCGCTCGATGGACACATGGAGGATGCTTCCTATCGCGTCATCGCCGAGGTGCTGTTCGGCCGAAAACGCATCCCCGAGCGCGCCTGGAAAACCCACGAATTGCGCAGCCGGACCATCCGCCTGGTGCAGGCTGGTTTGGCTCTGATGCGCGGCGGCTATCGCGCATTGCTACGTCCTTCATCTCGCAAGGAGTAGAGCAGGGGTGCCGAAAATCATCGTTCGATCTTCGGCATCCCCCTTGGCACGCTGACTGCGCCATCGTGACCGTCGACGCGCGGGCCGAGCCGGCCGCGCTCCAGACGACCACGGAGCCTCGCAAATGCCCGATCCGAACGCCGGCCTGCCGCCGCGATACCTGCGCACGCCCGAAGCGGCGCGCTTTCTCGGACTCTCCGGCCGAACCCTGGAAAAGCACCGCACCTATGGGACAGGCCCGACCTACCGCAAGCTCGGGGGTCGCGTTGTGTATGCGGTCGAGGACCTGAAGGCGTGGGTTGACCGCGGCACCAAAACGTCCACCAGCGATCCCGGCACAGGCACGGTCCTGCCCGCAAAACGGCACGCACCCTTTCCGTATGCCGGCAAGGAGCGGCGCTGACTCATGCCGGACAGCAACTCCACTGCAAGCAGCAGGCGCCGATCAGAGCGCGACCAGCTCGATCTGTTTCGCGCCCTCCCTGGCGATCTGGCGCCACGCGACGCGCAAGACCTGATGGCGTATCCGTTCTTTTCGCTGGCAAAGTCGAGGCGCGTTGTTCCCATCGATTTCCGCGCAGGTACCATCACCATTCGCGTCGAAGCCGTGCCGGAACATGGCATGGCGACGATCTGGGACGCGGACGTTCTGATCTGGGCTGCCTCGCAGATTGTCGAAGCCCGTGATGCCGGCCTGAAAACGTCCCGGCTGATGGCAGCGACGCCTTACGAGATCCTGAGCTTCGTCGGCCGCGGCACCAGCGTGCGCGACTACGACCGC
>NZ_JBEPRI010000064.1:0-1862 GCF_040548265.1 Bradyrhizobium sp. F1.13.3 | reverse complement strand
GCCCACCGCCCCGAACGGCACGGGCGCGCCATGACCATCCAGCAGGTACACCCGCGTGTTGGCAATCGGGCGCCCGATCGGGACCACTGACCCATTAAAATCAGCCGGGCAAGTCCAGACTGTCGCGCAGACTGTTGCCTCGGTCGGGCCATAAGCGTTGATAATTGATGCTGGGGCCAGATTTCGCATGAGTTCAGGCTTCGGCAGCTCTCCAGCAAGAATGAGAACTTGCGCAGCCAAACGTTCGAGATCCTTGCTTGCCTGAAGCAACGCTGGGGGAAATGTCGCGTGGGTGATGGCTTCGCTTCGGAGATAATCCGATAGCTTGTTACTCGCTTGACGGATCTCGTCCGCAGGCAAGTGTAAAGCGGCCCCGGAGCCAAACGCCATCAGAAGCTCCCAAGCGCTTGCATCAAAACCAAGGGAGGCGAACTGCACGACTCGGCTGTTGGAAGAAGCGCCAAAAAGACCGACCTGAGCCAACAGCAGATTGACCAACCCCCGATGCTGGACCATGACGCCCTTTGGGGTTCCGGTTGAGCCGGAGGTGTAGACCACATAGGCGAGATGGCGCGATGTGAGGCCAAGCGTGCGCCGGTCAGGGTCCGAAGCCGGCCGTTCGGCCCAGGCCGGCGTGGCCGTCTCCAGATCGATGACCGTCACATCGGTCAGCACCTCGGGGCCGAGTACTGCGCGACCTGCGACGTCGCAAAGCAGCAGCCGCGGCGCGGCATCGTCGACAACCTGCTGCAGCCGCTCGCTGGTATAGGCTGGGTCCAGCGGCAGATAGGCACCGCCCGCCTTGAGGATCGCCAAGACACCAACCACCATGGCCAGGCTGCGTTCGAGGCAGATCGCCACCGGTTGGTCCGGCTTGACCCCGAGGGCGATTAGGTAATGCGCCAGCCGGTTGGCCCGCGCGTTGAGCTCGCCATAGCTCAGCCGCTCGTTTTCGCAGACCAGCGCCACCGCCTCCGACGCCTTTTGCACATGCGCCTCGAACAGCTCATGGACGCACCGCTCCGATGGATAGGCCTCCGCCGTCCGGTTCAGATCCTCCAGCAGATAGGTGCGCTCCTCAGCCGGCAGGATGTCCAGCTCGCGTACCGGCGTATCCGGGGCATGCTCCAGCGCCTCTGCCAGCTGCTCGAGCGCCCGCTGCATGTAGCCGCAGACCCGATCCGCAGAGATAGGCTCCGCCACCTGTACCGTCAGGCCCAGCGCCTCGCCAAAATCCTCCACCGAGAGGGTCAGCGGATAGTTGGTGCGTTCCTCCCCGCCCAGCCATTCCATACCCGACAAGACATCATCCGTCCCGGAGCCGGGGACAGCCGCCGCCGTGTTGTGACGGTAGTTCAACAGCGCGCTGAACAGCGGCGCCGACGCCGCAACGGCGCTGCAGCGCTGCGCCAGCGCCAGCGAGGCATGCTCATGTGCCACCAGCTCGGCCAGCCGGGCATGCGTCGTCAGCACGCTCGCCTCGACGGCGGTCCCGTCCAGATCAAGCCGCAGCGGCAGGGTGTTGATGAACGGGCCCATCGTGCGGTCGCCACCCGCCCCGCCATGCATGCGGCCGAACAGCACCGTGCCGAACACCACCTGCTCGCGCCCGCTGCTGCGCGCCACCACCTGACCCCACGCCAGATGGCACAGGCTCGCCAGGCTCACCCCAAGCCGCCGCGCCTGTATCCGCAGCCGCGCGTTGAGCGCCGGCGGCAGCATCCGCCGTGCTTGGCCGACCCCGCGGCCGTCGCCGCGCACCTCGCTCAAGCCGAACGGCGTGGTCGGCTCGTCGATGTCCCCCAGCAGTCCCCGGAAGAACTCTTCATGCGCCTTGGCATCACCGCCCAGATGCGCCTGCG
>NZ_JBEPRI010000063.1:0-2192 GCF_040548265.1 Bradyrhizobium sp. F1.13.3 | reverse complement strand
GCTGTCCGACGAAGAAATCGTGCAGTTGGCGAGGGAGGGCATCATTGGGACAAAAATGCTCTCCGAAGAAGAACTCGCAAGAACAAAGGAGATGTTGTGAGCCGGCCGTCGGTGTGCGACTGTGAATCTTGCGTTGCGCTTGGTTGACTACCAAATCAACTCCAGCGGAAGTCAGCGCGCGCAGTAAATTCGAGTCGCTCTGCCAAAAATGGAGGCAGTCAGCGACGGAGTCTCCAATGGCGACCCAGCAACTTGCCCCCTGATGTTTAGCAATGATGAGCATGCGGGACTGTACGTCGCCGGCGGTGCGGCGGAAGACGGCGCAGGCGCTCGCTCTGGGAACCCGGATCGTGCTGACCTGTGCGGAAGGTGGTCAGAACACGGAAGTAACGGCCAAGCTGTGGCTGGACCAGCAGACCGGCAGCGCGTGGCCACTGTACGACGAGCCGCGCTCCGGCGTGGACGATTGACGATGCCCGAATCAAAGCCGTGATTGTGAGGACGTTCGAGAGTCGCCCTGAGAACGCCACTCAATTGAGCTCCCGCGACATGGCGAAGACCAGCGGCCTATCGATGTCGGCGATACAACGCATCTGGCGGGCCTTCAGGCTCCAGCCGCACCGGGCGGAGCCGTTCAAGCTCTCGACGGGTCCTGACTTCGTGGCCAAAGTGCGCAATGTCGTGGCCTCAACATCTCACCGCCGGAGCACGTCATCGCTCTGTTTGTGGATGAGAAGTCCCAAATCCAAGCCCTGGACCGCAGCCAGCCGATGCTGCCGATGCGTTCCGACCAGGCGGCCCGAGGAGCCATCACTACACGAGGCACGGCACCACATCGCTGTTCGCCGCCCTCGATATTGCGAGCGGACGGGTCGCTGGTAAGTGCTACGCGCGCCACTGCACCGCCAAGCTGCGTGAGTTTCTTGACGAGATCGAGGCTGCCGTACCGCGCCAACTCGCCGTCCATCGTCATGGACAATTACGTCACGCACTAACCCCCAATGATCCGGAGATGGCTGGCCAAAAGACCGCCTTGGCACGTCTTCACCGACAAGAAGATCAGGCGCGGCGTCTATCGTAGTGTGTAGCCGCCCTCACTGCGGACATCGCCCCGTTTATCGAACGACACAACGCCGATCCAAAACCGTTCCGATGCACCAAATCCGCCGATGACATCCTAGCCTCCATCGAGCGCTTCTGTCGGTACAATCTACCGGCAAAGCACGACGCGATGTTGCGAACTTCTGGTTCATGACACTAGCATTACAGTTGTATGTTCTTAGGAGTCTGAATCCATGGGTGACCATGATTCGGGATTTGATGATTGGTGGTGCGTCGGTTGAAGATACGCCGACGCTGTGGGCTTCGTCGTTGCGAGATGTCAAGCAACGCATCCGTCGGCTGTTTACGCAGGAGCGGGTCGCGGCCGCGGCGGGGCAGTTTCTCGACGGACTGTTGGGCAACGAGCCGCGCAGGAGGGGTTGGATGCGGGCGGAAGCGTCGGCGGCCTCGGCCGTAGCGCCAGCAAGCGATCATGGCCGCGGGCAGTGGGACGCCGATGCGCTGCGCGACATTGTCCGTGAGTACGCGCTGGAGTCGCCGGCCGATGAGGACGCGGTTCGGGTCATCGATGAGACCGCTGTTGAAACAAGGCAAGGCCTTGTGGGAGCTCGCCAGTACACTGGCTCGGCGGGTAACATCACCAATTGCCAGATCGGAGTGTTCCCCGCCTACGTGTCGCGGCATGGCTATGCCTTCATCGATCGGGCACTCTACCTGCCAAAGGAATGGACGGACGAACCCGCTCGCCTGAAGACAGTGCATGTCTCCCGAGCGATGTGAGTTTTGCGACGATGCCCAAGGTCGCGCATCACATGATCGCTCGTGCGATCGCCGCAAACGTGCCGTTATCGTTCTTGGCGGCGGACAGCGTGCATCGCACCGGAAAAATCGAAATCCTGCTGCGCAAGGCGGGCAAGGGCTATGTCCTGGGGGTTGCTTCCGATTATGTGTTCCGTTCTTGGGCCAAGCAGCGGCCTGTCGCCGGTACCGGCTCCGCAATCGCGCAGAGCCTTCCCCAAGGCCTGGCACCGCCTGTTGTTGCGCGGCGATCAGGATGGAAGAGCGCGTCAATCAAGGTGAGAGGGTTTCGCCGGGCTCGTGACGAAGGGAGGGCGTAGCCCGACCGGAGT
>NZ_JBEPRI010000062.1:0-2479 GCF_040548265.1 Bradyrhizobium sp. F1.13.3 | reverse complement strand
TGTCAATCGGCTTGCAAATTTGACCCCTCATCGGCGTCCAATTTTGACCCCTTCGGGCGGCGGGGTTTGCTGGTAGCGCTCGTCTCGTCGGAGCTGGCCGGGATAGCGGAGGCGAGACGAGCGCGGGTGGCGTGATCGTCGTCTCGGCTTTTGAACCGCCAGCTATCGTTGCCGGTCTCGACGATGTCGCAGTGATGGGTCAACCGGTCGAGCAGCGCGGTGGTCATTTTGGCATCGCCGAACACGCTCGGCCATTCGCCGAATGCGAGATTGGTGGTTACGATGACGGAGGCGCGCTCATAGAGCCGGCTGACGAGGTGGAAGAGAAGCTGGCCACCGGACTGGGCGAAGGGCAAATAGCCGAGTTCATCCAGCACGATGAAGTCCATCCGGGTCAGATGCTCGGCGAGCCGACCTTGCCGTCCATTGCGGGTCTCGGTCTCGAGGCGATTGACGAGGTCGACGACGTTGAAGAAGCGGCCGCGGGCACCGGATCGGATGCAGCTTCTGGCGATGGCGATGGCCAGGTGGGTTTTGCCTGTGCCGGTGCCGCCAACCAGCACGACGTTGCGTTGTTGGGCGATGAAGCCGCCGCCAGCGAGATCATTGACGAGGGTTTGATTGATCGGCGTGCCGTCGAACTGGAAGTCGGCGATGTCCTTGGCAAGCGGCAGCTTGGCAATGGTGAGCTGGTATTTGATCGACCTGGCTTGCTTCTCGTTGATCTCGGCGTTGAGCAGGTCGCCGACAATGCGCTGAGGTTCGTGCTGGCGCTTGACGGCAGTTGCCATGATCTCGTCGAAGGCAGCCTTCATGCCGTAGAGCTTGAGTTCGCCCATGAGGTCGAAGATTTGGGTTCGTTCCATCAGTTGGTCCTCCGGAGGTTGTCGTAGCGGGCACAATCGGCGATCGGTGCATGACGGAGCGTCAGTGCGGCCGGCGTCATGATGTTGGCCGGTGGGGCGGGTTCACGTTGACGGGCCAGGATATTGAGAACGACATCGGCGGAATGGACGCCGTGACTGAGCGCTTCGGCACAGGCCGCTTCCACCGCGGGCAGGCCGTCAGTCAGCACCGCGTTGAGGATGTCGACCATCTGCCGATTGCCATCCTCGGTGCTGGCAAGCTTGCGCCGGATCCGCTCGATCGCGGCCGGCATCACCCAGTCTTTGAAGGGAGCACCGTTGCGCAAGGCACCGGGTTTGCGGGCGAGCACCGGCACATAATGCCAGGGGTCGTAGACGGTATCGCCGCGGCCAAAGGATCGCGGGTGCTCGGCAACGATGCGTCCGTCCTGACGGATCACGATGCGATTGGCATAGGCTTGAACCTCGACCGGTCGTCCGACTGCGCTGGCTGCGACCGAGTACTTGTTGTTGTCGAAGCGCACCAGGCAGGTCTTCGAGACCGATGCCGTCACCGCATGGAAGCCGTCGAAGCGGCCGGCATAGGGAACGAGTTTGGGGCGTTCGGCTTCGAACACGTCCCAGATCGTCTGATCGGCCAGCTCCGGATGGCGATGAGCCTTGGCGTAGGCGATGCATTTGTCGAGCAGCCAGGCGTTTAACTCGTCGAGGTTTTTGAACCGCAGCCGCGGCGTGAAGAAGCGTTCCCGGACCAGCCCGACCTGGTTCTCGACCTGCCCCTTCTCCCAACCCGACGCTGGCGTACAGGCGACCGGATCGACCAGATAGTGGCTGCACATCTGCAGGAAGCGACGATTGTAGAGACGGCCTTTACCGACGAAGATCGTCTCTACGGCGGTCTTCATGTTGTCGTAGATGCCGCGGGTGCAGGTGCCTTTGAACAGGGCGAACGCCCGGTCGTGGGCGTCGAACACCATCTCCTGCGTCTCCCGCGGATAGGCCCGCACGAACAGCATACGGCTGTGACAGAGCCGGACATGGGCAGCCTTCACCATCACCGTGGTGCCGCTCAGCAGGACGACCTCGTGGCTCCAGTCGAACTGGTAGGCTTCGCCTGGGGCAAAACTCAGCGGGACATAAGCGGCTGCGGTCGATTGCCCGCGTTCCTTGCTCCAGCGCCTGGCATAACGCCGCACCGCATCGTAACCGCCGTCGTACCCGCGGCCGCGCAGCTCCTCGTAGATCCGGATCAACGTCAGCTGTTCACGAGCCGATTTAGCTGCGTTCGCCGCCAGCAGCCCCTCAAGCTCTGACGCCCAGCGCCCCAGCTTTGGCCGTGGCTGCACCTGCCGCTCGTACTCGAAGGAGGTCTCTCCCGACCTCAGCACCTTCCGGACCGTGTTCCGCGACACCTTCAGGTCGCGGGCGATCTCCTTGATGGTCTTGCCCTTGATGAAGTGCTCGCGCCGTATCCGCGCAATCGTCTCCACGATCAGCATCCTCCACCACCTGCTTTGTTACGAAGCAGGCAGCGCAACAGACCAACCTATAGGGGGTCAATTTTGGACGCCGATCCCCCGGCTTAGGGGGTCAATATTGCAAGCCGAATGACA
>NZ_JBEPRI010000061.1:0-2509 GCF_040548265.1 Bradyrhizobium sp. F1.13.3 | reverse complement strand
GCCCCAGCGGTGATTTCGCCCCGGAGGCGCCGGGGCCTGATCGAGATCGAACTCGGTGGCGGCAAGCGTGTCAGCGTTGACGAGAACGTCGATGCTGACGCGTTGGGGCGGGTCCTTGATGTTCTGAGCCGGCGATGATCCCGATACCGGGTGGCGTCAGAGTCTGGATCGCAACCGGCCACACCGACATGCGTCGCGGCATGCAGGGTCTGGCTTTGCAGGTTCAGGAGAGCCTGAAGCGGGATCCCCACGCCGGAGATCTCTATATCTTCCGAGGCCGGCGTGGCGATTTGGCAAAGATCCTCTGGCATGACGGGATCGGGCTGTCGCTCTATGCGAAACGCTTGGATCGCGGAAAGTTCATCTGGCCTTCGGCGTCAGGTGACGCGGTGTCGATCTCGGCGGCGCAGATGGCGTACATGCTCGAAGGGATCGATTGGCGCAATCCACAACTGACGTGGCGGCCGACAAGGGCGGGATGAGCGAAGAAAAATGTGGAAACCCGCGTATTTTGGGGTGCCGCAAATCACTAAAACTATGATTCACTTCGTCTCATGGATGCTGATCGCGCCGCTCTTGCCGAAGAAAACGCCGCGCTGAAAGCGGAGCTGGCGGTAGCGCGGGCAAAGGCGTCGGAGGACGCCGCGCTGATTGTGCAGCAGACCTTGCGGATAGCGAAGCTCGAGCGCCAGGTTTACGGCCAGAAATCGGAGCGCTCGGCGCGGTTGATCGACCAGCTGGCGCTTACCTTCGAAGAATTGGAAGCTAACGCGACGGAAGACGAATTGGCGGCGGAGCAGGCAGTCGCCAAAACGACTACGGTTGACGGATTTACGCGCAAGCGCGCTGAGCGCAACACGTTCCCAGACCACCTTCCGCGCGAGCGGGTGGTGATCGATCCGCCGACGGCGTGCGAATGCTGCGGCGGCAATCGCTTGCGCAAGCTCGGCGAAGATGTGACCCGAACGCTGGAATCGGTGCCGCGTCAGTGGAAGGTAATCGAGACGGTGCGCGAGAAGTTCTCTTGCCGCGACTGCGAGAAGATCAGCCAGGCACCGGCGCCATTCCATGTGATCCCGCGAGGGTGGGCGGGGCCGAGCCTGCTGGCCATGCTGCTCTATGAGAAGTTCGGCCAGCATCAGCCTCTGAACCGGCAAACCGAGCGTTACGCGTTGGAAGGCGTGCCGATCAGTCTGTCGACCGCAGCCGACGCCGTCGGAGCGTGCTGCACGGTATTGGAGCCGCTGTTGCGTCTGTTGGAAGCCCACGTCATGGCATCCGAACGCCTCCACGGCGACGACACCACCGTGCCCGTGCTGGCCTTGGGCAAGTGCGATGTCGCTCGATGCTGGGTCTATGTAAAGGACGACCGCCCCTTCGGCGGCTCAGATCCGCCGGCGGCAATGTTCTATTACTCGCGCGATCGAAGGGGCGAGCATCCGCAGGCGCATCTGGCCAACTATAGCGGTATCCTGCAGGCCGACGCCTTCGGCGGATACACCAAACTCTACGAGCCCCCGCGAAGTCCTGGGCCTATCAGGGAGGCGGCCTGTTGGGTGCATGCCCGGCGCCCGTTCTTCGCCATGGCGGATCTTGAGGAAAACGCGCGACGTAAGGCTGCTGGCAAGAAGGAGATCGCCCTCTCGCCGATTGCGATCGAGATCGTGCGTCGCATCGACGCCCTCTTCGCAATCGAGCGCACGATCAATGGCCAAGGCGCCGACCACCGAGAGGCTGTCCGCCAGGCGCAGAGCGCTCCGTTGGTTGCCGATCTGGAAGCCTATATGCGTGAGCAGTGCGCCAAGCTCTCCCGCGGTCACGATCTGGCCAAGGCCATGAACTACATGTTCAAGCGCTGGGGCTCCTTCACACGCTTCCTCGACGATGGCCGCGTCTGTCTCTCGAACAACGCCGCCGAAAGAGCGCTGCGCGGCATCGCATTGGGCAGAAAGTCTTGGTTATTCTGCGGGTCCGACCGCGGAGGGCGTCGTGCCGCCGCCATGTATAGCCTCATCGTCTCTGCGAAGATGAACGACGTCGATCCTCAGGTCTGGCTTGCCGATGTACTCGCTCGCATCGCCATCCACCCCGCCCACAGGCTCGATGAGCTGCTGCCCTGGAACTGGAAGATTGCGCAACAGCAAGGCCTCGCGGCGCAGGCGGCTTGATGGGGCCCGTCAACAAAGTCAGCCACGTGTTTACCCTCGGCCATGTCGCCGAGATGCTTGGAGAAGACGAGGAATGGCTGTTCGAGGTCGCCGAAGAAATGGACCCCGAGGATGGCCAGCTATGGGTCGTGGGCGTCGGTGAAGATGGGGTGATGGCGTTCACCGATGAGGGGATCGAGAACCTCAAAGAGCTGATCGCAATCCACAAAGAGGACCCTAGCATCATCGAAAAACGCCGCCAAGTGCTCGCTGCGACGATGAAGCCGAAAACCGAGGAGTCCGACGAGCTCTAACGGTTAACTGGAAAGATCAGCGCGCTGCGGCCTACCGCGTAGGGTTAC
>NZ_JBEPRI010000060.1:0-2587 GCF_040548265.1 Bradyrhizobium sp. F1.13.3 | reverse complement strand
AGATGTCGAGCCGGCTGTCACAGGCTGTTGGGGTCGAACTGCCGCTGTCGACGCTGTTCGCCAGGCCGGTGCTGGCCGATCTGGCGGCAAGCATCCTCGAGATGTTGAGCCGCGCCGGTCCGCAAGAGCTGCCGGTGATTGCGGCCGTGTCGCGTCATGAGCCGGTTGTGCTGTCGTTTGCGCAGCAGCGGCTATGGTTTTTGGCGCAGCTGGACGAGGGCAGCACGAACTATCACATCCCGCTGGCGTGGCGGCTGCGCGGTAGGCTCGACCGCAGCGCCTGGCAGCGCAGCCTTGACCGCTTGTTTGCGCGTCATGAGGCGCTGCGCAGTGTCTTTGTCGCACCGCAGGGCACACCCCGGGTTGAGGTTCTGCCGCCGGATGCGGGGCTGCCGGTGGTGGAGCACGATCTGCAGGACAGGGTAGATGCGGACGCCGCGCTTGCGGAGCTGTGCCAGCAAGAGGCGCGCAGGCCGTTCGATCTGGCGCATGGCCCGCTGATCCGGGGCCGGCTGATCCGGCTGTCGGATGAGGAACACGTCTTCCTGCTGACCCAGCATCACATCGTCTCGGACGGCTGGTCGCTGGGCGTGCTGGTGTGTGAACTCAGTCAGCTGTACCGGGCGTTCGTGTCCGGAGAAGACGATCCGCCGCCGCCGCTTGCGATCCAGTATCCGGATTATGCCGCCTGGCAGCGGCAGTGGCTCTCGGGCGAGCGGCTGCAGAGCCAGGCGCATTATTGGCGCAATAATCTATCTGGCGCCCCGGCCCGTCTGGACTTGCCGACGGACCGGCCGCGACCGGCGCAACAGTCGTTTGCCGGGGCCAGTGTGCCTGTCGTCATCGATGCGGATCTGACGCGGGGGCTGAAGCAGCTGAGCCGGCAACATGGCACGACGTTGTTCATGACGGTGCTGGCGGCCTGGGCGGCGGTGCTGGCGCGTCTGTCGGGACAGGACGACCTTGTGATCGGGGTGCCGAGCGCCAATCGCGGCCGGCGCGAGATCGAAGAGTTGATCGGCTTCTTCGTCAACACCCTGGCGCTTCGCCTCGACCTGTCGGGCGCGCCGAGCGTGTCGCAGCTTCTGGAACGGACGCGGCGCACGGCGCTGGCTGCGCAGGAGCATCAGGACCTGCCGTTTGAGCAGGTGGTCGAGATCGTGCAGCCGCCCCGGCATCTTGATCACACGCCGCTGTTGCAGGTGATGTTGGCCTGGCAGCACGACGCCGTCGAGTCGTTCGACCTTGCCGGGCTGAGCGTGGAGGCTGCCGGGGAGGGGCTCGATCAGGTCAGGTTCGATCTGGAGCTGAACCTTTGTGAACATGGCGAGGAGATCGCCGGGGCGTTCGGTTATGCCACGGCGCTGTTTGATGAAGCGAGCATCGAGCGACAGCGTGGTTATCTGCTGACGCTGCTGCGGGCGATGGTGGCCGACGCGGGGCAGCCGGTCGGCCGCATCGAGCTGCTGTCGACCGCCGAGCGCACGTATCTGCTGGAGGAGCTGAACCGGACGGCGGCGCCTTATCCGTCGGAGCGATGCGTCCATCAGCTGTTCGAGGCGCAGGTGCAAAAGGCGCCGGGGGCAGTGGCGCTGGTCTGCGAAGACGAGCAGCTGAGCTATGGCGAGCTCAATGCGCGGGCCAACCGGCTGGCGCATCATCTGATCGCCCTCGGGGTCAAGCCGGGGGATCGCATTGCGACAGTGCTGGACCGCTCCGTCGCTCTTGTGGTGGCGCAGCTGGCGATCCTGAAGGCGGGCGGAGTATATGTGCCGATCGATCGCGCCCTTCCGTCTGCGCGACAAGAATGGCTAATGGCCGATTGTGCTGCACGCCTGGTGCTTTGCGGTGATGATCTGGTTGAGGCGACGATACCTGTTCTGGCTATTGAGCCGCTCATAGTTGGAACGGGATGTAGTTCCGATCCTGGTCTGGCGTTGAGCGCTGAGACTGCCGCTTACGTAATGTACACCTCCGGCTCAACTGGCCTTCCCAAAGGAGTTGTTGTTCCTCATCGTGCCGTCAACCGGCTCGTGATCAACAGTGGATATGCGAAGATCGATGCAGGAGATCGTGTGGCATGGGCTGGCAATCCCGCCTTCGACGCAAGCACATTCGAAGTATGGGCGCCGCTGCTTAACGGTGGTTGCATTGTTGCCATGCATGCCGCCACCGTCAGGGATACTCCCAGTTTTGCCCGGGCGCTTGAACAGCACCGGGTGACGTCACTGTTTCTAACAACAGCATTATTCAACCAATATACATCATCGATTGCTCCGACGTTAGCGCAACTTAAGTACCTTCTCTGGGGAGGAGAGCGCAATGATCTTGCCTCATTTCTGAGATTGCTGAAAGAAAAAGGCCCCGTACGTCTCATTCACTGCTACGGCCCGACCGAGACGACCACCTTCGCGACAGTCTGGAATTGCCCGGCCGATTTTTATGGGTCAGTGGTCCCGATCGGGCGCCCGATTGCCAACACGCGGGTGTACCTGCTGGATGGTCATGGCGCGCCCGTGCCGTTCGGGGCGGTGGGCGAGCTTTACATTGGCGGGGCGGGGGTGGCGCGGGGCTACCTGAACCGCCC
>NZ_JBEPRI010000059.1:0-2602 GCF_040548265.1 Bradyrhizobium sp. F1.13.3 | reverse complement strand
TGACCGGGGACGGCTTCAAGACGAACATGCTGGCGATGCCGAAGCCCGCCCCGAGTGCTTTCGCGCGGAGCGAGGATCCCGATAGCGTGTTCGGGCCCGTCGGCGACACCATCCCTGCGCTGCAGGAGCGCGGCGTCGTCTTCTTGGCTTGCCATAACGCGATCTGGGAAGTGACGGCAAAGCTGATCGCCTCCGGCAAGAATCCGGATCATGCCGCGCACGAGGCGGTGGCAGCCGAACTGACCAACCATCTCGTCGATGGCGTCGTGCTGACCCCCGGAATAGTTGCGACCATTCCGGAACTGCAGCAGGCCGGCTTCCACTACGCCACGTGAGCAGATCAAATGCGCAAAACAGCCCTCGCCAGCGCACTTGCCGCCGCCCTGCTCCCGCCGCTCGCCGCACAGGCCGGGGAACGGGTCCAGCACGGCTCCATCTTTCCTCCGTGGCAACACGGGGAGAACAACGACGCCGCGCAACGCGGGC
Source organism: Bradyrhizobium sp. F1.13.3 (assembly GCF_040548265.1). Lineage (NCBI taxonomy): Bacteria > Pseudomonadati > Pseudomonadota > Alphaproteobacteria > Hyphomicrobiales > Nitrobacteraceae > Bradyrhizobium > Bradyrhizobium sp. F1.13.3. The sequence goes on along the minus strand of NZ_JBEPRI010000059.1, from coordinate 2,116 downwards.
TTTCGTTTACGGTTACCCAGGTGGACGATCTCGCTGATTTCCATGGCGACGTATCCGACCCAAAGCTCGTGCTGTATGTCGGCGGCAATTACTTCTTCGCGATGGCGCCGCTGGTCGCAGCCTTTGAGCAACAGCATCCCGAGTTCAAAGGCAGGATCTATTGGGAAACTCTACCGCCCGGCGTTCTCGAAAAGCAGATCGAGACTGGCGGAACCGTCACCTCGGGCAACATGACCTGGACGGCGAAGCCGGATGCCTATCTGGCAGGGCTGAAGAAGGTTCAAAGCCTGATCGATCAGGGCGTGCTGACCGGTCCGGCCGTTCCTTACGTGACCAATTCCCTGACGATCATGGTGGCAGCGGGTAATCCGGGCCACGTCAAAGGTCTCTCCGATCTTGCTCGGCCTGAGCTTCATGTCGCGATGCCCAATCCTGAATTCGAAGGTATCGCCCGCCAGATCGAAGCCTCATTGAAGAAGGCGGGCGGCGAAGCATTGGCGACAACCGTGTACAAAACCAAAGTCGCCGAGCGCGGCACGGTTCTGACCCAGATCCATCACCGGCAGACGCCGCTCTTTCTGATGCAGGGACGCGCACAGGCGGGCGTAACCTGGCAATCGGAGGCGATCTTCCAAGAGCAGATCGGCAATCCGATCACCCATGTCGACATCGCGCCGGCGCAGAACACAACGGCGATCTATGCCGGCGCCGAGGTGCGGACCGCACCGCACCCGGAGGCGGCGCAGCTCTGGCTTGCGTTCGTCCGCTCGCCCGCGGCGCTCTCGATCTTCGAGCGATACGGATTCAAGCCGTTCACGGGCACGACATCGGCGGGCTGATCGAACAAGGAGATGCACTTATGGCCACTCTGTCCCTCACATCTGCTTCCTACATCGCTCGTCCGGTTGACAAGGCCGCTTGCCTGACCGACGCGCCGCGCTCATGGCGAACGGCGTCGCTCGCCATGTTGTCGGTCCGCGTCATCCAGGGCTTCATCTACTGGGGCGGCGGATCCCGGCGCTTCATCTACGCGCCCTCGAAGCTCAATCCGGACGCGCCCACCTGGATGGCAAACAAGTTTCAGACCGCAATGCCCGGAGCGCTGTTCGGGACCGACCATCTGATCAGCTTCATGCTGCATCACTTCTGGCTGCTCTATGCCGGCGTGATCCTGTTCAGCGCCGCCGAACTGATCGTCGGGGCGATGCTGATGACGGGACTCCTGACCCGCGCGGCTGCTTTGGTGTCGATAGGATTTTCGGTGCTGCTGATGGCGATGTTCGGCTGGCAGGGCGCGACCTGCATCGACGAATGGACAATGGCCGCCTGCAATTTCGCAATGGGCGCAACACTGCTGCTGGGCGGCAGCGGCGCTTACGCCATGGACAACGTCCTGATCCGCCGCATTCCCGCCCTCGCGGGGAAACACTGGTTTCGCTGGACGGCCGGAAGCCTGCCGTTGCCGATCAAGGACATCGCGTTCCGCAATCTCGCACTCGCCGTGCTTGGCTTTGTCCTGGTGTTCGACATCGGCACCTATAGCTACTATCGCGGCTCCGTGGTGACGCCATTCCATGGCGGCCCGGTCAGCCCGACGAAGCATCATCTCACCGTTAGCGATGCCAGATTTCTGCCTGATGGCTCCGTTCGCTTTCACGTCTATCTCGATGCCGGCACGCCGGAAGCGCCTGTGCATGTCGTTGCAGCCGATCTGCTCGACGCAAGCAATCAGCCGGTCGAGCATTACGACGCCGCCGCCCTCTCGGCTTTGCCAAACGCCGCTTTCGCCAACGATTACGCCTACAACAAGTTCGCGCCCGGTCCCTTCGGGATCCGGGCGTCAATGGGAGCGGCCGCGTCGGTGACACTGCCCCCGCCTGCCCCCGCGGCCGCTCTTCGGGCGGGATTGCTCCGGCTCACGGACGTCGACGGACGGACCTTCTCGGCGAGGCTCGGTCGGGCAGCTACCAGCCAATTCTAGTGATTGAGCAGGCCACAATGCACACCCAGACTGTTCGCGATGTCATCGACGAAAACACTGATGGGGTGGCAGCAGCGAGGGGCGACGATCACGCAATCCGATCTCTATTATCGAAAACACTACTAACCATCTGTT
>NZ_JBEPRI010000058.1:0-2647 GCF_040548265.1 Bradyrhizobium sp. F1.13.3 | reverse complement strand
TGTGCAGGTTTTTGGACGCCGGCAACGAGAGACGCGCAGCACGCTTGCCTGACCGGCGTCCAAAAAGCGCCAAGGCACGAAGTCGCGGGAGGTTAAGCACCGGCCGGGCAGCGGGCGCTATGGGGATTTGATGCTGGTGCCGAACTCGGTGGTGGACGCGACGCAGGCAGGATGTGACCTGCGGATAGGCTCGCAGGCGAGGTCGGGAGCGTACAATAGGTAGCTCGGCGATGGTTCGAGCGTATCAACGCGCGCTCGCCGCGTTGGTTGCCGTGATCGGATCGAGAGGGATCGCTGCCGGCGTGGAGCCAGCGCCATCGGAACGGGAAGCTGCGAGGCCGACGGGAGATCTGGCTCATGACGTGTCGATCCTGCCCGGCGTGGGACGCCACCTCGGCTCACAGCCGCGCGCGAACACCTCGATCACGATCATGCGGCCTCCACAGCGCGGGCAAGGGCACGGCAGCACACGTGGCGTGTCGGTGGCAATATCCGGCTGCTCTTGCTGGGCGGTGGCAGGCGGGACGACGTTGAGGAGTGCGCGGGCTGTCGCGATGTTCCCGGCCCGGTTGGCGTTGGCAAAGAGCCCGTAGTGGCGGATGCGGTGGAAGCCCTTGGGCAGCACGTGCATCAGGAATCGCCTGATGAACTCGTGTGGATGGAGCCGCATCGTCTTCCAGCGGTCAGGGCCGTTGACGCGGTAGTCCTTCCAGCGGAACGCAATGGCGCCATCGTCAGCGGCAATGAGGCGGCGGTTCGAGATGGCGACCCGATGGGTGTAACGGGAGAGATAGCGCAGCACCTGCTCGGGCCCTGCGAACGGCGCCTTGCAATAGACCACCCACTTCATGCGCCGCAGCGGGGCGATGAAGCGCTTGAACGTTTTTTTGCCGGAGAGCCCGGCATGCGTGTTGAAGAACATCAGCTGGTTGGCGTCGTGCGCCTCCATAAGCGTCGCCAGCATCTTGCCGCGGAACAGGCGCGACAGCACATTGACGTGGACGAGGAAGTTGGCGCGCGAGGAGACCCATCGTGCGTCGTCGAACGAGAGCCCTCCGCCCGGCACGATCATGTGTACGTGTGGATGATGGGTGAGCGCCGAGCCCCAGGTATGGAGCACGGCCGTAACACCGATCCGTGCGCCGAGGCGCTTGGGATCTGCCGCGATGGTAAGCATCGTCTCTGCGGCCGCCTTCATCAGCAGGCCGTAGACCACGCGCTTGTTCTGGTAGGCTATGTCGCGCAGCTCACTTGGTAGCGTGTACACGACGTGAAAGTACGGCACCGGCAACAGCTCTGCTTCGCGGTCGGCCAGCCATTGGCGTGACGCCGCAGCCTGGCACTTCGGGCAATGCCGGTTGCGGCAGGAGTTGTAGGCGATCTCGGTATGACCGCATGCCGGGTTCTCGCAGCGTGCGACATGGCCGCCGAGCGCCGCCGTGCGACAGCGCTCGATGGCATTCATCACCTTTAATTGGTCGAGGCTCACATGGCCGCGGTTGGCCTCGCGCCACGCAGGACCGTGATCGCGGAAGATGTCCGCGACCTCCAGAGTTGGTCGGGCCATGGCCTGCGGCGCTACGGCGCCGGCGGCTCCGTGGCGGCCCGCTTTGCTCGCCTGCGACGCGGTGCGCTCAGGCCGTCGAGCGGGCTCTCGATTCTGGCGATCATTCCTGTCGCCACGCGGGTGTAGCGGGCCGTCGTCTCAAGCTTGTCGTGTCCGAGCAACGCCTGAATCAGGCGAATGTCCGTGCCGCGCTCGAGCAAATGGGTCGCGAAGCTGTGACGGAGCGTGTGGAGAGAGAGCGCCTTGCGCAATCCCCCGTCTTTGGCCGCCTCCTTGAACAGCCGGCTGAACTGACGCGTGGTCAGCGGCTGATGTTGACTGCGGCCGGGAAACAGCCAGCGGTGTTCCGGCGGGACGCCGGCATCATGCCTGGTCGGTCGCACCTTCCACCATTGCCGCAACAGGTCGAGGACTTCCGCCGGCAGCATCACGTTGCGGTCCTTGCGGCCCTTCGACTGCACGATACGGATGATCATCTGTGCACTATCGATGTCGCCCGCTCGCAGCCGCACCACCTCGCCGGCCCGCAGCCCGCAGCCATAGGCGAGCGTCAGCATCGCCTGCGCCTTGAGGCTCGTCGCCATCGTCAGGACACGTTTGACCTCCTCGGGGCTCAGCACTGGCGGTAGCTTCAGCGGCTCCTTGATGTGCCAGACCTCGGCCGCCAGATCGTGGCGGCGCAGCGTAACTCGGAACAGGAACCGCACGCCGGTCATGATCCGATTGCGGTTGCAGATGCTGGCACCGCTCTCGATGAGGTGCAGCTGAAAATGCCGCACCTCATCGGGGGTGGCCGTATCGGGGGAGCGCTTAAGCCAGGCAGCAAACCGCTTGCAGCTTTGGATGTGACTGCGTTGCGTGTGCGGGTTGAGCTTGCGCGCAGTCATATCTTCGATCATACGCTGACGCAGCGGATTGACAGTGTTGGTCTCGCTCATGGGGAGCTCCATCATGGGGAGGTTGACGACACCTCGATTCTCAGGACGGAGCTCTCCAACGGCTATTGGGATCTTCTCGACCGACTACCGGCCTATCGGGCCTTGCTCCCGCGCAGCGGGCTGGAGCGCAGCGACTTTGTGC
>NZ_JBEPRI010000057.1:0-2647 GCF_040548265.1 Bradyrhizobium sp. F1.13.3 | reverse complement strand
TGTTGCGCGGCGATCAGGATGGAAGAGCGCGTCAATCAAGGTGAGAGGGTTTCGCCGGGCTCGTGACGAAGGGAGGGCGTAGCCCGACCGGAGTTACGAGCCCGGCGTCGGCGCGATCCGCTAGGGACCGCGCCGACTGGTGATCGCGGCCGGCAGGTTATGCAAGTGGTTCTTCCGCCAAGAGGAATCACTCGCTTGCCCGGCCGACACATCACAGATCACCAAATGAGGCTCTACATGAAGAACCGTCAGACCGACAGCCCGCCAGTGGCGGCGGCCAAGGCATCATTCAGTGCGGCGACCGCTTATCGGATCGAGAGAGATCCCCGACTTCCGTCGCAAAAGAAGGCTCCCCGCGGCCGGCGACGACCGGACCCGTTGAGCGAGGTGTTCGAGACCGAGATCGTCCCGATCCTGAAGTCGGCACCTGGCTTACGCCCGGTCGCGGTCTTCGAGGAGATGCTCCGACGTCATCCTGATCTCGGCACCGGTATCCGTCGTACCCTGGAACGTCGTATCCGTGCCTGGCGGGCGATCCATGGCGAGGAGCAGGAGGTAATCTTCCGCCAGATCCATGAGCCTGGCCAGCTCGGCCTCTCCGACTTCACAGACATGGGCGAGTTGGGTGTTACGATCGCGGGCGCACCGCTGGATCATCGTCTCTATCACTTCCGTTTGGCCTATTGCGGCTTCGAGCACGCTCACGTCGTGCTTGGCGGCGAGAGCTTCGTTGCCCTGGCCGAAGGCCTGCAGAATGCCCTCTGGTCGCTCGGTGGGGCGCCGCGGGAGCATCGGACCGACAGCCTGTCGGCCGCATTCTGCAATCTCGATCGCGATGCACGGGATGATCTGACGCAGCGATACGAGGCCCTTTGTGCCCATTACGGCATGCGGCCTTCCCGCAACAATCGAGGCGTGGCCCACGAGAATGGCTCGATCGAAGGGCCCCACGGTCATCTTAAGCGAGCAATCGCGGACGCCTTGCTGCTGCGCGGAACTGTCGACTTCGACGATCTTGCCACCTATCGCGGCTTCATCGATGAGATCGTCAGCCGCCGCAATGCCCGCAACGCCAAGCGGATCGATAGCGAGCGCGTGGTATTGCAGGAGCTGCCCGATCGCCGCACCTCCGACTACGAAGAGGTGATCGTCCGCGTGACGTCTTCGGGCGGCTTCACCCTGCGCAAGGTGTTCTACACGGTCCCATCGCGCCTGATCGGTCACCGGCTGCGGGCACGGCTCTACGACGATCACCTCGACGTGTTCGTCGGTGGCTCGCATCTCCTGACCTTGCCGCGCGGGCGGCCGCATCCCAACGGCAAGTACGACCAGGTCGTCGATTATCGGCACGTGATCCATTCCCTGCGGCGCAAGCCAATGGCGCTGCTCAATCTGGTCTATCGGGACAGGCTGTTCCCGCGCGAGGGCTATCGAAGAACCTTCGACCGATTGCGCGAGCGCTTACCGGACAAGAAGGCCTGCCGGATCATGGTCGATCTCCTCGCGCTCGCTCATGAGCGCGGCTGCGAGGCCGAGCTCGCCGATCAGCTCACGGCCGACCTTGACGCCGGCCGACTTCCCGAACTCAACCGGCTGCGCGCTCACTTCGCTCCTGACCCCGCCCACCTGCCGAACGTCGTGGTGCAGCTCGCGCCGCTTGCCACCTACGAATGCCTCATTGGTACCGCCGAGACCGGAGGTGCCGCATGAGCGTGGCCAACACCGTTGATACCGCGCGCCTCAATCTGTTGCTCAACGAGCTCCGCCTGCCAGCCATCAAGGTGCTGTGGGCGCAATTTGCCGAGCAATCCGACAAGGAAGGTTGGCCGGCGGCCCGCTTCCTGGCCACCATGGCCGAGCACGAGATCGCCGAACGCGGTCGCCGGCGCACCGAACGCCATCTCGTCGAGGCCAGGCTGCCAGCCGGGAAGACCTTCGACAGCTTCGACTTCGAGGCCGTGCCGATGATCTCGAAGGCGCAGGTGATGGCGCTTGCCGCCGGTGACAGCTGGCTGGGCAAGGGCGCCAATTTGCTCCTGTTCGGGCCGCCCGGCGGCGGCAAGAGCCACTTGGCGGCAGCTATCGGCCTGGCCCTCATCGAGAACGGATGGCGCGTCCTCTTCACCCGCACCACCGATCTCGTGCAAAAGCTCCAGCTGGCTCGCCGCGAGCTTAACCTCGAGGCCGCCATCAACCGCCTTGATCGCTTCGATCTCCTGATCCTAGATGATCTTGCCTACGTCACCAAGGACCAGGCCGAGACTAGCGTGCTGTTCGAACTCATCAGCGCACGCTACGAGCAGCGCTCGATGCTGATCACCGCCAATCAGCCGTTCGGCGAATGGAACAAGGTCTTCCCGGACCCCGCCATGACGCTCGCCGCCATCGATCGTCTCGTTCACCACGCCACCATCGTTGAGATGAACGTCGAGAGCTATCGCAGACGCACCGCGCTCGACCGAAAACGCGGTCCGGGACGGCCGACCTCGCACGCGACACCCAAAACCGTCGCTGATTGACGCTCCGCGACAATCAGAGTTCAACAAAACTCTTGCGCACGACAATCTGCGCGGCAATCATTACTTCGCCGCGACACTGACTCGCCATCCAGATTGCCGCGCCTTCCCATCCAGATCGACGCGCTACA
>NZ_JBEPRI010000056.1:0-3114 GCF_040548265.1 Bradyrhizobium sp. F1.13.3 | reverse complement strand
ATCGAATACGACCATCTCTGGATGGGGCGTGACAACGCCGGCTTCGCAGGCGTGGTTACTCCTGGAGGGTTTGTCCTCACCGGCGGTGGGATCAGCCAGGATGTGGACATGCTCACGCTTCGGTTGAATTACCGTTTCGGTGGATACGGCGCCCCGGTCGCGGCCAGATACTGATCGCCCCCACCTTGGCAAACCAAAGCCCCGGCATGCCGGGGCTTTTTTGTTGTGTCTGAGTTGGGCGCGGCGGTGGACTCAAAAGCGGGACCGGCGTCCGGTTTGCCTCTGACAGCCGACGTGACAGGTGTTCAACCGCTCTTCGGCTTAGGGCCAAAAAGCCACTTGTTCTGCTCGGAAGAGATGATAGCCCCCGACGTGAGTCATTCCGGCAGTCCCGCCTTGCGGATGCCCTCGATCGTCAAACGGTTATGCCGGTGCCACTGGGCGCCACGTTTCAAGCATTCCGAAACTCGAAAATTCGGTTCGATCGCCAATAGGTGGGCAACCGCCTGCTTCACTTCGGCCTCACATTCCAGATGAGCCAAGGCCGATGCAAGGCAGCGATAGGTCGTCGCATAGGTCTGGTTTTGACGAGCGGCTTTCCTCGCAACAGCGACCGCATCGTCGAAGCGCCGAAGCTCGATCAACGCAATTCCCATGGGCGCAAGCGCCAGGAAAAGCATAGGGTCGAGCGGATTCAAGCGAACCGTCTTTTCAAAACTTCGAACGGCCTCCGCGGCCTTTCCCCCAAACAGGTAGGCATACCCTCGCATGTTCCATGCAAGAGCCGAATTCGGATTGAGAACGACCGCACGGTCCACCATTTCCGCCGCAGTGGGAAAGTCCTCTGTCAGATAAGAGGTCACAAAACCGACGCTGGCCAGGAAGTCGGGATCATGTTCGTCGATACTGAGCGCCAACGAAAAAAGCCGTGTCGTTTCCGCCATCTCGCGGTTCAAGTCATTGGCCCAACCCTGCGCTATTCTGAGCGCGTGGCAGCTACCCGCCAGATGGGCGGCAAACCCATAGTTGGGGTCGATCTCCAATGCGCGTTCGCTCAGCCGGAGCGCTTCGGCGAGCCCTTCATGGGTCATTGAGTGGAAATGTGGCTGCGCGCGGAGGCAGAGGTCGTACGCACTGAGGTTGGCTGGTCGACGCCGCGACGCTAGCTCGATCTCGGCCTTCTGTACGGTCGGCTCAATAGCGGAGACTACGCCTTCGGTGATCATGTCCTGCAGAGCGAAGACGTTGTCTAGTCTACCCTCGAAACGATCCGCCCAGAGGTGTGCACCCGTCGTCGCATCGATCAACTGGCCTGTGATGCGAAGCGTCCCCGCCCCCTTGCGCACACTACCCTCGACGACGTAACGGACCCCAAGTTCACGCCCCACCTGTTTGATATCGACAGCTTTGCCCTTGTAGGTGAAACTCGAGTTGCGGGCGATCACGAAAAGCGACTTGAAGCGGGAGAGTGCGGTAATGATCTCCTCGACTATGCCATCGGCAAAATATTCCTGTTCTGGATCTCCAGACATATTCTGGAACGGCAACACAGCGATCGAGGGTTTATCGGGCAGGTCAGGCCTTAGCGGGGTCTCAGCGTGCTTGGATATCGACGAAAGCTTGTCGTCGATCAGGAGCCGCCAAGTGAGCATCGGCTCGGCAATGTTCTTCAGCGACTGCAGACCCATTTCGTCGAACGCCAGCCCGGCTTTGCCGCGAATTTGGCGTTGCGCGTCATCTGAAACGCATGCCCCCCGGTTCGGCAATCCCTTCGAGACGGGCCGCGATATTGACGCCGTCGCCGAAAATGTCGTTCTCGTCGATGATGATGTCGCCAACGTGAATGCCGATACGAAATTCGATCCGCTTGTGTTGCGGCACACTGATGTTTTGCGCCGCCATGGCTCGCTGAATTTCAGCGGTCCCCCTCGCGGCGTCAACCACGCTTGCGAATTCGACCAACATGCCATCGCCCGTGGTTTTTACCATCCGTCCGCGATGGGCGGTGATAGTTGGATCAATAAGGTTCTTCCTGAGCGATTTAATCTGGGTCAGCGTGCCTTCCTCATCTGAACCCATCAAGCGACTGTACCCGGCGACGTCCGCCGCCAGAATAGCCGCAAGTCGACGCTGCAGGTGCTCCTTTGTCACGTAGGAACCTCAGACGAGTTCAGCTCCGCAGATCAAAGCATGCCGCACCTTCTTCGGCTAGGCTCAACGTCCGAACTGGGTCAAAAGCTGCGGCAGACGCCAAGTTAGATCGGCGTCCGGTTTGCCCTACGGCCGACATGACGCGCGCTCATGGAGCTCCAGCTATCAGCTCTATTTGGCAGGCCGTTGACATCTGCAACCGCGGCCGCGCCCCGCGGCCCGAACGAAGAAACCCGCTTAGGATGGTCGCGGCATGTCGCGTTAGCAAACCCTTAATTTTCGAACATTCCTCGAGAGGAGGAAGTCATCATGCATTTTTGTATGACAGGGCAATACACACCAAAATCTCTCAACAGCATCATGGAAAATCCCAAGACCAATCGGTACGAAGCGGCCAAGAACCTCATCGAAGCCGCCGGAGCCGATCCATGACCGCTTGTGACCCTGGCTGGTGAAAACACCGCGCCCGGGATACGCCAGTGGCCATCTCATGACAGTGTCTCATCTGTCGTCGCGCTGTTGAAGTTTGCATCCGCGCCAAACCGGTGCTTTTGGCCCGTTGCAGACCTCCACCATTGCATCAGAGCCAAGCTTCAGTCTCCTTCGATCCAAATTCCTGTCCGGCGAACTGGCTCAGCTAGCTCAGATCGGCTCAGGAACGCTCGTTGCCGACTTTTGCGCCGGTCTTGGCGGTAACGTGCGTATCGAAACGCAGTCCGTTTTTTCGTGCCTCCGCCTGAATGACGTCAGTCCGGACACGGCGCATTTTTTCGTACTGCGGCAAGATGGCCGGCACCTCGACCGGATCTCGTCCCGGCGGCTGCCAATGCGGTCGAGCAAGCCGCTAAATCCCTCCGGGATCTTCGCATTGCAGAGGTGGTCAAGCTCGATATGCAACTGGACGACAAGGGAAAAGTCGAGGCCTATCGCACCAAGCTCAACGTCTCGTTCAAGTTCGAAGGC
>NZ_JBEPRI010000055.1:0-3402 GCF_040548265.1 Bradyrhizobium sp. F1.13.3 | reverse complement strand
GTCGAGACGGCGCTGGCGCGGATCTGGGCCGAGCTTCTCGGTGTCGAGCGCATCGGGCGCCACGACCACTTCTTCGAACTGGGCGGCCACTCGCTCTTGGCCGTGCAGATGTCGAGCCGGCTGTCACAGGCTGTTGGGGTCGAACTGCCGCTGTCGACGCTGTTCGCCAGGCCGGTGCTGGCCGATCTGGCGGCAAGCATCGTCGAGGTGTGGAGCCGCTCCGGTCCGCAAGAGCTGCCGTCGATTGCGGTCGTGTCGCGTCATGAGCCGCTTGTGCTGTCGTTTGCGCAGCAGCGGCTATGGTTTTTGGCGCAGCTGAACGAAGGCAGCACAAACTATCACATTCCGCTGGCCTTGCGACTGCGCGGGATGCTCGACCGCAGCGCCTGGCAGCGTAGCCTTGACCGTCTGTTTGCGCGTCATGAGGCGCTGCGCAGTGTCTTTGTCGCGCCGCAGGGCAAGCCCCGGGTTGAGGTTCTGCCGCCGGATGCGGGACTGCCGGTACTTGAGCACGATCTGCGGGACAGGGTAGATGCGGACGCAGCGCTGTCGGAGCTGTGCCAGCAGGAGGTGCGCACGCCGTTCGACCTGGCGCGCGGGCCGCTGATCCGCGGTCGGCTGATCCGCACCGCCGACGAGGAGCACGTCTTCCTGCTGACCCAGCATCACATCGTCTTGGACGGCTGGTCGATGGGCGTGCTGGTGCGTGAACTCAGTCAGCTTTACCGGGCGTTCGAGGCTGGGCAGGACGATCCTTTGCCGCCGCTTGCGATCCAGTATCCGGACTATGCCGCCTGGCAGCGGCAATGGTTGTCGGGGGAACGGCTGCAGAAGCAGGCGCAGTATTGGCGCAACGCCCTGGCAGGCACGGCCCGTCTTGTCTTGCCGACGGACCATGTACGGCCTGCCCAGCAGTCGTTTGCCGGGGCCACGGTTCCGATCGTCATCGATGCGGATTTGACGCGGGAGCTGAAGCGGCTGAGCCTGCAGCATGGCACCACGTTGTTCATGACGGTGCTGGCGGCCTGGGCGGCGGTGCTGTCGCGTCTGTCGGGGCAGGACGACCTTGTGATCGGCGTGCCGAGCGCCAATCGGGGGCACCGCGAGATCGAAGAACTGATCGGCTTCTTCGTCAACACCCTGGCGCTTCGGCTGGACCTGTCGGGCGCGCCGAGCGTGTCGGAGCTTCTGGAGCGGACGCGGCGCACGGCGCTGGCTGCGCAGGAGCATCAGGACCTGCCGTTCGAGCAGGTGGTGGAGATCGTACAGCCGCCCCGGGCTCTTGATCACACGCCGTTATTCCAGGTGATGCTAGCCTGGGAGAACAATGCGGTTGGGTCATTGGACCTGCCGGGGCTGAGTGTCGAGGCTGCCGGGGAGGGGATCGATCAGGTCAAGTTCGATCTGGAGCTGAGCCTTGGCGAGCATGGCGAGGAGATCGCCGGAACGCTGGGTTATGCCACGGCGCTGTTTGATCAGGCGACGATCGAGCGGCAGCGTGGTTATCTGCTGGCGCTGCTGCGGGCGATGGCTGCCGATGCGCAGCAAGAGGTCCGGCGGATTGAGCTGCTGTCGACCGCCGAGCGCACGTATCTGCTGGAGGAGCTGAACCGGACGGCGGCGCCTTATCCGTCGGAGCGGTGCATCCATGAACTGTTCGAGCAACAGGTCCGGCGCGCACCCGAAGCCGTCGCCCTCGTCCATGAGGACGAGCGCCTGAGCTATGGCGAGCTCAATGCGCGGGCCAACCGACTGGCGCATCATCTGATCGGGCTCGGGGTCAGGCCGGATCAGCCGGTGGTGATCTGCCTGGAGCGCAGCCCGGCGATGGTGGTGGGGGTTGTGGCGATCCTGAAGGCGGGCGGCGCCTATCTGCCGCTGGATCCGGCCTACCCGTCTCAGCGGCTGCGCCAGGTGCTGGGCGATGCCACGCCGCAGCTGTTGCTTTGCGATGCGGCCGGCCGCGCCGCGCTCGGCGCCGAGGCGCTGGCTGATGTGAGCGTGGTCGATCTTACGACAGCCACCCCGGCCTGGGCCGGGCTGCCCGCCTCTGATCCCGAGCCGCGCGCCCTCGGCCTCACATCCCGCCATCTCGCCTATGTGATCTACACCTCCGGCTCAACCGGAACGCCCAAAGGGGTACAGAATGAGCACCGGGCTATTATCAATCGCCTGATCTGGATGCAAAAAGCGTGTGCACTCGATGCGACTGATGTCGTCTTGCAGAAGACCCCGTTTGGCTTCGATGTCTCGGCCTGGGAATTCTTCTGGACGTTGCTTGAAGGGGCGACCCTGGTACTGGCGCCGCCGGGTGCGCATAGAGATCCCGATGCATTGGTCGACTTGATCATCAGCCGGCGCATCACGACGGTTCACTTCGTGCCATCCATGCTGGTCAGCTTTATGGATGCGAAGAGTGTTGACCGCTGCACATCGCTGCGGCGTGTTTTATGCAGCGGCGAGGCGCTTCCTGCCGCCAGTGTGCATAAGGTTCGGCGCGTATTGCCTTGGACGAGCCTGCACAATCTCTACGGTCCGACTGAGGCTGCGATCGACGTTACAGCGTGGAGTTGCCCGGCTGAGTTTGATGAGGCCATTGTCCCGATTGGCCGTCCGATTGCGAACACGCGGGTCTATCTGCTGGATGGTCATGGCGCGCCCGTGCCGTTCGGGGCGGTGGGCGAGCTTTACATTGGCGGGGCGGGGGTGGCGCGGGGCTACCTGAACCGCCCTGAGCTGACAGCCGAGCGGTTCATCCCCAGTCCCTTTGTAGACGGCGATCGGCTGTACCGGACCGGCGACCTGGGGCGTTATCTGCCGGACGGCAATCTGGAGTTCCTGGGCCGCAACGACGACCAGGTGAAGATCCGCGGCTACCGCATCGAGCCGGGCGAGATCGTCGCGCGGCTTTGCGAGCACGCCTGGGTGCGCGAGGCGGTGGTGGTGGCGCGCGAGGATGGTCGCGGCGAGCAGCGGCTCGTTGCGTATGTCGTTGCCGCCGAAGCTGAGGATTCTGATCTGGCCGGCGGGTTGCGGGCGCATGTGAGTGCGCGGCTGCCGGACTACATGGTGCCGAGTGCGTTCGTGCGGCTGGCGGCGCTTCCGCTGACGGTGAACGGCAAGCTGGATCGCCAGGCGCTGCCGCCGCCTGCGGATGAGGCGTATGCGCATCGGAGCTACGAACCGCCGCAAGGCGAGATGGAGACGGCGCTGGCACAGATCTGGGCCGAGCTGCTCGGGCTGGAGCGGGTCGGACGGCACGACGACTTCTTCGAACTGGGAGGGCACTCGCTCTTGGCGGTGCAGTTGATGGAGCGGCTGCGGCGGCTGGCGCTGGGGGTCGAGGTGCGCACGCTGTTCGCCACGCCGGTGCTGGCGGATCTGGCGGCGAGCCTCGGCAGT
>NZ_JBEPRI010000054.1:0-3538 GCF_040548265.1 Bradyrhizobium sp. F1.13.3 | reverse complement strand
TAACCTCCCGCGACTTCGTGCCTTGGCGCTTTTTGGACGCCGGTCAGGCAAGCGTGCTGCGCGTCTCTCGTTGCCGGCGTCCAAAAACCTGCACATAACCGGTCGTAGCAGCCGCGGCAACCCTTTGGATGTTATTCGATCACCTCGTCGGCGCGGGCGAGCAACATGTCGGGCATCGTAAGACCGAGTGCCTTTGCAGTCTTTAGATTGATGACGAGGTCGAGCCGGGTCGGGAACTCAAAGGGTAAATCGGCCACGGGGGTGCCTTTGAGTATCTTGTACACGTAGGTCGCGGCTCGGTAATTGCATGCCCGAAGATCAATTCCATAGCTAATGAGCCCGCCCGCATCCACGAGTTCGCGGTATCCATAAAGGGTCGGGAGCCGAGTTGCCGCTGCGGCAGCGGCGATCTGAGCCCGATCCAAGAGTAGGAAGTTCGCCTGTAGAACGATGACGACATCAACGCGCTCCGCTTTAAACCTTCTGAACGTGGGTTCAACATCCTCGGTTCTCTGAACATCCGCACCGACGATCTTGATTTCAAGTTTCGCGGCGGTGGCGTTGATTTCGTCCCACTGCGGAGCTGTCTTGATGTCGCTCGTGTCATTTACGATCCCAACCTTTTGTGCGCCGGGAACGATTTGCCTCGCGATCTCAAGCTGCTTTGCAGGCAGCCCACGCACGTAGGGCATGATGCCGGTCAAGTTGCCAGTTGGACGGCGAAGATCGTTTTCCGACAATCCTAGCGCGGTCAGGTTTCCCAACGCTGCAACAACGATCGGGATGGTTGATGTTGCCTGCGTGGCGGCAAGCGCATTGGCGCTGGCGGCGGCAAATATGACATCGGGGCTGAGCTGAACCACCTCCCTCGCTACCTCTGGCAACTTCTCGGTAGACGCGGCAAGTCGGAACGTTATGTCGAAATCGCGCTCCTCGATGTATCCGAGTTCTTGCAGCCCCCTCAAGAAAGATGGCCACGCTGCGTAACCTTTGCGCTGAGCTGGTGTACCCGATCCAAATGTGCCGATAACGGGCCGTTTCCTCGGAGTCTGGGCTCGTGCGACGTACGGCCACGCAATTGCTGCGCCGCCAAACAGCGTGACGAACTCGCGTCGTCTCATGTGTCCACTCCGGGCTCAGGAGAGGGAGACTTGTCACGACAAGTCATAGCACGCTGAGAGGGGCGAGGCTACTTTCACTACATCGTTTTGGGTAGCTGTCGAGGTCTGTTACGGGTCAACAGCGCCGGTTTCGGCCGTGGGCAGTCACAGCCGGTATACCCTCAACTTCGGACATGACCGGGCACTGCCCGGACGGTTGTGACGGGCCAAAAGCAGCCATCCAATCCCCTCGCGACGTGCGCGGCGAATGCTGAAGGATCTTTCGGGAAGAACTGTAGGCGTCGCGTGGATGACCATTAGTTACTTCAACTGAAACAACTCTCTCAAAAAGGCTTTTACATCGTCGTGGGATTTGTTCGCCGCCGCTTCGTGGTAGGAGCCTCCTGTAAATCCCTTTTCATAGCAGGAATCACTCGGCGTCAGCGGCTGCTTCGTCTCAGAGTTCAGAGTGGCGCCATTCTCACCTTCTTCGAAGCGACATCGTCTGATCGGATTGGGCGCTTGTTCGAATTTGACCGGGGTCCGGTACATTGGGGCGTCGAATTGGTGGAATGCGTCGGGGTATTCGAGTATGCGCGCGCTCTTGCCCGCTTTGGACAGCCGCTCGGCATATTCGCGGCATGGCGTTATGGGAGTGAGATCGTCCGCCGTTCCGTGCAACATGAGAATCGGCCCAGTTACGTTCTCGTCGTCTTGGAAGTGTGTGCCGCATATCGCGTAAGCAGATATGTATCCGACGAAATGAAGGTCTGGGCTGCCGTACATTTTCTGAAATCGAGCCATGCTAGAATAGAGCGCGGCAGATGCCCCCTGAGAGAAGCCCATTACCGCGATGCGCGAGGTGTCAATCCTCGGGTCCTTTGCGGCAACATCGAGCGCGCGGTAAGCGTCGATAATCCGGGTCAGAAAGGAAATCTTGTTGGGATCACCCGGATAGTTCACCAGTCCGCGACCGGCGTAACTATCAACTGCGAACGTGGCGATGCCGATTTCATTAAGGACCCGCGGCCATTCCTCGTAGGGTGCGCCATCCGTGATGGGCCCACTCGCTGAATGCAGAAGTATAACGAGCGGCTGTTTCGTCGAGCCAGATTTCGCAAGCCGCAATTGTCCTGCAAGCGCGACGGGCGTTCCTTGTTTTCCTGTTAGAAAATCGGCGGCCGATGCTGTTTGTGATGGAATTGAATAGAACGCTTCGCGCGCGATCTGCGCTTGAGCTTCTCCGAAGATCAGTGAAATCAATAACGCTCCGACCAGCGCGGAAACCACTCTCATGACGTCCCCCTAATCAACAATTCAAATATAGATTGATGTTACCACGGCGAGGCGGCGCTGAACAACTTCGTCAGCCTCCAATAATGATTTTGTTGCAACGCACCGCACAGCGGGCGCCCCATCGGAGTGTGAAAAGCGCTACGGGCGGCATGAGTTGGCCTACCCTCCCGACGTCTCAACATCCTCAAGTCGTGGGCGGGCGACCCTAGAAGCGGTCTGCTGGGCCTTCCGACGTGCCCGACCCAAAGGCCACAACGCGACATTGGCGAACAAAGGTTCAATTGTCTCGCGGCTGCTAACTGGGAGGCCGCCTTACCGTTCTCGCTGCAGAACGTGATCGCAGCTATAGCAGCGATACACTCGGGAAGCCGCGAATGCCGCTGGCCGCAAACAGCGCATTGAACCGCTGGCACATTGGGTTCGATAATCTCCGGCATGACACAACTTAGGCGGATTACGCTCCTGGCAACCCTGCGATACGCGGTACTATTACGACCCGATCCTTACATCGGGCCGGTCATTGGTGGTGCTTCTTCGCGCCTGCCTCTTTGATGATGTGGCTGGTATCCAGCTCTTCAATTCCCGCGCTTATGTCCGGCGACCTGTTGCATTCGCACGGCTCACCAGCGCCGCACTGGCAGCCAAGCTCTTCGCTTCAGGCCCGGTCCGGGTGGTTCTCGCAGACAAACCTTAAGCCGAAGCAGATGGACCGTTGGGATTGATCATGGCATGAAAAAGCGCGCGGGCTTTGCTCCAAAGATCGCAAGCATACCGCGCGCCTCGGTTACGCCGCCAATTGTTTGCGAACGGCGGCGGCCGAATTGCCTACCTTGTCGACGGCCTTCTGCAGCTCGTCTTTGGAGACACCAAGCGCCTTAGTCCAGTATTTGACCTCAAAGTCCTCATGCATGTTGATTTTGCTACGGTCGCGCTGATCCCGTTTAGTGAGACTGTCGCTCATCTTCCTCCTCCATCGCCTGGACAAGCCGCTCATCATCGAGAACGGCCAACAGGTCATTGATCGTGTTTTCGGAGTCCCTCGGCCCGGGCTCGACATAGCGAGCCAGGATGGCCTGGGCTTCTTTTACCGCTCGGGTTACGCGATCCGGCATGCCGGTACTCCACTCACTGGTGGAGAAAAC
>NZ_JBEPRI010000053.1:0-5743 GCF_040548265.1 Bradyrhizobium sp. F1.13.3 | reverse complement strand
TCGCTGCGACGATGAAGCCGAAAACCGAGGAGTCCGACGAGCTCTAACGGTTAACTGGAAAGATCAGCGCGCTGCGGCCTACCGCGTAGGGTTACGTCTATGGCGCCAGCGAGCCGTTGATCCGGATGCGACTAAGGCTAATGCGGTGCACGGCAAAAGTCGCATTAGGGTCGTCTCTAAAGGGGTGCATCCGCTTACGACCCGGATGCGCCATAATCAATCAAGTCACGGATGGCGACCCGGATCTCTATAACTCTTCGGGTTGATCTTGAGCGCGGTGACGAGTTTCTTAATCCCCGAACGGTAAGTTCACCGAACTTCGGTGGTCGAACGGGATCACGTTCTTGCTGCCGTCGCCCAGCCGCCCCAAGCGCGTATCAACGTTCTCCCGCTTCAGGTTGCACTCATCAACAGCGCGCTGTGCCTGCTGCTCGATGCCTCCGCCCATTACTTCTTTGCGTCGCTCAAATCGTATCTCGAACATGATGCCGGGTCGCGACACGCCATTCTATCCGGGCTGACCTCGCACGCTGGGTTTTGAAAACCGCCAAAGCAGCAGCCGTGTCCTGGAACCTGGCACGCGGAGGACAACGACTGTCGGGTGCATTCTCGCGGGAAGCAGGCTCGAACCGGAACAGCGAAGTAGACCGTCCTGCCATCAGCAGTAGCATTCTGCCGCTTAGGTGGAGGGCGATCTGTGACGTTGAACAGACGAGAGACGCTAAAGATTTCCGCAGGAGCAGTTCTCGCACCGGCGCTGGCACCCAGCCTCGCCGCGGGGCAATCTGCCCGCACGAAACTTGTGTTGTTGGGCACGACTGGCGGTCCGCCCTTGCAGGTTGGGCGAGCTGCACCTTCAAATGCCATTGTTGCCGGGGGCTCCCTTTACGTTATGTGGCAACGGCGTTGCCCGGCAGATCGTGCAAGCTGGTCTTAGGCTCAACGCGTTAAAAAGCATTTTCATTACCCATCAGCATTCGGACCACAACCTAGACTACGGAAACCTGTTTTATTTTGCCTGGTATTTGAGCTTGAGGAAGCCAGTGGACTCTTATGCCCCGCCACCATTGGCGGAAATGAAAGAAGTTCTTTGAGTTGAATGCTTTCGACATCGACATTCGAATTCGCGATGAAGGCAAACCCGATCCTAGGCCAATGGTTGTTCCGCATGAGATAGAGCTTGCCGGAATTGTGATGCAGGACGAGAATGTGAAGGTCAGTTTGTGTCTTGGCTGACCATCCACCGCTTCCGGTGGCGCTATCGTATCGCTTTAACACTGTAGATCGCTCTGTCGTTTTCTCTGGTGATACCCGAAAGACCGACGCTCTCATTGATCTTGCGAAAGGCGCGGACGTATTCGTGTGCGAGGCGCAATATCTTCCGGGAACGCGTCAGGTGCTCGACGCAGGCGTGAAAGTAGGCAGGTTCGATAAGGAGACCGCCGACAACCTTTTCAAAAGTATTTCAAGCCATGCACTTACGGTCGAACAGGCGGGCGAAGTGGCTCAAGCCGCGGGGGTCAACACGCTAGTGCTAAGTCATTTCGTTCCAGGAGATGGCGCTGTTCCTGATCAGGTGTTTGTGGACGAAGCCCGCAAAGCTTTCTCCGGCGAAATCATAGCGGGCCGGGGACTTACTCGAAATTTAGATTTTGCCTCAAGGTGTGACAGTCAATGTCTGGTTTGGGTCAACAGTGCCTGTTTCGGCCGCGAGCGGTCAGGTCCGGTTTACCAGCAAACTTCGGAAATGGCCGGGCAACGCCCGGACGGCCGCGTAGGCCCATCAGCGGACGTATCAAGCAGTTGCGGTGAGTAGGTGAGCTGCTATCGGGAACGATAATCCGCTACCACCGACGTATTTTCCCAAAGCCAATTCGGGACGCCACCAGTGACCTTGCCCCTTGAGCTTAATCCAGTTTGAAGTTCGTTCTGGCCCAAGCCGAGGACCAGAGCATGAAGCGCAAGCGGTTTACGGAAGAACAGATCATCGGGATTTTGAAGGAGCACGAAGCGGGGGTCCGGTCGCCGATCTCTGCCGGAAGCATGGTGTCAGCGATGCCAGCATCTACAAATGGAAGGCCAGGTTCGGCGGGAAGATTGCTCGCGGACCAGAGCGTGGAAGGCAGGCAGACACTGGATGCTGCAGGTCACATGGCCGTCAGCCAGCCATTCAGCAGGAGAGCGGGGCGGAAAATGGCCGGCCCATTTTGTGTATCGACGGCGAGCGCGCATGCGGCCATCAAAGCGTCACCGTAAGTACCTCGCAAACTATCGATACCTGGTGGCTCGAGTAGCCCGCGAGCTACTGCAGTTCGTGGGTGTTGAAAAGCGGAAGCGCAAGTCAACAGACTTCGTCGCCAGCGAGAACCGTAAAGGGGTCTCATAATCTGGACCTTCGCGGCCTCCCGAATGGCCTTGCGGTCGCCGCCCGATAGCGGAATTTGGATGATGCGTGGGGACACGGTCACCCAGACGGCGGAAAGCAAAGAGCACGCATCTGGTTAAGCTCACCGAGCCCTACCATGACGAAATTGAAGGGCTGGTGAAGGAGATGTGGCCGATCAGGGCGCGCACAGCAGACGGCAGACGAGCGAAATTTGAAGTGCTCGTTGCGTGTTGCATGAGTCCGGATTGGCAAGACGCCGACAAGGATGCTGACTGGGATACAATGATGGCACGTCATCTGCTCCTCGAATTTATGGGCGGCAAAGAAGCAGACGAGCTACGGCAGCGCTTCGCCGCCTGATAGACGTGATCGACACGGGCCGCCGGCTTACGCTGGCGGGCCTTACTGCCCGGAAAGGTTCAGCTCGCTTTCTTTCGTCCTGTAGAGGATGTTGGTGAACCCTATTGACCCTGCGGAGAAGACAAACAGACTGATTGATAGCCAATAGGAAATCACTTCGCGGCCTGGTGGTGCGAAAATCGGGAGAATGCAAGCCAAGGCCAACAGACCTGCGGCGAGACTAAGGCTCAGACGCTTAGTTTGTTCCGTTTCGCTAATGTATAGAGCATGCAGTGCCGACCGCTGTACTATAAATACTTCCTCGTCAGCGGCGTCAGCAGCGTCGCCAATGATCCGAGCTGTGCATAAGCCCCAAGGCGCAGAAAGGTTGACCGTAGCGTCGCGGGGTTTTCTCAGCGGGTTATTTCGTCCGCTCTCGTCAGCAGAAGACATTGAAATCCTCCCGCTTTGATTGAATCCCACTATCCTCGTTAGTCGCCGAGACAATGTCAACGATGACCTTCTCGCATTTGGAATCGAAGGCTTCTAACAGCGGGCAAATAGCCAGCAACATGGCAGGGGGCATGTCCTTCATTTGGCGTGCCTCGATTGTCACGGCTTCCCACGGTTCAAGGCGCGCATGATGCCAATCCGCGCAAGCATTGTGGGACCACCGCGCTCAGCTACCAGGATCATGGGCTCCATCGCGGCTTCACTAGCAAGGGCGCAACAAAATAGGAGCTTCGACGGGTTCAGATGACTGGACCCGGCCCAATCTAACTAAATAGGGGGGTGTGCTCGCCGGAAGGTTGCATGATGCTCGCGCCCATAATTTTCGGGGGCGAATCATGGCTAAAATCTCAACTAAGGTCGCTACGCGGATCACCACTCAGCTCAAGAAGTACCAGAGCGTACTAGCGGGGTTGCTGAAGCGCGATGTCAGCGAAGCCGACACGGTCACCGTTATCAACGATATGCTTACTGATATCTGCGGCTATGACAAATATCTGCATATCACTAGTCAGTATGCGATCCGCGGCACCTACGTTGATCTTGCTGTGAAGATTGACGACGACATCAGGTTCATCATCGAAGTCAAAGCTATCGGGATCGATCTCAAGGATGCCCATGTCAAGCAAGCCATCGATTACGCTGCGAATGAGGGTATCGAGTGGGTGGTGCTCACGAACGGCGCCCACTGGCGAATTTATAAAGTTCATTTTGGCCAGCCGATCGAGAAGATCCTTGTTTGCGAACTGGACGCCATTGGGGAAAGCGCCAAGAGCCCGGAAGCGCTGGAGTGCTTTGGAAACTTGAGCCGCGAAGGCTTTTCAAAGAGCACGATGGCCGAGTTTCTGCTGCACAAGCAGGTCACCAACAAGTTCACCGTCGCAGCAGTCTTGCAGACCGACTTTATCCTGGAGGTCCTGCGCCGCGAAATACGTCGGATGAGCTCTGGAGTAAAAGTGGAAGTGGACTATCTCAAGTCATTGCTACGCGAGGAGGTCATCAAGCGCGACCTGGTGGATAGTGATGAGGCGAAGGCGGCGCTCCAAAACATCAAGCGCCTCCAACGGGCCGCTACTCGGAAGAAGGCTACCCCCAAAGCTGCTGATGAAGCGCCCATAGTGGCGCCCGTCGAGGATGCTTCTGCCTCGCTCCCGCGAGCGGTCGCCAGTACTTGAGCAAAGATTGGGATGCGGCATCGGGAGTATCGCCGTTTGGCGGTCGCGGGCTTAAAAGGATCAGGAGCGGCGCTCGTTGACAACAATCAGGCTGAACAAGGATTGGGTGCTTGGCGAGCGACTAGGAGCCGGCGGCTTTGGCCAGGTCTTTGCTGCCGAGAGCCCAGATGGATCGGGAGCTGCGGTTAAGTTGGTCCCGAAGGCGTCTGGCGCGAACAGGGAGCTTTTGTTTGTCGACTTGAAGGGGGCTCGGGGAATCGTCCCAATAATAGACAGTGGTGAACAGGGCGAGCACTGGGTCCTTGTCATGCCTCGCGCAAGCAAATCGCTGCGAGATCATTTGACGAGCACGAACTCGCCTCTCAGTACGACAGACGCCACGTCGATTTTGATCGATATCGCTTCCGCCCTAACGGAGTTAGACGGCAAGGTCGTCCATAGAGACCTAAAGCCTGAAAACGTCCTCTGGCTAAATGGCAAGTGGTGTCTCTCGGACTTTGGCATTTCTCGATACGCAGAGGCGACAACGGCAGCAGACACTCGGAAGTATTCTCTTAGTCCGCCTTACGCTGCTCCAGAACGCTGGCGGGCCGAGAGAGCGACCGGAGCTGTTGACGTGTATGCTTTAGGCGTAATGGCGTTCGAAATACTCTGCGGCCGCAAGCCTTTCCCAGGCCCTCACATCGGGGACTATCGAGAGCAGCACCTGCATATGGAACCTCCGGCAATCGATGTAGGGACCTCGGTCCTTAAGGCGCTAATCACGGAGGCGCTCTTTAAGGCTCCTGGCGCTCGGCCTTCGGCTGCTAATTTGCTTGCTCGTCTGAACCGATCACAACAGCATCGCTCTGGCGGTCTAGGGAGGCTCAGCGAGGCCCATCTCGGGGAGGTTGCTAAACAGAGCGAAAGTGAGCGGCAAAAGTCGGCCGCGCGCTCTGCGACTGAACAGCGCGCCGATTTGTTCCAGGGCGCTTCCGCCTTGCTCGACAGCTTGTACGGCCAACTGTCAGAAGCAATTCTAGAAGCTGCACCGAGCGCTAAGAAGGGAAGGTTAGGTAAGAGGAACGGCGTCACTATCTCGCTTGGCACGGCTCAACTGGAGTTGGTGCCTCTTACAAAGACGCCGTCCTCTCCTTGGGAGTGGGAAGCTCCAGCATTCGATGTCGTAGCTCAAGCCGGAATGATTCTTCGCGTTCCTCGAGACAGATATGACTTCGAGGGGAGAAGTCATTCGCTATGGTGTTGCGCGGCGATCAGGATGGAAGAGCGCGTCAATCAAGGTGAGAGGGTTTCGCCGGGCTCGTGACGAAGGGAGGGCGTAGCCCGACCGGAG
>NZ_JBEPRI010000052.1:0-5863 GCF_040548265.1 Bradyrhizobium sp. F1.13.3 | reverse complement strand
CGCATGGCTGCTTTCGGTGCGCGGGCGATGATAACTGGATCGTGATAGCTGCGACGGATGCCGAGATGTGGCAGAGGCTTGCGACCGTGATTGGGAGGTCGGACTGGGCCGCGGACGCATCGCTGAACTCTGCGGAGGGGCGCCGGGCTATCGAGCATCTGGTGGAGAAAGCTGTCGAAGGCTGGACGATCACCCGCCATGCAGACCAGGCGATGTCCGAGTTGCAGGCCGCCAAGGTGGCGGCCGGCGTGGCCCGACTGCCAATTGACCTGCTCAACGATCGGCATCTCGGCTCGCGCGGATTTCTGCAGCAGATCGAACGCGCCTTCGTAGGCTTGCATCCGCAGCCCTCGATGCCGATTCGTGAGGACGCAAAGCCCTATCCGATCCGCACGCCGGCACCGACGCTTGGACAACACAACCAAGAAATTCTATCAGGACTGCTCGGGCTGTCCGACGAAGAAATCGTGCAGTTGGCGAGGGAGGGCATCATTGGGACAAAAATGCTCTCCGAAGAAGAACTCGCAAGAACAAAGGAGATGTCATCAGATACTTGCCGCCGCCGCCGAGACTAATATCGCCGGAGAACCGCTGCCGATCAGCATCTAACCATATTAGGTACGATTTTCGACAAGGGGAGCGGCTTCTGCGCGCCGGAGGTATGGCTCTATTGTCTTTTTTCTTAGAGCAGACGATCGGGCAGCAGCGTGGCGCTTTCAGCTTCTTGGAAGTCGAGCATAAGGAAAGAGACGCGTCGAGTTCTGGCTGACGGCGCGAGAGAGTAAAGTAGCGCCATAGCTACAAATAGAACACCAGCGGCGTCCACTGGGCGGCCCCCCGAGGAAGGTATTCTGTTTCGCTCTCGTATCTGGCTTGGGGCAAAACCACGCGGGGAGCAATGGCCGACCAATGTCCGGCAGGTTGAGAAGCCGGGCGCGAGTTGCGGAGGTTTGCCTTTCCCGAGCGCTTCCGGCGATCGCCGTCGCTCCCTAGTGGCGCGCGGGTTGGGCCAGCCATCGGATGGGTGGCCTGCCAGCGAGAGGTCAACCTCCGCATTTTGTCGTCCTTATGTAAGCGCTTAGCCGCAACCCTATTGAGGCTGGCTTGACGTTTTGCGGAATCGCCACGGCATGAAGTCTTCGATGCGGCTATGGGGATGGCCGTCGATGATCGTCTCGAGTGTTTCGGCGATGTAGGCGGCCGGGTTGACGTCGTTGACCTTACAGGTCGCCACGATGGATGCGAGCAAGGCCCAGTTTTCGGCTCCGACCTCATGACCGGCGAAGAGAGCATTTTTTCTAGTCAGGCAGACTGGCCGGATGGCGTTCTCGACCGGGTTCGTGTCGAGCTCGAGGCGCCCGTCTTCGAGGAAGCGGGTCAGCCCTTGCCAGTGATTGAGCGCGTAGCGGATGTCCTCGGCGAGGGTCGAACCGCTGGAGATCATCGACAGCTGCTTCTCGAACCAAGGCTTTCACGCGGCGACCATGGGCAGCGAGTGCTCCTTGCGCGCGGCCAGCCGGATGTCCGGCGATGAGCCGCGTACCATGGCTTCGATGGCATAAAGCTGTGCGATGTGCCGAACGGCGGCCTCGGCAATCGGCGATTTGCTGTTACGGGCCAATTTGACGAAGCGCCGGCGCAAATGGCTCTAGGAATGCACGAGCGTCCATGGCCCCTGCGAGGTCGAACGACTTCGGTGAGCCGGTCATAACCGTCATAGGCATCGCATTGCAGGAAGCGTCCGCCAAAGCCATCCAGGAACTGCTCCGCGAAGACGACGCTGCGACCGGGGGCATATCGGAACAGCACGATTGGAGGACTTGGGCCGCTGCGGCCGCGGTCGTCGGAGACGATCGCCCAGAAGTAGCCCTTCTTCGTTTGGCCTCGCCCGGGATCGAGCACCGGCGCCGTGGTTTCGTCCATGAACAGACGATCCGCCATGGCCAGGCGGCGGCGCATGTGGTCCGCGATCGGCTGAAGATGGAAGCAGGCGCGGCCGGACCAGTTGCCCAGTGTCGCCCGGTCAAGCCGGATCCCCTGGCGCGCATAGATCTCGGCCTGACGGTAAAACGGCGTATGCTCGCCGAACTTGGAGACGATCACGTGCGCAATGGCCGCTTCGGTCGGCAGTCCACCAGGCACGACGTGTTCCGGCGCGTGGGCCTGCACGACGGGGCCCGAGCAGCGGCGGCAGATGTATTTCGGGCGGCGCGTGACCAGCACCCGCCATTGCGCCGGGATCACGTCGAGGCGTTTGCTGACGTCCTCGCCGATCTTCGTCATGGCGCCGCAACCGCACGGACACAGCGTGCTCGCAGGCTCGACGATCCGTTCCACCCGAGGCAAATGGGCAGGCAAGCAGCCGCGATTGCGATGAGAACCTTCCGGCACGCTCCGCGATCGACCCTGGATCACAGCCTCGGCTCTCTCCTGCGCCGCGTCCAGGATGCCTTGCGCGATCTCCACGTCTTCCAGCGGCAAGTGATACTGATCTGGCCGCAGCTTCTCGGACTTCGCGCCGAACTTCTCGCGTCGCAATTCCCCGAGAATGACCTCGAGCCGACGCCGCGCTTCCTCCGATGCTGCCAGCGCCTCCTGATGCTCGCTCAAGGCCGCCTGCGTTTGCGCCAAAAGCTCCCTCAGGCGTTCGTTTTCGTTGCGCAGCGCCGTAATGCTCATGCGCTATTTCGAGCACATCGCCACTGCGCCTGCCACGTCCAAAATAGCTCCCGAGTCAATCTGCCGCAGTTATCCAGCCGCCTGGGGACGCCGCGCTTCTTCCGGGCGGACTAACCTCCAATCCAGCCCTTCGAACAGGGCTGCGAACATCGCTGGCGATATGCGCATCACGCCGTCTGCGATCGTTGGCCAAACGAACTTGCAGCCTTCGAGGCGCTTGTGAACTAACACCATGCCCGTTCGATCCCAGACCAAAATCTTGATCCGGTCCGCTCGTTTCGATCGGAACACGAAAGCTGCGCCGCTGAACGGGTCGAGGCGAAGCATCTCCTGCACCTTCGCCGCAAGTCCATCGTGGCCACAGCGGAAGTCGATTGGCCGCGTCGCGATGCAAATCTTCAGATCGGCACCGGCCGCAATCATCGTGACGCTCGCACGGCGCGGATCACCCGGCACAGCTGCTCGCCATCTATGGCGGGGTCCGTCCGCAGCACGACATCCCCAATCGCGATCTCAAGCTTGATCGACGGAACGTGACCCTCCTGCAAAGCGCTTTCCACGACCAGCGGCGCGAATGTCGACTGCGACGCCTCGCACGGTGCCAACATGCCTCGCTGCCGAAAGCGTCGTCGCCAATCGTAAATCTGCCAGCGCGTCGCTCCGTGCTTGCGCGCCACCTCGGACACCTGGGCACCCGGTAGCAGACTCTCGGCCACGATCCGAGCTCTCTCAGCCTCCGAACGCACGCGGCGTCCCGACGGTCCTTCAAGCACCTCCAGACGGCTCACCCGCCCTCCAGATGAGCCGTCCAAATGGACGTCCTCTTTGCTGTCCAATCCCATCCCAAACCTCCATCCAAGCCGGAGGCTTCTTCGCACGTCATTGGAATTCTGAAGCAAGGGTAACGGCTTCGTGCTTACGTCCTGATGGCCTCACATATCGATCATCGGCCATGAGTTGTAAGATGAGTAAAGCATCGGGTCATGATCAGTCCGAAAAGCTCAGCCAGTCGATCCGCCATCGGGGCTGCGGCTTGTCGTACCAAACACCTCGTCTTCGGCCAGTTGCCGAGATGCAGAACCATCGAATTCGACTTCGCGCGACACCTCGATGACGGTCTCTGGATGAGCGCCGTTCTTGGCGAGAGCGTATTTGAAAGCCTGCGCGCGGTTGACAAAGATGCCGCCAAAAATACCGTTCTGTTCGCGGGCAACCCAATTACCATGCCGGTTCCTTCCAATAATGACGATCGGCGCAATGTGGCGACGCGTAGGTCGTTGGACAAGCTTCATCACCATATTCCTTCCTTGATCCCTGAAGCACATGGTCCCGAGCGAGTCCCGGACGAGCTACGAGCATAGAAGGCCGATAGAGCTTTGCTCGTTCACCGAAGCTCCTCTGATAAAGGCTTCAGAAACCGCATTGGGTCGCGGTGCTTCGTAGAGCCGCAGCCTTCGCCATTTCCATTCATCGGCTTGCTTTCTCAATGCGTCGAGAAAAGCAGAGTGCTTCTTCTACACATCACTTACCGCTCCGATTGGGGGCCGACTCTTGGGTTGCGACGCTCTGTTATGCATCATCTCTGGTGAACTTTCACGTAGCAGCCTCAATGGTCGTGTCCTGGGGCCGCGTCCAACTGGTCGTTTGGCGGAGCGAACCAATTCAAGTTCGATAGCTGACAGTACAACAGCAACGAAGGCAGCCCTCCTATCACTTCTGGGGTGGCATTGGGCTTATCCGCGGAATTTGGATATCCGCGTTCGAAGGCCACGGCGAGCTGGTTTCGCTCGTATATTCCAAAGCTGGCAAGTTATGTCAGTATCGGAGCTGAGTGGACTCTCGGCCCAATCAACCGTTTCTGCTCTCGAGCAAGGAGTATTCTTGTCGGAGAGGCTGCTAGTTGCTTTGTGTGCCATCGATCGATCGTCCGAGCGGTCGCGCTTCAACCCAAGCCTCTGTCGTGATCGCATTCCTGAGGGATCACTCTGTTCTGTCAGAGAGCAAACGAGACGTTTGCGCGGAACGCGACCGGTTTGTTCTGAGCATGACATAGCGCCAAGGAAGACCGTCAAGAAGCTTCTGCAAGGGAGTGGCCTAAGCCTTGCTCAAGATACGGTCAGACAAACCGAGGAGCACCCGATGCCGCCCGACAAGCGGTTTCAAGCATTGTTATGTCCTCCCAGAGTATCGAGACGAATACAAGAGACGTTTAGAGCCGTCGCAGTTGTCGGTCGATGAGATGACAAACTATGTCGATCTGCTTATCGACCGGTATGGCCTGACAAAAGTCTCAGTGACCGGTGGTGAGCCGCCTCTCAGAATGGTGTTTCCGCGAACGGAAGCCATGCTCGCGTTGGACAAAAACGGGGGATGCAAGTCCTATTAAATGCAGCTGGGCTCGGCCAAGTTCTAATTTCTGATGTGGTCTCCATCTTCGATGATCCTGGGAAGCTCCCCCCTCAATTTAGCTTCGACGGCGCAAAGCGGGACACTGTGGACCGCTTCCGCGGAAAGCCGGTGTTTACGATTCCGCACTCCGTCAGATGTCCGAGGAGCCAATTGCGGGGTCTTGGTGCCGGCCAGGATGACGGCCAACCGACAGAACATCGCTGAAGCGCTGGACGCGCATCGGCTGCTGTCCTCGATTGGCGTTGGTTCCTTCAGAATTAAGCCGATGTTCGCCTCAGGTGTCGCCCTGGAGAACAAGGAAGCGCTCCTAGGGTCGGCTGATGAGATCAGAGAATTGCAGCAAGCTCTCTGATCGAAACGGCTGCAAAGACGTCGGCCCGCCTTGAGCTGCCACCTCCAATTTGGTTGATTCAAGCCAGCCGCGGCCGAACGTTAAATTCACCGAATGTGACTGCGGCTTCACATCTGTCTACCTCTCGGCAAATGGCGATCTCTACCCCTGTCCTACGTCGTTGGGGATCCCGACAGGGAGGCGTTCCTTGTCGGTAACATCCGATCCCCTGAATTCGATCTCGAAACGGCTTGGCGAACCTCTCCGTCGCTGAAGCACTACCGGGCGGACAGCGGCTGCGCCCACTGCCCCTCGCAGGTGGCCGTTCTGAAGAATATCGAAAATCGCGGAGCTATCGCCAAATTTTGGTGACGGTCTGAGCCGGTTAGGCGGCGGCGGTTGTGGGCTGGCGGTCGGTCGACTTGGCGGTGACCTCGATCCCGT
>NZ_JBEPRI010000051.1:0-6435 GCF_040548265.1 Bradyrhizobium sp. F1.13.3 | reverse complement strand
CGCTGCGACGATGAAGCCGAAAACCGAGGAGTCCGACGAGCTCTAACGGTTAACTGGAAAGATCAGCGCGCTGCGGCCTACCGCGTAGGGTTACCCTGATTGAGGCCTGGGCCTGGATGAAGAGTCTCCACGACGGCTCGGGCGAGCCTCCAGCGCAAGGCGGCGGGCGCAATGCCGAAGCGGACTTCCATGGCCAGAAACGCTCGAAGACACCCATGCTTCGACCACCGATCGGGATGCCAGGCTCTACCGCAAGGGAAAGGGCAAGGAGACGAAGCTGTGCGTCATCGGGCATGGCTGATGGAGAACCGCCACGGTCTACTGGTCGAAGCCTGCCTGACGCCGGCCGACGGGCATGCCGAACGGGTGGCCGCGCTGCACATGATCGAACCGCGTGCCGACCGGCCGACAGCGATCACGCTTGGCGCCGACAAAGCCTACGACGCAGAAGACTCGTCCATGAGCTGCGCTCGATAAGCGTGACGCCGCAGGTTGCGCAGAACACCACCGGCCGCAGCTCGGCGATCGGCGGGCGAACGGACCCGGCGCGGGGGCTATACCGCTAGCCAGCGCGTCCGCAAGCGGATCGAGGAGGCATTCGGCTGGATCAAGACGATCGCCGGGCAAGAGAAGACCGCTTCCGTGGCCGTGAACGCGTCGGATGTGCCTTTACCTTCGCAGCCGCCGCCTACAATCTGGTGCGGCTGCCCAAGCTAATCGCGGAGGCCGGCTGAAGGCCAAGGTGTCCGGCTTCGCCAAGGCCTTTGTTGGCAGTTGGCGCATCGTCGAAATGGACAACTGGGACGGTGACTTCCTTGACCCGGTCGAACAGGCGCATCTCACGTTCAAGAGCAAGTCCGGCGGTGAAATTGCCTTCGGCGCGTTGAAGGGCTTCCTCGATGTCCGCTAGGGCGCGCGAGACGGTTCCGCCTGCGCGGAGTTCTCATGGGAAGGGCACGATGAGAATGACCCCGCCTGTGGTCGCGGATAGGCTATGATTGGCACTGCGGGCATGCTCGTCGGTCACTTCTACATACAGAATAGCGACGATTCAGCCTGCGTTTGCGAACGCGGCTGAGTTCTTCAACAGCGTGCTAGCGTGCGCTTACGAGCTATCGCCAAATTTTGGTGACGGTCTGAGCCGGTTAGGCGGCGGCGGTTGTGGGCTGGCGGTCGGTCGACTTGGCGGTGACCTCGATCCCGTCGTTGAATGTCACACCGAAAACGAGGTTTGACAACTGGTTATGTCTGTCGAGGCGGCGCCAACTTCTCTGGGCGCTCTCGACCAGTTTGAAGTCCATCGCGAGCGCGGTCTGTTGGATAGGCAGCCCTTCGATCGGTTGGTGCGGTGGCGCACGTGGCGAGGTGCTTTCGATGGGGTTGGTTGTCCGCAAGTGTTTCCAGTGCTCGGCCGGGAAGTCGTAGAATGCGAGCAGCGTATGTCGATCCTTGGCCAAGCAGTCGGCGGGCTTGTCGTAATTCAACGCGTAGCTCTCGATGAAGGCCTCGAACGCCAGTTCGGCGGCGGCCTTGGTTTCGGCCGTCCAGATCTCCTGCAACGCGGGTTTGGCTTTCGGCTGCTGGCTCTTCGATAATTTGGCGAGCACGTTGGCGGTTTTGGGCACCCAGCAGCGCTGCTCGCGCGTTTTCGGCCAGACCTGGCCGGCGGCCTTCCAGAACCCGAGTGCGCCGTCGGCGATGACGAGCCGCGGGGAAGCATCGAGCCCGCGCCGCTTCAATCGAGCAGCAGATCGCGCCAGTCGTGCGCGCTCTCGCGGGCACCCTCGGTGAAGCCGACCAGTTCCTTGCGGCCTTCCGGCGTCGCGCCGATCAGCACCAGGATACACTGCTTTTCGTCCTCCAGGCGGGCTTCGAGATGGATGCCGGGCAGAGGCGGCTGAAGATACGCCGCTCGCAAGCGGGTCACCTATAGTCGACACTCGGAATGTGGTATGCTCGACGCCCTTTTAATGGCGACGCTGATCATTCCTTCGATTATCGAATTACGCATCGATTGCCTCACGACGGCTGGCTTCGCCCGGCTGCAAGCGCGACCTCTGGAGCTCGAGGAGATTGCTCGTCAAAAAACTCTAACCATTTTGCTCAACATACAACCGTCTCCAGCGTTTCATAAGCCAGTATCGCAGTGGCGCCGTAAGAGCGGAGCTATCGCCGAAAGTTGGTGACGGCGGGAATCGGAGGCGGCATATCGTGGGGGTGCTTGAAGCCTCCACTTCTCCACCGAAGGAGCGATATGCCGTGTCCAACGATAGCGTTATCAAGCTGATTCAGCCAGGATTGTTCGACGATCAACTCACCGAAATCTTGCGCAACGGAGCCCGTGCCCTGCTCGCCAAGGCAGTCGAGGCCGAGGTTGCGGACTTTCTCGACAAGCAGGCTGATTGAGGACGCAGGAGGGCCACCAGCGCCTCGTCCGGCATGGTCACCTGCCGGAGCGCGAGGTGATGACCGGTATCGGTCCGGTCGCTGTCCGCCAGCTATGTGTTCGCGATCGCGAGGCGGACGCCACCAACCCTGACCGCATTCGGTTCTCTCCGTCGATCCTGCCGCCCTACATGCGCCGCTCGAAGTTGATCGAGACGCTGCTGCCGATCCTTTACCTGAAGGGTATCTCGACCGGCGACTTCTTGGACGCGCTGGCTGCGCTGCTCGCAAGGATGCTGCCGGGTTCTCGGCCTCCGCCATTGGTCGCCTGAAGGACGGTTGGCTCGATGCGTTCTGAATACACCAAGTCTATACGGCACTTCAGATAGCAGCAACTGACCTGGAGACCGCAGACGCCGCACGGTTTCCGGTGCGTACCATATCGCTGAAGTCATACCCGTCGTCCTTTCGCAGCCCTCCCGAAGATCATCTGGAAGCTCATGTCGGGCTGCATGACGAACTGCTGGGTCCTGCGGGGATCGGGCGGCCTTCGGCCCGATCCATTCCGGCGGAATAGCCAGCCCCGATCGCTGCCAAGCGTCGGGAAACCATAAGGCTGATGCGCGATATCGCGACCGGCCGCACGGCTTCCCCGGACTTAATCTTCTGTTACTGCTGCTTTTCAAAAAGGCGAACGGCTTAGGCCGTTGATGCCATCGTCATCCGACAGAGGCTCGTGATGTCGTACACAGGCAACTGTGCGACACGACGGATGGGGGACGCAACTATCGGGAACGCCGCGCATTCGAATAGAATCAGCGCGATCTCTGGATGGTCGGCGCGGAGACGCGCGACGCAGGCGGCGACGTCCCTTTCCACGGCGTTTACATCTGTTGGCGGCGGCGGGCGCTTCAGCTCGTCATGCCAGTACTTGCCACCTTCGATGCCGCCGATGACGACTCTCGCGCGCTCGACCGGATCATCAACCCCGAGCAACTCTTGTCCGCAATGAGTGGAATCGTATGTCAGGACGGCAATCTTGGTGGAATGAGAGGCCTGGCGTAGCAACGTGGGCAAAAGGAGCAGACTTGATGTCAGTACGGGCACGGTCACGGACGCGGCGATAGCTGGCTGATGCCGGATAGAGAAGCCGCACGTCGAGCTGATTGCGACGGCGCCTCGCTCGACCAAGCGGCGGGCTGCTGCGATGAACGCCGGCTCGAGCGCCGGATCTCCGCGGACGACATTCTCCACCCAAGCTCCGGCGACAGTCTCGTCTATGGTAGGAAAACTGAACGTATCCGGATTAAGCATCGAGCCGCGCGGTGAGGCGGGCGACATGGCGTCGAGTGCCAATCCACGTTCGAGGTGCAGAATTCCGAGCGAACGTGGCGGTGTCATGGACGAACCCTGCCGTTATTCAAAGCGTTTTGGTCCAATTCGAGTCTGCTCAAACAGCGCTCGAGCCGGAATACCCGTGCAAACAGCTCCCAGGTGGCTTCAGAGCTGCCTTTGCCCGTCCAAAAGTCATCTCGATTTCCTTGTTCTACTCACCGCGTTGTGGTTCCACTCGCGATATCCTACCGGGAAGTCAGCGAGGGGTTGAAGCTTTTCCGCGCGCTTACGTCGGGAGGGCCCTATGGTCGACTGAATGTGTCCACCAACCGAGTAGTCACGTATCTGGCCAATCAAAACCACTACTAACATTGCCAGTTGACCTGAAGAGAGTGTTGTCAACATACAACGGGAATTGTTAAGCTTAATAGCGGCGAGCATGCTAGGGCTGTGATCGATAGAGGCGCTCAGGCCATGCGTTTGCATGGCGCGGGTCGAGAGTAGCCCTGCGCCGGCGATGGCGGCGAGCGGAATACCAAATACAGGTCAGAGTTGTGTACTGCCGGTATCGATCCTAGCAGTCCGCGAGCCCGTACGCTTACAGGGAGTTGCCCAAGTGAGTCATCCGCGAACTCACCATGAGAACCGGTCATCCATACTACTAGGCTAGCGAGCCGAATGAGAGGTCGCGTCGACACGGATGGTCGCGTGTGCAGTCTCGCCGGAGACATGATGCAGATTTCAGTGCTGACCGCTTCATTTGGTAGCTGCCCGTGCGAGGCATTCGATGCTAGTTCTTCTGAACAAGAGTGGTTGTTCGCGTACTCCGAAAGACGCTGTATCCGCAACTGTTGTCATAGCAGCTTGGTTTCGGCGCGATCCTGCCCAGTTGCACTATCCTGCGGACCGACAGCGCGAGCAGTGCTGTCACGGAAGAGATGCACAGTCTAGGTCGGAGAACCTCTATGTGGAATGCTGGAGTATCAAGTCGTAATCGTCAGCATGCCTTCTTAAGGCAATCGCAAGCGCTCTTGTATGGCTTACTGAGTAAGGAGCCCCCCTCTTGATGCGGCCCCATGTTCATATGTTAAACGCGAGTTCGCTCAAAGATACGGAGGCCGCGATGGGAGTGTTATCGCACCTGCGAGTGATCGAGATAGGTAGCTCGGCGGCAGCAAGCTATTGCGCGCGGTTGTTTGCGGACTTCGGTGCCGATGTTCAGAAAATCGAACCACCAGCGGGGGACCCACTTCGTCGTAGCGCGCCGATGACACCGGCCAGCCAGAGCGCTTGGTTCGCATTCCTGAACTTCAACAAATCGAGCATCATCATCGATGCGGCTGACGCGGATGCGATCATACGGTTGAACGAACTGATCGAAGATTGCGACATTGTGATTGATGGCCGGGAGGTTGATAATGCGGATTGTCCGTCCATTGATATCGCCGGGGTCCGTGAGCGGTGCCCCGGCTTGATTCACCTTGAAACAAGCTGGTTCGGTCGCGAGGGGCCCTATGCGGGGTTCGCCGCAACCGACTCAACGGTCCGCGCGCTCGCAGGTCTCGTGAAGCTGGTTGGACCGGTTGAGGGCCCCCCTTTGCATGCACCCGATTTCCAAACGGGTATCCTGGCCGGCTTGTGGGGCTTCATCGCTGCGGCCTGTTCGGTGATCGCTCGAGCGCAAGGCCTCGAGGGCCGGTCATGGTCACTCAGTATTTTCGAATCGAGTGTGACTCTATCCGAGTATCATATGTTCGAGGCGTTCACGCACGGCGACGTAATGCGCCGAATAGGTATCAATCGGTTTTGGCCGACTTTTCCGGCCGGCATTTATGAGACCAAAAACGGATGGCTCGGCGTTACGACGCTCACGCCCGCACAATGGATCGCATTCTGCGACATGCTTGGCCTGCCCGAGCTGCGTAATGATCCGTCTCTGATCCTCAACAAGGATCGCCTCCAACGTATGGAACAGATTGAACGACAGTTCGTGCCGAGGCTGAAGAAGCGGACAGCACCAGAGTGGTTTGCCGAGGGGCTGGTGCGTAAGATCCCAATTGTACCTATACCCGAGATATCAGATCTCTTGGAGCACAGAGAGAAGAAGACACGTGCCGCAATCGTCCCAGTTCGGCTTGGCATAGAAGAGGGCCAGACCGTGGGCTCGATGCAGCGGCTGAGATCGACCCCACCTCGCACCGGCGGCAAAGTGCCGGCTCCAGGTGAGCAGCAGGCTTTTGCGAATGCGCGAACTCACGTCACTGAAACGGTGCCTAGTTCGTCCGACTACATCACCGCGCATCGGCAGCCATTGCAGGGAGTTCGCGTGATTGACTTCTCGATGGGCTGGGCGGGGCCGTTGTGTACCCGCATATTGGCCGACCTCGGTGCGGACGTCATCAAGATCGAAGCCATCCAGTACCCGGACTGGTGGCGCGGCGTCGATCGGGCCCCTGACTACGTGAACGGGCAAATTTATGAGATGATGCCGAGCTTCTGCATTATGAACCGGAATAAGCGCGGCATTACACTCGACCTGAGGCGGTCGCAAGGCCTGGGTCTCGCCAAGCGATTAGTACCGGAAGCCGACATCGTGGTCGGCAACTATTCGGTCGATGTGCTGCCGAAGCTTGGGCTCGGCTACGATGTGCTCAGAAAGCTCAATCCTCGACTGGTTATGATGTCGATGTCAGCCTTTGGCTCGAACAGCGTGAA
>NZ_JBEPRI010000050.1:0-7644 GCF_040548265.1 Bradyrhizobium sp. F1.13.3 | reverse complement strand
GCGCCGCAATCTGGATTTGTGGGGCCAGGTCGGCGTTGGCGCGATCGCCCTCGGCTGCGTGTCGGCGGCAGCCCTTGGCCAGGTTGCCGTCGGTACACCCTGCGTGATAGGAGGCGCCACTTCGCAAGGGCTGTTGTCGTTCTGGGAAAAACAGCAGTAAGGTCGACGCGCGGGTTTACGGAAGTGCGGCACTCTCACAGGTCGGCCTTCGCTTTGGTCAATGCCGACTGTGCGCCGGACGCGCTCGCTTATGACGCCGATCACTTGCGCCAAGCCATGGCCGCCAAACGGGCGATCGCCGTCATCTCCAACAACCCGTCACGGGCGCTCAAATATCCGCTCGACATACATCTCTATGCCCAGCGCCCTCTCGTCGAATGCTGCTTCTCGAAGCTAAAGCAATTCAGCCGCGTAGAAATCCGCTTCGAAAAGACCGCCCGAAATTACCTTGCTGTCGTCACTCTCGCAGGCATCGTCTTATGGATGCGATAAGTGTCCGCAACGCCTAGTCCGGAGAGACATTGACGGTGTGGTGGTAGATGCCCGAAAGTACTTGACTCCAACCCGGTCGATCGCGGAAGCGGATGGCCGCACCCGAGCCGCGCTGGGCCGCCGGTGCAATGAGGCCATGGAAGGCTAATGTCTCATGTTCTGAGTAAATTGCTTCGTTGCCGGTCGGCAACACACCGTGCACGTTTGCTCGGTCCACGATGCTGTTGCGGGAACTGACGCAGCGATGCGCCCAGTCCGACTTTGTTCAGGCTGCTCTGGAGAGTTGCCGGTGTGGATCAATAACGAATTTGCTTGCGACGCCGGCGTCGAATGATTCGTAACCTGCGGGCGCCTGCTCAAGATCGATCACTTTGACATTTACGATTTTGGCGATGGGCAGTCTGTCCCAAAGTATCGCCTGCATGAGCTGCCGATTGTATTTGAGCACCGGCGTCTGGCCGGTATGGAGCGCATGCGATTTTGCCCAGCCAAGACCGAGGCGAAGACTGAGGTTGCCGTGTTTGGCAGCCTGCTCCTTCGCGCCAGGATCGTCGGTCACATAGAGGCCGGGAATGCCGATCGCGCCGGCCGCCCGGGTGATTTCCATCAGACTATTGAGCACGACGGCAGGCGCTTCGATCACCTTGCCGTCTGTTCCTTGCGCTTTCGCCTCAAAGCCGACGCAGTCGATCGCGGAGTCGACTTCTGGTACGCCGAGGACCTCAGCAACGAGTTCGCCGAGACGATCGTGCCTGGTGAGATCGATGGGCTCGAAGCCGACCTTCTTGGCGTGAGCGAGCCGCTCCTTATTCATGTCTCCGATCAGCACGGCTGCCGCGCCAAGGATACGTGCGGCCGCGGCCGCCGCAAGCCCGACCGGCCCTGCCCCGGCGACGTAGACTGTCGATCCGACGCCGACCTTGGCGGTGACAGCGCCGTGAAACCCCGTCGGCAGAATATCAGAGAGGCAGGTCAGATCGCGGATCTTGTCCATCGCCTGAGCTTTGTCCGGAAACTTCAGCAAATTGAAGTCGGCATAGGGCACCATGACGTAGTCGGCCTGACCGCCGATCCATCCCCCCATATCGACATATCCGTAGGCGCCCCCGGCGCGGTCGGAGTTGACGTGAAGGCAGACTCCGGTGTCGCCCTCTCGACAGGTCCGGCACCGTCCGCATGCAACGTTGAAAGGAACCGACACCAAGTCGCCGATCTTGAGATATTCGACGTCGCGGCCCTTCTCTATTACTTCACCGGTGATCTCGTGCCCGAGCACCATGCCGGCCGGCGCTGTCGTGCGGCCGCGCACCATGTGTTGATCGGAGCCGCAGATATTCGTCGTTACGACCTTGAGAATGACGCCGTGATCGATCGTCTTTCCTGCCGGATTGCGGAAGGTCGGAAAATCGATGTTCTGGACTTCGACGCGGCCGGGCTTGAGGTAAACGACGCCACGATTGGAGTTGGAAGGCATCTGCAATCTCCTTAGGTCTCACGCTGTGCGTCATGTCGACGCGATAGGTTTTCTGCTGGACGCAGGCGCTTCGGCGCGCAGATGGTCCCGGTCATCCTCGAGGTATGGACGATCTTGAAGACTACTTTGGCCGTCTTGCTGGAATTACCCCAATGTTGCGATAATTCTATTTTGCATAGCGTCTTTTTGTTGCGTCAATTGTCCGTCGCAACTTGCCAATGTCTCGACGCCTTGATCTTGTGGCAAATTCGCGCGCTGGGGCTTTGCCGCGGCTTCGTTCGACGATTGCGGGCTAAACACGTGAACCTCAATCGATCGTGACGGTCGAGTCTCAACTCCGCGTGAGCGGAGCCGACTTCACATCTTGTTCGTCGTCGCGACCGCCCTACTAATACGTCTGGGGTTGGACGGTATCAAAGCAAGTCAGATCGAATAATGGCCAGCTCCGCCGAATCGACCTTGAATCAACCCGCTGCACTTCCAGCTGCCCGAGGCTCGATCGCCGAGCACCCGCCGGGATGGCCGCAAACAACTTTTGAAACTCGTTCGCTCGTCAATATTTCCCCGCCTGAGATCGCCAAGCGCCGTTCCTCGAATTGGTCGGGGTTTCGCGGAGAGACGGTCCAGATCACCCGGCACACGCAATTTGAGTACGGATTTCGAAATCCATGGCATCTGCTCATTGCGACAGACGTCGCCGAGCGCTTCGATGGCGAGTCCTTTGTTGAAGGCCTGCCGCGGTCGACCTTGCGCGATTGCACGCACAAGCTCACTTTTGTTCCCGCCGGGCGCGACTTCCGCGGATGGCAGAAACCGCGCGTATTGACGCACACAACCTGCTTTTACATTGATCCGCGCGGGCTTCTCGCCGATCCCGAGCTGCGGTTTGAGGAGATCGAATTCAAGCCCCGCCTGCTGTTTTACGATCGCGATCTCTGGCAAACCGCGCTCAAACTCAAGTCCGCAATCGAGAACGCGGACACGGTGCATCGGCAATACGCCGAAGCACTCGGCATCATGCTGACGCATGAGCTCGTTCGCATCAACGCTGATACGGAGCTCCACGAGCCGGTCGGTCGGGGCGGCCTTGCGTCCTGGCAACAGAAGCGGGTGGCCGCCTATATCGAGGCGCATGTCGCGGACGATATTCCGCTTGTGGCACTGGCCGATTTGGCGCGGCTCAGTCCGTATCATTTCTCCCGCTCGTTCAAGCGTTCTTTCGGCGTGCCGCCGCACCGATATCACGCGACCCGCCGAATCGAACGGGCCAAGCAGCTATTGGCGAATCGCGAACAGTCGGTCACGGCAATTGCACTTGAGGTCGGCTTCAGCGATACCAGCACATTTACCACCGCGTTTCAGAGGCTGACCGGCGAAACCCCGACCTATTACCGTCGCCGTCTCGATTAGAGTGGGCGGGGTTCCGGATCCCACGCGATAGCGCACCCCGACTGGGCCGCCCTTTGCGGCGCGCGATGCGGCTCGCGAACGACATCTTAGAAGGACGTAGCGATCTGCCTGCTGCCGATCGGCAGCAGGCGCGATTTCCTCTGATCTTCGAAACACGCGTCTCGAAACGAGCGGCACGAGAGTCCGCGTCACTGATCTTGAGACGAATAAGTCGGTGGTCGTTCGTATCACCGACCGCGGACCATGGGTCCGTGGCCGCGTCCTCGACCTCTCGCTGGCGGCCGCGCGCAGCTTGGGGATTACAAATCGTGGCGTTGCTCAAGTTCGTGCTGAGGTGTTGTAGCAGACGTGCATTGGCCCTGCGAAAGCACGTAACCGCCGCCCACGCGCCCTTACGTCAACAGTCCGGGTTTTGGCGTGAAACGAATCTGCCGTGTCTCTAAAGAACCCTGACGCTATCGCGGCTCTCGTATCGGCCCTTAGGCTCGTCAACGGAGACGAAGTTGCGCGAACCATGCTCCAGGAAGGTATGAGCCTCGCCATGCTGATGGACACGATGTTCTCCGCGCCGATAGCACATCGCGATGCCGCTCGATACGTCGCGAGTGCCTTAGATGACTTCGCCATTACACCAGAACTTGGCCCGGTCTGGCATCTTCGTTACCTGTATGATGATGAGCCCGGCTCATTTCGCGTTGTCGATATGGAGGTAGCCACGCCGGCCAGTACGCTGTCCAGCAATGACCTTTGGCTTCGGCTGCCGTCTAACTAGTCCCAAGCTCTGCAATGCGGGACCGTGCTTCGACGATTCGCCGGAGCCCTCTGCCCTACGTGCCGGCCTTGTAGGTCCTGATCGTGCCGGCCGGTATGTCACAGCATTAGAGGGCGCGGCTGCGGCTCACGATGCCCTTTCCGCAGGGCTGCGTCTTTACACCATGGCCTGAGCCCAGTTGGCCGCGATGATCCAACTGCTCCCGCGCCCTTTCACGTCGGCGAAAATCGAGATCGGTGACGCCCAGCGAGGTCTGAAATCTTGATCTAACTTGCATCCTGCGTGCAGGCTGGCAGCTCTTTTGAATCCGTGGGGAATCGACCTTCCGAGCACGAACGGCGACGAAGCGCGACTGCAAGGAAGATTTTAGAAGCTACCAATTAAAACCGGCGTGTGCAGAAAGTATTCGCAGTCGAGCGGCGCGAGCCGTGCAAAAGGACACTATGCCTGCCGAAGTCGCGAGAGCCAAAGCAGGACAAAGACATTCAAGTTCATGCAGGCGGATGCCCATAGACGCATCACGTATCGGATTTGGCGGAGTTACCGCAGTTCCTTGCCGTAGCTTGTTTCTAGAGCCGTCCAAGGTTTGCGAGAAATGAACGTCTTCGCGAGGGTTTAGCGCCCAGAGTTTGGAGGAGTGGATATCCTCTCGCTTTCAATAACGCGAAATCGTGGCAAATTAGTCTGCTATGCGCCAAGAGCCGCCAAATCGACGAAGTCGCCTGGTGTGAAGGGTTTCGGATGCCGGCCCCATGACGGTGTTGCCGCGCACACGGGGGCCGGCGTCCGAAAGCCTCCAAAGGAGGAAACCGCGCTGGGGGGACGTAGGTCGATGCCGCGTGATCGAGCTAGTCGCGTCAAACAACCTTCAGACGATTAGGACGATCGCCTGTGGGGATTTAATGTTTGGCGGCACGTGTACTTTCAATGGCTTGGCTATAGCAAAAATACCGCACCACACAATCTAAACGTGAGCTCCTCGATATTTGAAAGCCATGAGGCAAACTGATCTCTGGCGGCTGGAAAGCCCGCGGAGCTATCAGAGCCGAAACTGTTTCGAGCTGCTCGTCAAGAGCATCACCGCATTTGTAAGTCTGCTTACGTCGAAATTCCTGGACGGGGTCCAACTAGCGCGACGTTGCACACAATCGCGATCGAGGATTCGAGTTGGCTCTTGTGCAATGGTTGGTGCTCCGCCACGAACTTCCAGATCAGCACGTCCTCGATCATCGGATCGTCGCCAGCTACGCACCAATTGCCCCGCTCGTCACGATGAGCTGTCGCCTATTGCTTCGCCGTGTCGCCAGCCGCGGCGTTCTACCGCGCGAGCGGTTTAGTCCCTCGACCCTATGCGGACGTCGCTGGCGTCATGAGCAGAAGATACTTTGAAGCGACCACGGAACCAGTCGGTCGTTTGGAGGCCACCAATCGGTGTTAGCCCGCCTGCAATTTACGCCGAACGATCCGTGCGGTAGCGTTGCTTCGATCCGGTCGTGATCCAAGTTCCAGAACCGGGGGCAAGCCGGGCACAGCACATGAACGTGCATATCAACGTCGTCGGAGGAGCCATGAAAAAAGTCACGATGGCCGCAGCGATGATCCTCGCTGCCGCAGGGTGCGCGGCATCGGCCCACGACGCCATAGGGACAAAGACCGGATCTGCCGCCCCCGCGACGGTGACCTCACAGCCGGCGGCGTGCAGGAGCATCGAGGACTTTTTCCTGACGAGCTGCGCGCTGGCTTCGAGCGGTATCACCGTGTACGGTATCGTCGACACCGGCGTGAGCTGGCGCAGCCATGGCGCGCCGTTCAGCGGGACATCTGCCCCGGGCGTGGACTATCTCGTTCAGAGGTACAGCAACCGCCCGCGCTGGGATCTCGGGCCGAACGGCTTGAGCCAGTCGAACATCGGCATCAAAGGCAAGGAACCGTTCGCGCCCGGATGGGATTTCATTTTCGATCTGCAGGCCGGGCTCGATCCCTATTCGCTCCGTTTTCCTAACGGGCCGCACTCGGTAGCGCAGAATGCCGGCATACCGCTCACCAGCCAGGACTCCTATGCCGACTCCAGCCGGGCCGGACAATTCTATAATTCCGTGGGCTACGCGGGCGTCAGCTCTCCCTACGGCACGTTGACGCTTTTCCGGCAAAACGCGCTCACGCTGGACGCGGTTTTTGCCTATGACCCGATGGGCGCTTCATACGCCTTTTCGCCGCTCGGCTGGCAGGGACTGACCTGCGGCGCGGGCAACACCGAGACCTGCCGGCACAGCACGGCGCTGAAGTATCGGGTCGACGTCGACCAGTTCAGGGTGGCGGCACTTTGGCAATTCGGTGGCTACGAACTGAACAACGCCGCGACCGGCACCTACCAGCTCCAGGTCGGCGGCGACGTCAACCTCGCCGGAGGCAAGCTTTCGCTCGACGCGATCGGCAGCTACGCGCAGAATGCCGTGGCGATCGGGCTGGCCGGCAATACGTTGCCCGCGGGGCTGCCGCAGGTTCTGACCGCCACGCTCTCCGACAACTCGGCCGTAATGCTGGTCGGTAAATACACGCGCGGGCCCTGGCAGCTGTTTGGCGGATACGAATTCATCCGCTATGCGCCGCCCAGCGATCCCTTCGCCCCCGGAACCGGTTTCATCGATATCGGCGGAGACTTCGTCTGCGCCGGCTGCGCGGCCACCAACAACACCAACATCAACAACACCGCGTTCAGCGGCCGCGACAAACTGTTCCATGTAGTCTGGACCGGTGTGAAATACGCACTTACCGGTGATCTCCACGTGATCGGCGCCTACTATTACAACAACCAGCCGGCCTTTGGTGCGCCCGTCAACTGCAGCAACCCTGCCGCGTTTGCGAACTGCCGTGGCACCCTGAATGCCGCCTCTGTCGCAGTCGATTGGCAGTTTGCGAAGAAGTACGACGCCTATGCCGGCGTGATGTGGTCGCAGGTCAGTGGGGGGCTCGCGAACGGCTTCCTCAACCGCGCCTCGCTCGCTCCGACGGTCGGGTTACGCTTCCGCTTCTGAAGGACAGCTGCGGATCACGCCGGCTTGATTGGGCCG
Source organism: Bradyrhizobium sp. F1.13.3 (assembly GCF_040548265.1). NCBI lineage: Bacteria > Pseudomonadati > Pseudomonadota > Alphaproteobacteria > Hyphomicrobiales > Nitrobacteraceae > Bradyrhizobium > Bradyrhizobium sp. F1.13.3. Next base: position 425 of record NZ_JBEPRI010000050.1, on the reverse strand, counting down.
CGTGGAAACGGCGTAATAACCCCAGCAGCCACTACGGAAATAACGACAACAATGGCGAGCGCCTCGACCGAAGCAAGCTATCGTACCATTTGTTCCAAAGCTCAGGCATGCGCTGGCCTCTGTTGAGAGATTGAGAGCGCACCTACGATCGATACAATCCACTCTCTAAGAGAGACGTGCCTTTGCGACCAAGAAACAATCCTACACATCGTCGCGTGCGTTTTGATCGCGCGGCAAAATGACCCCCGAATGTCGAGCGAACGTAGATTACGGTCCCCGCGCAGTGAGATCGCCCGCGGCTATGTCGAAGATGTTGGCTGACTGTTAAGTAGTCGTCCGTGAACAAGGCTCTAAGCGATTGAGCAGGAGTCAGTTTTCCGGTTGGGGCGGCATTTGAGATTGCAGGGATTGGGGGCTTGAGGCCC
>NZ_JBEPRI010000049.1:0-9397 GCF_040548265.1 Bradyrhizobium sp. F1.13.3 | reverse complement strand
TCGTCGACGATCGACACCAGCGCGGATCGACCATCATCACCAGCCAGGTGCCGATCGAAAATTGGCATGAGGTCATCGCCGACCCGACCATCGCCTCGTCCACAACGCTCACCGCCTCATCCTCAAAGGAGACAGCATGCGGAAAATAACTGCCCAACGCGCCAATCTTGACGCCGCGAAGAAAACCTGACCCAACTCCTCATGCCGGCAACGACACCCCGGCCGCCTTCGTCGGAACAGGTGGCCGCCTTCGATCGGAATGCATGGTCGCGTTCAATCGGAATCCCTGGCCGCAATCCCCGGAATCCGCACTTCGGCCTTAGCGGGGTTCAGCTTGAAGGTTTCCCCGTAGCTTTTCAGGAGCATTTGAGTGACGCTCAGATCGCGGCGGATCGATCGAATTTTACCGGCGTCGAACGCGCCATTCCCCCGCTTGATCTCGTAGGCGCGAAGGGTCTTATCCGCATTGTCGAATGCGATCATGTCGATCTGCAATGAGCGGACTGCCTCGCCGTAGGGAAGCGTTGTGGACGAGTACGCTTCGTCGGGCTGTTGCCCCACAATCTGGTCCGCAGCGCGGGAGACCTTGAATGCATCCTCCCTCCAAACCTTGTGCCGATTGCTCTCACGAAGACTTTCCCTGATAGCGACTTCGAGAATCGCACCGTGGCGCTTGTAGGCCGAGCTAATGATGCTGGTCTGGCGGGAAAATTTTTCGCCCGAGATTGGGTCAACCAAGAAACGCTGCGACGCCAGTCTGGAAATCGTTAGATCTACTACCGGGGTGACCCTATCGAGATAAGCCATCAATGCCGCCTGTGAGAAATGCGGCAAAGCTACAACCTAACCGGGTTGCCGGGTTCCCCATTCTTAGGCAATGGTTAATGGCGCCAGAAGTCGGCAGCGGTAACGAGGACTCAATGACGAACCCTGCGAACGAGCTGCGCCCTACGGCAATGTCGCTGCTGAAAGCCGAAATCACTCGTTTTTACAAGGCGCTGAGGTGCTTTGCATCCGGGGTAGGTGCGGAGTTGGAAAGACCTACACCTGGGAAATGTTCTTAGGCGAGGTCCATGCCGCCGAGCCTCTCCAGCAAAAATACTCATACGTCTCGCTGTTTGGTCTCGATACGCTGGACAAGTTCAAGACCACAATTTTCGAGAACACGTCCCAATCGAAAGCATCGGGAGCGAGCCATCGCTTAAAACCCTCGACCTAAATCTCAGGCAGGCCGGCACCAGTCTTCTAAAGGCCTTCAAACCTGGTTTAGCCGCGGCGGCTGATCAAGTGTCGTTCCTTGCGGTGCGGGATTTGATCGTGTGTATCGACGACCTTGAGAGAAAAGGAGAAAAGCTGCGAGTTGTTGACGTGTTGGGTATCGCCTCCCTTTTGAAGAGCGGCGTAACTGCAAGGTCGTAATGATTCTGAACGAAGAAGAACTCGAAAACAAAAGATCAGAGACGTTTGCGAAATACAGCAAGAAAGTTATCGACTCCTCCCTCGTCTTTGCACCCACGCCTGTCGATTCTGCTGAAATTGCAATCAAGGGGCCCGCCCCTCACATGCGGCAGCTTGCCGACTGTGGGATCAAACTTGGAATCGCAAATATCCGCATTCTCAAGAGGCTGGAGCGCTTTGTTTCGATGGTTGAGACGAGCATGCGGCGCCGCGCCAAGCCGGCTCGATTGCGTTTTCTGCTGCGAGGATGTGGCAAGTGCCAAGGCGTTCAGGAACCGATTTGCGCAAGGTTCTCAAATCTACGAGGTTGAGATCCAAGCCACCACTTTGACGCACATTGGAAACTACGATCATTGACTGACATGGCGGACGGCCCAACTGTCGAGACCATTCAGGCGAGCGCCGCTTCCTATTGGAGGGACGAGCCAAAGGGCATCAAAGAGATCCTGGTTGGAGGAGCCGTGAAAATCGTGGCGAGGATCGATGGATAAAAGTGGACCCGCCAGCCTGAACCGGCGGGCTCACCTCGGTCTTGTCATTTCACGCCCAGAGGCCCTCCGAGACAATCTCGACGCGCGACATGGTCCCGTCGAGGTAAGCCGGCGCGTCGAGAGGCAGCGGAGAGTGAATGTCCCCGTATGCCTTCATAGGATTTTCCTTGTTGAAGGCGGCAATCAAGCGTCTTGCGCACGCCGGGATGTCGGTCCGACTAACACGACGCTCCGAAAGTTCGATCCAAAGGTCACCTACAATATCATCGCGAGCGCTTTTCTGAAGGTATCGCGGCGTGAAGCTGTACAGCCACTCGTAATCGCCATCTTGCGGCACATAGAGCGGAATATCATTGCGCACGAAGTCAGATGGGATTTCGACCGGCAACCCACGGATAGGCGCTATTGAATGGACGCTGCTGAAGCTTCGGACGGTGCCTGGATTGCGTGCCGCCATGGCCCAGCGCCTATTCACATCTGGCCGTGTCAACCTAAGGGTTCGCACTTGTAAGAAAGAGAGCGTCGACCGACGGCCAGCGGCCGGACTTGTGAGTTGTTTAAAGCTCATTCCGGTTAAGAGACCGCACTCGACGGTTCTAATGGCCTCCTCCGTCACTGGGGCTCCGATAAAGGCTCGCCGGCAAGTAATACAGGCACGTGTACCATTCCTCGAGTCGACTTTGACATTGTCGTCTGTGAGGGCGTGTCCGTATTTGCAATGGGTTTGGTATCCTCGAGACCCCGCCGCCGTTGCGAGCCTAGAATTTCTCGTGATCACCGGCTTGAACTTTGCCTCCCATGCTGGATTGCTCTTTCGATACAGCCTCAACCTAATCGTGTCATACTCACTAAGCAGTTTTCTTAAGGAGGCACCCAAATTAAGCCACTTTTCGATCAGTACGACGTCATCCGGCGTCAGGTGCACTGAGCCCTTAGACAAGGTTAGACGCGCTTCGATCTTCGGCGGCTCGGTGAAAGTCGTGTCCTCCGCCAGATAGCGGCCAACACCGCTCCAGTTGCGGACGCAGGTTTCGCACAACTTATGATCCCATTTCCGCTCTGCATGCATTTTAGCCACGATTTCGACAGACAGCGGGTGCCCTCGATTGCAGGCGGTGCGGCTGGCCACGGTGCGATTGTACACTCCTTCAAGAATCCGAGACTTGCCATTGCTCTCCACAAGAGCGCAGGCCTTCTCACCCCATTCAGGGTGCAATTCGCAATGCCTGCGAAATGCATCCGCCGAGCAAATCGGTGGTTCGCCGGCGCCGCCTGTGAGCATCCGAAGCGACTGGCCGGCTTCCAGCCTCGCCATGAACGTGTCAGCTTCGGTCGAGTTCATGGTGAACACTTCACCATTCACTATTGCGGAAAAGCAGCCGTGACAAAACTTGCGAGGACGAGAACGACCTCCATAACCGAAGCTGGACAGCGGTAAGCTCTGCTCACATCGACGACACTGCTGCATCATGACTGTCTCCTTTTGAGGAAGCGCGGAATGCGCGCCGTGAAGCCGAATCCTGAATCGCGGCGGCGCGTGGGCGACCTCCGACATCAGGATTTCTCATTGGACGCGGACAGCATTTGAGTCGGTCTTAGGACTTCCAGTCTGGATCGTTGCCTTCGTTCGATGCGATCGACGGATGGTGCGAGATGGCACGTCCGAAGTCGCGGATGCGCTGGCACGTCGCGCAGCGGACGCACGGCTGAAGCTCTCGCCGGGCGGCAGTCTGAGGTGGACGCGGCAACCAGGGGTTTGAGGGCGGGCCAGATTTCAGCAGCGGCAAACCGCCCCAAATGCAGCTCCAAAGGCCGCTCAGCCAGTCCCGTGGCGCCTTCCCTCAGCCCAGAACGATGGTTTCAACTCTCAGGCAGGCACGCACCTGTAGGCATAGGCGGCGGGTAGGTTTGCTATCGCGGGCAGCAACGCGAGGAAGTCTATAGGCCGCCGGCATCTCCTGCAGATGAGCGTCGGTGCATTCTGCGTGTCATCGCCTCGCGCCATTGCCGGTCCAAAGGTAAAGACTGTAGTTCCACTAGCAGGCGCTTGCATCTCTGGGTGACTACCGGTCGTGCATCAAAACAGGCGCACGCCAAGGTTAACTGACGGTAGAGGTTGGAAGCTTTATTTTACTGGTTGTAGGAAGTCACGGTTTCAATTTCTCTGGTAGATGTCCGAACACCCCATTGGAGGAAATCATGGCTGTTCTCGGAGTACTGCTTTTTGTTGTTTGCGCAATCTCGGTAATTTACCCTCTTCGCTTTCTTATGATCCCGAACCGGCTTGTTGCCGTTTGTGGCGTGATCGCATCGTTTGTGATCATCGCCACCAACGCGCCGCCGCAGACAAAGACGGCGAATGCCGCCGAGCAGGCACCAGCCTACACAAGCTCCGGCGGCTGCAAGACGGACGTCAATGGTGACATGAAGTGTTCTCACGAGTCCCAGCTCAATCTCTTTGGCAGCACCAGCCGGTCGAGTTCTGAGATGAAGTGCGGACAAAATCTTGTCACGCTTGCCTACGAGTGCAAATCATCAAGCAGCGCGTATTGAGCGATAAGGCCTGCCAGCGTGAACTGGCAGGCCTTTGAATCGCAATGCACGGAAAGGTGCGCTGAAACTTCTCGCCCTTCTGTCCGTAGTATCAGTATCCGGGATTTTGTTGATCCCTCTCGGGGCTGGACTAAACCCATCGCCGCCGGGACAAGGTATTGTTTGCCCGGCGGCGCATTTATTTGGCCTGGAACCGATGTAACCGACCTAGCAAGGTAAGCCCCATGCTCAGCCAGAAGCAATGGCGAGCCACCTGAGCCGCTAGGCCCATAGAGCTCGCATCAATCGCATGTAGGCTCCCCATGCCATGCGGCATGATAGTTGAGATCCAGCTTGTCGAGCATTCGGGACAGGTGAAACATGGCGAACACTAGCTCCGAGTGCGAGCCGTGGTCCGCTTCCGACATAAGCTGCTCAGTAATCTTGCCCATCATCAGGCAATCACGGATCGGTGTTTCCAGGTCGCGGAAAGCGTTGCTGTGTAGCTTCGCTACCTCTTCCTCGGTAATCATCCTGGTTGGGAGCGGCAGTTCAACGATGTTGCTCATGCCATCACCCCTTACGCGCTTCTTTCCCATCATGCCCCCACTGCCATCAGGGCAGGCAAACTTTCGGCCGGCGAGGCGAGCAGGAATTGTTGTCACGAACCGCGGCTATCATCGTCATCAGCTACAGCAGTAAGAAAGAAGCGCAAGCACGCCCGCGGCGGTTGAGTATTTTGCAAGCGGCGTTGGTCTCCACATCAAAGGCCTGCAACATCGCATCTTCACTTACCTCAATGCGCTGATCGTTGGTCCTTGCATCCGTAAGCCGAACGCCTGCACCGACGATCTGTCGCGCTAGGGCACAATGAGCATCTACGGCGGCCTTCATACCTTCCCGCGCTCGCTTGTGGGCCTCGATAGCTTGAAATACAGGATCGGGCTCGCTGACCGGCGGGCTGCTGGCAGCATTGGCAAAAGTCGCGCAACTTGCTGCCGCAAGCTCCGCCGTCGCCAAAAAGACGCGCCTGTTCGGTGTGGTCTTGCCGTCCGTATGGTCGCGCGTCATCGGCGCGCCTGAAGATACCGCGTTGCTCATTTCATCTCGCAATGTGAGGGGTGAGGTACTCAATTACTCGCTTGCAGCCGAGCGGGCTGGTTATTTCACCTCCTTCCGGGCTTGCCAATGGCTTGAACGAGAAGCCCTTGCGGACGCCCTCAATGGTTTCGTGAAAGTATCCCTCGCACTGCCCGACTGTGCCGAACCTGAGAGCGAGTATGCCGATTTCGCGCTGCTGCTCGGGCGACAGCCGGTCCCATGCCTTGCCGGCATTAAACGCGGCAAGTTCGTGAAACGTGGGCAGGCGATCCGAGAGGGGTATTTCCGTGGGCTTTGCGACTTCAATCGGGGGCGTGCCGCCGCGTCGCACGCCGATGATTGTCCGCGCGTTCCAGGTGGCCGCGCGCTCGCGGTCGCCCTTCTGCAAGTGAACATCGACCATGCCGCGCGGCGTCTTGGCGCCCGCGTTTACGCTAAGCACGACTTCCTCGGAGCCGGTCACGTCACGGCGCATAAGGTGGCGCGCGACCTTGACGAAGGTGCTTTGGTTGGATGGCGCGAGCATGTGTCCGCTCCCTTATGCCCAACGCTGAGCGGGCAGCTCGAAAGCCGGCGCCATGCCAGTGCGCGCAACGCGGGCCTCAGCGAAGCCGCTGCGGATCTGGAGCCCGAGGTAATAGCTGTAGGGGCGGTTGACGTGATGGGCGCGCTCCCGGCAGGCGAGTTCGTCGGCATAGTCCGCCTTTGCTCGGGCATGGGCTTCGATCAGGATTTTGGATCGAATGGCGGCATGTGGTGAGCGCCGCTTGGTCGTGACGGAAGCCTCACGGCGCACCTGTTGCTTGGTGAAGGAATGGTGAGGACAGAGCTCCGCCGTTCACCGGAAAGGTGCTCTTTGTCATCTGGGTTGCTCTCGCAAGATCTATTTGATAGAAATTCTATTAGTACGCCTGCGCGGCGTACTCAATAGGAATTCTATCAATCGGAGTCTGAATGTTCTCAGTCCGCCAGATGAAAGCCGCGCGTGCGCTTCTCGCTTGGTCACAGGGCGACTTAGCCGAGGCCTCGGGGGTGTCTGAGCCAACCATCGCTAGACTTGAGTCGGAGGATAGCGAACAAGTGGGCGGTCGGGCGGAGACAAGCGCGAAACTTAAGGCCGCTCTAGAGAAGGCCGGCGTCGAGTTCATTCCAGAGAACGGCGGCGGGGCTGGGGTGAGGATGAAGAAGCGCAATCGCTGATTTTTTTATTCGGAAGTACCCCACCCATTTTGGGGCCCCAGCTCACCTACTTGCGAGCTGCAAAAGAGCCTTTTCCGCAGCCACCGCGGATGAGAAAATCGGGCGAACTTACCCACCCCAAAAAAGGGGCGAATCTTTTTGTGCCGATTATGCTCAATACCCCGGTTTTCATAGGTCGAAAAATCATCTCGCAAATCCAAAAAAGTCGAATTTTGCGGCTCTTAAATGTCGGGGACGCGATGCAGTTCATTCCGTCGATGCCGGTTAAATCGACGGGTCCCATGCCAAGGTTATGGTTTCGACCACCCCGCTGGGGGAATCTTCAATTCGCTCGATAAACCCAGCATGCTCAGCAATCTTCATGCATCCGAAGTCCATGCGCTTCGCCACTCCACCCACGGTCAAGAAGTTGATCGGAAGCGTCCTCGTCCCTGTCTGTTGAGCGAGGCGAACCAGATTTCTATAGAACGCCGACTGACGACCTGTTTGCTTGGCCGGAGCATCCGCGAATTGAGCTGCAGGCCGCAGCTTGCCGGGATTGCTCAGGGTCTTTGCGCCCGGCGCTTCTTCCCATTCGAAATTCAAGGTAACGGTCATGGTTTTGGTTGTCCTCTAAATCATCGCTCGCCTGGCAACTACGTTGACGGCGCATCCCGCGCAGAAATCTTCTTCGATCGTCGTGGGACAAGGTATTTGCGTTTGTAGGATAGCGGCGCTCCTCTGAGCACCGCTTGTTGTCACGACCGAGAGCATTCCAAGCCGCTAGGCGTTACCTTAAGTTACCTCGCGCAGTCCGAGAAGTTCTTGAGGTCGGAGATCTCGAGACGAAGGCCATCTACTGATGGATGTGTCAGCCCAGCTGGGCCGCCACGAAATCCACCGTATGTCCCGGTCGTCGAGCATTGCCTTAACTTCGGCGGGTGTGGCCTTGCCCATTGCCACGAGCTCATCAGTCTTGAACTCATCCACGACGAACGGCTTGCCCGCCTGGCGGCAAACCATCTTGACGAAGCAAGCCACATCTCCCGGCATAGCCGCCACTGAGCGCGCCTCGCTTAAGAGGTCACTTTCACTATCGTAGAGCGATTGCCCAAAATTCCGGACTCAACAGTAGCATGGCCGTTTCTTGACGATCGGAAAGGAACAACCGCAACAACAGCGCCGCGACCATAGCGTCTCTACATCTGTTCGCGCCGATCCTCATCGCGAGCCAGCTGTCGCCAACCCGGTTGAAAGCCGCCCCCAACCCAATGGCGAGAGCGAAGATCAGATCAAACTCGGCGTTGCCGAATATGCCATGCCCAAGCCATTGAACTATGCAGGCGATAAGAGCGACCCCGATATGAAGGGCGGTGAACTGCGCCGAACGGGTTGCCGATCGAACATCGCCCAAGCGGCCCAAATCAGCAACGCCAACGCGCACCACTGCAGATGCCCGAGATTGCCCATGATGTTCGACCATGCTTATTGGCGCGGCGTCAGAAGATTAGGAATGAAATTAGGGCCACAGATCAGAACACACACCGCGAGCCCGACCAAGACGGCCTCTGCACTCGCTCTGAAAGCCTGCAGCGCGAACTTGCTGCGGACCACGTATAACCATGTGAGCGACACCAAGGGGACAGCGATATTGTTGTGCTTCCAAAACCCACCGACGACCATCAAGAGTAATGCCGGGATCGGGTAGGCACCTCGTTCGGTTTGCCGCAAGAACCACACTAAACCGGCGCTCATGATTGCGAGGCCGGGTAACTGCGGATCGTTGGCTCCGATGTAGATTGTCGAGTTGCGCGACATGATGGCGAGATACCAGAGCGGGGCCACCACGGCACCGAGACGCCCACCCGTCAGTATCCGAACTGCGGCGAGCACTTCGATAGCGAGCGCGCCCAGGCCGACCAGCGAAAGCTAGCGTCCAACGTAAACGCAATCTACATGGAGTACCTTGCCGAGGAGACCGACCGCGTAGAAGGACAGCGGCGGATAAATATTCCCGATTAGACTTTCTGGTGCTGGATAGAGAGGCGCCTGTGCCGCAGCTGCATCCTGCCAGTAGGCATTCCAGGACTCGGTGAACCAGATCTCCACCATGAATTGGACTCGCCAAACCGGCCAAGCAAGGAAGTACGCAGCCGCAAATGTGAGCAGCGCAAAATAAAATGTCGAGCGCGCATCCACCCGTGCGACAGGGTGTGCGCCAGCAATCGAATAAGACAATCAGGAGCCCCCCGGCCCTTGTGATATGAACAGGAGCATTAGCGCTCCTCTACAACTTCAGCAAGCACCAAAAGGTCGGAGTACGGCTTCAGGACAGGATCAGCCTCAACGGCTGGCCGCAACTCGCGAGAGCCGTGTTCGACTCTGATCAACTGGGCGGTTAGCCAGCGGCTATGTCGGCTTTGGTGACGTAGATCTGATGGTCATCCAAGAGCCTGTTCAGCTTCACCTCAAGCACATGGTTTTGCCAGAAGATGACGGACCGGATGATTGCAATGAACAACGCTGGAATGCTTTCGTAGTGTATTCCTCCGGGGTGGGCCGCCTTGTTGAGTTGCAGGTATCCGACGAGGATCTAGCTTTAAGGCTAGCCTTAAGGTCGGTAGATGCGGGTAGAG
>NZ_JBEPRI010000048.1:0-10339 GCF_040548265.1 Bradyrhizobium sp. F1.13.3 | reverse complement strand
CCAACGGCTATTGGGATCTTCTCGACCGACTACCGGCCTATCGGGCCTTGCTCCCGCGCAGCGGGCTGGAGCGCAGCGACTTTGTGCATTGGCCCATCGCTTCCGTTGGCGTGGTGCAGCTGTATGTCGGCTAACAGGGGTAGACCGGACGTTTGCATCCGAGCCCCAAACCGACGCGAATGACCCAAAAGCGACATCAGCCCTCAGGTACCCCGGCCAAGCGCAAGCCCTCGTAGATGCGCTCGCGCTCCGCGAGATAGGTTGAGTTATTACTTAGCGCTCCGTTGCGAAACCTACGTAACGTGTAGCTTGGAAAGAGGGCAAGTCCTGCTTGGGCTGCGGCGTGCGCCTCGTCCAGCTGCCCTAAATTCGCTAGTGCAGCGGCAAGAGCGAAGTGGGCGAACGGCAAATTGCGATTGCCATCGATGCTCCGGCGAAGCCACACAACCGCTTCCGCGTCAGCACGGATAAGTATTTTGGCGGTACCGAGAAACATTATCCAATAGTACGCGTTCGCATCGCGGGGCGAGAGGCGGAGCGCCTCCTGGACATGAGCTTCAGTTTCGGCGGCACGACCGGTGTAGAGTTTGGCTAACCCAATGCAGGCGTGGGCATAGGCCAAATTTCGATCCAGCGCCAGCGCATGCTTGCACTCAGCAATACCTTCCGCCCCGCGGTTCGTACTGATTTTGGCAATGCCGAGGTACGCGTGAGCAGCAGCGCTTTCTGGAGCCAGGGAAAGGGCCTTGATCAAGGTTGCTTCAGCCATCCCGAACCGAGCCGTCCGGTCTTCAGGGACAAGACCGTTGCCAATTGCCATGTCAACTAACGCAATGCCGAGCAGTGCTCGGACGTGACTGGGCTCGAGCGCCAAAGCACGCTCGAAAAAGCCACGTGCTTCTGTGAGGTTCTCAGGAGTCTGTCCCTTGTTAAAGCTGGCCCTGCCTAGAAACTCCAAGTCCGTTGCATCAGGATGCAGCGAGCGCTCCGCTCGTCGCGCCTCAGCTACTAACAGTTTATCATCCACCGTGTTAGCGAGCCTACAGACGATTTCGTCCTGCACATCGAACAAATCGGCTACGGACTTATCGAAGCGTTCGGCCCACAAATGATTGCCAGATTCGGCATCAATGAGCTGCACGTTCACCCGAAGCTGGTTGCCAGACCGCTGCACCGAACCTTCAAGTGCGTAGCGAACATTCAGCTCACGGCCGACTTTTTTGAGATCAAATGCCTTGTCCTTGTACGTAAATGCCGTGTGCCGTCCGATGACGAATGACCCGTCGATGCGCGACAAGTCCGTGGTCAGGCTCTCGGTCACACCATCGACGAAGTAGTCTTGCTCGGCATCGCCGCTGAGGTTGGCGAAGGGCAGCACAACGATGGAAAGACGAGGTGGCGAAAGCGGGGTCAGTCTGAGGCCGTCAGCCTGTATCGCCTGACTAAATCCATCCGGGATTGCGGCATACGCTCGGACCGGGCGGGAAATGTTTTTGAGGGTTTGCTCGCCCAGATCGGCGAACTCAATGCCGACCTTGCCTCGGATTTGGTCGTAAGCAGAAGACGAGATGCAAATGCCGCCGGGTTCTGCGATGCTCTCGAGCCGTGCCGCAATATTGACGCCATCTCCAAAGATGTCATTGGGCTCGACGATGACGTCGCCGATGTTCACACCCACCCGGAAAGCTATACGTCGGTCTTTCGCATCAGCGATTGTAAATTCCTTTATGCGGGTCTGGAACTGAATGGCAGCTCGAACAGCCTCGACCGCACTCGCAAACTCTGCCAAGAACCCGTCCCCGGTGTTCTTAACGATGCGGCCGCCGTGTTCCGAAATGGCGGGCTCGACAGCGTCCGCGAGCAGCGCCGTCAGCTTGGCGTGGGTCGCCTCTTCGTCATGATGCATGAGTCGCGAATAGCCAGCCACGTCGGCAGCCACTATCGCCGACAACCTGCGTCCGACCCGGCTTGTCCGCTCTTGCACCATGGCGCGCGATCCAATCCACAGCAGACCGTACGACGGATCGCGTTCCAAGGGGAGTCCCGCCCAAGCTGATGTCGGTTGTTGGCCCGTAGCTGACCTGCCGCGCGCAGCCGGTGGAGGACAGCTTTTGACCTGCAGCCGCCCTTGGCTGGCCGTCGCTCGCGGCGCAGCGTTCTGCTATTGTAGCGTTTTCATCGTTGAGTATTAGCGAATGGAGCGCGCGATGCCAAACAGCAAGGAGATCGAGGCGAAGTCCCGCAAGCCGATGCCGCGAGGCTATGTGCTGAGTGCCGACGAGGGTGAACACCTGATCCATTTTCGCGATGGCGGCAACATTTTCATCAAGCTCGACCCCGTAACGGGATCTCATAGTCTTGGCCTGGGCACGCAGCAGCTACCCAAGGGCTCTGGCATTCCGGTCCACCGGCACCTCGAAAGGGATGAAGCCTTCTACATTCTGGAAGGCGGCGGCACGGTCACCCTCAACGAGGTGCGTCATCGTTGCGAAAGAGGCGGAACGATTTTCATACCCAAGGACACGTGGCATGGTTTCAGCAGTCCAGATCAGGAACTGGTTCTGCTGTGGATCATGGTGCCCCCGGGTCTCGACGGTTTCTTCCGCGAAACCTGCAGCAGACCGGGCGAACCTCGAAAGGAAATGACGCGGGAGCAGATCAACGCGATTGGTCTCAAATATGGTGCAGAATACCGATAGGCGTGCTCGATCATTTGCCCCAGAGGCTGAGACGCTAGGTCGGGAGATTGGCCCTCGCTCGCTGGGCTACAAAATCGACGGACAACAGCTTTCTACCGCGCGACTCAGAGACGGCCCGGTCGCCGTCCGTAAGCCGGTGCCGGGCCTAACCAACCGCGGGGAAGTACTTGCGCGGCGGCTAGCCGAAAATATGGTTCGGCTTCGAGGCAGAGAAAAGGTCAAGCCTTCGCTCCCATCCCGCTCGCCTGTTTACACTGGAGCGACTTCCGCTTCTGGTCCTGGCCGACCTGCCGCGCGCAGCCGGTGGAGGACCGCTTTTGACCGGTCCTTGGACGGAGCATGCGCTGACCTCCATGGAGAGCGCACCTACGATCGATAAAGTCCACTCTCTAAGAGAGACGTGCCTTTGCGACCAAAAAACAATCCTACACATCGTCGCGGGCGTTTTGATGGCCCGGCAAATGACGCCCGAGTACCGAACGAACGTAGGTTACAGTCGCCGCGCAGTGAGATCGCCCGTGGCTATGTCGAAGATGTTGGCAAACTGTGAGGTAGTTTATATCCCTGCATCCTTGCCCCACGCTAATGTGGCAGAGGCTTCTTACTTTAAAGGAGGCATCCAATGCTCGCCGCAATCAAATGGAACTCCCGATATAGCGCTCGCGAATGGGTGATGATGGCTGGGGTGCTCGTCGTCCAACTCCGCGCACTGAATGCAAACCGCCAGAAGGGTGAAAGCAAGCCAAAGCGGCCACTCTGGAAACACTTCGACGACACTCCTCATGGGGACTCAACCGCGGAGGAATGGGTCCCCGACAAGATCAGTGATAGTGCAACGCATTGTGCGTCCCGCAGGCCGAGTTCCGAGACTCCCTCTCACTAGTGGGCCTATCGAGCGGTGCGGTCGCGCACAAGTAGCTGGATCGGGATGTGCGTGCCTCTGGCCGCTTGATAGCGATCCGACAATTGCTTGGGCCGTTTGCCGCCCGCTTTGGTAACAATCTGGATAACAAGGCCATCGCGCGCGTCGAGCAAGACACTTTCATCTGTCACATGCGTCAACTTGCCTGTCTTTCCCGACCGCATTCGCCGCATTATCGAGGAATGCCCGCCCCCGTCGCCGATGACCAAGGTAGGCGCGCGCCAAGCGGTGCAAAATGGCATATACTCACAAGCCGGTAGTATTAAAGCCTAACGAAAGAATGCCCCTCGGAACAAATGCAACGCGACGTCCTACGTCAGGAGGACGTCGCGATGCAATTGTGCATCACAACCAGAGGGGAAGTTGCTATGAAGCGACGTTCATTGCTCTTGGCATTGTGTTCTTCCGCCTTCATCTCTGCACCGGCACTGGCCGATGAGGTCAAGCAGGAGGCCGAAAAATTAGCCGTCGCGTACACCGACTGCGTCGCCAAGAAAGACGCGGCCTGTGTCGCTGCGCTCTATACAAAGGACGGGGTCCAGATCAACCCGGGCGGTGTGTTTTCCGATCTCAAGACCGTATACGAAAACAATTTCAAGAACGGCACCGATCATATAGAGATCAGAGTCGGCAACATGTCGGTCATCAACAACGATCTGGTCGTTGCCAACGGCGAGACCGACATCTTCGGTAAGGACCCTAAGAGCGGCGACGCCACCAAGGTTACAGTGTTCTGGGGCGCCATCGACATACGTGAAGGCGGCGCTTTAAAAATCCGCCAGTTGACCGTCGGCATGAAGCCGCCTCCAGCTAAGGAAGCCAGCGCCGAGAAGAAGTAGGACGTCATCATGTCGTAAGTCACCACGCGCCCATCCTCTTTGAGGGTGGGCGTTTGATCTTGCTGCACGCGTCCGAAAGCGAAATACGGTTGCCTCGAAATGCACACCGCTCGCGCGATGTCTGCAAGTGGCCGATCCACGTCTCATTGAGGTCCGTTCCATGGGGCTTAGCGGACTGAATATGCTCGCGTTGAGTTTTTCGCTTTTGAACCCGCGCCGCACATCGCGCGGCTGGCTGGCGTACTTGAGATTCTGTGGCAGAGGTCATGGCTGGCCGGCCCCAATGTGTTAGTTTGGGGCGAGTGATAGGTTGTCTCTAGGCTTTGCCGAGGCATCAGACATGAAGCGGCGCGAGTTCATACGGCACTCGGCGGCGCTGCGGTGTGGCCGCTGGCGGCTCAAGCGCAGCAATCTAAAAAGATTTACCGCATTGGATATCTGACGGCTAATTTGAGCAGCTATCCTTGGGTAAACGGCTTCGTTCGCGAACTAAGTGATCGCGGCTATTCGGAGGGCAACAATCTCACCATCGAATGGCGGGAGGCAAAAGGACATTCGGAACTTCTGCCCGGGATGGCTGCCGATCTCGTCCGACAGAATGTCGACGTGATCGTGGCTGTGGGAAATTACCCCGGACTTTTGGTGCAGAGGATTACTGCGACAATTCCCATTGTCGTGCTCTCGAGCCGCGGCGGCGTTGAAACCAAATTATACTCGTCTCTTTCACATCCTGGCGGGAACCTTACGGGTATCGACAATCTCTCGCCTGCTCGCGATGTCAAACGTGTCGAGTTCTTGAAAGAAATTGTTCCAAAACTTTCGCGGTTGGCAGTTCTTTACAATCCGCTTCCCTCCTACGCCAGCAATCATCTCAACAGTATTTCTTCGGGATTTGAAAAATTGGAAATTGAAGCGCAGCCGTTTGAAGTTCGTTCACCGCCGGAATTTGAGGTCGCGTTTGCTTCAATCCTGCGCAAAAGGCAGGATACGATGATTGATGCGATGACTACCGTCACCGATCCGATGTTCGTCTTTGATCGCAAGAGGATTGTCGACTTCGGAATAGAAAACAAGATTCCGAACGCCCATGAATATCGAGAATGGGTGCAGAGCGGCGGACTGCTTGCCTTTGGTCCGACAATTGATGGAATATGGCGTCGGGGCGCATATTTCGTCGAGAAGATCCTCAACGGGGCAAAGCCAAGTGATTTGCCCGTCGAAGGGCCGAGCGAATTCCATCTTGCGATCAACCTCAAAGCTGCCAAAGATATGGGCCTATCTGTTCCTCAGCATTTGGTCGCGAGGGCTGACGAGTTGATTAAAGCGGACGTGCGCTAAGCGCTCAGCGATGTCCGCTAATGACCACCCATTGCAGACCTCCGGGTTGAGGACCGGGAGCATACCGATGTTCTCGAAGGTCAAGGCGCTCGGCATCGATCTCCCTGCGACGCTGCTCGGCCGCGCCAACGAGGTGATTGAATAACGATCTTCTGCGCTGCACGAGTCTGCTGTTGTGAAGGGTTTCGGATGCCGGCCGCATGATTGACGGCGCGGCACATTCGGGCGGCCGGCGTCCGAAAGCCTCCAAGGGAGGAAACCGCGCATGGTGGGCAGGACTGATGCGGCAGGCTCTATGGGGATTTGAGCGCTGCAGGCGAGCTTAGTGATGGAGTTCGAACCGGTGCAGCGCGCGGCACGACGCCGTCGCTATCATCGAATGGGCGGTGGACGTTGTCGAACGCGATCAATGATCGACGAATGGGCGACGACCGATGAGCGTTCGGGTGCGCTGCGCCGTGGCCGGTCGATGAGCGGCGGGCATGACGAACAGCTTTGCGGAATGGCCGATGCGCGGTCATGAGGTGTCGATCCTGATGGCGCTGATTGGCGCGGTCGATTGGCGGTGCGGCATTGCACCTCGCTCAAAAACCTCGATGACGATCATGCGGCCGCCGCAGCATGGACACGGTGGCTTGCCGCTGTCGACGATGGTCTCGGTCGGTTCATCCTCACGATCGCTGACGGCGAGCAGTTCGCGCGCGCGTGCGACATTGTCGGCGCAGACGCCCCGTGCGAGCAGGCCGTAATGGCGGATGCGGTGAAGGCCTTTTGGCAGCACGTGGATGAGGAAGCGGCGGATGAACTCGTCTGTGGCGAGCGTCATCCGCTTTTGCCGGTCGCGGCCTTCGACCCGATAATCCTTCCATCTGAAGGTGACATCGTGCTGGTCGAGGGCGATCAGGCGGCTGTTGGCGATGGCGACGCGGTGAGTATAGCGCGACAGATAGGCCAGCACGGCTTGTGGTCCGCCGAACGGACGCTTGGCATAGACGACCCATTCCGTCTTGCGCGACGCTGCAAGCAATGCGGCGAATGACTGCGCTGCAGCGAGATGAGCGTCGTTGCCGAAGAAGCTCAGGCGCCCGGCCTGGTGGAGGGCGGCGAGGCGACCTAGGAACAGCCGCCGAAACAGGCGTGAGAGCACGCGCACCGGCAGGAAGAACCCCGGCCGGCAGGACACCCAGCGCTGTCCGTCGGGCGAGATGCCGCCGCCCGGCACGATCATGTGCACATGCGGGTGGTGGGTCATGGCCGAGCCCCAGGTGTGCAGCACGGACGTGATACCGATCCTGGCGCCGAGATGCTTCGGATCTGCGGCGATCGTGAGCATCGTCTCGGCCGAGAGCTTGAACAGGAGATCGTAGATGATGGCCCTGTTCTGGTAGGCGATGTCGGCGATCCGGGCCGGCAGCGTGAACACGACGTGATAATATGGCACCGGCAGCAGCTCGGCTTGGCGATCGGCGAGCCACTGCTTCGCCGCGGCGCCCTGGCACTTCGGGCAGTGCCGGTTGCGGCAGGAGTTGTAGGCGATGGACGTGTAGGCGCAGTCCTCGCAGCGCGCGACATGGCCGCCGAGCGCCGCCGTGCGGCAGCTCTCGATCGCCGACATCACCTTCAACTGGTCGAGGCTGACACGGCCGGCATGGGCCTGCCGCCATGCCGGGGCCACGGTCGCGGAAGATATCCGCAACCTCCAGAGCCGGACGAGACACGCCGGCCTCGGTCAGCCGGGCGGCCGGGCCTCCTTCAGCTTGATCGCGATGTGCTCCAACGGGCTCATGACCTCGCTGATCGTCTTGGTGGCGACGCGGGTATAGAGCGCGGTCGTATCGAGCTTGGCGTGACCGAGCAGAACCTGGATCACGCGCACGTCGATGTTCTGCTCCAAGAGATGAGTGGCGAAGCTGTGCCGCAAGGTGTGCAGCGAGACCCGCTTGTTGATCTCCGCCATCTGGGCAGCGGCGTGGCAGGCGCGGTTGAGCTGGCGCGTGGTCATCGGCTGGGCCGGATCGCGGCCAGGGAAGAGCCAGCCCTGTGGCCGTGCCGCCTTCCACCAGGCGCGCAGCAGATCGAGCAGGTGTGGGGAGAGCATGACGTTACGGTCCTTGCCGCCCTTGCCCTGTTCGACCCGGATGATCATCCGCTTGCTGTCGATGTCGGAGATCTTGAGCGAGACGACCTCGTTGGCCCGCAGGCCGGCGCCCATAGGCTACGCTGAGCGCCGCCTTGTACTTGAGCCCCGGTGCCGCATCGAGCAGGCGCGCCACTTCTTCCGGGCTCAGCACCACCGGCAGCTTGCGCGGCTCGTGAATGACGTGGGTGTGCTCGACGATCTCGTTGCGCTTGAGCGTAACCTTGAAGAAGAACCGCAGCGTCGAGACGGTCTGGTTGATAGTCGGCACGCCAACGCCGCTCGATGCCAGATGCAGCTGGTAGCGCCGCACGTCCTCAAAACTCGCCGTTTCCGGCGATCGCCCGAGGAATACCGCGAAGTTCTTGACCCTCTGCACATAGTCATGTTGGGTCTTCGGCGCGAACTTGCGGATCGTCATGTCTTCGATCATGCGCCGCCGCAACGGGCTCGTGGCCTCGTCGGTCATGGGGATGCTCCTGTCTTGGGTGAAGGTTGCGAACCCCTCATCTCAAGACAGGACGCCTCGTTGCGCTATCCTCTCAGCCGCGCTGCCGGCCGTCGTGCCTACCGCGCGAGCGGTTTAGTCCTCTGGCCCATCTCGGACCTCCGTACCCGCGCGGGTGATGCCCGCTCCCGAAGTTCAACCGGACATGCCAGCCGGGACACCCAAGGGCTGCTTGTGGACCCGTAGCGACCATCCGGCATGTCCTTAATGGCCTCCATTTGATCGGCTACAATCTCCTGCCCCGAGTCTCGGCGGCGGGGGATGAGGCGACGCGAGTTCACACTCGTCGGCGGCGTACCAATCCCAAGCGGTTGCCATCACGGCCCAAATGCTGTGCCTCGATGAGAGTCAAGGCCCTCGCGGGTTAGTAGCAATAAAAGCTAGTCAAGCTCCACCGAGTTAAATAAGCTGATCACATGCTAGCGGAGGTTGTCATGAAGGTATCCTTGCTCGCTCTTTGTTTTGCTTTCGTTTGTCTTCCTGTCTTCTCGCAAGCCGCCCGGTCCCAGCTCCTCTCTATTCCAACTTGCGTTGAAGTGACTGGCGCAGACATTCCGGTAAGTGCGCGCCGTAGGGGCGATGCTTCGGATTGCGACCCTTCGCAGGCTCGAAACCTAGCAACATTGCGTGCACGCGCGAATGCCAGTGCTGCACTTGCACCGACATGCCTTAGCCGGGCTAGCCGTGCCATGGCCGCGAGAGCCTGTGGAAATATCGGCTTGCGTCCGGCCACCTCCCACGACGTAAATCAAACCGGCCCGGTGGGCACTACGGGCTCGACGACGCCGAACGCAGCTATCGGTATTGGGCAATCTGGTGTTGGTGGTTTGCGCCTATGCGCGGTCGTCCGGGATTTGCCCAACGAAGCAGCGACTTCGACTTCGCCGGCTGGCGCTGACCACGGATTTTGTATTTTCAACAACGGTCGCGTGACCAACTTCACGGCCAGAGCGCGGGCCCGCTGTGGAGTGACGTGCTCTTAATACGAGCATGCCACTAACTCGGGGCACCAGCAGAGCGAACGCGAGCCGGTTTCTTAGAGGCAAGTTTCTTACGACTACGCAATGCTTAGCTTCGACGAGCATACTGCGCGGTACGCAACCTAAGCCACCGAGCCATGCTATCGGCGCTACACGGGAACGTTAATGTCTCGGAGCACTACGGAGGTTGCAATGAAACGTTTGATTCTTTCCATCGCTATATTGCTAACGATGGTCGTGACAGACATTTCGCTCTGCCAGCAAGCATCCGCCCAGAATTTAAACATCATATGCGTCGAGGGAGGCTCTTCCACAAGCGCGAGGCGCAGGGCAACCCGAACAGATTGCAGCTTCAGTGCGGCTCAATCAAATGCCATAAGAGCAGCCAGGGTGAATGCATCCGCCGCGCTGAGCGCTACATGTATTCGGGACATACACTTCGAAGCCCAACGCGCCTCTATTTGCGAAGAGCAGGGCCTGTTTCGGTACGTCGGTCCCTCTCGGACCATTGACGATGTTCGTGCCAGGGATGGCGGCTCACCTGTCGATGGTGCAATCCCGATAAATTCCGCTCTGTGTACCGTGCTGCGCGATTTACCAAATGAATCCACCTTCACCACAACGCCGGATAATTTGTGTTTCCCGTTCTTCGGCGGGCAGCGCACTACCTATGTTGCGCGATCTCGTGCTCATTGCGGAGTGATATGTGCTGAACAATTCTAATTTGTATGCCCGCGGCTCCTCTCAAATCCAACAAAGTATCCGGCACGGTAGTCTGCCAGTGAGCATTCAGAGTTGGGAATTCTTGGCCTTGTCTCCTCTTGTGCAGGTTTTTGGACGCCGGCAACGAGAGACGCGCAGCACGCTTGCCTGACCGGCGTCCAAAAAGCGCCAAGGCACGAAGTCGCGGGAGGTT
>NZ_JBEPRI010000047.1:0-10389 GCF_040548265.1 Bradyrhizobium sp. F1.13.3 | reverse complement strand
CTGGTGAACCGATCGAGCATTGCTCGAAAGGTCCGCCTTACTCCCTATGAGGTAGGAGCGCCACGACAGCACACCAACGCAGTTTTCAGATCGATCTGATCACGAAATCCGATGACTACTGTGCCATTGAGAGGCTGCTGGTGTGTGAGCTTGCCGGCAACCCGCTCCACTAAAATGCATGGGGGTCCCGTACCTGAGCATGTGATCGGCATTTCGATGCTACCGCCGCGCTGGCTTCAGAAAAGGAGGCGCGAGCTCCGGGGCGCCCATCACCGGCAGCCTGGAGCAGACCGCCCAAACCCTGATACGTCACATGTGACTTCTGTTCATGCCGGCGTGTGTCGGCCTGGTCGCGGAGATCGACGTGTTGTGGTCGGAATGGTTACCGATTGCCGCCTGGCTGATCGGATCGACATTGCTGAGCCTGGCCGTCACTGGTGATGCACTGGAGCATTCGCAGCCGGGTCGCGCGGCGAGCGCCAGGCCCTTGCAGGTCCTGGAGCGGGGTTGATCCAAGTTGGACCATCGCAAATGACAGCAATTGAGCGTCTCTGGAATTCGCTTGGCGCGACGCTGTTGGTCTGGCTCATCGTATCGCTGGCCGCCTACACGGCTGGAAATGCTGTGCCGGGTTTGCGGGGGGAGACGTAAGCGACTCCCGTGCTGATAGCCATCACTATGGTGGCTGCCACGGTCGTCGTGACCCGGACAGACTACACGGTCTATTCTACGGCGACCCAGTTCATCAAGTTCCTGCTCGGGCCGGCAACCATCGCGCTTGGCCATCCCTCTGGCGCGAAGCGCTCGGCTCGTGAAGGAGAATCCTGCGGGCGTCGGACCGGCGGTGTCGGGCTCCGTGACATCGACGATCAGCGACATTGGTCGGTGTGATTGTTCGGAAGTCCACGGACGGCCCTTTCCATGGCACGAAGGCGCGACCACTCCCATTGCTGCCGCGGTGTCGATTAGTTCGTTCCCTTTGTGCTGGCCAGATAATCGACGATCGCGGGGACGTCGCCCTCGTCAATGGGCGCTCTGTAAGCCTTGATCATCTTGTGGACCTCGGAGTTCCAAGCGAACCCGGAGAGGGCAGGTTGGTTCAGCACCATGTCCGCGGAGTGACAGGCCAGACAGTTGTTGTTGATGGCGTCCGCGCTGGATCCGCCCGGAAATAACGCATCGCCCGATGGAAGCTCGACGTTCGTCGATGTGATCGCCGGAGCGGGCTGAATCTGGGCGGAGGCGGGCGTCAGAACGGCGGCGAATGCGGTGCCGAGAGCAATGATGGCATGTCGCATGAAACTGCTCCTATATGGCGGTGATATGAGCCGTCTCGACGGCATTGAGCATGAAACCGCTGTTGTTCCAGTTGGGCATTGCGGGCTGAATGTCGCCGCTCAGACTCGTGCAGCGGACCATGAGTGATTGATGGCCTTTCACCAACTGGGGAATGTTCACGTGCCACCGGCGAAAGCTGTATTTTCCAAAGTCATCGCCCAGTGTCGCGAGTTGCCAACTCCGGCCGGCATCCATCGAAAGCTCGACCTTGGCGACGCCCGTGTCGCCTCCGAAGGCAATCCCGCGGATCGTCGCGCCGGCGCCAGACGGAAGAGACGCACCTTCCGTAACATTGGTGAAGAAGGACCGCGGCACCATCCGGCTGATTGGAATCATTTTCACGCCGGTCTGGCCAGGCGTGATGTTGGCGTGCGGTGTGTCCGGGATAGTGTACGCGGTCGCCATCCAGTAACTGTCGTCTGCGCGATCGAGGACCTCGACGTCGCTGAGCATCTTGACCCAATAGGTCGAGTACCATCCCGGCACGATCAGGCGCAGCGGAAAGCCGTTCAGCAGCGGCATCTGCTCGCCGTTCATCGCGAAGGCGATCATGACTTCGCCATCGCGAGCATGATCGATGTCGAGCGACTTGCGGAAATCAGGTGCTTCGGGCACGACCGGCTCGTCCAGTCCGCTGAAGCGGACCTGTATCGCGCCGGACTTGATCCCCGCGCGGTCCAGCACATCCTTGAGCCGTACTCCCACCCATCGCGCGTTGCCCATCGCGCCATGCGCCCACTGTGCGCCTGGGACGCGAGGTGAAAAGAAGCCGCGGGAGTTGCCCGAGCACTGGTTGACGGCGGCGAGCTCGACGCGAGGCATCTTGAGCAGATCGCCGATGGACAAGGACAGCGCCTGGTTGACGTGGCCGCGTACGGCGAGCCGGAAGGCGTCCGCATCGACCGAGGTCGGGATCACAGCCCAGTGCCAGCGCACATAGAACTGGTCGTTCGGCGTGAATACCCCGCGATCGAACACCTCCATCGGGGTTTCCAACAGCGGCGGCCGGGCACGCTGCAGGATCATGGCTCCCTTCTGAGGGAAGTCATGCGTGATCGGCCGCTCCTGCGGGCCATTGGCGAACGGAAGGCGCACCGACTGATCGGCCCAGGCCGATGAGCCGGCGAGCGCCATGCCCGCGACCCCGATGGTCTTGAGCACGGCGCGGCGGGACAGCGGTTGAACGTGCTGATCGTTGCGATGTAGTGGCATCAAGATCCTCATGCTGAAACGGGTTCGCGTTCGATCCAGGGCCGGTCATCCGAGGTTGATGTCGGCGAGGGGATCTTCGACCTGCCGGCGGGGTTGCGCCTGGCGAATGCATGGAAGAGGTCCTGTTGTAAAACGAAGGTGCTGTTGCGAGTGAATATTGCTCCTGTTGCCCGAAGAATGCGTCGAGCTGCCGGCATGCGCGAGCGGTGCACCGAGTACCGAAGTGGTGGTAGCTAGCAAGACAATCGCGAGGTGAGCGCGGTGCGAGGCGATCATTGTGAATCTCCATCTCGATGTTTTGGCAAGCGGAGTGTCCGATGTGCTTGCCGCTTCTCAAGGAGATAGACCGCAATACGGCAGCAATCCAACGGGATGATCAGATCGTTCTGATCGCCGGCCACGATCGAATGCCCAAAGCTGCCGCGTGCTGACGCTGCCCGCGGCGTTGCTGGCGATGCATCAGTTCAGATGTTGCAATGGAATAGAGGTGCGTCCTGCGGGCGCAGGCCGTCCTACGCAGCAGGGCCCGCTGTGATGCTGGACATCAGCGCGGCTTCGGCCTTGCTCACATGCCGCTCCTTGTGGCGCAAAGCGTAGAACGAACGTTTCGCCATTTCGCCTTCCAACTGGAACAACCGCTTTGCCGCGATCGCGTTTTCGACCACCAAATCGGAGATGGCCGCGGCGCAGCGGCCGTTCTCGACCGCCGTTCGTATGGCCTCGTTCGAAGCGAGCTCGAGCTGCACCTTGAGGTCGGAAAGGCGTACTCCGCGCTTCTTCAGGGCCCGTTCGAACATGGCACGCGTTCCGGACCCCTTCTCGCGAAGGATCCACGGTGTCGTCGCAATCCAGTCTGGAGGCAGCTTTCTCTGGTTCGCCAGAGGGTGTTGCGGGCCCACGACGGCGACCAGCGCATCGCCGTCGAGGCGTCGGGCCGACAATGCAGCGTCATCGATGTCGCCTTCGATAAAACCGAGATCCGCCATGCCTTCGCGCACGTCCGTCGCGACATGTTCGGTGTTGGCAATCTTCACGTCAAGTTCGATGCCGGGATAGACAACCTGGAAGGCCAGCAGCCTCGCGGGCAGCCAATAGCTGCCGACCGTCTGGCTGGCGGCGATCACAAGCCGTCCGGCCTTGAGCCCGGCGAAATCCCGCAGAACCTGCTCCGCCGCATGGGCGCGCGCCAGCACGGCACGGGCTTCTCCGAGAAACGAGCGGCCCATATGCGTGAGCACGATGCCGCGACCGACCCGATCGAACAACTTGACGCCATAACGGCCTTCGAGCGCGGCGATCGCCGCGCTCGTGGCCGATTGGGTCAGATTCAGTTCGCGGGCGGCCTGCGTCACGTGCTGCCTGTCGGCGACCGCGGCGAAGATTCGAAGTTGTTCGAGCGTCATGCTCACCCCATGAATTTAATGAGAGCTAGGCTGAAGGTTGCAATGAACAGGAAGGCAAGTGCACCCAATATAGCCGGACGCACACCTCGCGAGTAGAGTTTAGAGACATCAGTCTCGAGGCCCATGGCGGCGAGTGCGATCGTGAGCAGGAAGGTGGACAGGGTGATCGTCGCGTCCCTCACCCCTGCCGGAATCGTGACGACACTGTTGAGGGCGGTCACCGCAACAAAGCCGATTGCGAACCAGGGCAGGGATGGCGCTGCCGGCCTGCCGGGCGCGCCTCGGGCCGCAAGCCGGGACCCGACACTCAGGGCCAGCACCACAGGAGCCAGCAGCATGACTCGCGCAAGCTTGGCGACCGTCGCGATTTCCCCGGCGCGCTGGCTGTTCTGAAAAGAAGCGGCGGCCACCTGCGCGATCTCATGGATGGATGCCCCGCTCCAGAGGCCATAGGCCGCGCCGTCGAGATGCAGAAGATGGGGCAGCACAGGATAGACGAACATTGCGATCGAGCCGAAGATCGTGACGCAGGCAATCGCATAAGCGACATCCTCGTCGGACGCTCCGGTGACGCTGTTGGTCGCGACAACGGCCGAAGCACCGCAGATCGAGGTGCCCGCGGCGATCAGTTCGGTGAGCTTTCGGTCGACGCCCAAAGCGCGGCCGGTTGCGAGGGTAAAGGCGAAGGTGGCAACGAGCGTGCCGATGACGATCAAAAGTCCCCTTGCACCCACGGCTGCAAGCTGGGTCAGCGTGATCTGAAAGCCAAGGAGAACGATTGCGGCCCGAAGGAGACGGCGCATGCTGAAAGCAATTCCTGGGGCGGCGAAGGACGGAGTGCCGACGAGATTGCGCATGGATATCCCGATCGCGATGGCGAGGATCATGGGGCTGAAGGTGGCAATGCCTGGAACGCCGTGAAGCAATTTGGCGACGAGAGCGATAGCTCCTGCCAGCGCCACCCCCGGGATGACAGCGCGGGCTGGCTTCGCCCGCGATGCGATGGTCTCGCGGATGACGGATTTGACTGGAGAAGTGCGGAAGTCGATGGCAGAGGTCATTGGCGTTACTCCGGGTTACGCCAAAACTGGTCTGCGCCGATGAATTGGTCCAACAGATTGATATTTAAATTATGATCGATAAAATCGATTAATCGTGGCTTATGCGTGTTCCTTGGACGGGACGCTAACGCATCTGTGATCGGGCCGAAGATCGTGCCTTAGTCATTGTTGCCGTTGGCATTTTCGAAGGCCATCTGCCCGTGACCGAAGAACCTTTGCGGCCGCTTGGAATAGAACACGTGCCGCTTCGTCCAACTCCCCATGCGATCAACATGGGAGTTCAGGATGCACCAGCAGTCCCGCAGATTCATTGCGACCCTCGCAAGCAGGTGTCGTTTCCGAAGACCAGGGCTCGCCGCGATCCTGTTGGGCGGGCGGGTCCTGATTGCTTGCGCGATCCCACCGCTCGCGTTCGCGCATGAAGTCCATCCGGCCGATCCTCCGGCCGGGCTGACCGGCGAGGAATCCACGTTCCTGAAAGAGAACGACGCCGCGATGACCAAGATGATGAACGACATGGCGGCGAAGCCCAGCGGCGATGTCGATCGCGACTTCGTTGCCATGATGAACCCGCATCATCAGGGCGCCATCGACATGGCCGTAATCGAGCTGCGCTACGGCAAGAACGAGCAGCTTCGGCGGATCGCGCAGGAAATTATCGTCGACCAAATGCAGGAGATCGCCGCGATGAAGCTCGCAATCGGCGAGCCGGCGGCCGACACGACCCCCGTGCCGACGCAACGGCAGGCTCTCCCTGCGGCACACGATCACCATCATTGGGGCATGCAGATGGACATGTCCTCCGGAATGAAACACTAGGAGCGAAACATGAAAACGTGGAAAACTGTCTTCCTGGCGGCAACGATGCTCGGAACAGGGTCCGCTGCGTGGGCGGGGCAAGCGCCCGGCGCGCTGTCCTCGCCTGACATCCCGATCAGCCATCACGACCGTATTTATGCGGCCGAGCAGTTCTCGAATACGGTGTCGGTGACAGACCCCGTCGACAACAAGCTACTCGGCGTGATCCGGCTGGGCGATCCGCAGCCGCTCAATTTCAGCCCGCTCTACAAGGGGCAGGTGCTCGTTCACGGTATGGGCTATTCGCCCGATCATCAGACGCTCGCCGTGGTGTCGATCGGCTCGAATTCGGTCACCTTTATCGATACCGCGACCAACGCGGTCAAGCACGTGACCTATGTGGGTCGTTCGCCGCATGAGGCATTCTATACGCCGAACGGCAAGGAGGTGTGGGTGACGGTGCGCGGCGAGAACTACATCTCTGTGATCGATGCCAAGAGCTTTGAAGAGAAGACGCGCATGAGGACGCCAAGCGGTCCTGGCATGCAGATTTTCTCGCCCGACGGCAAGTACGGCTACATTTGCTCGTCGTTCAATCCGGAAACCGATGTCGTCGCGGTTGCCGATCACAAGATCGTCGCCAAAGTGAAGCAGGATAGCCCGTTCTGCCCGAACATCGCCGCGACGCCCGATGGCAAGCAGGTCTGGTTCACGCTCAAGGACGTCGGCAAGACGCAGGTATTCGACGCACGTCCTCCGTTCGGCCTCCTCAAGACGATCGATACCGGTCCGATCACGAATCATGTCAACTTCGCACAAACCGCCAACGGATCGTTCGCCTATGTCACGATCGGTGGCTTGAACGAGGTCAAGGTATTCCGCACCGACGATTTCTCGCAGGTCGCGACCATCCCGGTCGGCAATTTGCCGCACGGCGTCTGGCCGTCGGGCGATGGCTCGCGCGTCTATGTCGGCCTCGAGAACGCCGATGCGCTGGTGGCGATCGATACCGCGACCAACAAGGTCATTGCCAACATTCCGATCGGTCAGGCACCCCAGGCGATCGCCTATGTCCCCAACGCTGCGCCAAATCCCGACAACCGCGAGAACCTGCAGCCGCTTGGAGTTGCCGGACAAGTTGCCCATCTCGCCCTCGCGCCCAAGCAGCGGACGGGCGATGGCAAGGTGCCGACCAGCGTGTCCCTGTTCGACCAGGGCCTGATCCAGATCCTGCAGGCATCGGTGACGGGTCTCCAGCCCAAGCAGAAATATGTGCTGGCTCTCTCCAACCATGAGGACGGCAGCGGCGTGTTGCAGCCGCTCGCAGCGTTCATGACGAACCCGGCAGGATCGGCTATCGTGAACGCCGTTGGCCCGATCCGGCAGATCGTCGATCAGGGGGCAAACGCCGACAGGCGATATCTTGTGATCGCGTCCGGCGAACCAGCCATGCCCGGCGAGGCGATCCAGATTGAGACCCGTTGACGTTCGGGAAGGAACGCAGGCGGAGGGCGAGATGAAGGATATGTTGGTTCAGGTCGAGCCGCTGATCCCCGCCCTCCGCCGTTATGCTCGCGCCCTGTTGCGCAACCGCGCGAACGCGGACGATCTTGTGCAGGACTGCCTGGAGCGCGCTGTCAGCCGCTGGCATCAAAGACGGGACGGGAGCGTGCGCGCATGGCTGTTCACGATCCTGCATAACCTCGCGACGGATCAATTCCGTCAGACGTCGTCGCGCGGCAGGCATGTGCCGATCGAGGAAGCGGGTGAGGGCGATTTTCGCGGGGCCGCCGCGCAAGAGCATCGGCTCATGTATCAAGACGTACTAGACAAGCTTGCGAAACTGCCGGGAGAGCAGCGGACCGTACTGTTGCTGGTTGCAGTCGAGGATCTCTCTTATGCGGAAGCTGCGAAGGTATTGAACGTCCCGATCGGGACCGTGATGTCGCGCCTGTCGCGAGCACGCGAGAGGATGCAGCAGGAGCTCGATGGCGTCGCCGGGGCGCCAGGAAATGTGGTGACGATGCGGAGGCTGACATGAACAACCGGCCGATTACGGAGGATGATCTGCACGCCTATGTCGACGATGTGCTCGAGCCGGAGCGTCGAGCGGAAGTCGGCTCCTACCTCGCCGATCATCCGGATGTCGCCAAGCGCGTCGCCGGCTTTACCGATCAGCGCGAGCTGTTGCGTTCGGCGCTGGCGCCAATCGCCGACGAGCCGTTGCCACCCGAGCTGAACCTCTCACGCATTGTCGAGGGCCAGAGGCGTCGTTCTCCGCCGGCATGGTGGACGATCGCGGCGATGCTGCTGCTGAGCGTGGGTGGGTTGGGCGGCTGGGTCATGCGCGGCTCATTGGAGGCGGCACCTAGCGGCCTGGCCGCACTCGCGCAGGAAGCGACTTATTCCTACAATGTCTACGCACCGGATCGGATCCGCCCTGTCGAAGTGCGAGCATCCGACACCACGCAGCTCGTCGAATGGATATCGAGGCGGCTCAACCGGCCTGTCAAGGTGCCGGACCTGGCGAGTTCAGGCTACCGTCTGATGGGGGGACGCCTGGTCGCGACCCAGCACGGACCAGCCGCAATGTTCATGTATGACGACGACCACGGCAGCCGCGTCGTCGTGCTGACGCGGCCGATGAGCAGCGCCGACCAGAACGCACCGATGACAACACACTCAAACGCCGGCGCCACCGGCATTGCCTGGGCGGACGACGGCATTGGCTATAGCCTTGTGGGCCCGGCGCCGCCGAACTCGCTGAAGGCGATTGCGAATGACGTTCGCAGGCAGGCGCTCTGAATTGGCGGGCCATGTGCGGCGGACCGCCTCCGCGTGCGATCACCTTATTGAACGAGAATTCAGGATGTCGAGCCGTGAAGACCGCGCGTTGCTCCCTATCTCTCACGAGAGAGGACCTATCATGATGACCATCAACTTTATGACTGCCGCCTTCATCACCGTGGGGCTCGCGGTCGCGCCCCTTGCTGCGGAAGGGGAGAGCTACGCCTATGTGAGGCACGACGTCTCGACAATGCAATCCGCTGCCTATGGAACGTCCGGATTGTCGATACCACCATCAGGGACCTACGGGACATCCGGAACGTCTGTCGGAACTGTCACCGCACCCTCGGTGGGGTCGTACAACTGGCCTTCGGTAGGCGTGACAAACGCAGTGCCCACTTGGCGCAACACCAATCCTTCTGTTCACAGGTAGCGAGAACTGCCGCCACGTCTCGAAGCTCGTTGCGGAGGCGGGCGCCACCACCCACGCCGATTTACAGCTTGTCCCTCCCACGGGAGACTGAACTTTGACGCGCTCGAAGTTCAATAGCCGCCTCAAGCAGGCTCTGGGATCCCGCCGATTTGACCGGTCGTGAAGCCGCGATAGCTTGGTGCTCTGGCCGTCCGAGCGCACATAAACCAACAGCGGTGCCTCTCTCCCCAGCGGACCCGCAGGAACGATCCTAGTTCGCGCATCCTCGATCCCCGCGAGAATGCGGCTGGGACCGTTCGCCCTCTAAATACAAGCCAGGAGTTGAATCGATGCACATAGTTCTATTCGCAGGGTTCTCTGTTGTTGCCCTCCTTGCGACCGCCACCCCAAGTTTGGCAGCCCCCGCAGTTGATCGGTACTGCCTGCAAGGAACGGAGTGGGGCTATCCTGGCAACTGCCAGTTCTCGTCCTATCGCCAGTGCATGGCAAGTGCGTCTGGTACAGATGCATACTGCGGTATCAATCCGCGTTATGCGTCTGCGAACCAGCGGCAAGGCTACTCGCCGGCCTATTGAAGTCAGCACGAGCACCAGTGCGAGGCGCCGCTGAAATCGACTGTTCGAGGCAACTCGGAGGGGCTTGGCGCGATCGCCCGCGGTACGGCGGAAGTCGTGATGAAAAGGAAGTTCATCTTGCGTAAGATCATGGTTGCTCTTTCAATCGCATTGCACTTGGCGGTTCGTTTATCCCCACCAATGCATTCGCATCCGGTAGCGCCCTAGGAGATGGTCGTATGGCGAGCAGCGCGAAAGCGTATCACGGCGACCGCGTTTTCCCTGCTCACGAACGCGGCTACGAGCGGCACCCGTGGCGGCGACGCGCCTACGAGTGGGACCCGTGGTATCACTGGGGCGCCTATTACGGCCCCATGGTTCCCGCGGTTTGAACTTGGCCAGGCTAGAGCGCGGACGCTGCCGATCCGGCCGATGTCGGCCAGTGTCGGGGTACGGGCTAATGTAGCCCGTCACATAACTGCAAGGCTCATGGCGTCGACGGCTGCCAAGCTGGAACAGCCGACCGGTGAACTTTATGCGATTGCGGGCTTTTTGCTTCAGCGCGCGCAACGGTTTTGCGGCGGGTGGCGGTGAAGTCCACCTCTCTCATCTGGACCGGCATCGTCGAAGATAACGGGCGACAACTTATGCGCGACTGCCACCCCGAACTCATTGTTGGTCCTCTGGTTCCACAAATGTCGTTTTCGACTGACCAAACCAATCAGAACGGCGAAGCCGTGAAATTGGAGGGTTGCGTCACGTCGTAGGCAGCCTTGGTCACGGGCACAGCATAGTTGACGGTG
>NZ_JBEPRI010000046.1:0-10710 GCF_040548265.1 Bradyrhizobium sp. F1.13.3 | reverse complement strand
CGCGCGACGATCTCACCCGGCTCGATGCGGTAGCCGCGGATCTTCACCTGCTCGTCGTTGCGGCCCAAAAACTCCAGATTGCCGTCCGGCAGATAACGCCCCAGGTCGCCGGTCCGGTACAGCCGATCGCCGTCTACAAAAGGACTGCGGATGAACCGCTCGGCTGTCAGCTCAGGGCGGTTCAGGTAGCCCCGCGCCACCCCCGCCCCGCCAATGTAAAGCTCGCCCACCGCACCGAACGGCACGGGCGCGCCATGACCATCCAGCAGGTACACCCGCGTGTTGGCAATCGGGCGCCCGACGTGAGGCAATTGGGGCCAACATGATGGGTCAGCTGCAAGGTGGTGCTCGGCAATGACGCTGATTTCTGTGGACCCGTATTGATTGATCAATCTCGCGTTTGGGTGTGCTTCGAAGAACGCCCTAAGCAGTGGAGTGGCCTGCAATTGCTCACCCGCTGTATAAAGCTCTCTTAAAGAGGGCAGCTGCACTCGCTGCGCGCTCCAGACCTCCGCAAAATGATTCAATGCTACGAATGGGAGGAATAGCCGCTCGATCGCCTCCCCCTCTATAAATTCGAGCAAGTCGGAGAAGTGCCTACGGGTCTCTTCCCGCATGAGCATGAGAAGTCCGCCGTCCTTCCAACAAATAAACAATTCCTGGCAGGACACATCGAAGTTCAGGGTCGCGAATTGAAGTGTGCGCCGTTTTGACGTGCCAATCCCCGCAAGCGAATTCACAAGCGAGCCGTGGGACATTTCAACGCCCTTTGGGGTTCCGGTTGAGCCGGAGGTATAGATGACATAGGCGAGATGGCGCGATGTGAGGCCAAGCGTGCCCGGCTCCGGGTCCGAAGGCGGCCGCTCGCCCCAGGCCGGGGTGGCCGTCTCCAGATCGACCACCGTCACATCGGCCACCGCCTCGGCGCCCAGTGCGGTTCGACCGGCGACATCGCAAAGCAGCAGTTTCGGTTCTGCATCGCCAACAATCTGCCGCAGCCGCGCTGACGGATAAGCCGGATCTAGCGGCAGATAAGCGCCGCCCGCCTTCAGGATCGCCAAGACACCAACCACCATCGCTAGGCTGCGTTCCAGGCAGATCGCCACCGGCTGGTCCGGCTTGACCCCGAGCTCGATCAGATGATGCGCGAGCCGGTTGGCCCGCGCATTGAGTTCGCCATAGCTCAGTCTCTCCTTCTCATGGACCACCGCCACCGCCTCCGGCGCCTTTTGCACCTGCGCCTCGAACAGCTGATGGATGCATCGTTCCGACCGATAAGGCGCCGCCGTCCGATTCAACTCCTCCAGTAGATACGTTCGTTCGTCGGCCGGCAGAATGTCGATGCGGCCGACAGGCTGCCCCGCATCGGCCATTACGCCACGTAACAAAGTTTGCAAATGCTGCGTCATGCAGTCGATCTGCTTTGGCGCTAATCGACCGGCATCAAAATGCCAGCGGAAGCTCCCATCTAGAGCGCAAACCTCAAAGGTCAGCAAATCGCCGCATAGCGCTTGGCCAGCTCTGTGGCTCGTCGTCAGATCGTCAGCGACGGAACAGCTCTCTGTCGTGATTGTAATGCCAATCGGCCAAGGCTGGCGCGTCCGTAGCGCCTCCACACCTCGCAATGTCGGGCAGCGCGCGATAAGATCCCGGGCAAAGCTAGCGTGCGTCCTCAGCTGAGCGATTTCGGCCGCTACGGTTTTGCGCACTTCTTCAAAATCATGAGCAAGCTCAATGGTAACGTCCATCGGCACGACCGAGGAGATCAACACCTCGACCAGTTTGGAGCCAGTTTGCGATCCATCCGATGCAGGCTTCCATCCCAGTTGAGGTTCTGTTTCTCCCGTGATCCGGGCGAGATAGATCAGCCAAGCCGTTACCAAGCACTCCGAGCTGTCTAGCGGGGACAGTTTAGCCAAAGCGCTTGGGCTGAACCACGAACTCGACTGCCATCGGGGAGGCGCCGCAGCCACGGACGATGACCGGAAAGGAGGATGCAATCTTCTAAACTGCCCGAGCCGCTGTCGCCAAAACTCCTCCCGAGGCGCCAGCAGTTCATGTGCGGCAGTTATGCTCTGCACCTGTTCATCGCTCAAGATCGGAAGGCGACTACCTTGATCCACATTGAAATGCCTGGCGAGGGCTCGCGCGTCCAGCATCTGCCCATCGGGTTCGCCAAAGCAAACGTCGACATCCTCTGTACCGGTCGCCACACGCCAATGGTTGGAGTGGACTTCAACCAGGGAACCTGCCGGAACGCCCGAGCTTCGAGTCAATACTTCCAGGTGTCTGACTGTGACAGCCTGATCACCTAGGAGAACCTTGGGCAGACACATTGGATTGGGATGATATGGCCCAAAGTCTAGGGCCCGTGTCATCGCTGATATCTCTTGCGCAGATTGATCCCATCGCAGACAGCCTGCCGAATTTGGCCGTCGTTGTCTGGGAACATAGCTTCTGTCCACCAGCGCCTGCGGATAGCCCGCAAGCTTCCCGCTCTCAAGGCCAGTTAAGAGTTCGCGGAAGCCCTCGATCGCGGCATCATGACATTTGAGGTTCAGGGTCAGTGCCGTATCACTGGGCGCAATCAGCACTTGGCGCTGAATCACGACGTCACCCATATCAACACCATCATCGATCCGATGCCACGTGATGGCATATTCGGTCTCTTGCGCCAGCAGCGCCCAGGACGTCGCGTGCGTTCCCGCATATCGTGGCAATGGACCGTCGTGGTAGTTGAAAGCACCTCGACGCACTCGCCCAAACACGTCCGGTGGCAATATGAATGGATTGGCAATGGAGAAGATCCAATCCACCGGCTCAGCCTTCAAAAAGGAGGAGAGCTCTTCAACACTTTCCATGCACGGAATGTTGGCACGAGTCGCCCACTCAGCGAATATGGCGTCGCCACACAGGGCTGCACCAATGACGTGGTTCATCGCCATTGCCGGCTGAGCGCAGCGGATAGCGGGCGTACCACTGCCAACAAACACGCTGGAGGAAATTGATCGCGTGACAGGATGTTTATCCCGATCGCGTGGTTCGTAGGCGCTCCCGCGCCCCAGAGAAGACCGATGGACCATCTTCACCCCTCCAGCAGTTCACCCATCATGCTGGGTAGTTCCCATCTAGGCGCCGCCCCAGGCAATCGCTCACACTGGTTCGGATCTGTTCGGGGCGTAACCTGGCGTGCATTGATGTGACGAAACCTTGCGCCGAGCCAGATCTCCCAAGTCCCTGCCAAGCTCCCGCGTCACCAAATATCGTCGCCGGCAGTATCGCAGCTGCCACTCAACCGCGTCTGAGTTTCTGGTGAGCGTGATCATCGGACGACTTCTCCTCTATGCCGCCTTGTAGAGGATTACGCATGTTTCGTGCCAAAGGTGAAATCGATCGCAATCAATGCGATAGCAATAGTAGTGCTATGTCAGTTGTCCAACGTCGCCCGACATCGTACCATTGAGCGCGCTATCAGTCGGCACAAGCCTCCGGAATCTCGCCTGATGTGTTCCGGGCAAACAAACGTGGACCTGGAATGCCAAAGTGATTTTTCCGGCCCAAGCCGCACCGCCTTTTCGGGTGTGACTCTCCTGAAATTCGTACGAACAAATTTTTTTCTGAGGTCCGCGCCGTGCGGTACGGATGGTGTTGGATCGCTCAGGTGAATGTTTCTCGCAATTAGCGGCAATTCATATGAGTTGGCGTTTCTTCGCATTGTTCAATATGTCGAGCCTGCCGGGTCGTCGAGCTTGTGGCGCTCGGTCCCATTGAGGGGCGGGTTAAAGATGCTGACGAGGATCAGGTCCTTGTCCCGCCCCCCGCGCAGAAGATGCTTGTCATGCTTGTCAAGCACATACATGTCGCCCTTGCGAATGGGAAAGACATTGCCGTCCATGTCCTCGACCTCGCCCTCTCCGGCGATGCAGTAGCAGGCTTCGAGATGATTCCGGTATTGCAGAAGCGAAACGGTGTTAGCGCGCACGACGGTGTGGCAGATGCCAAATCCCATGCCGTCCTTATCCGTCAGAAGGCGGTGGCTAGTACCATTGCCCCAATCGACGAAGTGATCGGTCGCTTCAACATCGTGCAGGCTACGCACAATCATAGCGTTCGATTGCCGGATACAGGTTAAAGTGATTTTTGCGAAGGCTGGAGGCCATTGTTCTGACCTGGAAGCGCGGCTTCCGCGCGCTGCCAAGGCGGAAAGGCAAGCTATGATCATTGGGACGGTGCAGGCCGGCAAGAACCTGCCAATCCATGTTCGCCATCGCCACGTGCCGGGTAGCGAAAAATTCATTCTGATCTAACTCGATGCTCGCAGTCCTCCTATTGCGCGGGCGACGGCGGAACTCCGTCGGAACAATCAGCCGCCGGTCGCGAAGAACACGTGAAGTAGTCCTGCGGGATCGGCTACACCCAAAAGGCCTACTGCTCGCTCGGCGGCGTCTAGACAAAAATATCGGCGTGAGGGTATTCCGCAGCCGAGCCGGAGGCGGGCGCGTACTACCGTGATGTTTCCACTTCTGTGCGGTACCGCACCCTGCGTTGGTTTGGTCCAGAATGCTGTTGGTGATGTTGCCGGCCACATAAAGCGTTTCCGGTCGCAGATTTGGCAAGTTGTTTCCTTCCTACGCTGTGCCTCGCGGCACGAATAAGGGCTCCGCAGCCTCTCAACTAATGGAGCAAATCTCATGCCACGCCCGTAGACAGATAAGGGATAAGTTTGTGGCTGCTTTCAGCTGGCTAGCGAGTGGAAGGATTTAGCTGGGCAGTGAAGCCAATCTGACAAACTGCCAAGATATGGCCGGATGCGGCCAAGCCCGCGAAGGAGAACCGGTCGGACGGTGCGGCTGACATTTGTCGTTAATCCCGAGACCGAAGTCAGCGATGCGGCTCCAACGTGGCCGGCGATCGGACCTCGACAAAGCACCATCGCGACATTCCAGTTCAGCGAGCCTGAGATCAGCGGACGAACTTCCGCCCTTGGCGCGGTCATCTATTCGTCCATGATACCGGCTTTGCGGATTGCTTTACGCATGTTCGCACCGGCGAAGTCCTAAGAAGAAATGTCTCTGCCATGCTGGCCGATGCAACCAACCTCGGTCCAAACGGATGGCCAGCGCGTCCAAGAGGATCACCGCGCACCAGATCGGATGGATGAGAACCTTCATGTCCGATCCAAGACAAATCGTGCCGCGCAAGCATGCATCACCGATGAACACACCCGGCATCCGCATTCGCGAATATTGGAACGGAACAACCTCGTCGTCCGATGGCCCATTCTTCCGCGCGAGCGACCGAGCCGCCAAACGTGGCGACATCGATGAGGCCCGGCGTCACGAAGATGATCTCGGCCCATCGCGCAGCGAAATCGGTAAGCATCCGGTGAGGCTTTCAATTACCCATATCTCCAGCTGCTGCGATTTCGGCGCCGAGTTCGATATCCGTGAGTCTCGAGAGGCCGCGCCAGATGACAGCATTTCCAGGTGGCGGATCGCCGGCCCTGGCCAAGTAGCCACCTAGTCTGACCTGCCCCTGCCGATTTCCTCCAGTTGAAGTTAGAGTCCGGCCTTCTGAAGGACGGACAGATGAAGCGAGCCAGGTTTACGGAAGAGCAGATTGTTGGCGTGCTGCGTGAGCATGAGGCGGGTGCGAAGGCTGCCGATTTGGCGCGGAAGCATGGCGTCTCTGAAGCGACGCTGTACAATTGGAAGGCGAAGTTCGGCGGTCTGGACGTCTCCGATGGCAAGCGGTTGCGGCAACTCGAGGACGAGAACGCCAAGCTGAAGAAGCTGCTGGCCGAGCAGATGCTGGATGCTGCAGCGCTACGCGAGCTTTTGTCAAAAAAATGGTAGGCCCGTCGCCAAGCGCGAAGCCGTCGCGCACCTGCAGGCCGTCATGGGTCTGTCGGAGCGGCGGGCCTGCGGCATCGTCGGCGCTGACCGCAAGATGGTTCGGTACCGGTCGTGCCGGCCGCCGGACACCGAACTACGCGGCCACTTGCGCGAGCTTGCTAATGCCCGTCGGCGGTTCGGCTACCGCCGGCTGTTCGTGCTGCTTCGCCAGCAGGGCGAGCCGTCCGGGCGGAACCGGATCTACCGTCTGTATCGAGAGGAAGGCCTCAGCGTGCGCAAGCGCCGGGCCCGCCGCCGCGCCGTAGGCACCCGAGCGCCGATCCTGATCGAGGCTCGGCCGAACGCCCGGTGGTCGCTGGATTTTGTCCACGACCAGTTCGCCAGCGGCCGTCGCTTCCGGTCCTGAATATCGTCGATGACGTGACCCGGGAATGTCTGGCGGCCATCCCCGACACCTCGATCCCGGGACGGCGGGTGGCACGCGAACTGACTGCGCTGATCAATCAGCGTGGCAAGCCGGGCATGATCGTCTCCGACAACGGCGCCGAGTTCACCTGCAATGCCATGCTGGCCTGGTCGGAGGAGAACAAGATCGACTGGCACTTCATTGCGCCGGGCAAGCCGATGCAGAACGGCTTCTGTGAAAGCTTCAACGGCCGGATGCGGGACGAGCTTCTCAACGAAACCTTGTTCTTCGGCCTCGATCACGCCCGCGCCAAGATTGCGGATTGGGTCGGCGACTACAACGGCCAACGCCCGCATTCCTCGCTCGGCTATCTGACCCCTGCGGCCTATGCCGCCTACCTCACCGCAACGTGCGATCGGCTGCGCAACCCCGACCAGCTCCGCCGATCGCACGTTGCTCACACCGCGCCAAACGGCGTAACATCCGCCGAGACTCTAACCGCTACTGGGTGAAACTTCAGGGGCAGGTCACGCGCTCTGTCCAGTGTTCGACGGCGTACTCATCACCATCATCCTGACGGCCATTCGGGCCGGCCGACCAACGAGACGTCGTTCCGCTTGAACACATCAAGTCACCTCGCGGTCGCGATTCAGGTGCTCGACAATGAATCACAAGCGATTCATCCGATTGAAGATTTTTCGATTAGGGCTACTGCAATAGAATCAAGCATTTGTGGGTAATTGAAAGCTCCACCGGAGCGATACACTGATCCGCTGGTCAATCCAGGAAATCCGCCGCATTGCTATCAGACTTGCTCGAAAGCGAATTCAACCCGCACACATCATCGCATGGTCTTTCTGGCGCAGAGCTCACCAGGCTGCCGCTCAACGCGCCTACTTCAAATCAAAAAAGTTCGCGGTAGGGCCGCCCATTACTGAGCGCCCCCCGCACAGATCCGAGCGAGCGGAATTCCCGCACTCGGCTCCTACCTCGGGTGCGTGACGGCGAAGCGCAATTGTGGCCAAGGATGAAGGATCTGCGGTTTGGGGAGCCAGTGATCGGTGAGCTTTGTTGTGCGATCCCATGTTAGGCCGCTCCGCTGGCTGCGTCGCCGAAGCGTGCGCCTCCAGAGATCGGTTATGTAGAACCGAAACGCATTCAACGCTCGGCCGTTCGTGGGGACAGCAAAATAGCCAAAATGACCGGTCACGACCTGCCTCAACCATCTTCCCTGTTCGGGAATCGGGCTGTGCATTCGTCGCCGCAACTCCAACTTGATCTCCTGAAGCTTGGTCCGCATGCGATCACGTCGCGTCTTCCGTTGAAGCAGGAAGTTCCCGCGACGTGATTTTCCGCAGATGAACGTAAACCCCAGAAAGTCGAAGGTCTCCGGTTTGCCGAGCCCGCGCCGCTTGCGATTGACCGCCGCGAAGCGACCAAACTCAATCAGGCGGGTCTTGTCCGGATGGAGCGACAGCATGAACTCCTCAAGCCTTGCACGCATCGCATCGAGGAAACGACGAGCGTCGCCCTCGTGCTCGAAGCCGACCACCACATCATCGGCATAGCGCACGATGACCATGTCGCCAGTGGCCTCGCGCTGTCGCCAGCGCTTGGCCCACAGGTCCAGAACGTAATGCAGGTAGATATTGCCGAGGAGCGGTGAAATCACCGAGCCTTGGCCCGTTCCCCTGTCATCGACGGTCACGACCCCGTCTTCGAGGATGCCCGCCCTCAACCATTTCTGGATCAGGCGGATGATGCGCTTGTCGCCGACCCTATGTTCGAGGAAGCGCACCAGCCGTTCCTGGCTGACGTCCCCGAAAAAGTTTTGGATGTCGGCGTCAATCATCCAGTTCACCTTCCGCTTGTCGATCGCCACGCACAGCGCATCCAGCGCATCGTGCGGTCCCCGACCAGGTCGAAACCCGTACGAGAAACCGCAGAAGTCGCGTTCGTAGATGGCGTTGAGCACGATGACGGTAGCCCCTTGGACGATCTTGTCTTCCAGAGCTGCGATCGCCAGCGGCCGCCGCTTCCCATCCGCCTTCGGTATGTACGTCCGGCGTGACGGTTGTGGGCGGTACGCTCCCCGATGGACCCGTTGGTGCAGACCCTCTAGCCGTGGCTCGAGATCTGCCTCGTAGTCCTGCCACGTCATGCCATCCACCCCGGGAGCGGCCTTGCGCCTGAGCGCGTAGAACGCCGTCCGAAGTGCATCGACATTGATATGGTGGAAGAGCGCGGTGAACCGGTCCTTCTTCCTCAGCCTTGCGGCCTTCCGTACGCGGTCCAGCGACTGGGACATGCGAGCCCGACCCTGTGTCCGGTGCATGCGCTGCTGTTCCGCGTTCCCCTTGGTCCCCGGCCTTGGCTCCGCCAACTCCGCTACCGGTTGCCCGGCTTTGTTCGTCGGCTTCACAGCTACTATGCCGAAGTCAGACTTCTCCGTGTCGTGCATCAGCGGCTACGGCTCCTCGCCTTCCCGCTGCGGACCATACGCCTCCAAGGAGGTCATGGCCGACCCGGAGATCTCCCGGTTCCCGTACAAGGAGCTTCCATACATGCCGGGGTCTGCGACCACGCCGGGCCAGACGGATGCTTGCGATTGCGCACCCGTCCGTGTTGCCTTCCGCTCAGTTGACAGCGTCGGCGCCCGGGAAAACATTCTTTCGCGGCTCAATGGCTGGCCTGTATGCTCCCCTACCGACGCTTCGCAGATATCCTCGCGGATGCCTGCGCACGGCTCGGGGCCGATGTGGATCGCTATTCCTTCATCGTAATGGACTTGCACCATCTACTCCTTGCCGGTCTCCCGGCGCACCAACTGTAATGCTAACACTTCAGCGTATCGCCAACGGCAGGCCGAGCAGCGAAATCGACGCGCTTATGCCATGGAGCCACGCCGCCTGACGGCCTGAGGTTACCGCTTACGTTCAAGCTGCTCTGCGCCGCATCAAAGATCTGGCGGCGGCTGAAAGGCACAAATCAGTTGCCGAAGCTCATCGCAGGTGTCAGTTTCGAAAACGGCATCGAGGTCATCCAAGTGCCGGCAAACCACGCCGCCTGATCGCCTCGTCACCCAAAATCCCGCATAGCTCACGAAGAGGTGGCCCCCCAGTCGAACAAAGAGGTGCTTCTTGTCTTGATGCTCCATGTGAGGTTCTGGCAGGCTCGACACCCGCCTCGATACGCCGCCTATTCATTCCGTCATCACCCACTTTCCCGCATAGCTCGTCGCTGACTGGCCAAGGGCCGTTGATAGGCATCGAGCCAGAACTAGGCGGTTCGCCGGGACATTCATCATAGTTCTGTGGTCACCTGGAATTGGAACGGCATGAATGGCCTCCGTACTCAAAATTCGGTCCCAACCCCGCAAAGGCGAACGTGCTTCTGGACCTATTGAATTCTTGCGAGATCGCGCCCGCTGGCGAAGAGGTTCATTGGCATAGAACTGGTATACCTCGACCGGGAGGGATGGAGCTTGATAGGAGTCCAGCGCCCATTGAAACTGCATGGCCCTTTCAGACGTCCGAATGTCACCGTGGAGATTGCGATCCAGGGGGATTGCCCCAATTTTCTGTGCCTTTTCCAGGAACTGAGAAATTGAACTTCGTCTAGCGAAGCGTTCAAGTATTTCGAACCTTTCGTCGTCTAGTTCGAGAGATTCCAGGAGCGCTTCTTGTACCATTTGGGTGGGCGATACGCTTGATGGATTTGAAGATAGTACAACGTCAATTAGAGCGATGAATGAAACAGCTTCGTCCTGATCCAGTAACCGCTGCGCAATTGCGTAAGCCAAGATTCCTCCTGATGAGTATCCAGCGAGCCGATATGGGCCTCGTGGCTGGATCTCTCTAACTGCCAAACTTAGTTGCGAGGCTATCTCTTTAAGAGTTGGAAACTGAACTTCACTAAATGGCGGCCATGGCAAAGCGTAGACAGGACATCCTGCGTCCATCTCCTGCACCAAACTAAGGACATAGGAGTAATCGCCCAAACCTGTGGGAACAAAGAACAGCGGCGGCTGCGATCCGGTTTCTCGAACACAAATCACTCCCGAGCTGCTGGGCTGTGGTTCCAAATGAATCTTTGATGCAAGTTCCCTTA
Organism: Bradyrhizobium sp. F1.13.3; assembly: GCF_040548265.1. Classification (NCBI taxonomy): domain Bacteria; kingdom Pseudomonadati; phylum Pseudomonadota; class Alphaproteobacteria; order Hyphomicrobiales; family Nitrobacteraceae; genus Bradyrhizobium; species Bradyrhizobium sp. F1.13.3. The sequence continues at coordinate 339 of NZ_JBEPRI010000046.1, read as the reverse complement.
GAACGGGGGCTTGGAAGAGGTCGGCGGCGCTGAACTTGAGCCCGAGATCGACTGCGCGACTGAGCAACTGCACCGCCAGCAGCGAATGCCCGCCCAGTTCGAAGAAGTGGTCGTGGCGCCCGACCCGCTCCAGCCCCAGAAGCTCGGCCCAGATCTGCGCCAGCGCCGTCTCGATCTCGCCTTGCGGCGGTTCGTAGCTCCGATGCGCATACGCCTCATCCGCAGGCGGCGGCAGCGCCTGGCAATCCAGTTTGCCGTTCACCGTCAAGGGCAGCGCCGCCAGCCGCACGAACGCAGCCGGCACCATGTAGTCCGGCAGGTGCGCGCCCACATGCGCCC
>NZ_JBEPRI010000045.1:0-11291 GCF_040548265.1 Bradyrhizobium sp. F1.13.3 | reverse complement strand
GTTCGGCTCCTGCTCGAACTTCACCAGCTGATTGTCCACGGTGTCCAGGCTCTCGCTGGTTTCCGTCAAAAACTCCCGCAACAGATCATCCATGAAAACAGGCCTTCATACAGGGAAGGCGCGCACACAAGACGTGATGCGCCAATTCGGAATGGGGCCAGCTTCACCGCAAAGCGTTTAATAATGGTTGAGTATGTGGAAAAGAACGGAATCAACAAAGAGATAAGGCGCTCCGGACAAGCCGAAGCGCCTCGTAAAGACTTGATTAACGTTTGAGAGCGGCGGCAGGTCTATGAAGCGATAATGGTGATGGCCTCGCCTTCGTGCGCGAGCCTCACGGTCAGCCCGCAGGCCTCTGCCAACAGCCGCGTATAATAAGGCTGGATCGCATGTGCATCCGCAGCCGGGCCGCGCTCGCCGCTCAGGAGCTCGGCGATGTTCTGCGGCAGGCGCGCATTATGTCCGGTCGCGGTGATGCGGAAACTCATCGTCTCGCCCTCGCCGATAGGATCGATCGTCAGCGTGCCGCCGCGCGGGATCGTGTGCTGCGAAACGACCAGCATGTTGAGCAATAGCTTGACGCGATTCTTCGGCAGCAGGATCCGCGGCAGATTCCAGGTGATCGAGCACTTGCCGTCCTCGATGTGGCCGCGCGCCATGGTCTGGGCGTCGCCGAGATCGATCTGCGCGCCGGACGAGCCGGCCGCACCAAAGGCGAGGCGGCAGAACTGGAGGCGGGCGGAGGCGGTCTTCGCGCTCTTGCGAATCAGGTCGAGTGCGAACTCGCGGTCGTCGGGCTTGGGATCGTCGTCGAGCACTTCGAGCCCATTGACGATGGCGCCGACAGGGCTGATGAGATCGTGGCAGACCCGCGAGCACAGCAGCGCAGCGAGTTCGAGCGCATCTGGAGCGGTGGCGGTAGCGGGTGACGAAGCGTCAGACATAAAGGGTTCCTGGAATTGCACGGCGCGGACGCGGCGAATCAAGCATGCTTGACGAATGCTGCTGGTTCTAACATTCGCAAGCCCGTGGCAGCTAGCTTGCGATCGGTTCGAAGCGGCCCTAATGCCGCGGCGAATCACTGAGTAGGGATGGAATTGCCGATGAATGAGGCATGCAGGTGAAGCGGATCATCGACGGCGCGGCCGCCTCCCACCTGATGGAGCCGCTCACCGCGCTGGTGGTGAAGGCGGGCGAAGCCATCCTCGCGGTCAACCGCACGGCGATGCGGGTCGACGGCAAGCAGGACGGCTCACCGGTGACCGAGGCCGACCTTGCCGCCGACCGCATCATTGCGGACGGCCTGGCGCAGCTTGCGGGCCACATCCCGACGCTCTCGGAAGAGCGGACCCAGCTCGCCTCGCCGCCATTCCGCGACAGCTTCTTCCTGATCGACCCGCTCGACGGCACCAAGGAGTTCGTCGCCGGGCGCGACGAGTTCACCGTCAACCTTGCACTCGTGACATCGGGCGTGCCGCTGCTGGGCATTGTCAGCGCGCCCGCACTCGGGCTGCTCTGGCGCGGCATCGTCGGCCGCGGCGCCGAGCGGGTCAGGTTCGACGGCGCGACCATCGGCGCTGCCGAGCCGATCCATACCCGCAAGCTGCCGCCCCTAGGCGAACCCTGGATCGCCGCGGTGAGCCGCTCGCATGGAGATCCCAGAACCGAGGCGTTCATCGATCACCGCGCCAACGCTGTCAGGAAGACGGTCGGCTCGGCCGTGAAATTCGGCCGGATCGCGGAAGGCAGTGCCGACATCTATCCCCGCTTCGGGCCCACCTGTGAATGGGACGTCGGGGCCGGCTACGCGGTCGTGACCGCCGCCGGCGGCAGCGTGACCGACGGCAAGGGCGGCGCACTCCGCTTCGGCGAGCGGCACGACGTCGGCTTCATCATCCCGGAGTTCATCGCTTGGGGTGACCCGCAGGCGGCAAGACTCTGAAATCGTAAAGACGCTACTGGCTGAGCTTGTCCTGGAGGGCCGGCCAGCGCTTGCCCACCTCATAGAGGAAGCGCTCGGGATTGGCGGCGAAGGCGTCGCGATTGGCTTCCCGGCTGAACAGATAGAGCCGCTGCGACGCGATCGTGAAGAAACGGGGGTTGGCCGCGATGGTGACGCCGCGGGCGATATCGGCCGGATCGTAGCCGCCGAACTGCGGGCCGTAGACTTCGGGATGGGCCAGGAAAGAGGCCCGGTTGCCCTCGTTCCGAAAGCGCCAGACTGCGGCCCACAGGTTCGCCTCGAACTCGGCCGTCCCCTGCACGGCCGCGCCATCGACGAAATAGGCCACGGGGTCGAAGCCCTCGATCGCCACGCCGCTGAAGCGGTTGACGACGATCCGCTCAGTGGTGGCCGCTTGCGCCGGCAACCCCATGCAGAGGATCCAAATGCCCGACAGCATGCAGACCAGAAGGCCGATCAAGGCAATTCCGGGGCGCAAAGGGCTGGCTTCCTGCCGTTGTGCCGTCATAGTTGCTGCGGATAACATCCGAGTCGAGGGGACATCCGGCGCAACCTAGAGCCGCGCCTGTTGGCGCCAGGTTAAGGAAGCGACCGGATTCGATACCAGGGGTTCTTTTATGACTTTCGCATCACGCCTTGCCGCAGTCGCGCTTGCCGCGATGGTCGGGTGGATCATTCCGGCTTCCGCCCAGCAGCCGCCGCCGCCCGATTTGCCGCCGCCGCAGCGGACCCCGACGCCCAGCACCTATGGGCCGGACGAACTCGTGAACGCCGGCCACCGCTTCTTCGGCAACGTCTCGCGCGGTCTCGCCTCGATCATCGAGAAGGCGGTCAGCCAATGGGGCCTGCCCAACGGCTATATCCTCGGTGAGGAAGGGTCCGGCGCTTTCGTCGCCGGCCTGCGCTACGGCGAAGGCACGCTCTACACCAAGAACGCCGGTGACCTCAGAGTCTACTGGCAGGGTCCGTCGCTCGGCTTCGACTGGGGTGGCGACGGCGCGCGTACCATGACGCTGGTCTATAATCTGCCCGCCACCAACGCTATCTACCAGCGCTTCGCCGGCCTCGACGGCTCGGCCTACATCATCGGCGGCTTCGGCATGACGGCGCTCACCGCCAACAACATCGTGCTGGTGCCGATCCGCTCGGGCCTCGGCCTGCGGCTGGGAGCCAATATCGGCTATTTGAAATTCACCCCGCGCGCGACCTGGAACCCGTTCTAGCGTCCCGCTTCCCCCTCCGGCGACGGATCAAGGTTAACGACATGTCGGGGCTGGCTTTTTGCCGGCCCCGCATGCAATGTCCTTGGTAAATTTTTCCTTAGCTTTGGGAGTTCTGGCCCATGGTCGAACCGATCATGTACCTGGCGATCGGTTTCCTGCTCTCGATGCTGTGCGGTCTTGCGATCGTGCCGCTGGTGCATAACCGCGCCGTGCGCCTGACCACGCGCCTGCTCGAAGCCGCCACGCCGTTGTCGATGGCCGAGATCCAGGCCGACAAGGACCAGCTCCGCGCCGAGTTCGCCATGTCGGCGCGACGGCTCGAGATGAGCGTCGACCAGCTCAAGAACAAGACCACGAGCCAGCTCGCCGAGCTCGGCAAGAAGAGCGACGCCATCAACCGCATGAAGATCGAGCTCGGCGAGAAGAACGCCACGATCTTCGCGCTCGAAGCGCGCGAGAAGGCGGTGAAGGAGCAGCTCCGCGCCACCGAAGAGGAATTCAACACCAAGACCGCAGCCCTGCGCGCGGCCGAGCTCGCGCTGACCGACAAGCAGGGCGAACTCGCAAAGATCAATTCCGAACTGTCCGACCGCTCGATGATGGCGGAGAGCCGCCAGGTCGAGCTGGTTGTGGTACGTGCGCAGATCGAGGAGCTGAAGAACCGCGTCGGCGACGCCGAAAAGGAATTTGCCGCGACGCAGGCGCGGCTGGCGCAGGAGCGTACCGAATCCGAGACCGCCTCCCGTGAGCTCGGCGACGCCCGCGGCCGCGTCGAGAATCTGAGCCAGCGCGTCACCGACCTAGATCGCCAGCTCATGTTGCAGGTGAAAGAGGCCGAGATGCTGTCGGGTCGCGTCGGCGATCTCGAGGGACGCCTTGCCACGCAGGGCAAGCTGCTCGCCGAGCGCGACTATGAGAACAACCAGCTCCGCCAGGCCAACGAGGGCAACGAGCGCACCATCAAGGAGCTGCGCGTCGAGATCGCGGCCTTGAGCGGCGGCAAATCGTCGGCCGCGATGGACTCGATCCGCGCGGAAAAGGCCGCGCTGGAGGAGCAGCTCCGTACCGCCCGCGACGAGCGCGCCAAGCTGCAGCGCGACATCAACGCGATCCAGCAACAGGCCGAGAGCTCCTGGGCGACCGAGCGGATGGAGAACGCGCTGCTGCGCGAACGCATCAACGACATCGCCGCCGAGGTGGCCAAGCTCGCGATGCAGCTCGAAGGCCCGAACTCGCCGATCGAAGCCCTGCTCGCGGCCGAGGCCGGCCAGCCGCCGAGGCCGGCGCCGCGCCCGGCCAACGACGCCCCGACCAACGGCGCGGCCGCAGGCACCCTGCCCGAAGGTGGCGGAACACTGGCCGAACGCATCCGCGCGCTCCAGGCCCACGCCTCCCGCGCCCGCCAGCAGGGCGCGTAGGCGGCCCCAAAACGGTCTCGCCGCCGCATTGCGGGTCCGGGGGAAGGTTTTCCGGCCCGGCAGCGCCTCGAAACTTGACACCTTCGGCCCGCACTTCTAAATCGCGGGCTCCAAAGCGCCGGCGGCCGAAACTCGGGTCGCCTGCATGATGGTTTCGGGTGCATAGCTCAGCGGGAGAGCGTTCCCTTCACACGGGAGAGGTCCAAGGTTCGATCCCTTGTGCGCCCACCATTCCTCCAGAATTTACAATAACTTAGTGACTTGCTTCCCCCACATTGTGCCCCAAAAAATCTGGGGCACAACCCGGGCACGTTGCAAAAAAGATCATTGCTCTACCTGCGCCCGCCACTCCGATCCCGACGGCAAATCAAGAAAGCTCGTGGATCTTTCACCACGAGATCCGCGTCGGCGCGTGACCTTTGGGCACGAGTTTCGTTGGGCGCTCGATAGGCGCGAGCACGTTGTGCTCGAGGCAACCTTCGCTGAGGTACCACTCGAGGAAGGTATCGTGCTCGCGCGGGTCCTTTGATGCTCCGCGCTTGCCGGTCTTGGCTGTGTTGTCCACTGCCGCCATGAGTTGCCGCCGCGTCAGCTCGGCAATGGCGAGCTCGAAATGGTTCTCGAGACCACGTCACCAGAGCAGACAGTGCTGGTTTCCAGTGACGACCTGCCGTCCGGTGAGGGACACCACATAGGGCCGCCTTCAATCATCAGGTTGCCAGCTCATGCACTGCTTCTCCGCCAGCTGTTGCCGTTGAGCCTCGCGCCCGACTTGGTTCGGATCGCTCCTATTGCCTACCTTCCTGGCGGCGATGGTGCCGACTACGACGAGACCTCTGTGGCAACATTGTAAAGCGGTAAGGACCAAGGGAGCCGGGAGTTCGCTTTCGGCATCCCCCCTACCTCGGGGTCGGCTTATGGTCATCGCCCTTCCAGATCGTGATGCTACTCGGGCGTATTGACCGGTTGCGGTGCCGTAGCGCTCGCATGGCTCGCAACGAAGGACCCAGTTCGCACCCTCCTGGATCACGACCGAGTATCAAACCTGCATCAGGCATTGGCGGATCGGGTCTCACCAGCTTCGTGGTGCTCAGGCCCGCATTCGGATCAACTGCCATTTCGAAGTCTCGTTCAAGCAGCTCTCGCAGGCGCTCGATGCGAGCGAACCGGAATGGATGGACCGGTTTGATCATCGGGCTAGGCCCCTCGGGTCGAATGCGAACAGTCGGATGATGAAAGCGACGAGCGCGCGACGGGTGACGCTCATGAGTCGAGCTGTCGGTTCTCCGCCGAATGCCAGTCCGCGCCGTGGAGGCGGATCATCTCCCGACGGGACCGCTCGATGAAGATGCGCTCAACGCAAAAGCCGGCTGCAACTGAAGCCGCCAGCGCAAGGCCACAGGCCATATAGTCATTCATGAAACTCCAAAAAATGTTGCAGCCGGCAACTCCTACAAAAGTAAGTGCCATGATCACATTGCGAAATGCCTTAACCATGTGCCCCCCAGTCAGTCGGCGAGGAACTTTTACCATTGCAACCACGGCGATTGGCAGCGTTTGACCCTTGTGATGAGCCGTCTTTCTGCTCGATCAGCTTGGGTCCGGCCGCGCTGCAATTCCGGCTCTGGCTATTTCGCGGGCAACAACGCGGCGGCCTGTGCTCTCGCCTGCGTTGAACCGCCCGCGGCTCGGGCGCGCGGCGGTGCCGGCAAGCGGCAGGGCTCAGGTCGATTATCGCGCACCATCCACGCCGGTAGGGAGCATCGCTTCGCCTAAGGGCCAGCCCGAACCAAACAGATGCGTCCTCGATCATCCATGCCGCCAAACAATATCCATGAACCATTTAGAAAAGATTGCCGGCCGTTCCCGATCCGTAACTGATCGTAAACTGTGCGATGGCAACAAACGGCCATGGAAACCGAACGCCCGCTTGAAACGATACCTCAAGGCATCCGTAGGAGAAAAAGCGGAGGCCGCTTTTTAATCAGTATCACCGGCAAATGCTCGATCCCCTTCGTGACTGCCATTGGGTGTCTTCTTCGAAGCTCCCCGATCACCCTGGAACAACGCTCGCTCTTTTACGAAACGGATGGATGGAGCGACGCTCAACCGGCGAAGGTGCCGAATATCGTATGACCGAAGCCGGTCTGACAGAACTTAGCCGCCCCCGATAATCCGCAGCCGGTGGGAAAACGACGAACATGTCAAAGGCCATGGAATTGATCGTAGCTGGCTACGTGAGGGTGCGGGACCGACGCGCTCTACTCGACTTGCTGGCGCATCGACGCAAGCTGCTCGCCCAGCTGGAAGCCGTGTCGGGCATCAACCCAGAACGCGGCCAAAGCAATCCAAGAGGAATTGGCCATGATCGAAGCCGGCCTCGAAGAACTCAAAGCTCCGCCCGGTTCGCTGCCTGAGAACGAGTGGAGCTAGCGATGCGCGTTAACAAGATCAATTGGGACAAAATCGGCCGGGTAACGGAGCCGGGTCGATACAAGTGCTTCTTCGGATAAACGAGCGCGAGTTGCCAGGCAGCTCCTCGAGTGGTGGAATGGCCAGGTCCTGGACCTTCTGACCAAGAAGAGGCAATTCGGCATATCCCGATTCGAGCTGGTGAAGCGCTAAATAGAGATCGTCAGCGCCATCGAGCTGGGCGGACTCACAAGCGCCTTTGCGACGGCGATTCATCCCTCTTCATATCAGTTCGACAGCATGATCGAACGTTCCGTCAAGATCGTTTCGGAGGCGATAGAGGGAGACCGACGCATACGGCACACCTTGTCCAGAAGCTGTATCGCGATTGTCGAGCGGCTCACATCGGCGCGTTTGAATGCACAACTTTGAATTTCCGCGCAAATGTTCACTCAGCGTCAGAGGGAGCGCGATCCGTTTGCAGACGCCATAGCGCCGGAACGCGGCGAACTGTCCATCGATTTTGCTGGAAACGTGCGCCCCCCTTGCGGGACCAGCAGGAATTGTGCGCCTCATTTGAATAACGATCTCGAGATTCGCTGGAAAGGGAACGAAGCGGCGGTGCCGACGACCAAGGTGTGGATCTGTGCATTTGCAGCGTGCGTACGTCGGTCCCGTGGCCTAAGAGAGCAGAGAAAGAGAAGGAGTTCAAGAATGTCTAAGCCGCCTCACCCGTCTCATCCAGAGCATCCTGACGTGCCGCCGGGCCCGCCCAGTGATACGCCCGGCAAGGGACCACCGCGTCCCAGTTCGCCGCCCGACCACCGTCCAGTGGGCTAAGCTTGGCTGGGCGCAATAGGCTCGGTGGTGCCGACCAGGATTGGTGGGCGATCTGGCCCGAGGTGTTTGATGCCGAACTGGCGGCGTACGCCAAGTTGGGCATTTCGCCTCGGACTATCCACAAGGGCAATGGGATTCTGATTCTCGAAGCGGACTGGCCGGTAGAGGGGCAGTCCGCTTCGATGCTGTTGCGTATCGGATATTCGCCGCTACACCCGTTCTTTCGCCCGGCGGTCTCTGCGCCGAACGAGACTTTTGAGCGGCATCAGAACCCGCACAGTCGCGAGCTTTGCCTGCTCACGCAGGAAGCTGGGCAATGGGATTCCTACCAACTTGTCGCCGATTTCGTTCAAGAACGGTTGGACCACCTCCTGCTCGCCCTCGCTGCGAGAAGGGAGAGCCGCTCGGATGATGCAGCTAAGCTCGAGGAGCAGACCGCCGATCCCTTGATGCCCTACTTCGCAGGCGCCTCCGAGGACGACTCGGTGATCCTGTTCGACGGTCAGGCACCGCTTCCGCCAGCGCAACATGGCCTTTTGGAAATTGTTTGCTCGCCTCGCTCTAGTCGGACCAATGGGGCCGCGTTCGAAGGCGTGCTAAGGCAAGTGAAAGCCAGCAACGGTGCCGGCCTCGGAAAGCGATTCGGATTCGCGGCGCAGCCACAAGGCTTCCAAGTTGTTATCGGTCGCTGGGTCAAGTTCACTCCCCCTGCAACCGCGGACGCACGCGAGTTGCTCCGACTTGCCGAAGAGGAACTCTCTCGGCAAGCTGTAATGCAGCCGGCGAGCGTGCGCAAAGTTAACCAGGCTGGACGTGGCCCTCTCTCGATCACCGGCATCGTGTTTCCGGATGAGGCCACCTACGGCTCCAAAAAGAATGGTTCGGGATGGTTGTTCCTCGCTGCGCGACCTGCGCTCGGTGACGGAGCAACGGTAGATGCGCCCCAGCTGATTCGCGGAGAACGGGCCGGGAGAGACGACATCTTCTCCCGCCTGCCTATAGCAAAGTCGCTTCTGACAAAGAAGGTCGTTGTGGTCGGGGCTGGCGCCATCGGAAGTTTTGCCGGTCTCGAATTGGCGCGGGCCGGGGTTGGAGAAGTTACGTTTCTTGACTTCGACACGATCCAGCCGGGCAACAGTCTTCGCTGGCCGCTCGGTCGGTCTGCTTGGGGAAGAAGCAAGTCTCAGGCCCTCGCAAACTTCATCGTCGAGAATTACCCGTGGACGAGCGCTGGTTTCGCCGAGGGCCGTCTCGGAGCGGCGTTCACGGACGTTACAGCGCTTCCCCCTCAAAATGCGCTTGCGCCGGTGTTCGATTTGCTCCGCGGCGCAGACGTTGTTGTCGACGCTTCGGCGTCGGAAGAAGTGCAGCTTGCATTGGCGCATCATTGCAAACGCCTGGGCGTACCGTATGTGGTCGGCTACGCGACCCACGGCGTTGCAGGCGGCTTGGTCGCACGTTTCTTACCGGACGGCGAAGGCTGCTTCATTTGCCTCAACCACCACTGGAAGGACGGTCGGATACCCCAGCCGCGAGTCGATAACGCGGGCATAGTGCTTCCGGTCGGCTGCAATTCTCCGACCTTCACTGGTGGCGGCTTCGACCTGCAGGAGGTCTCGCTCGAAATCGTGCGGACGACGGTGGGATTGTTGTCGGACGGCAATTACGATCCGGGCGCCTGGGCGGTAGCCGTGTTGACGCTCAGAAACGAAGATGGTTCGAGGACCCTGCCTTGCTGGGAGGCGCATCCCTGCCCTCCTCACCCTCAATGCTGCGGAGCCTGACGATGACGGTATGGCTCTCCTCACGCGTCATGCAGTCGATGAGTGAGGACGCGCAAGATCTCTCGCCGCTCGAGAACGGGGGCATACTACTTGGGTGGCGGTCAGGTGAGGACCGCATCGTCGTCGACCTCCGCGGCCCTGGCCCCCTCGCCCTCCACGGTCGCCATTGCTTTGTGCCGGACCATAAATGGCAGGTAGCCGAACTCGATAGAGCCTTCAAAACAAGCGCTGGCGACCTAGACTACCTGGGCGATTGGCATTCGCATCCTGACGGCATCGCGGAGATGAGCGATCTCGATTCAGCCACCCTGCTGCGAATAGCCCGCAAGGTGAACTCACCCCTTATGCTCATCGTGGCTGGAAGCGGCTCGGAATGGTTTCCACGGTGCTGGAAGGGCCAGATAGTGCGCTCGCTGCTCCGACGGCGACTATCGGCCACTCAGCAGGAGATCAAGATCTTTGATTCTTCTTCAGTCTGGCCGCGGCGACCTGCAGCTTCATCGAAACCGTAAGCAGCGCACACGGCAGTTCAATTTCGGCTTGGTCAACTTCGGGACGTGCTTAGCCGGCCATACGGCCTCAGCTTGTAGGTCCCGTCTAGCCACCCTTGAAGCAGCTTCTCGACCACCCGAGAGACCTTAGTCTTTTCTCTGATGGCCTTGATCTTGGCCTCGTCGATCGTGTGCTCATCGATCAAGACCTGCAGCGCAGTCTTGCCTTCGGGCGCGCGAGGCCCGCTTCGGCTCTTCCGCTTCGCTGGCCCGCTTTTCTTCGCCACAATTCGCCCGGATCGAGCAGCTGTGGCCCGAGTTCGGGCACTCGCTGCAGGTCCTGGCCGCCTCCGACGGCGGCGGGATGGCCTGGCGGACTGTCGACGGCGTCGAATTTCTGACCCGCTACACGCGCCAAGACGGCAAGCAGAAGGTCAAATCCCGCGGACGGCGCAGCCCGGAGACCGAAGCCATTTTCGAGCAGTTCGAGAGCACCGTGCTGAAGGCCCGCCGCGTCCGGCGGGAGCTGCGGGAAGACGTCCTGCTGTCCTGCAAGCTGGCGAAGGCTCACGGCGTCGCCCGGCTTCGTGGGCGTCTGGCCGAGACCCTCGACTGGCTCTGGTACACGGGCGCCAGCAGCCGGCTCTCGCTGTTCGGCGGGACCGCCCTCCTCAGCTACGAAAGCGCTTCCGGTATCCTGGCGCCGACGGCGCTCGTCAAGGACCAGCACCTGCAGTTCGTGGCGCGGACCGAGGACCTCGAGACCCTCAACCTGGACGAGATCGCGAGGCCTGCGACGTCGATCAGGAGGGTGCCACCTACAAATACAACGACCACCGGTATCTGATCCGGACGAAACGCGAGAGGCGCATGCTGGCCGAGGTCTTCCTGCCGACCTACTTCGTCCGGCGCCTCGATGGCGACGCCCATGACGAGCTCAGGGACATGTTCCGGGAGCCCTGCACAAAGGCGCTGACGTTCAGCCGGGATATCCTAGCTGATCTTTCGATCCGACGTGTCGTTTTGGAGCACGCGAAGGCGTCGAAGTCGTTTCGAAGGTATTCCGTGTAGCGCGTCGATCTGGATGGGAAGGCGCGGCAATCTGGATGGCGAGTCAGTGTCGCGGCGAAGTAATGATTGCCGCGCAGATTGTCGTGCGC
>NZ_JBEPRI010000044.1:0-11405 GCF_040548265.1 Bradyrhizobium sp. F1.13.3 | reverse complement strand
GCGCACGACAATCTGCGCGGCAATCATTACTTCGCCGCGACACTGACTCGCCATCCAGATTGCCGCGCCTTCCCATCCAGATCGACGCGCTACAGCCTGTCGTCCGGCGAAGGGACCAAAGGTCCGCGCTGGTACGACTGGGGGTAACTTGAGCTGGCCGATCCCGATGCCGGTGAACACAACGACGACCTTGCCGGGGAATGGACGCGGGGTCTTCTGATCCGCCGCAACATTGCCGACGGCAGCTTGGCCTCCTTCTCTACACGGTGCTCCAAGGGCACCTTCGTGCAGAAGCTGGTGTCGGTGGAAGGCCATCGCTGGGGCTATCGAGGACCGCTTCGAAACCGGTAAGAACGAGCTCGGCCTTGATCACAACGAAACCCGCTCCTGGCACGGCTGGCATCGCCATGTCTCACTCGTCATGCTTGCCTTCGCCATGATGGCCGTCATCCGTCATCGGTCCAACACAGGGCCATCGCCCCAAAAACGCGACAGCGGCCGCGACCGAAGCATCGTTCTTGATCCGTTGGTCCGGCGAATCGCCATGAAGCTAACCCAGCGGCGCATCCCGCGCGCCTACATCCTCGCAAGGTCGTTTGGCGCAGGTCTCATCAGGCCAGCGCGCGCAAAGCTCACCTCAAAAAATGCGACTGTAATGCTAGGACCAAACCGGAACCAGTCCAGGTAAGCGTTGCCGATTGCTTCAGCGAACGCCACGGGTAGACTGCGACAGCTTTGGTGGTGAAGACGGGAGCGGCCGAGGAGTTCAATCCGACCTCTCCGCTCTTGGCTCTCTCGATGGGATATCCCTCATCAACGTTGCATCTGCAATGCGAACTGCCAAAGTGATGCCGCACGGTATTGGCTGCACCTGTCGGTCCCTGCCTACGGCAACTTAGTGAATCGATTGAGTGGCGGTTTGAGCCCGAGGTTCTCTCTGAGTGTTTTTCCGGAATACCTGCACCTGAATTTTCCTCGTCGACGTAACTCGGGAACTACAAGCTCCACAAAATCCTTGAACCCGCTTGGAACGGTAGCTGGCAGCACGTTAAATCCGTCGGCAGCGCGCTGATCAAACCGATCAACCATTGTGTCCGCAATCTCGTCAGGCGTGCCAACTACCATCAAATGGCCCCGACTATCAGATACCAAGCGAATAAGCTCTCTCCAGGTAAGTTTCTGGCGCGCGGCAAGCTCGAGAAGGACCTTCTGACGGCTCTGGATCAGATTGGTTCGCGGCAGAGTGTCCGGAACTAGGGAGTCCAGGTTGACTGCACGCAAATCGGTGACCGATCCGAGCCATCGATCGGCCGTGTCAAATAGAACATCGATGTGCGTAGATGATTGTAGCCTCTTGAGCTTCTCCTCCGCTTCCTGCTTAGTCTTGCCAATTACGGGAACAATCCCTGGCATGATGAGTACCTGGTCATCGCTCCTGTCGAGTCCGCGCGCCTTGTCTTTGAGCGTCGCATAATATCTCTGTCCGTTCTCTAAAGAAGGTTCGGCCGTGAACACCACCTCAGCGATCTCCGCGCCAAACTGGATTCCTGCATCTGATGCGCCAGCTTGAACCAAGACGGGATACCCTTGCGGCGGCCTCGCAACGTTTAGTGGGCCTCTGACCGAGAAAAAATGCCCCCGGTGGTTGAGCAAATGAAGCTTCATCGTGTCGACATAAATGCCAATATTCTTGTCGCGAATGAAGGCGTCGGTCTCCCAGCTGTCCCAAAGCCCCTTTACAATTCCTACAAATTCTCTCGCTCGAGCATAGCGCATGTCGTGATCTACAAGCCCGTCTTCACTGAAATTATGTGCTTCGAACTTGTAGCCTGAGGTAACGATGTTCCAGGCCGCGCGGCCCCGCGACATGTGGTCAAGTGAGGCGAACATGCGTGCAAGATGGTAGGGCTGATGGTATGTCGTTGTCGCTGTTGCGACAAGACCGACGTGTTGCGTTCTCGATGCGAGTGCTGACATCAGCGTGATTGGCTCGAATGTATCGTTTCGGCTTACACGCGCCAAGCTCGCGAGATCTTGTTCAACCACGCTTGGGCTATCCGGGATAAACACGAAGTGAAATGCCGCGCCTTCGGCAAGTGCTGCCAGATGAGCATAGTGATCGATATCAACGCCGCCATTTACAGGTACGCTCGGATCCCGCCATGCGCCTTCGTGATATCCTGCTTGCATGAGGTAGAGTCCGAGGGCCATTTCATCATTGCGCTGCATGTCGGGTCTCCTTTTGAACTTGACTGGTCGCGCGGCTCATGTGCGCCTTGTTGTGGTGGTCTGTTCATTGCTTAATAGGCGGCCGTGGCGGCCGCACTCACGAACACTAGAGCCCCGAATCAATTCGCCTGCCTCGATGCATGATCTCCAAGCAGTTGGGCGGCGAGCTAATGCCGGCAGCAGAAGCCATCGGAGCATCCTGAACGAAGCGCGATTATCACCACTAAGCAGAATGCCGCTTACCAGGTACCGCCCAAGTCGGAGTGTCATGGGCGGATGTGAAACGAGCGTTCGACGTCTGGAGGAGGGAGATATCGCGTTATTACGGACGCTATCCGAAGAAGAAGGTGTGTGTATTTTCATATGGCCCTCTTTTAAGCGAAGTCTCAACGAGCAAGCAAACTCCAAGTAATGCGTGATACAATCTATGGGCTCATGCAATCGCTAGCTTTGGTAGTTGACGGCCGCAGCCGCTGCACGAGTGGTGGCGGACCCAAACTGTATGGTGATTCGATGGGGTTGCATTCGGTGCGGTCACCGCGATTTGCGCCGGACCAGACTGAGATGTTTACGTCGTGGCTGGTGTTTCGAAGTTTTACGATAGGCTCTGCGGGAGTTATTGTATGCGCAAACGCAAGCTTGGTGAGACTATGGCCGTGCCGATTTGGGCACGACTTTATCGAAGCGTTGCCGACTATACGCAGTCGCGCTAGTGCTAATATTGCTGACAGGTGCTCGAAGGTGGCCCGTGCGCGGCGTCAAGCCCGCGAAGCCCGTCAGCAGATCGCGCAGGATTCGTTTCGCGATTTGCGGACACCGAGACGGAAAGCATGTCAAGGTTCTGCGCGCGACTAGCAGCAACGTCGCAAGAGAGCTGGCGCGAGTGCGCTCCGCTAACCGCATCTGCGGTCGAGCTGTCGACACTCAAATTGTTCGTCCGTGAAACTTGGAGCGTCCGGAAGCGACTGCGGCACAGAATTGTGGAGCTTTGGAGAACGCGCAACGCCCAGGCTTGATAGGTTCGGCATCTCTGGTTATCGCGTACCTAATCGTTGCTGTTCGTGGCGGATACGCGCGTGACGCAAGCGAGCATCCCGCCCAATCCTCCGGCAGGTTGCGCTAAAGAGCTCGTATGTTCTGACGAGCGTGCTTGAGAACCAACCACCATCGGATGCTATCATGGAAGAGTCCACTTTCCAGTCTCACCAAAAGAGGAAAATGCACATGGCCTATCAGACCCTAAAGTATGAGCTCGAGGAGCAGATCCTTACCATCACGTTGAACCGTCCGGAGAGGCTGAACGCCTGTACCGCCATCATGCAGAACGAATTGATAGATGCGTTCGATCGCGTAAACAGGGAAGACGATGCCCGCGTAGTTATTGTGACCGGCGAAGGCCGCGCCTTTTGCGCGGGCGCCGATCTTTCCTCTGGCGCGGATACATTCGACCGCGATGCGCGGCGTGGACCGGTGAAGCGCCGTGCTGACGGTAGCGTCGACTACAGCGACCCCGACATCAGCGACGCCGGGGGCCAGATTACGTTAGGTATTTTCAACTGCCTGAAGCCCGTAATCGCGGCCGTGAACGGACCAGCTGTTGGCATGGGCGTTACCATGCAGCTTGCGATGGACATTCGCGTTGCGAGTGAGGCCGCGCGCTTCGGTTTTGTGTTCTCCCAGCGTGGTATCGTGCCGGAGGGCGGCTCGAGCTGGTTTCTGCCGCGTATCGTCGGTATCGCGCAAGCGCTTGAGTGGTGTTACACTGGTCGTGTCTTTTCGGCGGAGGAGGCGCTTGCTTGCGGCCTGGTCAGCAAAGTGGTGCCACCAGACCACCTGGTGGCGACGGCGCGTACTTTGGCACGAGAGATCATCGAGAAGACCGCGCCAGTGTCGATCGCGCTGATCCGGCAGATGATGTGGCGGATGCTCGGCGCCGATCACCCAATGGAGGCCCACAAGATCGACAGCCGCGGCATCTATGCGAGGGGACGCTCCGCTGATGGCAAGGAAGGTGTACTGGCGTTTCTGGAGAAGCGGCCCGCGGTGTTCAAAGAGAGGGTAACGAAGGACATGCCGGACTATTTTCCATGGTGGACCGAGCGGGAGTATAAATGATCATGCTTGTCGAGTCGGGTCAGTGCTGCAATCGGGCGCGCATCCTTTGCGATCCCTGAGCGTCTTCGCCATCTCTTCCGGCGCGCCGGCTGGTATGAGAGCCTGGTCGGATGTGAAAGCCGTATCATGGAAGAAGCTTCCTTAGTTGAGGGTCTTGATCATGGTTGGTTCTTCTCTACACGAGCGCTGACCCTCGCAAGCTCCAAAATTACTATGTCGGCGTCAGACTCTAAAATGGCGCAGCACGCTCCGCACGCTGCCGTAACTATGTAATCAAGCGAAGTTGCGCGATCTCAGCAGGGCGTATTCAACACACCTGACTAGGTAGTGTGATGCGGCGTCATTCATGATGTACGATCCCAAACGCGGCTCATCACGGCAGGAGCGAGTTAGAGGAATGGCAGGCTTAGTCAACCAGCTGCAGGTTTCACGCTTTCTACAGGTCTATGACAATGCTGCGGCCCGGAGAGGGATAGAGCTTTCGATAGGATTTGATTTTCGTGAGTATGTCGCGATCACGAGCGCCACTCCGACAAAGGGGCGAACTTATCCGAACTTTCGGCCAGAGCGCTCCCCGATCAGATCAGGCGAGGGGTATTGGATCATAGGCCTCGACAAGAACAAGGAAGTTGCGCTCACTGATGCTGCTCGATTGTATGACCTCTCGCGGAGCAATCTGGCAGAACATCTTGAATCGTTGAGCGCATTCTACGACGATCCGTCCGTGCATGCACATTCTCAGGATCGTTGTGTCTGCAACGCGCCAAGCGCGACAAGAATAACAGGAAAGGTCGCCTACCACGGTGATCTTTGGGTCCGCAAGGATTGTAGAGGGCAGGGCCTCGCAAAGATCGTAGCCGGAGTAGCACACGGTTTGTCGTTTGCGATGTGGACTCCTGACTTCCTTTGTTCGCTTGTGGGGGGCTTTTCCCTAGAGAAGGGGCTCGTTGCTCAATACGAAATGGCGCATCAGGAGCCAGGCGGGTCGATACTGCAGTTGGTGGAGGAGAACATTGTTGACGACGATTGGCTCATCTGGCTCACCGGGGAGGAATTGAGAAGGCAGGTTGAGGATCACGATGAAACTAAGCTGCTTCGTACCGTGTCGGGTTCGAGGATAGAACGGAGCCCTGGCTAGCCGTGCGGGATGGCACAATCCAGACGGGCAATCGCGTCAGTCGACGAGGCCGTCCGGTGGCGATGGTAGGCCCGTGACGATCGCTCCCGTTGTGAGCGATGGCTAGGCTGCACTCCAGGTCATCAGTGATCCCTGAAGAGCCAGCTCAGTACGCTTTAGTCTGCTCGCCAGAAGTGACAATTGCAAGGAGAGTGCAACTTGAACCTAGCTGAATCCAAGGGGACAGGAAGTGAGTATGTTGGGCGGAAATCGAGGGACAACTTCGCGCGCGCACAATTGGTCTTTCCTGACGGTACCTCACGAGCAACAATCGAGCGTGACCCGGAACCGATCTACGTCGAGCGCGGCGTTGGCAGTTATCTGGTCGACGTCGACGGCCGCCGCTTTCTCGACCTCAACTGCAACTTCACGACCCTGATCCATGGTCACGCCTTTGCACCTGTAGTCGAAGCGCTCACCCGTCAGCTTCAGTGCGGCAGTTGCTTCGCAAATCCGACAGAGAGCGAGATCGAACTCGCCGAGCTACTTTGCAGTCGCATTCCGCAGGTGGATCGTGTTCGCTTCGTCAATACAGGAACTGAGGCAGTTCTGTTCGCAATCAAAGCAGCGCGTGCATTCACTGGACGTTCAAAAATCGCAAAGATCGAAGGTGCTTACCATGGTGCCTACGATTGGTGCGAGGTGAGTCTCGGTGCGACCCCGGATAATTGGGGCGAGCCGACTAGTCCCACGTCGACGGGCCGTTATCGCGGAATGCCATCAAGCGTGCTCGAGGAAGTGGTCGTATTGCGCTTCAACGACGTGGAAGGCGTACACCGGTTACTTTCATCGTATGCACACGATCTTGCTGCTGTGCTCATGGATCCCATGCCAAGCAAGAGCGGCTTAATTGCGCCCAAACCCGAGTTCATTGCGGCGGTTCAGACAGCTGCGCGCTGCAACAACATTCTCGTAATATCCGATGAGGTTTTGAATCTGAGACAGAGCTTCCAAGGGGCATCGGCCCGCTATGGCCTTGTTCCGGACCTCATTACTATGGGCAAGATCATCGGCGGCGGCTTGCCAATTGGAGCGATCGGCGGCCGCGAGGACGTGATGAGAGTATTCGATGCCTCGGCGGGAAGACCCATGCTTGCACAAGGCGGCACATTTTCCGCCAATCCTCTGTCCATGACAGCAGGGCTTGCTGCGATGCGGCATCTGGATCATGCAGCTTTTGAACGTCTCGAAGCGCTTGGAAAGAGTGTTCGCGATGGAATTCGTCTAGCGATTTCCAAATGTAGCGCGCCGCTATGTGTTACGGGAGCCGCATCACTGTTTCGGATTCACCCGCTCACAAAAGTCCCGAATGACTATCGCGAGGCCTATCGAGCGCCCGCGGCCGAACCTCTTATGAAGGAACTCACGCGCTTCTTTGCGCGGAACGGGATCATGCTGCCGCGTGGCGGCACGCCATCGCTTTCGACCTCGATGACACGCGACGATGCAGACTTTGTAGTCGATGTATTCTCAGGCTTTCTCCAAGCCAATGAGCGATTGCTGAACCAAATCGCTGCACCCAGGTAACAACCAGCAAAAGTTGCCGTAGGCTCACTGCGCTGGGCTCCCAGTTCTCGAGAAGTGTATAGCCCGACGTTGAAGCATCTGGTGCAGGCGCTCACTAGGTAGCGCCTTGGCCACCAATCCTCGCGGCGGGCCGATTCCCTTCCCATCTTAAATGGTAGCTATCCATGGCGCCGAGACAGTGATCTAAGTTGCAAACGAGACAGACTAATCGAACTTCAATTAAGATGAGTTGAGAACTCAACCGTGCTCTTCGGCACGCCAAGCACTCGTCTCGCCGCATCCAGGCGTCCGCGGTTCCTGCTTAGATGGAATGGAGAATAGAAATGCAGCAGCGGAGTTCGCCTCCCGACGGTGATCGGCAGTCGGGGCATTTTCGCAACACCGCCTACGTGATTAAGAAGAGTAGCCCGTATTTCGATGCGGCCCACGCGGCTGGCCTCATGGGCGTCCAGGGACGTTCTACCGTTGGGCGCGGGTTCGTTCTAGGTACAGGTCCGCTCGAGAGCCGACCGGAGTTGGTCGACTTCGTGCGGTGCTCCTACTTGGGTCTCGACAATCACCCCATGATCGTGGCTGGAGCGATCGAGGCCATAGAGGCACATCGCTCGTTGCACTGGTCATGCGCACGAACGAGACTGAATTTTGACTTACTCTCAGAGCTTGAAGAAACTCTATCCGAGATGTTCAGTGCACGAGTGATAGCCTTCTCCACTGTCATGCTCGCCAACCTCGGTGCCCTACCGCTCCTTGCTTCAGGCCAATTGACGGGAGGAAAAAAGCCAATTGTGGTGTTCGATCGGACCGCCCACATCTCACTGGCCTATCACAAACCTGTGGTCGCTGATGAGACGCTTGTCGAGACGATTTCGCACAATGACATCGACGCGCTCGAACGTGTTTGCCACGAACATCCGGTGGTCGCTTATGTGTGCGACGGAGTTTACTCGATGGGAGGAAACTCGCCAATAAATGAACTGCGTCAACTCCAGGAGCGCTATGGGCTCTTTCTCTATATTGACGATGCTCATGGCATATCAATCTTCGGACGTCAGGGCGAAGGATTTGCTCGCTCGCAGTTTCCGCAAGTGCTCGGTGATCGGACGATCATAGCGGCCTCGCTTGCCAAGGGATTCGGCGCGTCTGGAGGCATGTTGATGCTCGGAACAGCCGCGCAAGAGACGTTATTTCGACGCTTCTCCATCCCATATTCCTTCTCGGTGGCTCCCAATCTAGCGGCGGTAGGTGCCGCGCTTGGCTCGTGCAAGATCCACCGCTCAGCTGAGCTGGGCGAGCGTCAGCAGCGGCTGACGAACCGGATCGAGTTATTTGATCGTCGCGTCGCAACTGCAGAGCAGGGCAATTCTCTTCCGATCAGAATGATTGCGATTGGCTCGGAAGGCAACGCCACTGCAATCGCAAGGGAACTTCTCGAGGCGGGATTTTATACGTCTGTCACGTTCTTTCCGACAGTCCCGCAAGGAGCGGCGGGAATCCGGGTGTGCATCACAGCCGATCATGAGTTGCACGAAATAGAGCAGCTCTGTGAGCGCATCTTGCAAAGGGTCCCCGGGGCAAGTGCCGAGAAGGAACAGGCAACTGCTCCCTGTTGAGATCATTAGGACGACGACCGGAGTGACTTGATGGCTATGACTGATGAAAACACAAGAAGCGCGAGGTTCGTTCTAGTAGCTTGCGTTGCGGCAGTCCCAGCAACTGGAGGGCGCTCATGCGACAACCGTGCTCCAACTGCCAAGATCCCTGCAGCTCTCTGGACTGATCGCAACGCAGCGATACGCTCTTGAGCGCTTTCTCGCCAGCCTCTTTCCCACCCATACCTAGTGAAGATGGTCGGTAATGCCTAACTCAGAAACATCTACGCCCCAAACCGGCGAACGCATTGCTCTGGTGACCGGAGGAGCGCGCGGGATTGGACTTGAGATCGTGCGTCGTTTTTTAACCGATGGGTATCGGGTTGCTTTTGTGGCGACAAAGGCGACGAATGTTGAGGGAGCGCTGGGCTTGCTCGGCTGTTCGGAGGACCGACTGTACGCCGAGACCGTTGACGTGAGTCGTCAGGACGATGTGGCTGCTCTTATTAATCGGATCCGTGCGCGTTGGGGCGAGATTGCAGTTCTGGTTAACAATGCGGGCATTTCCCCCAAGCGCGCGGACCGGAATGCACCCTGGATTCCGCAGACCTCTCTTGGTGACTGGGAAAATGTCATACATATCAATCTCAATAGCGCATTTATTCTCATCAAGCTCGTTGTACCAGGGATGATGGCCAAGGCGTATGGACGCATCATCAATATCGGGTCGCTTGCGGGTCGCGCCATGCCATTGATTGCAGGTCCGCACTACGCCGCGTCCAAAGCAGGATTGATCGGACTGACCAGAGCGGCTGCACGGGATCTCGCTCCCCACGGTATAACGGTCAATTGTATCTCGCCTGGCCGCATCCTCACCGATCTTACCGGGCCACCTGGAGCCGCAGTTAATCGCGCCGCTCTGCAACGGATCCCGGTCGGCCGTCTGGGAACGCCCGAGGAGGTCGCGCACGTTGCGGCATTTCTGGCTTCGCCGATCGCGGGATTTATCACCGGTGCGACCATTGATGTTACGGGCGGAGAGTTCGCCGCGTAACATCAGCCGGCCCAAATGTTCGCGGACCCGGTATCAGTGGGCCCCTAAGCAAGCGCTGCTCGTGCCTAGCGATGCGCTGGTCATTGATATTCAGGCAGCACTAGTATCTGAGAAAGGGGAGCTCAATGGGAGCATTGTCGCATTTGCGGGTCGTCGAGATTGGCAGTTCGGCGGCGACAGGCTATTGCGCCCGTTTGTTTGCCGATTGTGGTGCGGACGTTCAGAAGGTCGAGCCGGCAGGGGGGGACCCACTTCGCCGCAGTGCTCCGCTGACGGCTGGTGGCCAAAGCGCATGGTTCGCATTCCTAAGCCTTAACAAGTCGAGCATCGTCATCGACTGCACGGATGCGGATGCGATCAACCGAGTGACCGGGTTGATCGAAAAATGTGACATCCTGATCGATGGGCGCGATATTGATCGCGCGGATTGCCCGGCCGTAGATGTTGCCGCGATCCGGGAGCGGTGTCCCGGGTTGATCTACATCGGGGCAAGCTGGTTCGGGTTCGCCGGACCTTATGCGGCGTTCGCCGCAACCGATTCAACGATTCGCGCTCTGGCCGGTCTCATCAAGTTGGCCGGACCGGTCGAAGGGCCGCCTTTGCATGCGCCGGATTTCCAAACAGGGATTCTTGCGGGCCTCTGGGGCTTCATCGCGGCTGCGTCATCGGTCCTGGCGCGCATGCAGCCTGGCGTGGGTCGCTCGTGGTCATTGAACCTCTTCGAATCGATGCTCGCTCTTAGCGAATATCAGATGAGCCAGGCAATAGAGCGCGGTGAGGTGCGCCGCATGGGAACCAATCGGTTTTGGCCGAACTTTCCTGCCGGCATCTATGAGACGAAGAATGGGTGGATCGGGATTACGACAATTACTCCGGCGCAATGGCGTGCATTCTGTGACATGCTCGGCCTATCCGAACTGGTTGGT
Organism: Bradyrhizobium sp. F1.13.3; assembly: GCF_040548265.1. Taxonomy (NCBI): domain Bacteria; kingdom Pseudomonadati; phylum Pseudomonadota; class Alphaproteobacteria; order Hyphomicrobiales; family Nitrobacteraceae; genus Bradyrhizobium; species Bradyrhizobium sp. F1.13.3. Next base: position 788 of record NZ_JBEPRI010000044.1, on the reverse strand, counting down.
GATCCGGCGTTCCTGCTCGGTGCCGATCGTCTGCAGCACCCGGACCACATTGAGCGGCAATTCATTCCGAAGCTGAAGAGACGGACTGCGCAAGAATGGTTTACGGAGGGACGGAACCGGAAGATCCCGATTGTGATCGTACCCACGATACCGGATCTGCTGGGGGATCTAGAGAAGAAGGCGCGCGGCGCGATCGTGCCTGTTCGATTTGGACAAGAAGACGGTCAGACGGTTGGCTCGATGCAACGGCTAACATCGACGCGTCCGCGCCGCGGCGGCAAAGTTCCGGCTCCTGGCGAACAGCAGGTCTTTGCGAATGATCTAAGGCCCTCAAATTCGTTAGCGATGACGGCTTGCTGCTCCATGGGTCATAGGGAGAAGGTCTTGCAGGGAACACGCGTGATCGACTTCTCGATGGGCTGGGCGGGGCCGTTGTGTACCCGCATATTGGCCGATCTCGGTGCAGACGTCATCAAGATCGAAGCCATCCAGTACCCGGACTGGTGGCGCGGCGTTGATCGAAGGGTGTCGTATGTTAACGACGAGATGTACGAAAAGACGCTGCGCTTCTGCATGATGAACCGCAACAAGCGTGGCATCACACTTGACTTAACGCGACCGAAGGGCCTCGCTCTTGCGAAGGCATTGGTAGCCCAAGGCGATATTGTCGTCGATAACTATTCAGCTGACATCCTGCCGAAGCTTGGGCTCGGCTACGATGTGCTCAGAAAGCTCAATCCTCGACTGGTTATGATGTCGATGTCAGCCTTTGGCTCGAACAGCGTGAA
>NZ_JBEPRI010000043.1:0-13212 GCF_040548265.1 Bradyrhizobium sp. F1.13.3 | reverse complement strand
AGCCAGGACCCCGACGTTGAAGCCAAGTCCAAGCGCTTCGGTCGCGAGATCGCCGGCCGCGGTGCCGAGTGCAAAGGTGAAGAGGATCGCCGCCCTCTGCGCTGGCCCTTGCCGCCGCGGGCGCGCGCGTCATCGTGCATTACGGACGCGGCAAGGAAGAAGCGAGAACTTCCTTTCGTCCATCGCTCCTCCCAACGCCGCTCTCTCTCTGTTTCACCAGAATGGCGCCTTGCTCGCTCGCTTTCCGGGTGCAGGCCACGCACTTGGTCAAAACGCTTCACCAATGGCCGCACAAGCGGCAGAAAACGGCGGACAAACCACGATCAACGTCGTCAGCCCGCTGGATGGTGAGGATCGGATCGGATCAGTCAGATATCTGGACCATTACCCACTTGCCGTCTTGGCCACGGTCAAGGTGTCAACCGTCCTGGCAAATTGGTTCAGCCAGGCACGCTTGGTTCTTTGGGGAGCAGGTGCTGCTGGTGTGGTTGGTTTGATAATGCTCGCCTTCGTCGCGCTTCATCTAAGGAGGCAGCGTCAACAACTGGACCTTGCGGTCAACAACATGAAGCAGGGGCTTCTGCTGTTTGACCGCTCGGAGCGCTTGATCATCTGCAACAGCCGTTACCTAGATATGTTCGGCCTATCACCCCACGTAGTGAGACCCGGATGCTCGCTGCGAGAGATCATCCAGCACCGCGACGAGACCAGCTCGTTTCTTGGCGGCGTGGATGCGCCCTCCGAACTGACTCGTGCGGCGAAATCGGGCGAACCCACACAGACCCTTACCCAGACAGCTGATGGCCGCTGGATGCAGATCATAACGCAGCCGGTGCCGCGTGGTGGATGGGTCTCAACCATCGAAGACGTTACGGACCGACGGGAATCCGAGGAGTGGATAGCCAGGCTCGCAAAGTACGACATGGTCACCGAGTTGCCGAATCGCTTCTTTTTCCTTGACCGCCTCCGCCAGGAACTCGACAGCGGCCCCGGCGTAAGCTTGGCAGTGTGTTTCCTCGACCTCGATGAGTTCAAGTCCGTCAACGACTCGCTCGGTCATTATATCGGAGACGAACTGCTGAAAAGCATCGCCGCAGCGCTTCGAGATTGCGTCGGGCCTGAAGCATTCCTGTCGAGGTTGGGTGGAGATGAATTCGCAATACTCGCGCCACATCGTGACGATGGCGATTACAGTATCGCGAGGATGATCGAAAGGATCTACGGCGCTCTTCGCAGACCACATATCTGTGGCCCATACACGCTCACGGCGGACGCAAGTATTGGGGTAGCCCTGGCTCCGAAAGACGGGAAAACGTGCGAGGACCTGTTACAGAATGCCGATTTGGCCATGTACGAAGCGAAGTCATCCGGCAAGAAGAGCTACCGGTTCTTCGAGCCGGGGATGGAAAAGCGAGCGCGTGATCGCAGGGTCCTCGAAGGGGACCTGCGCATCGCGCTTGGCGCAGGTGAAATCGAGGTTTATTTTCAGCCGATCGTTGGACTGCGCACTGGCGAGATCGTCGGCTGCGAGGCGCTCGCCCGCTGGAATCATCGGCAGCGCGGCTTTGTCTCTCCCGCTGAGTTCATTCCCGTGGCTGAGCAATGTGGGCTGATCGACCTTCTCGGAGAGCACATCCTTCGAGTTGCTTGCAACGAAGCGGCGAGCTGGCCTGTACACATGAAGGTGGCCGTCAACGTTTCTCCCGCTCAATTCAAGACGGGGGGGCTTCCCTTCAAAGTGGCTTCGGCTCTTGACCAGGCTGGGTTGGCTCCAGGTAGGCTCGAAGTGGAAATCACGGAAGCTGTCTTGATCAAGGACGACCAGCTCGCCCTTGATATTCTTCACCAATTGAGAGCCCTTGGAGTCCGATTGGCGCTTGACGACTTCGGGACCGGGTATTCCTCTCTGAGCTACTTGGGCAAGTTCCCGTTCGACAAAATTAAAATCGATCGCTCGTTCGTAAGAGAGCTGACCGAAGGGAGCAGGTCTGCCGGCATCGTAAGGGCTGTCGTGGCGCTTGCAGCAGAACACCAGATGTCGACGACGGCAGAGGGCGTGGAGACGGAACAGCAGCGGGACCTGCTGCGCGAGCTGTCATGTGATGAGATGCAGGGTTATCTTGTGAGCCGGCCTAGGCCGGCAACTGACATCAAGAAGATGCTGATTGCCGACTCACCATGTTGCCAGGTGGCGTGCTGATAGGCAGGAACCCGACGCCGCTTCACCTTTGGCCAGGCAGGTGGAGCAAGCGCCACCACTCGTCCTCCTCGTGCGATGGGGCAGAGGTGTTGTCTAGGAGCACCGCCCCGGCATTCCGCAAGCGATCTTCCCAACTGCGATAAGTGTGAATCGGCGCAACGAGTGACCGCTCAGTTAGCATCGAAAGCTCACGGCGCCGATTGGCGTCGGGATCACACGCCGATAGAGGGCTCGGCGCAGAAGGGGTATGGACCTTTTATGGTCGAGAAGCATGTTCACGATAATGGATCGTTTTATCTACATTGGCGGCTATCATAATGAAAGCCTGCGTTGTGCGGCCAATAAGGATCGCTCAGACGACGATGTCGTCAATTGCTGGGCAAATGGGGGCGAGCAGACCTAGGATAGCTACGGCATCAATGATCCGAGCGCATTCCTGACGACCATCTTGCCTTGATTCAAGCGCTTCCAGTGACGTTCAGGGACCACAGATCAGATGCTGAACAAGATTGCATAGTATTTGCAAGGGCTGCTAACCATCGCTGCCCCGTGGCATAGTCGATCTTCGTGGAATCGATCTCCAAGCTATACCGCCATCAATTCTAGCAGCGACTGCGGAGAAGTTGTCGCGGATAGCCGACTTCCTCCCGATCGCCGCCGCCACGACACCCGCTCGCGGGATCACCTAAGACGACCGGATTGCGGCGGAGATCCGGGTTGCTTGCACCGATCTCGCCACGGATGATGCGCTCAATTCACGTGATTTATCTGGAATTGTAACGGCATATTTCTCCTATCGAATCTGTCCCTAATTCCGCCGAAGCGGCCGGGCTGCTATGCAGTTGCTGTGAGCGCAAACAGGAGAGAGATTTGGTAGGCATAAGGTCCGTTCGCGGCATGAGCATCGCCGTGGGATTGTTTATGACGACTGCAACGTTTGCTTCGGCACAATCCATTTCAACGGGCGACACTGCCCGTGGCGCCCGGTCAACAAAGGACTTCTCCTCCACAAGCGGAGCCGACATCTGGGACGCCAACCACGATGGCATCTACACCTGCGATGAGTGGAAGAGCTATCTCTATCGGTTATTTACCCTGGCCGACCGCAACCGCGACGGGCATCTCGATTCATCCGAGTTCACAATAATCCGTCGGACTGGGACCAACTTCACCGACGCTGATTTCGGCTACTTTGATGAAAACCAAGATGGCAAGGTCACCCGTAGCGAGTTTGTTGACAAGCCGAGTGAGTTTATTTTGCGGTTCGACAAGAACGGTGACTGCCGCGTCACACAGGATGAAATGAAAGCCGCCAGCACTGATCAGAAGCCGTCGAATGGCCGGGGCAAGAAATTCTAACGGCGGAACACCTGTATGCGATATTCCGAAAAAAACGAAGGTGATGGAGAACAGTCCTTGCGGCTGACCCGTCGTCTCAGGTTGCTGAAGTCGCGCTCTTTGAACTGGCACTCAGCTTGTTGCGCTTGATGGCCAATGCCGCTTCGCTCTTTCGTATCGCAGTTCGAGGCGCCAGGCGCGCCGAAGCTTCGAGCGATAGGCTAGGCCCAACGACGGGCACGACCTTCAAACGAGGGGCGAAGTATGTGCGCGCCGCGGCTGATCGGAGCGAGTTGGGTAGCCAAGAGGCGCTGCGTACCGGTGGGTTCTTCCTTGGCGTAGTTGTGACGAACATCATCTGCGTTGCGTGATAACGCGATCGCCTCATTTTTTGAAACGAGGATGCGCGCGCATGAGAGGCCGCCGTGACGATGCTTCTTTCGCGTTATCATCGCGAGCGGCGGTGATGGCTCAGCCGTTGTCGGCAGCGCTGCATTTGAACGCTTCTGCCAAACGAGCTGTCGCATCAATGAAGGATTGCCGCACGGGACAAGTGTGGCACTCACATGAAATGAGAATTTAGTTCCGGGATGCGGCGTTGATCGAATGATCGGGGAGTCTTTGCCGACGCTGTCGAGCGCGGCGTCCGGATGCCCGGTACGGACAAAACACGATTTTTGCCTCGATGTCGTTGCTGACGTGTACCGAACCGATATTCAAGGCGTACAACTCGGCTTGACGTGTGCGTGATTGGTTCTAGCCGCCGGGCATCCTCGCACGTTTTTGTCGCAGCAACACAATGAAACGTTGCGGAAACAAGTGGAAAGATGGTTTGGATCACACGCGTGTATTCTCGGAGGAGACTTACCGTGGTCCTCAAATGACGGTGATGATGCCGTGATCTGATGGGGAGTTGACGGTGCAGGAGTCGCCTTCTTATTGCCTTGCCAGCATGTTGCCTCATCTTGCGAGGACTGCTCAGAACTATTTCGAAACCGGAAGCAGTCGCCGGTTCTCCGAATTGCGAGGCAAAGAAACCGTATGGCCGCGGCATCGCCTAACATTCTAGTCGTCGAAGATGACCGCGAGACGCGGACGCTGATTACGAAATATCTACGCACGAATGCCTGTAACGTAAGGACGGCAAACGACGGGCGCGAAATGGTGCGGGTGATGGCCGATTACCGTGTCGACCTTCTCATCCTAGACGTGATGCTGCCGGGTGAGGACGGCCTCAGCCTTTGCCGCAAGGTTCGCGCGGAATCGCAAATGCCGATCATCATGCTGACCGCGCGCGGCGAGGACGTCGATCGGATTCTCGGATTGGAAATGGGCGCTGACGACTACCTTGCTAAGCCGTTCAATCCGCGCGAATTGCTGGCCCGGATCAACGCGGTGCTGCGCCGCCTGGCGATCGTCCAGACGGCCAGCGCCACCAATACCAATAACGCGACCGCCGTCACTTTTCTGGGGTGGCGGATCAATTTCAGACTGCGGGAGCTGCGCAATCCGGCCGGTGCGCGGGTCGCGATGACCAGCGCCGAATTCGATCTGCTGCGCACCTTCTGCGAGCGGCCCGGCCGCGTGTTGTCGCGCGACAGCCTGCTCGATCTCACCCAGGGCCGCAACCACGGCTCATTCGAGCGCAGCATCGATGTGCTGATCAGCCGTATCCGGCGCAAGATCGAGCCCGATCCACAGGAGGCCACTGTGATCAAGACGGTACGCTCCTGCGGCTATATGTTCACACCGACATTGGATACGGTCGTGCCCCCGGAAAACCACGGATCATGAAGCTACCCGGTTTTCTCAATCCGAAGAATATCGGCGGACAGATCGCCGCGCTGGTGGTCGCTTCGATAATGGCCATCCATCTGATCCTTGCCGCAACCTTTCTTGTCTATCGGCCGGATCAGGCACCGATCGAACGCGGAAACAGTCAGCTTGCCGCGGTGGCCCAGCTTCTCGGCGCAGCGCCTGCGACCGGACGGCCACGGCTGTTCGCCGACATCGCGCGCGCATTTCCGCAACTGGCCATCGCAAGTCTGCTGCCAGGTCCAGGTCCTGTGGCGGACGAGCCTGATGGTCTCAGCCTGCGAAGTCTGCATCGCCGTCTTGGCAGCAACTATCGGGTCTTTTCGCTCCCGGCTGGGAAAGGCATCCAGAAGGTCGGTATCGTTTTGCCGGACGGCGCAACGATTTCGGCAGAGCTCACCGCAGACGAACGGCCGCGTCCGTTTTGGATTGGACCCTGGGTCCTGACATTGCTGTTCGCCGCCATTAGCGTCACTTTGCTTGGGCTGTGGACGGCTCGCGCGTTGACGGCGCCGCTGTCATCGTTCGCCAGGGCGGCCGAAAGCTTCAGCCTGAACGGCGCCCCTGCGCCGCTGCCCGAACGCGGCCCCGAAGAAATTCGTTTGGTTGCAAAGGCGCTTAACCGGCTGCGGGAACGAATTACCACTCTGATTGACGACCGCACCAAGATGCTGGCCGCCATCAGCCACGACCTGAGGACTCCGATCACCCGAATGCGCCTCCGCTCCGAATTTATCGAAGACGATGGGCATCGCAGCAGCATGCTGGGCGATCTCGATCAAATGCGATCGATGCTGGAGTCGGTGCTTTCGTTCCTGCGCAACGACCGTAGACTCGAATCCATGACGCTGGTCGACATCGCCAGCACGCTGCAGCTTGTCGCCTATCAGTTCGTCGATATGGGACACAAAGTGGCTTACGATGGGCCGCAACACGCGATGGCCACGCTGCGGCCGGACGATCTGCATCGCAGTATTACCAATCTTGTCGAAAACGCGGTCAGGTTCGGCGCCGAGACCACGATCCGCCTCACGATGTCGCCAGATAGCGTGACGATCGACATTGAGGACGATGGTCCCGGCATTTCCGATGCGCGCAAGGAAGCCATGCTCGAACCGTTCGTGCGCGGCGACGAAGCCCGGAATATGGATGAGGCTGCAGGCTTCGGTCTCGGACTTTCGATCGCGCGTGCCATCGTGCTGGCGCACGACGGCGAGCTGTCGCTCAATAACCGGCAGCCTCATGGATTGGTTGTTCGCATTAAACTGCCGATACATCAACAGATTCGGGCGGCGGCTGCCTGAGCACGCAAAGTGGTATTTGCTTGCGCGAGGCCTTCAAAAGATGAGTGGGCCTCAATACAGCGGGATCACCCGGGGATACCCGCCCGTGTCCGACGGCGGATCGAGTGGCTGTCGGTCGAGCGGCCGGTTGCTGTTCTCGCGCCCGAAAGAATATGCCGGCGGAAAGGCGTAGTCGGTGAATTTGCGATCTCCCGGAAGAACTTCAGTGCCAGCATCCAGCCATGTGCGGTTGGTTATATAGATTCGGGTATGTGGTCCGGATTGATAGGAAACGTTGGGGCCGGCAGAATCGTAACAATAGATACTGCCGCGGTCATGGTGCCTCTGCTTCTGCATCGCAGGCGCCTGGGCTGAATCGACACAGATCAACGCAACCGCCGTGAGCAAGGTGGTGAGCTTTGTCGCGCCTTTGGATTTCAGTTTCATCGCACTTTCCCGACCGGAGCGTACTGACGTCCCGCTACCAGCGGTGTCTGCCATGAGCATGGTTGATCAACCGATCAGAAGTAAAGGACGTGAGTATTGCAAGGCATTGCTTGAATGTGCGGGCCGGCAGCATCAATGCAACCCGACTGAACGGATTCGAAAGCACCGCCAGCAAACTAGCGAGGGCTGTTTGATCATCATCGAGCAACATTTTAGAACGATCGGAAATGTTTCGGAGTTCTTTTGGCCATATCGGCATCCTACCCAGCACTCGCAAGGACGAGGGTGGGTGACGCATGTATGTTGGAATGCGGGTGCGGGCAGGCTTGTTGGCCGCTCTGATCATGTTCGCCATGCCGGTATCGTCGCCAGCCGTCGCCGAGTCCGTGCCTTCGATCCAGGTCGAAGGCAACCGGCGGGTCGAAGCCGAGACTGTCCGATCGTATTTCAGACCGGACTCCGGCGGTCGCCTGGATCAGGGCGCCATCGACGACGGCCTCAAGGCGTTGATTGAGACCGGCCTGTTCCAGGACGTCAGGATCAACCGCGGTGCCGGTGGCCAGATCGTCGTCTCCGTGGTGGAAAACCCGGTGATCGGCCGCATTGCCTTCGAGGGCAACAAGAAGATCAAGGACGAGCAGCTCACCGGTGAAGTCCAGTCCAAGGCGCGCGGCACCTTCTCCCGCGCCATGGTGCAGTCCGACACCCTGCGAATCGCCGAAATCTATCGCCGTTCCGGCCGGTACGACGTTCGCGTCACGCCTGAAATCATCGAGCAGCCGAACAACCGCGTCGATCTCGTCTTCACGGTCGAGGAGGGCGCCAAGACCGGTGTCAAGTCGATCGAGTTCGTCGGCAACAGCGCGTACTCGTCGTACCGCCTGCGCGACGTCATCAAGACGCACGAATCGAACCTGCTGAGCTTCCTCGCCAGCAGCGACATCTACGATCCCGATCGGGTCGAGGCCGACCGCGACCTGATCCGCCGCTTCTATCTCAAGAACGGTTTCGCCGACGTCCAGGTCGTCGCCGCGCTCACCGAATACGATCCGGAGAAGAAGGGCTTCAACGTTACCTTCAAGATCGAGGAAGGCTCGCAATACCGGGTCGGCTCGATCGACTTCCGCTCCAGCATTCCGAACTTCGATCCCACCTCGATGCGCAACTATTCGCGCGTCAATGTCGGCTCGCTCTACGACGTCGAATCGGTCGAGAAGTCGGTCGAGGAGATGCAGATCGAGGCCTCGCGTCGCGGTTACGCCTTCGCCGTGGTCCGTCCCGGCGGCGACCGCAATTTCGAGGCGCACACCGTGTCGGTCGTGTTCAACATCGACGAGGGTCCGCGCACTTATATCGAGCGCATCAACCTTCGCGGCAACACCCGCACGCGCGACTACGTGATTCGTCGCGAGTTCGACGTCTCCGAGGGCGATGCCTACAACCGCGCACTGGTCGACCGTGCCGAGCGCCGCTTGAAGAACCTCGACTATTTCAAGAGCGTGAAGATCACGACGGAGCCCGGCTCGTCGAGCGACCGCGTGATCCTGCTCGTGGACATGGAAGAGAAATCGACCGGCGACTTCTCGATCTCGGGCGGCTACTCCACGACCGACGGTGCGCTTGCCGAAGTCTCGGTCTCCGAGCGCAATTTGCTTGGCCGCGGCCTGTTCGCCAAGGCGGCGGTCACCTATGGCCAGTATGCGCGCGGTGCCTCGCTGTCATTTGTCGAACCCTATTTGCTGGACTACCGGGTCGCGCTTGGCCTTGACGTATCCTATCGGGCGCAGCTTGCGAACGATTACGCCTCGTATAGCACCACCACGCTGGGCTTCAGTCCGCGACTTGGCTTTGCCCTGCGCGAAGATCTTTCCCTGCAATTTCGATATTCGCTTTATCAGCAATCCATCACGCTGCCCTCCATACTAAACAACTGCAATAACCTCGCGGGGCCGGCATTTTTCCCGACGCCGACTTACATCAGTACGGTTTTGGGTGGCGTCGACCCGACCGGTAATGCCCAGGCCGGCCTGCTTCCGGGCTGTTTGTCCGATGGTGAGTCGTCATTGCCCGTCCGCGAGGCATTGGCAAACGGCGCGACATGGACGTCGTCGCTGGGCTATTCGCTGAACTACAACACCCTCGACAACAACAAAAATCCGACCGACGGGCTGCTGATCGACTTCAAGCAGGATTTTGCAGGTGTCGGAGGCGACGTGAGCTACTTGAAATCCGCCATTGATGCGAAATACTACACGCCGCTGGCTGCCGATATCGTTGGCCTGATCCATGCGCAGGGCGGCATGCTCGACAGCATGGGCAGTCAGCTTAGAATGCTCGACCAGTTCCAGATGGGGCCAAATCTTATTCGTGGCTTTGCGCCAAACGGAATCGGCCCGCGCGATCTTACCTTTTACCCGTATACCGGCTCTGGCGACTCGTTGGGGGGCACCAAATACTGGGGCGTATCGGCGGAACTCCAGATGCCGTTCTGGTTTCTGCCGAAGGAGGTCGGCCTCAAGGGCGCCGCTTACGCCGATGCCGGGTCACTCTGGGACTATAAGGGTCCGACGTCCTGGACCGCAACCGGGGAAGTGAATTCACCGACCTGTCCAACCTGCGCCATGCAATATGACGACAGCAACATCATCCGGACCTCGGTAGGTGTGGGCTTGATTTGGCAGTCTCCCTTTGGGCCGCTTCGCTTCGACTACGCGGTCCCGCTCAGCAAAGGAAAATACGACATCGTGCAACAATTCAGGTTCGGTGGCGGGACGTCCTTTTGATGTTCAAGTCCGAAACACATTTCTTCAAGCGGTCATGGCGCGGTGCGAATGAGTTTATTTTGCAGAATGACAACAACGGTGATTGCCTGCGTCACGCAGAATAAACGAAAGGCGCAAGCACTCATCTATATCCGTGGAATGGCGGAAGTCGGCGTCACATCGCACCGGAGCTGCTCCGGCTGACGTGCCCTTCCTGCACTGGGGCGACGTGGACGCCGGCGGCGTGCGTATTTTCAGATTCCTCGAGGAGAACCTTCCCCGCGGCCCGCGACCGCACTTGATGACCAAGGCTCTGGCCGAGAAATCGGGACAGCCGGCGGATGCGGATCCGAGCTTGGCTTCGCTCGCTAGGTCGGAGAGCGCGGTCCGTGAGTTGGCGGAGTGGTTGGCTTTCGGACCGGAGGTGTGCCACCTCGAGCAGGAGGCGTTAGAGCCATGCTCCCTGCTGCAGGAGGAGACCTATTCTCCATAGGGCAATTAGGGCGCACGCCCTCCTTCGGCCAATCACTCAAGCGCGGACGGATGGGCCTAGCTCTGCATCTGGCGTAACCCTTTTCAACGCGAAGCAATCTCCTCGTTCAGGAATTGAATCGTGATTGCCGATGTTTCAACCGCTCCTTCGCCGTCCGTTGGCCGTCTTCGTCATAGTCCGGATCGTCGGCCGGCTCGTACCAGAGCATGATCAGGGCGAATCCGTTGAATTGCAGATAGACCTGCTCGCTCATCCTCGGAGCCTGGCGACCGCGCTCAACGTCGATCCATTGTCCGGAAGACGTGTATCCACGTCGCTTGGCACGCCGACCTGATGGCCTTTGCGATAGAACAATGACCTCTCGGGCACGGCCCTGCCGCGCAGCGCTGTGATGAAGGGAAATCTGATCTTGTTGCGGTAGTTCCGGACGACCTTGCCGTCGCGGACAACCACGAAGGCGATCGGCTCGGGATGATATTCCGCATACATTCTGGCCATTGCATCCTTGCTGACGACGAGGACGAAAAGCACGTCGCCTTGTTTCGCGAGCTCAAGCAGTTATCTGACCCCGACCTCGAGACCATCCGAATACTAATGCAGGGGTTGAAGGGGCCCGAACGGAAGTAGCCGCGATGCAGATCACGCGCATGGACCTGGCCGACAAGGGATCCCCGGAAGGGATCGTGATGGCCATCCTGAAGGCTGAACCGAACCTGCCGATTCCCGTCCCGATCGAGGAATTGTGCCGCCGGCTCGACATCATCGAGATCCAGGCGTTGACGACTGCGGGCTTCGAGGGCGGCCTGCTGACAGACCGCGAGCGGAGCAACGGGATCATCCTGGTCAAGAACGGAGTGTCGCCGCCGCCGCCGGCTCACGCTGGGCCATGAGCTCGGGCATTTCCTGATGCCGTCACACGTACCCGACACTCAAGGCCGCTTCCTTTGCTCGGAAAAGGACATGTTGCTTCTCAATCCCAAGGAAGGCGACCGCCGCGCCAAGATGGAAGTCGAGGCAAACCGCTTCTCCTCCCTGATCCTTATGCCGCCACCCGCGCTGCGGTCCGAACTCGGCAAGAGGTCGGCGCCAAGCCTTGAACAAATGCTTGGGCTCGCGAAGAAGTTCGACGGGTGAGACCACCTGCCTGACCGGTAGCCGGCTGTTCGACGCCTTCTTCACCACCAAGTCCAGCGGCATGGGAATGGGGCTCTCGATCTGCCGTTCGAGCGTGGAGGCCCATGAGGGCGGTCTATCTGCATCGCCCAATCAGGGGCCTGGGGCGACGTTTCAATTCGTCCTGCCCTCGCGACAAAAGGAGGCGTCGTGACTGAGCGTCCCAAAACACCGCGTGAGCCTATCAGCGCGAGAGAGCCGCTCGTCTTAATTGTCGAAGACGACAAATTGATGCGTGAAGCGCTCAGCAATCTCTTTGCATCGATCGGACTGGAGGTCGAGGTGTTCGGTTCGGCAACCGAAATGCTGCAAAGCACACTTCCAGATGTCGCCAGCTGCCTGGTCCTGGACATCAGGCTGCCAGGAATGAGCGGTCTGGAATTCCAAGGTGAACTCGCCAAGGCGAACGTTCATATTCCCATTATCTTCATGACCGGCCATGGCGACATTCCAATGAGCGTGAGGGCCATGAAGGGCGGGGCTGTCGATTTTCTGAGCAAGCCCTTTCGCGATCAGGATATGCTGGACGCCGTGACGGTGGCGATCGAACGGGATCGCAAGCGACGCGAGGCCGACAGGATCGTCGCGAACCTGCAAACCCACTTTCAGACCTTAACCCCTCGCGAGCGCGAGATTCTTGCCTTGGTATCGTCTGGCCTGATGAACAAGCAAATAGCTGCCGAACTCGGACTTGCCGAAATTACCGTCAAGATTCACCGTGGGCACATCATGAAGAAGATGGATGCGAGATCGCTGGCCGATCTGTTACGGAAAGCCGAAACTCTCGGAGTTCGTCGCGCCAAGCCATAGTGCTCGTCTGGCGAGGATTGAGCAACAAACCTCGACCTTCAGTGCTTCAAAAGACTGAATGCGCCTGATTGGGTACCCCGTACTCGCGCGGACAAACCTAAGTATGATTTCAGAATCCCGATTGGCGGCCCATTGTTAGTTCTGGGGCGGTGCCAAGGAGTGCGTCTTGCACCCGCGCCTGGAAGGTCGTCTTGTCAATGCTTTCGATGATTTCAGTTGTTGACGACGATGAACTCGTCCGTGACGCAACCGACAATCTACTCAGCTCAGAAGGATATCTCGTCCACACATTTGCATCGGCCGAAGAGTTCCTGCGTTCACCCCAGTTTCACAACTGCGCATGCATCGTTGCGGATGTGCAGATGCCTGGCATGAGCGGGGTGGACCTCCTCACCCATATGCGCGCGGAAGGGCACAACACGCCGTTCGTTTTCATTACGGCGTTTCCCGAAGACAGAGTGCGGGACCAGGCGCGGAAGGCCGGAGCCATTGGCTTCCTGGCTAAGCCCTTTACGGCGCCCGACTTGATCAAACATGTCGAGGCCGCCATCGATGGCGGGGATGCCGGCTAAGATCACAGGCGCCGGTTCATGATCTTGATGCGGCCCGCGCCGGCGCGTTACCCCGTCTTCAGGACACGCTCGATGCAATTCCCACGCAAAACGAAGGTATGGGGCCTCGCAAACCAAGACGACAGTCGGAACAACCTCCGTAGGGTCGAGCCGCTCGCGCTGTTCGGGCTAGGCTGGCGCCCGTAGCTGGAATGAAGAATGCGCCGGACGGCGGCTGAGACGAACGAAATGCGAAGGATGCATCCATGTCAACGGACTCGTGCGAGCTCGTTTCGAGGCTTCGCAGCTACCGCCCAAGCCCAGCAGGACTGTCGAGTAT
>NZ_JBEPRI010000042.1:0-14007 GCF_040548265.1 Bradyrhizobium sp. F1.13.3 | reverse complement strand
CGTTCGATCCCGTCGTCCTGTGCTTCTTCGGTCGCATCGGCCCCTCCGATGCACCACAGAATCATGGTCCGCAGCGAAAGGGAATCCACAAACGACAATTGCAAGGTTTGGGGGCCTCAAGCCCCCAATCCCTGCAATCTCAAATGCTGCCGCAACCGGAAAACTGACTCCTGCTCAATCGCTTAGAGCCTTGTTCACGGACGACTAGTTAGTCGTTCGTGAAGAACCATCCAAGCGGTTGATCAAGAACCGATTTTCCGGGCCACATTGGCTTTGAGATTGCAAGCTTTCTGGCTTTGACTGCCCAGAAGCTTGCAAAATCGGCCAAGCACCAGCGCTACGCCCACGCCAAACAGTTCAAGCGCGCCAACCGGGCCTCGAAGAAACTCAAGACCTATCTCGGCCGCATCATCCGCGACATAGAGCGCAAACTCGGCGGCAACGCCGACTTGCTCGGTGGGATCGTGTTGGAGCGCAGACAATGATCGACAGCGGCGTCAGGCCGTCGGTGTCGTCGATAAATTCGAGATCACGATGGCGCTTTGCGATCTGCACGGTCCGGCGCAAGAGGCCCTTCAGCTTCATTTGCTCGGGATAGGGCTCTACCGAGTCCTTCGCGATGGTGCTGGCGAGGGTCCATCCGAAGGCGGAGCGGATGCGGGCACGCAGCTTGGCGCGACGCTCGAACTTCGCGCGGTACCCCATGGGATTGGATGCCTTCCAGGACTTCAATGTCTTGTCGGGGACGAGTTCGCCACCGAGCGTACAGCCGGGGTTGGGGATGCTGTGGGTGATGTCCAGGTGGAATTCGTCGGCATAGTTGAGCCGCCAGCAGCGGGGCATCTCCAGCAGCAGGGGGCGTAGTGGCCGTTCGCCCGAAGACGGTCCCCAATGCGCGCCTTAAGCATCGCGGGCGAGATGGCGGTGTCGATATCCGGCACGTGCGCCACCAGATCGACGTCGCACTCGGCGATGCCAATCGGCTTGACCGTCGAGCCGATCGCCACGGAGCCCTGAAGCCGGATGGCGTTTTCGGCCAGCAGCAGCGGTCGTCGTACTGGGACAGCCAGTCGCCGACGCCTTCATAGCGCTGCTGCGCGACCGCGCGCTGATAGGACGACGGCTCGAGATGCTGGCAGGCCTCCTCGATGAGGTCCGCCAGCTGCGATTGGCGCAGCTGCGCCCGTTCTGTTATGTAATTCATTGTTGCATCACCGGTTCGAATGGTTGCCCCCGGTTCCCATCGAAACCGGTCGCCTCTACACCTGCATGCCGGCCAGCTGCGCGTTCGGACTCGATTTTTTTGTCCGAAAGAGATTTTTGGCCGGCATAGGATGCGTGAAGCTATGGACGACATCAGCGTGCCGCCTCCCGAAGTATCGGCCTCCGCGACCGAGCACCTCACATACGATAAGGTGGCGTCGGCGCTGGACGGGCTGACACCGCTCGACCTCGCTCGTCTGGACGCCGTCGAACGCCGTTACCTTGGTGGGACCGACTTCGCCGAGGGCGACCTATTGCAGGAGGCGATGTGTTCCGCGCTCTTCGAGGAGAAGCGCTGCCCGCGGATCACCAGGTTCATAGCCTTCCTGGTCCAGTCGATGCGGAACATCGCCGGCCACCGGCGCGATCATCTGCAGCAGCAGGTTCCGATCGAGGACGTGACGACCGGCGGGCGCAAGTCGAAGTTCGAATTGAAAGCGTCGGGACCGAGCCCGGAGGACGCGGCGATCCGGGCGGAACAGGATCGGGGGGCATTGGAGGTCTGTGCGGCACTGAACAGCGCCGACGAGGAGATGAGCATGGTGCTACTCGGCTGGGAGAATGACATGAGGGGCGAGACGCTGCGGGATTTCCTTGGCGTCGACCAGGCGCGCCTGGACTACGTGATCAAGAAAATCCGGCGCATCGCCCGTCGGGAGTATCCGAAGGGATGGCGGCGATGAGCAGAGATCCAACAGACCGCGAGAAATTGTCGAAGCTCGACCGGGCCATCGACGACAGCATACTGGAAGCCTCGGAAGCCGATCTGCGCGAAGACTTCAAGGAAGCGGGTGACGATTTCGAGAAGGCGGTGGCCCGCGCCGGCCGCGCTTTGGAGCAGGCGAAGGCGCGTGCCGCTCGGATGCGTTTCGAGCGGGCTCAGGATGAATCGAAGGCATACCGTGAGCAGGACAACGTCAAGAGCTTCGACCTTGCGAAAGCGCGTCGCCGTTTCGATGGGATGCGATCCGGTGAGGTCGCCGAGTCAACGATGGCCGCGCGCAAGGGTGGCAAACTTTCTGAGCGCGATGAGGAAAACCTGTTGAAGGATCTGGCGCAGCTCGAGGCGCTTGAAAACGAGGACAAGGTAGAATGGGAAGAATGACCTCGGCAGAGCGCCTGCTTGTTGGGCTCGGGATCGCGGAGCCCAAGGATATCGACCTCGATGCCATCGCCTGGACGCAGGGCGCAGTGGTCAATTACAGGCCGATCGACAACTGCGAAGCCACGATCTTGGGATCGAAGAAGCGCGCCGTCATCTCGGTCAATAGCCTCAGCATGCGACAGCGTCGCCGCTTCTCCCTTGGACACGAGCTTGGGCATTGGCACTACGATCGCGGAAAGGTTCTCTTCTGCGGCAAGAACGACGTCTGCAATTTCAGGCATGACGCGCTCAGTCCGGAGCGGCGTGCCGACGACTTCGCCTCCGATCTGATTCTTCCTAATTTTATGGTTCTTCCGCGACTTCGGAAGATGAGGCGCCTCACTTTGGCGGCGTCCAGGGAGTTGGCCGATGAGTTCGACGTCAGTCTCACGACCACGCTTGTGAAGATGATCGCGTTGAACCATTTTCCCCATGGTCATTGTTTGCCACAACAGGCGGGATCGCGTCTGGTACAAGACGTCACCGATGATCGCGGAATGGTGGCGGCCCGTCAGGGCACTGGACGATCAGACGTTCGCCGCCGACATGCTGCTCCGAGGCGCCGACGAACAAAACTTCCCCCGAAAGAATCCGGCCGATGCCTGGTTCGATTTCAAGGGATGCGATCGGTACGAGGTAGAAGAGCAGTCGTTCCTTCTGCCGGACGACGAGATCCTCACGGTGCTCACGCTGCCACGGCAGGCGATCGCGTAGATCTTGGCCTGAGTCACCACGCCGCAACAACGATTGGAAGCGGAGGCTGGTGGATCTGGACGCGCAGCAAAACACAGCCGCTCAGGCTCGCGAGCCGGCTGTTTTCAAGGATGGTCGCAGGTTACAATGGTCTCGCCGGCCAACTGGCAGAAACGCGACCGCGTCGGATGAAATGGAAGAAAACAAGATAGAGACGGCCTATCACGAAGCGGGACATGGGGTTATGGGCTGCTTGCTTGAACGTCTTCCGATTTCGGTGTCGATCGTGGCGGACGTCAAGGGCGCCGTGGGCAAGACGGAATTTGAGCAGGATGCCCCTCCGGGCGGTTTTCGTCATTTCGATGAGTCCGAGCGAAAGAAGAAATATATTCGGACGCTTGTTTTGATCGAGGTCGCGGGCACGATCGCGTACGACATCGAATTTCCGGGGCGCGCTCATGATTAGGGCGATGCTCATGACGACTATACGACCATTGGGCAAAGGAACTCGTCAGGGAAGGCGTCCACTTCGAAGATGACAGGGACGGCTACTTGGCTTCCGCAAGACAAGACGCGGAGGGGGTGCTCCCACTGGGAGACTCACTCTAAGCAACGAGGTGGGCCGCCCGGATCATCGGTGTAGACCGCCCCAAACTCCGCGCGCGCCTGGACCTGGATGCGCGATGATCTGCAAGGACAAGCCAACAGTGACGGCTTCTTTGCCCTTAAATTCGCACATGTGCGGCTCAACCGAGCGGAACTAAGGCGAGCGATGGACAAGACCCTGCAGAGACGTGACAAGACGTTTCTCGATCACGACATCGTGGAAGGCATCGGGCCTTGGGCGAAAGCGGCCAGCCCCATCTAATCAATCCACAAATGTGATAGCCAATCACGGCCTTTGGCAATCGAATCTCGCGCGGTTTGGGCGACTCATGCTACCCATCATTCTCAATCACATCACTGCACAATGGGAATGAAATGGTTGCTGCCACCCGTGAATTGCCGGCCTCTGGTTACGCACTTGAAGTGGACGGCCGGCTCAAAGCCGAATTTGCAACCAGAGACGGCGCCAGGGCAGGTGGGGAAGAACTAAAGAAGCGTTTTCCCATGCTTCAGATCAGGATCTATGACGCGCAGACGCATGCGCGCGAGGAAGTCTAGATCCTCTCACTCAAGCCTTAGCGGAGTTCTTCCACTTGCGCGCGTGCGGCTGCCGCCGCACCGGGTTCTCGAACCGAGCCGCTTTGCGTCTCGGCCGTGCGGCGTCGATCCCTCGCGCCAAGGGATGCGGAGCTCCTCGCCGGGGGCACTCGGGAAAGGGGCTCGCCTGCGGCGATCGCTATCACTGCCCCGTTCCCGGGTGCCGCTATTGAACCGGTCTCGTCGCTGCACTCGGACCCGCGTGCCCCTTCGGGTCGCTATGCTCACGCTCTCCGGGTGCCATTTTCCGTTGAGGCGATGCGCCCCTGGCGCACGCCTGGTCGGGCGTGCGGCCCCAGGTAGCTCAACGCAATTCCCAGGAACATCCGATGGAAGGGCGGCGCAGATTTCGCATTCTCTCAGGTAGAGGCGAGAGTCAGAGTGTCGCGCGGTTTTGCCGTGACGGGTTACAGGCTGCGAGAGAGGCTCGCGGCGCCCGTCGCGGAGACCCGCGATGTCCAGATATTATCCTCGGGCGCGCACCGGTGAGGACCGGGCAAGCCTTTATGACGACATCACCAACAAGATCATCGCCGAGCTGGAGGCTGGCCGAGTGCCGTGGGTGCAGCCTTGGGGCACCACGGCGGCGAAGTCGCCTTTGGCCTTGCCGAAGAGCGCGGCGTCCGGCTGCCAATACAGCGGCATAAACATTTTAATTCTATGGGGTGCCGCGACCGAACATGGATTTACAGGACAGAGCTGGCTTACCTTCCGCCAAGCGCTATCACTCGGTGGTCACGTCCGCAAGGGCGAGCGCGGCACGACCGTCGTCTACGCCGACCGCTTCGTGCCCGTCGACGAAAAGCGCCGCGCGCGCGAGAACGGTGAGGAAGCGCAGGCCATTCCGTTCCTCAAACGGTTCACGCTCTTCAACTGTGATCAATGCGATGGCTTGCCTCCAGAGATCGCGACAACGGCGCCGCCTCCGCCGCCAGGCCTCATCGAGCCGCGCGTCGAATACCTGATCAAGGCGACCGGGATCGACTTCCGCATCGGCGGCAACCGCGCCTTTTATGCGCCGACGGAAGACTATGTGCAGGTGCCCCCACCCCAAGCCTATTTCGAACCGATCAATTGGCATCGAACGGCCCTGCATGAATTGGCCCATGCCAGCGGCCATCCGGCACGTCTCAACCGCGACTTGTCGGGCAGCTTTGGTACCACGAAGTATGCCTTCGAGGAGCTCATCGCGGAAATCTCGTCTGCGTTCAGTTGCGCCTCGCTCGGTATCGTGCCCACGGTACGACATGCAGACTATATCGGCGCCTGGCTTGAGGTGCTGCGAGAGGATAATCGCGCGATCGTGCGAGCTGCTTCGCAGGCCAGCAAGGTTGCGGAGTATCTCCTGGGCTTCCTGCCGGAAGTGACTGTCGATATGACGACCGAGAGAGCGGAGCAGGGGGCCGCGTGAGTTTCTCACCTGTTGCCTCGAACAAGAGAGTGAGAGGGGGGCGGCGGTTTTCGCGACGGGCAAGAGAGTGAAGCGGGCCCGCTGCCCGAATTCCTCGCCGATGACGAGGATCAGGAGAACGCGGGCGACGATGATCGGCAACAGCTCGACGGGGCCGAGTGACATGTAGAGCGGGATGGCTCCGGCCGTCCGGCAATTGCTTGGGGACCGGTGTGCTGCGCCGGTCCCCATTTATGGGGCAGGATTGAGAGGGAGAGTCGGGCCGGGAAG
Source organism: Bradyrhizobium sp. F1.13.3 (assembly GCF_040548265.1). Taxonomy (NCBI): domain Bacteria; kingdom Pseudomonadati; phylum Pseudomonadota; class Alphaproteobacteria; order Hyphomicrobiales; family Nitrobacteraceae; genus Bradyrhizobium; species Bradyrhizobium sp. F1.13.3. The sequence continues at coordinate 8,023 of NZ_JBEPRI010000042.1, read as the reverse complement.
GGTTTGAGCCGTCGGGTCTTAAGGAGAGCGCCTGATGGTTCGACCCTTCCTGCTCTCCGAAAGAAATCCTGTCATGACCGAATCTCTCGCCGGCGGTGCTGCCGCCGTGCCGCTCTCGATGCGTGCCGCTGCAACTATCACCTCCGCCGCCGTCAGGGCCGCGCGACAGCTCGTGATTGATCTCGAGCACGGTCGTCGCATCGATGCCGCCGTCCTGCGTAGCGCCATGGAAGCTGCGTTCGGCGCTTCCGACGCCACTGGCGTCTGGAACTGGAAGACCGCCTATGATGTCTGCGAAGCGGTAACCGTTCTGTTCCTGTGCGAGTTTGGCCCGGCCATCCGGACCAAGGCTGGGTCAATGGCCGCGATGCTGCCGATGCTCGCGAAAATCGCGCGCTGGCTGTCCGACGCTCAGCTCGAGAGCGTCGTCTATGCGGGCGAGGCGCACTCCGAATTTCTTGCGGGCTCCTGGACGGTGGATGCGACCTTTGATGTTGTGGCGGCCGCGCGTGACGATGCAGAAAATGCCGTGCGTTTTCGCCGCGGCTGGTTTTTGGGCGACGGCACCGGTGCAGGGAAGGGACGGCGGGTCGTAGGCATCCTTGTCGACAATTGGCTCAAGCGCCGCCGCCGCGCCCTCTGGATCAGCAAATCCGACAAGCTGATCGAAGGCGCACAGCGCGACTGGTCCGCGCCCGGCATGGAGCGGCTGGTCGTGACGCCGCTGTCACGTTTCCGGCGGGGCACACCGATCCGGCTTTCGGAAGGCGTCCTATTTACCACCTACGCTACGCTGCGCACCGATGAGCGCGGCGAGAAGCTTTCGCGCGTGCGGCAGATCGTCGATTGGCTGGGCTCCGACTTCGACGGAGTGATCGTGTTCGACGAGAGCCACGCGATGCAGAACGCGGCAGGCCAGAAGGGTGAGCGCGGTGACCTCAACGCGATTGCTTGCAATCGTCCGGGGGCGGCCTCCCAGCAGGGGCGTGCGGGGCTCAGGCTCCAGCACGCGTTGCCGCATGCCCGCGTCGTCTACGTTTCCGCAACCGGTGCCACGCCGGTCCACAATCTCGCCTACGCCCAGCGGCCGGGCCTGTCGGGCGGCGACGATTTTCCGTTCGCCATCCGCGCCGAGTTCGTCGAGGCAATCGAGGAGGGCGACGTCGCGGCCATGGAGGTGCTGGCTCGTGACCTCAAGGCGCTCGGTCTCTACGCGGCGAGGTCTCTATCTTACGAGGGCGTCGCTTACGAGCTCATTGAGCACGAGCTCACGCCCGAACAGGTTCACATCTATGACGCCTACGCCGGCGCGTTCAGCGTCATCCATAACAATCTCGACGCCGCGATGCGGGCCGCAAACATCACGGGCGAGAGCGGTACGCTGAACGGCCAGGCTAAATCGGCCGCGTGATCGGCTTTCGAGAGCGCCAAGCAGCGCTTCTTTGGCCACCTCCTGACCTCAATGAAGACGCCGTCACTGATCCGCTCGATCGAGCGCGATCTCGACGCCGGCCATGCCGCCGTCATCCAGATCGTCTCGACCGGCGAGACATTGATGGAGCGTCGGCTCGCCGAGATTTCGACGGAGGACTGGGGCGACGTCCAGGTCGACATTACTCCACGCGAGTATGTCCTCGACTATCTCGCCCATTCCTTTCTGGTCCACCTCTACGAGCCTTTCACTGACCAGGAGGGGAATCTCTGGTCCGGGCCCGTCTATCGCGAAGGCCAACAGATCAAGAGCCGGGAGGCCGTCGCTCGCCGCGACCGGCTGATCGAGAAGCGCGCCTCGCTGCCGCCTTTGCCTGGGCTCTGGACCAGGTCGTCCAGCGCTTCGGGACCGCTATGGTCGCCGAGGTGAGCGGCCGCTCGCGTCGCATCGTTCGCAAGGGCGGGCGGCTGGTGGTCGAAAACCGAGCAGCTTCGGCCAATCTCGCTGAGACGTCCGCCTTCATGGACGAAGGCAAGCGCATCCTCGTGTTTTCCGACGCGGGCGGGACGGGGAGGAGCTACCATGCGGAACTCTCTGCCCGGAATCGCCGGCTGCGGGTCCACTATTTGCTCGAGCCCGGCTGGAAGGCGGACGCCGCGACCCAGGGGCTCGGCCGCACCAACCGGACCAACCAGGCGCAGCCGCCGCTGTTTCGGCCCATCGCGACTGACGTGAAGGCGGAAAAACGTTTCTTGAGCACCATTGCCCACCGGCTCGACACGTTGGGAGCCATTACGCGCGGCCAGCGCCAGACCGGAGGACAGGGCCTGTTCCGGCCCGAGGACAATCTCGAAAGCCAGTACGGCCGCGATGCGTTGCGTCAGCTCTATACGTTGCTCGCGCGAGGCAAGGTCGCGGGCTGCTCGCTCGAGAGGTTCGAGGATGCGACCGGCCTGAAGCTCTCAGATGCTAATGGGCTCAGGGATGACCTGCCGCCGATCACGACTTTCCTGAACAGGTTGCTGGCGCTCACGATCGATCTTCAGAAAATCCTGTTCATCGTCTTCGAGCAGCTGCTGACGGCTCGGATCAAAGGCGCGGTCGCGTCGGGCAGCTATGACGTCGGGCTGGAACCGCGTACGATTTACATTCATCCCGGCACTGGTGCCGAAACCCGGCTTCTTACGATCACCCAGCGCCAGCGCAATCATCCTGTGAGCCTGGATGACGCTCTTGGTCGTCTTTCCGATTTTCGTGCCGTCCTGCTGATCAATGAGCGCTCGGGACGGGCCGCCGTGCAGGTTCCGGCAGCGAGCGCGATGCTCGACGATGGCGAGATCGAGCGGCGCGTCCGCTTGATCCGGCCGATGGGGCAGCACAGCGTCGCCTTGACCGCCATGGCAGAGAGCCGTTGGGTGGAAATTGATCATGAACGCATTTCAGTCGCCTGGGCGGCAGAGCTTACCGAGGTACCCGAGCTCACGGACAGCACGATCCATGTCGTGGCGGGCCTGCTGCTCTCGATCTGGAAGCGGCTGCCGAACGAATCGACTCCGGTCTATCGGCTCCAGACCGATGCGGGCGAGCGGATCGTCGGCCGCAAGGTCTCCGCTACATGGGTCGCGAATGTCCTTGCGGCTGGCGCGCTGGCGTTGACGCCGGAAGCTGCCTTTGCCGCGCTCATGGAGGGGCGGACCGTTCTTGAGCTTGCGGAGGGGCTCCAGCTTCGCCGTGTCCGGATGATGGGCGCACACGGCATCGAACGCTCGGGCTTCAACGACACGATGCGCGATCGCTTGCGGGCTTACGGCCTCTTCGAGATCATTTCCTGGAAGCTGCGCATGTTCGTGCCCACGGACGCGAGCGGCGTCGAGATCTTGTCGAAGGTGTTCGACGCCTATCCGGTTGCGCGCATCGGTGAGCGGGAGGCGGCTTGATGTCCCGCGATGCTTCCGAACTGGCAGGCGGCCTAGCGCGCGAAGCGGAGGCGGTGTGCCGACATTATCTCTCCAATGGCAAGCGGGCGGGGCGGTACTGGGTGGTCGGCGATGTGCACAACACCCCGGGCCGCTCACTGTTCGTGCGGCTCCAGGAATCGCCGAAGGGGCCGGCGGGCAAGTGGACGGATGCCGCAACCGGAGAACATGGCGATCTCCTCGACATCATTCGCGAAAGTCTGGCCTTGCGAGACTTTCGTGACGTCGCCGAGGAGGCAAGGCGCTTTCTCAAGCTTCCTCGTTCTGAGCAGCAACTGAGCGCAAAACCCGTTCGTTCGCCGGCGCCGACCGGATCACAAGAGGCGTCTCGTCGGCTCTTTGCGATGTCCAGCCCGATTGAAGGGACGGTGGCCGAGACGTACTTGCAGCGTCGCGGAATAGCCCGCATCCACCATGGTGGCAGCCTGCGCTTCCACCCACGCTGCTATTATCGGCCGGATGAACATTTGCCGACCGAAACCTGGCCGGCGATGATCGCCGGCGTCACGGATCTCGATGGTCGGATCACCGGCGTGCACCGGACTTGGCTCGACCCGGATGGCTTTGACCGTGTCCGTCTCGGCAAGGCTCCGATCGATACCCCACGACGCGCCATGGGCGACCTTCTCGGCAAGGCCGTTCGCTTCGGCTTGGTGGACGACGTGCTCGCTGCCGGCGAGGGTATCGAAACCATGCTGTCGTTGCGCTGCCTGCTGCCGAGCATGTCTATGGCCGCTGCACTCTCGGCCAATCACCTCTCAGCCATGATGCTCCCGTCGAGCCTGCGCCGCCTGTACATCGCCCGCGATGTCGACGCAGCCGGCGATGCGGTGCAGGCGACTCTCAGCCAGCGCGCAGCAGACGCCGGCATTGAAGCGATTCCGCTATCGCCCCGGCTGGGCGACTTCAACGAAGATCTGCACCTCTTTGGGCTGGAGGCGCTCCGAGCAGCGTTGCGGCTTCAGCTCGCACCAGAGGATGTCGTGAGCTTCCTGCATTTCTCCACGCTAGCCGCGGAATAGCTCCCGGGCTTCGATCGACGTTGTTAGGCCGGTCATAGGCGAGGCCCCTGCGGAAGAGGACGCGACCACGGCCTTCTAGAGGGCGATCGGACAGCAAGCGGCCCGGGCCGGCAATGGCTGCGTCCGGCTATTTTCCGCCGCGCGCCCGCGATGTGAAGACACATCATGCGTTGGGCCAGCGCGCTTTGCATCGCGAAGCAAAATAGCCGGCCTCCGCCATCCTCCGCTACCGCTTCGGCCCTTTCGGGTTCTGGCCCGTTCCGCCTGCCGTCAGAGGATCGCCACGAAGGCCGCGATGGTCGCGGCCGATCCGGCAAAGGACCTCTTCCAATGACCAACCATGACGACATCGAACCGCCGCACGCTTCTTCCCCGACCGACCACGTCCTCACCGAATTACAGCTCTTCGGCTATCATCCCTTCGACGACCAGCCCGATCCAAGACCGCTTCCGGAGGGCAAGATGATCGCGGGCGCCGTGGTCGATATGTTTGACGCCCTCGTTGCGACCCTGAATGACACGCGACTCGAGCCGGACCTTGACGACCTGCTCTGGTCGACCGTCAACCTGTTCCACCGGGCAGTCGATCGCATCGAACGGCAGCTCGATCACAACGAACAAGCACAGCATAAGAGCCAGCGCGAGCAGAACGGCTCGGAAGTGCGATCGGTCGAACTCGAGCGCCTGACGACCGAGGGCATCACGCTTCTCGAGCGCCGTGATTGCCTGGAACTGTTCCGGGATCAGGCCATCGAGCGATTTGAGGTCCACACCGGCTCAGCTTGGCGTCCTCGATCAGGATCATTGGTCAATCACCGAACGCTCACCGCGGCAATGGTCGACTCCCGCGACTTCATCGCCGCCAAGCGTCGTTCCGAGACTGAGGTCATGTTGCCGGCAGGACCGAAAATCGCACTCACCGGTGGGCTCGACTTCAACGACCACCACCTCATCTGGGATCGCCTCGACAAGGTTCATGCCAAGCACCCCGACATGGTCCTCCTCCATGGCGGCTCCCCGAAAGGTGCTGAACTGATCGCCTCCAAATGGGCGACCAATCGCAAGGTGCCACAGATCGCCTTCAAGCCCGATTGGACGAAGCACGCCAAGGCGGCGCCGTTCAAGCGCAACGATGCACTGCTCGAGCTTCTGCCGATCGGCGTTATGCATTTCCCGGGCACGGGAATTCAGGACAATCTCGCTGACAAGGCGAAGCGGCTCGGCATCCCCGTCTGGAAGTTCGGCGGCGCATGAGCGCCGTCGTTCTCGATATTGAGACAACCAAGCCGGAGTTGCACGCCGCAACTCCGCCTCGTTTCGATTTTACCTCCGAAACTACGCCGTGGTGGTGGTGGAAGGCGCGACTGCTAGATCTATGCACATGGAGCCACCACCATGCTCGCCCTTGGGCTTGTTCTCAACACACTCGGCATCGGCTTGTTCTGCTGGGCGATCTTCGCGCTCGCTGTGTATGCGTTGCCGTTTTTCGTCGCACTCGGTGTCGGGATGTTGGCGTTTCGTGATGGCGCGGGCGTCTTCGGCGCACCGCTATCGGAATTGCTTCTGGCACGCTGACGCTTGCCGCTGGTCAGGTCGCCGTCGCCGTGAGTCGGTCCTTGACCTTCCGCGTCGCGATCGCAACCGCATTCGCCGTCCCTGCGGGAATCGCTGGCTATAATGTGGTGTTTACCCTGTCGCAGATCGGGGTGCCTTCGCTGACTTGGCGCGAGGCCTTCGCTTGCGGAGGTGCGGTTTGCATTGGCGGCACGGCATGGACGCGCTTGACCTTGTTTGCGGGCCTCCGCCCGTTGGAGTCGGGCCGGGTGGTGGAGAATATGCCTCGACCCGGTTCTTACAGCCGCCATGCATGAGCAATGACGCGTCGTCGCCATCACCGGTCGAGCAAGGTCGCACAGGGCGGCACGTTGAAGGAGGTAGTCGAGCTTGAGGAGAGGTAACCGCACTTCTCCTCAGAGGGCTTTAAACAAGTCCTACCAATCTCTGTCTGGCCCACATGACTGCGGTGGAGCGGCACGCCGCGCTCCGTCATTCCTTCCGGGACGATACCGCCCTTTGCAGCAGATTGTTTCTCTTTCTGCGCCGAACGGTACCAACCTCTTGTTCAGCACAACCGAGATTTGCCAATCTTCTCCTTAAGCTTGCGGTTCAGCACGCGGACCACGTGGCCTCTTTGATGGCTTGATCTAGCCGAAGACCGGCTGCGCCTCGATCGTCTGAGCCGCAACGCCGTTGATGCGACTTTCTTCCCCTGGGCTTCGCCCATTCCTCGCGAGACAAGAAAGTCGCCACAACGGCGTCCTCCGCTGCGCTCCGGCCCGCGAGCGGGTGCGTCGCCGATCGTCTTCGGCTTCCAGATCGCCATCGAGGCCGCGGTGGTCGCGGGCTCGAAACACAAATAGGAGAAGTAACATGGCTAATATCGGTTCGTTCAAGAAGGTCGGTAACGAGTTTCACGGCGAGATCGTCACCCTGAGCCTTCAGACCAAGGGGGTCCGCATCGTCGCCGAAACCAACCGCTCCAGCGACAACGCGCCCAGCCACCGCATCTACGTGGGCCGCGCGGAGATCGGGGCAGCCTGGTCGAAGCGCTCCGAGGAGGGCCGCGACTATCTCTCGCTCAAGCTCGACGATCCCTCCTTCAACTCACCGATCTACGCGAACCTGTTCGATGACGAAGGCGGCGAAGGCTACACGTTGCTCTGGTCGCGGCCCCGCAAGAACGGAGAGTGAGGGTCGTCATCGCCCCGCCCGACAGCCTCGGGCGGGGTTCACTCTTGGAGCAACGCCGATTGACCAAAGTTGCAGCTGCATCGGCTTGGTCGAGTTGATTTTCACTTGTTTAAGACCCGCCCTTCCATGGCGCTTGTCCACATGGGTTGAACTCACTCAAGCTATTGTTTTTGGGAACGTAGACGCGCTGACCGACGGCCTTTAGGTAATGTCCGGGGTGTCGCCGCTCCCTTGGGTGGCTGAATAAAGAATTCAGATAAATGAACGCCCAGCGTCTCGGCGAGTCTGTCGAGAAGATCAATTGTCGGATTCTCAGATTGCCGCTCAAGGCCGCTCATATATGAGCGGTCAATCCCAGCATCGTACGCCAGTTGCTCTTGCGGAATGCCGCGATCCACGCGGATCCGGCGCACATTCCAGGCCACGAGCGCACGAGCTTTCATGCGCCCAAACAGCCATTAGGCAGACCATCAAACCACTGGCTATAACCAAACTATTCCGCTAAGTTTGGCTACAATGCAGATCAGCGAAGTGCGCGCATAAGCCTATATGACAAAGCCACCGTTAGATCCCGATGTCGCGGATGTCGCGCCGGATCAGCCGGTGCTGACGACCTATGACGAGCAGCATCTGGTGACGTATTGGCGACTTCTTGACGCCGAAGCCGATGGCGCGGATTGGAAAGAGGTAACCCGGATCGTATTGCATATCGACCCGGTTCGCGAAGCGGCGCGCGCCCGCAATGCATTTGATAGTCATCTGGCCCGCGCAAAATGGATGGCAGACCACGGCTACCGCGACTTGCTTCGCGGCGGCGCGCCTAAATAGCAAAATCTGTCATG
>NZ_JBEPRI010000041.1:0-14388 GCF_040548265.1 Bradyrhizobium sp. F1.13.3 | reverse complement strand
TCGCTGCGACGATGAAGCCGAAAACCGAGGAGTCCGACGAGCTCTAACGGTTAACTGGAAAGATCAGCGCGCTGCGGCCTACCGCGTAGGGTTACCGCCCAACAACGGCGTGAGCATTTTCTGAAGCCCCGGCGATCAGGTGATTTGTCTCTCGAGCACGTTCGGTCAACTCGCCTATCTTGTCCTTGACTACGACCTGTCCACGCAAAAGCTCAAGTTCACCTTAAAGGCGTGCGACTAGCGCCTCGTCGGGGCTAGTTGCGACCTGTCGCGACTGGTCGTCGGTGGTTGCGCGACTAGCCTTAGGAGGATCAACTTCTCTTTGTGTGACGACAGTTGTCGCGACCTCACGAGTCGTGACCGGTCGCACCTCTTTAATGTATGCAATGTGCTTCGCGACGGAGGTCGGGGTGATGACATACTTCTCGCCGAACTGTCTTTCCATTCGGGGGCAGTCGAGATGGCCTTTCGCACAATACCTCTCTGGATCGCACCAGTCATAGGGGGATGAGGCCCGCATTGGCGATCGTTATCCTGTCGGCTGCCCCTCCCCGGCTTTGGCTTTCGGCATTGGCGCCTGGTTCACCTTTCCCCGGCTGCCTTCTTGATCTGCGGATACTTGGTCCATTTGAAGGGTTTCGCATTTCTGTTGTGCAATCGATGAAGGTACGGATCGGCCTCGAGTTATTTAAACGACGACGACTTGCACAATCCACCCTTCGGCCCTCGAGGGCACCGTCGATCGTGAACACGGCAAAGCTCCATGAGCTCGATCCGTAGGCCTACCTCACCGACGTGCTGGAGCGCATCGTGTCCGGGCGAATCAAGAGCCATTAGCTGCACGAACTGCTCGCCTGGAACTGGAAGGCGGCGCACCAGCGCACCGCACAGGTCGCCGCATGAGCCCGCGTCGTCACAAGGCTTCGTCGTCGATGGCGGCCGCCGCGATGCCCCTTGCGGAGCTCGATCGGTGGCTGCAGGCTCGCGTCGATCGGCATCCTGCCGCCACCAGCATCCCCATGATCGACGGTTATATCGCCGCGATCGTGGCCGGACCGGTGTCGATGAGTCCGCTCGACTGGATCTGTCCGCTGCTCGCCATCGATGCCGATGCTTTCAACCACGGCGACACCCCGGAGTTCGCGGCGCTCTCCGCTGTCGCGCTGCGCCATAACGACATCAGCAACGTCCTTACGACCGCGCCCGACCAGTTCGAGCCGATGCACCGGCGCAACCCAATGGCGACGTCGATCCGCGACCCTGGTGTCAGAAATTCTACGCCGCGATGCGGCTCCGGCTGCCGGCGTGGGCGCCGTTGCTGGACGCCGGCAACGTCAATCACGGCCTGGTTCTGCCCATCCTGCTGCACTGTCGCGACGATCAGGGCCATCCACTGCTCGGACTGCCACCGAGGGCCCCCGAGACCGGCCACTTTCTCCGTAACGCCGATATTCCAGCAGCTGTCGAGGCCACGCGCCAATACTGGATGCCGATCCGCTAGGCACGCCCCCCTGATCGCGGCAGACGTGGGAGCTCATACCGGTTACGATTGACCATTGAGAGCCGCGGGGCAGTCTCGTTTCTTGCGAATGTGGCGATGCATTACTTCACGAGCGACGAACTCGTCAGGTTTTCGAAAGCTTGCCCGAGTAAGGTTGCTCAGGTGATTTGTAAACGTGAGGCTGGAATGGACCCGCACAATTTTGACTCATTCAATGTGAGAGGTTGGCCGCAGGTAGAGCCTCCTGTCTCGCACGAGCCTGAAGCGAGCGACGTCGGCCAACGGGCCTTTGAGCAGCAATTGCACCAGGCGCGCCTAGCCGGTGTCGCGATGCCCGATCGGGGGCCGCGCGGTGGCCTCCGTCCCAATGTGTCTAGCGACGGCCAGCAGTCCCCAATGGGCTGATGGGTGCAATCGCCAGGAGCAACATCCTGCCAAGCGAGGAGCTCCTCATCAACGATGAGCGTGATGCAGCTGGGTTGAGAGCAGCGAAGAGGCCGAGGACCACAAACAATCCGCAAGGCGCTGCCATTGAGCGGCAGCCGAGCGAGATCGCCAATTCAGGTGAAGATGGTGGAGCAATGCCGCCAGCTTCGGCGCTGCGGCCGGCTCAGTCATCGTGGGTTGTGATACGGCACGACAGGCGGCCTCTTTATTCCGATGTCAATCGGCCCTTTAATTGCGGTCTGTTGTCAAGCTACCATTCTTCCTCTCTCCAGTGACACGCCGGTAGCGATTGCTCCGTCGGAGCTGGTCAGGTTGCGGAGACGGAGCGATCGCGGATGGCGAGACGATTGCCTAGCGGGCTTGGCAATCGTCGTCGTTGGCGGCTTCGTCGGGTTGGGTTGATGTCGTAGCTGGGGTCATGGTCCTTTCCGAGGTCGCGAGCGCCTCATGATGATGTCCGGATCGGGCGCCTCAACGTTTGCAGCGGAGTGCGGGCGAACCGCCACCAGCCGATTGACCGAGGTCACCACGACCACCGTCCCAGCGGGACATCGCCAGTCCGGCGGACCGGACCAGGAACTTGCGAGCAAATATCAGATTGGCTTCGGCTGGCCCCAGTCGCGCTTCCGATCGGCTTCGACGGTCGGCGCCTACCTAGGCCTTACGCCGAGGCGCAGCCAATCCGGCGAAACCGACACCAACGGAAAGATATCTCGATGGGGCGACCGGCCGAACTTACTTGTTCGAGGCCGCCACTGTCCTTCTTTATCGAACCAAAAAGTGGTCTTCCCTAAAGGCCTGGGGCGAACGACGTGCCATCGACCCAGATGCAGTGGAGAATCACGGCGATCTTTCGGGCGATGGCGACCTTTGCCTTCTTCATGCCGATCCGCTTGGCGAGCTTCATGCCCGCGAGGGGTCATCGATCGTGTGGCGGAACGTTAGGGCCGTCACGACACCGACCCCCGGGACCGCGTCGGCGGGACCGCGGCGTGATTCCCTACGCAACAAATCGGGACCTCCGGCGAACCTTCAAGACACTGGCCGGCAAGGCCGGCGTGTCCAAAGAAATTCGAGATCGTCTGCAAAATCATCCGCTGCAAGACGTCAGCTCCAAGAACTACGACCGCTGGCATTACATGCCCGAGAGGCGTGCCGGCATGGCAAAGTGGGACAAGTTCGTGCGCTCCATGCTTATCAAGAAGCGCCTGAAGGCGGCGGCATGACCAAGCGCCCCTTCAGGCCCACGGCTCCGCGCAAGGCGCGGGATCGGCGACCGAGATCGACGCGCAGAGCTACTCGGCATTCGTTGGCGATCTCAAGAGGAAGATCGCCGAGGCGAGGCATCGCTCCGGCCTCTCGGTGAGCGTCGCGAGCCTGCCTGAGTCTTGGCCTTCGAAGGGGAATAGGATTTGAAGATCACGTCAGCCGAATACGAGACGCTTCTGACGGCCCTCCACGCAGCGTTGGGACCGGATCGAAGGCCGCTTCTTGTCGGCATAATGGCAGAGGCGGCGCAGGTAAGGCTTCTTTATCTTGTTGGCCGGCGTGGCAACTTGAATCCCGCAATCCATCTCGATCTGTTCTTGAAGCAGAACGAATTTCCAGCACCTATGAACGCTGTGCTGCTGATCTAGGCCGCTGTCTCAAGGCACGAGGCGACCGGCCACTAATCGTTGAGAGCGTGTTGCTCCTGGATGCACTCGACGAAGTTGGAAGCTACCCCGACATCCTGATTTTTGTTGAAGAGCAAGCGGTCGCCTCGACGCGAGTGAGGCCACCAGATTCCGATCTGATCGACACGCGGGAGTATTCGTTCGCTAATCAAGTGGCTGCTTATCTCTCTCGCCGTTCACCGGCTGATCGCGCCGACTTCAAACTAAAAAGCTTCTAACGGTCAAAACCATCGCCGCCGCTGGCGCATGCCAATATATGGTTCAACGATGGAGTCAAACCGCTTGTAGAAAGCGTTTATTTCGTCGAAGTATTTTCGCCGTTTCTTGATTGCCTCCCCGCGTTCTTCGCCCTTCATTTGATCACCCCAGCCGCTGGGAATCTGAATCGAACAAATTGCAAAGCCAAATGCCAAGACGTGTAGACGGCTTGCTGATTTCATATTCACCTGGGCCAACCAATCGGACAATTTGAACGGCCGAAATACTGTCATTTTTTTGTGGTGCTTGTAACGTCATTTGTAGAACCTTTAAGCCTTCTCTTAGCTATCGGCGTTGGCTTGGTTCTGGCTCTGATAAGCAATACGAAGTTGCTTTGGCTGCTTGTCATCGGAGAAGGTATCGGCCTGTACGTCCTCTTGCATCTGCCGTTCGGATTTCGCTCCGGTATCTCGTTGACGCTTGATGCCGGCCCTGACGGCCGGTGAGGCTCGCGACAATCGGCTTGTCGACAAACTTCTGTCTTCGCCTGAAGTCCGGATCGATGCTGTCTGCCGATCGACTATGGCGCCGACTGGATCAGAGAACTCGCCGTCAAGTCCGTACAGGGCGACGTCTCTATTGCTGCTCTTTGGGAAGCGATACCGTTGGCTCAGCGGGCAGCGGCTTTGGGGGTGCGTCGTCGCTGGTAGTGGTTGATCTTAGCTCGGCCGCCGCCGTGCAGTCGCCTGCCCAGAGCTTGGTCCCCTTGACCGTACCGACGAACTTGCAGCCCGTCGGCGCGCTCGGCTTCGCTTGAACAAGCGGCTTTCCTCCAACGCTTGGTCTCTTCGTCGGAGTGACGCCTTGAGCGAGCGCGCCCCCCAACGCTAAGGTTACGGCGAACACCAAGGCAGCTGTTGCGCCAATAGCACTACGAATACTCATCTTTTTTTCCCTCTCGGAAACCGGCCCCGATTGTGGTCGCGGGGCAAGCTGTTGTCGAGCGGCAACACCCGCCCGTGGTCGTCGGCCCACGGTCTAAGGGCGGGATTGGTCTGTGTCGATACACCAGCCCAGTCGGTGCTCCAGCTCCGACACAAGTCCGTGAAGCACGTCCTCCACACCGTAGAGAGCGAGAACGCCTACAACTACCGGACCGCGCTCCGCCCTGACTGTACCTGCAACGGCCGCGATGCCGTCGGCCTCGCACAGGTCGACCTGGCATTGGATCCGCTGCGTTCGGGGGACATCGTGGCGACCGCCGATGGGGCCATGGCTTATTCCGGCATCCGGCTCGGCGCCGAGCAGGCGCCGGATCTCACCCCGGCGGCGAGCTATCCGGGATTGACGACGGAAGCGCGGGCACGGCTCTCCGACATGAAGGTCGCGCCGGGGCGGTGATCAGGCTGTTCGTCTCACCGACAGAGCGCGGATAGAGGGCGATTGTGTAGTTTCAGGGGCGATGAGGTGTTGCGACAAACGCCCCAGACTCGGTGATGCGGAGCGGAAGTCTCGTCGGCCATCTAATGAAGGCCCGTCGCGCGGTCCGCGACGCCAAGCGGAGCGCAGACCTCAAGGCGGAGGCCGCCGCGACTGAAGTGCACAGACCATTCAAGCCCTCCCGTGATTTACGTTTGTCAGCATACCGAGCGGTCATAGAGGGAGGATGTTGTTGCGGTTGCTGGGAACTCGGGTGGACCCTCTCCGAGCCCCGCCCTTGAGGAATAAGGCAGCCTCTCGGACCGCATGCCGATGTCGGCCCGCGAGCTTGGGCGAGTTAGCAAAACTCCAAGGCCGGGCGATCCGCGGTTACGCCGCCACGCCATCTTGTATCTCCTCGGCGAGTGCGCGGTTCTCCCCATCGTGGCTAGATTCGTGCTCCACATTTCGCGGAGAAAGGCGGGCAAAGCCACGGTCCCTCAACTCGGCGCTTAACTCCTCTCAGAGCGAACCTTCCCCCGGTTCCTGTTTTAAGCTAGGTCAGGCTCAGTAGAGGGCGTCCGATGAGCGAACACACATTGCATCCGCTGCGGCGAGATCAGCTGTTGGAGGCGGCTCAGAAAGAGTTTGCCGAGTTCGAGCGCAAGGAGAACGAGTTCCGCAAGAAGGATCGTGCGGAGCGTGCTGCAGAACTGCATCTTCCCTTGCAGATGCACTAGCCGAGCCGTCCGTTTCATCTCGACGTCGTATGACGTTTTTAGGCTGCATCCCGCGACGGCCGCCCTGTCGCGCAGCTCCCCGTCTGTTTCGGCATACACCAGATTTGGCGGGGAGCTTTTTCCCCCGATGGCCATGGGAGCAGCGGATGCGAGGCAAGCAAGCGGAGATGAGTTCTGGAACGTTCCTGGTCTGCGTACTGACACTGCTGGTCACTGTCGTTTGGTTGCAAAAAGAAGCTCCTCCGGCGCGCTAGGGGGGCACATGCGAGACGTTTTCCTTGCGGTTATAAGCTCGATGCTCTTGATTTCATTGGCGCTATGGGTCGCGACCTCGCTACGCATCATCTAGGAACTCGTTCTACAGGCGGCGTGGTCGCCGTGCTCACATTTGATCTCACTATTTGCCCTTAAGTATCGTTTGATGCATTGCGCGCGGATAGGCATGCTACCTGTTTCCCGAGCAGGGGGCGCGGCATGGACCTACTAAAGAACTGTCCAGAGCCGTTGCACGCCTGCGCGGGGTAGAAACGGCCTTGTGCTATTCTCTGCGGCAGGGAGGGTAGCGGCCGTCAGCTTATTGGAGGCGCAATCCCCGTTAAAAAACGTGGTCCATGGGTTCATGCGGGCTTGAGAGTGGTGACGCCGCTCCGGCGACGATCCCGATTAGGAAGATGACGATTGGCATAACCCAGACCCTCCTGCTCACGATTGAAGGGAGGATGCTATGCCCAAGACGACGACTGATAACCGCCCGGAGTTGAAGCCGGTCAACTCTGGTGCCGCAGCCATCGACATTGGTTCGAAGATGCACATGGCCGCGGTGAACCCGGCCAGCGTGGACATCCCGGTGCGCACGTTCGGGACGTTCACTTCAGACCTGCATGATCTGGCGGACTGGTTTAAGGCTTGCGGCGTGACCAGTGTTGCGATGGAATCGACTGGGGTCTACTGGATCCCGGTCTACGAGATCCTAGAGCAGCGCGGCTTTGATGTCATTCTGGTCAATGCGCGGTACGCCAAGAACGTGCCCGGACGCAAAACCGATGTGAGTGATGCCGCGTGGTTGCGCCAGCTTCATTCCTACGGCCTGTTACGTGGCAGCTTCCGACCTGATGCCGAGATTGCGACCCTGCGGGCCTATCTGCGCCAGCGGGAGCGGCTTGTGGAATATGCTGCCGCCCACATCCAGCATATGCAGAAGGCCCTGATGGAGATGAACCTCCAACTTCATCATGTCGTCTCGGATATCACCGGTGCGACGGGCATGCGGATCATTCGCGCCATTGTTGGAGGCGAGCGCAATCCCGACGTGTTGGCAACCTACCGGGACGTCCGGTGCCATTCTTCGACTGAGACAATCCGCGCAGCACTGGTTGGCAACGACCGGGAGGAACATGTCTTCGCCCTGACTCAATCGTTGGAACTTTACGACACCTATCAGGCAAAGATGTTGGATTGCGACCGCAAACTCGAAGTCCTAATCGCAGGGCTGAGCCCCAAAACGGAAAAACCTGTCGCAAAGCTATCCAGAGCACGCATCAAGACCAAGCAGGTCAACGCGCCCACCTTCGATGTCAGAGCCGCGCTGTACGGCGTGGTCGGCGTTGATTTGACTGAGATCCATGGGTTGGGTCCGTCACTCGCATTGAAGCTCATCGGCGAGTGCGGGACGGACCTGAAGGCATGGCCAAGCGCTAAGCACTTCACCTCCTGGCTCTGCCTCGCGCCTGGCAACAAGGTCTCTGGTGGTAAGGTACTGTCCTCGCGTACACGGAGGTCCTCCAGTCGAGCAGCCGCGCTGTTGCGGCTGGCAGCCACTACGGTTGGGCGAAGCGATACGGCGCTCGGGGCATTCTATCGTCGGCTGTCCTCACGTGCGGGCAAGGCGAAGGCCGTGACGGCGACCGCTCGCAAGATCGCGGTCCTATTTTACAACACCCTTCGGCACGGGATGAGCTACAAGGATCCGGGCGCGGACCACTATGAGAAGCAATATCGCAGCCGTGTACTCGCCAACCTTCAGCGGCGAGCCAAATCGCTTGGCTTCATCTTGCAAGCCATTCTGGGAGACGCATATCCGGCTGTTTCTTAGGAAGCAACGGGGCAACTCGAACCGCCGGAGTGTCCGAATTGCCGCGTCACCATGAGATGGTTTCGCTCGGAGCTGGTGCGAGATACTCCAGAACCAATATTCGCCCACCTTTTCGTCTGCCCCAACTGCAAGCGCGCTCAGCGGAATGATACAAAATTCAATCTGGTTCGCGTGCCGCCTGACAAACCGGCGGCCCCTCGTTTTCGTGTCGTGACGGGAGGAAGGTGAGGCCGCCTCAGTGGGCGGCCGCAGCAATTTGCGGACGAACTAGACGACCTGTTTCTGGCGCGCTCGGTGCCGGATCGATGTCGGGTAGGAGATCAGTTCGCGCGCTGAGCGTGCCACAGCTTGATGGTCCGCGACACAAGTCGATCGTAGGTTTCGAGCGCAGCGTCGGTCGCCAATTTTACCATTTCTCGATAAGCAGCTTCGTTCAACTGAGTGAAGCTGTTACGGATAGCTCCGGCAAGCTCTTCCTCGGTTACAGCCGAGCGCTTGGACACAGTGCGCCCGGTGAGCTGCGCAAACAGATTAAGGCGATACACGTCGGCCGCGAGCCGCCAAGCCCACTCTTCGAGATGTAGATGTTCCACCGTCAGCGTCCCAGAGGTTCGCGGCGGAAGGGAAAGCTGAAGGCCGCGCCAATCAGCTAACCCATACAGATCAGTGAAAAAACCAACCCACACTAGAAGGACGCACCGCTCACAAAGCCCGGTGGAAACCGGCTAAGAATGTCCAGGGAGGTGCCGGCGACCCGGTGCAGCTGGGGCCTGGCGGGTCGAGCCACACGGGGTTGCGCGCTTTGCCTCGGAATGGACGGCTTCATGCGCCGCCTTCCGTCAGCGGTCAGCTCCGCGCGGTGGACTGGCGTGAACTCCCGCCGAATAAGTTCCCTTATTCCGGTCGAACGATTGAGTGAGAACAAGTCGTCACAAGCAGCAACGTTCGGCTGCATTGCCAATCTTTTCCCAAAGCCGGCTCAATCACTTTGAGAGGAGTGCCGATCGCCATAGTGGCACCAGCCCCCACTAGAACAACGGCTGTCAGTGCGAACATTCGAGAGGTCGTCCAGTTAGGATTCATGGCGCTTCCCTCCACCTGAAGCGCGCACACTATGCTTGGCGATATCTGCCGCTTGTGAACTACTTCACACAATGCGCATCACACCCGCGTGCAGGAGGTCCAGCAGCGTGAACAGGCGGGCCGCTTTCCCCTTAGACCATTCGTGTTTCTGTCATCTAAGTCGGACAGAATAGAACGCCGGGATTTAAAGACCCGACCAGGGAAATATCAGTGCCGCCGGGGCGAGGATACTCCGCTCTAGAGGCGCTGTGGAATGCTGCCTCGGGGCCGTTCCATCCCCGTGAGGCAAAAAACGGAATAAATTTTGTGCCCGTCAAAGGATGATGATGATGCTTGATGAGCAGTTGGCTCGCGTGCGAACGCATCGAAACAACATTCAACGCTATCGCCACTTATTGCAAACCAGCCTGACAGATTTTGAGCGCCAATTCGTCGACAAGCGCTTGAGCGAAGAGAAATCGAAGCTCGAGAGATTGACCAGCTCGTTTTCAAACGAAGCAAACCGCGACCGATCACCAGGCCCGGACAGCCGCTTGACTTAGCTCGATTCAAGCGGTTGAACTGTTGGCCCGCCAGCGCGAACCGTCGAGCCGACGTCTGTCCGCGTTGTGGACAGACCCATTTCTGGAAACCAAGGGATGCTTGGGTCAGTCATGCTGGCGAGCCGGCGCGCCAGTAGCACAAATCAAACGCGCGCAATTCTACCTGCCGTCATAAATCCGTAATCTTACCCTAAACGAACTCCAGTTTTGCCCTACACTGCGGCACGCGTTGACGAGGTAAGCAATGACAGAATGCACGCAAAAGACGCTGGCACTGCGTGACCGCCGCTTAGAGGAGGCTCGAAAGGCATTGCTCGACTTCGAGCGGCGGGAAAATGAGTTCCTAAAGAAGGACCGACAGGAGCGCGCCGCAGAACTGCGACTTCCAATGAAGCGAGTCAAAATTCATTAGCCGGGAGGCCGCCTGGGGGGCGGGTTGACGACCCAGCTTTCGACCAGAGCTTTTGAGAGATCAAGGCGTTGGAGTTGGGATACAGCGTGGGAGAAGGAACCGTGGGCGCGGAGGTTGAACTCAAGCTTGCCACGTCAAAGCGCGGTCTGCAGCAGGCGATGGCGCTGCCATGGCTGAAGAAGCAGTCCAACGATGTCAGCCGCAAGCAAGAACTCACCTCGATGTATTTTGATACCGATGATTTCGTGCTCCGGGAGCATGACGTCAGCCTGCGGGTACGCAAGAACGGTACACAGCGGGTGTAGACCATCAAAGCCAACTCCAGCGCACTGGTCGCCCGCGAGGAATGGGAAAAGGAGATTGACAGCGACGAGCCCAAATTGGAGCTCGCCCGCGACACCGCGCTCGCGTCGCTCCTGACGGCCAAGCTGACGAAACAGCTGAAGCCCATGTTCGAGACGCGCGTGGAGCGCGTGGTCATTCCCTTGCATATTGGCGACAGCGATATCGAGCTGGCCTTCGATCAAGGCTGCGTCGCCACGGCGGGTGCTAAGCGTGACCTCGCCGAAATCGAGATCGAATTGAAACATGGTGATCGCAGCGAACTCGCTCGGCTTGCGAGAAAACTCGCGCAAAGCGCTCCCGTCACCCTGTCGGTTCGCGCCAAGGCGGAGCTGGGCTATGCGTTGCTCGACGGCGCGCTGGATGCTCCCGTCTTCGCCGAGCCGGTCATGATAGCGCAACAGGCCACAGTTGCAGACTCCTTTGCCACGATCGGCTTCGCCTGCCTCCGCCAAATCGCGGGCAACGAGGGCGCGCGGTACGGAACGGTGATCCTGAAGGCATTCACCAGATGAGGATAGGCTTGAGACGGATGCGCGCGGCGCTATCGTTGTTCAAGAATATGCTGCGTGACCGCCAGGTGAAGGTACTCAAACGGGATCTGAAATGGCTTACCGAACAGCTCGGTCCCGCGCGCGACTTCGATGTGTTCGTCAGTGAGACGCTGACGCCATATCGCGCCAAACATCCGGACTGGGACGAGTTCGAGATACTGGAGCACGATCTTAAGAGAACACGCAATGCCGGTTTTGCGACTGCAAGAGCGGCGGCTGAAAGCGAGCGTTTCCGCAGCCTATTGCTGGATTGCGCGTTGTGGCTGCTTGATGGCGACTGGCGCAACGATACCGATGCCTTGACGCAAGCGTTGCGAAAGCGCCCGGCGCGTGCGTTCGCGCAGAACGAACTCGCGCGCCGCGTCCGCAAGGTTAGCAAGCGAGCGCGCAAGCTTGAGCGGCTCGATGGGCGCAAGCGTCACAAACTTCGGATTGCAGCCAAAAAGGTACGATATGGTCGTGAATTCTTCGCGACGCTCTGTTGCGAGCGCCGCAAAGCCGGGCGTAAGCTTGGCCGTGCCCTGAAAGAACTTCAGGGTGAGCTTGGCATACTCAACGACATTCGCGTGCATTTGGAGCGGGCTCGCGAGTTCGCCAGCGCCGGCAAAGCGGCAAAAATGGCATTCGCGATTGGCTGCCTTACTGGCCGCGAGGAGACTTCCGTGAGCGACGTACTGACGAAGGCACTTGCAGCAGGGAAGCGATTGCAGAAGGCCGCCTGACTTCCGATAAACCTGTACATAGTGGCCAGTATGTGTTTCGGCGCGGGGTCTCGACGCTTATCGGCGTGGGGGTCCAATGGATCAGGTTCAATGCAACCAATGACTTAAAGGGGTCCCCAAGACGCCGATGGGGGTCATTTTTCGATCAGCATTTACAGTTAAGTGTTTGGTAGTTTTTCGGACATTGAACGGCCTGAAACTGCACCTATATAGCAGCTGAGTTTAGCGAAATACGCGCGGCGTGTTGGGGGACAAGCCCACAAACTTAAACCCCTGCTTGCTGGCCTGCTGCATGATGGCGCGTACCGAAAGGGTCCTTATGCACTAGTGAAGGAGAGCACCCATGGGTGTTTTTCTGCATCTAGAAGCCAGCCAGCCGAACGGAGCGACGTATCGTCTCGGCCTTGGATGCTTCGTGCATCCCAGTTGGGCTTCGATGGTACTTCTGCTGCAACGGCTGTTCTAACGGATCGGGCACCTCATCACTGAGGTGCCCTTTTCGTTTCTTAAACTTTCACTCCGGCCAGAGCTGCACGGAAGGCATCGAGCGGCCGTCGGCTGGGCAGTTCGAAGCCCTTCGGCATGGCGATGACGGACTTGTCGCGGTCCCGCTTGCAGGTGATCGACAAGAGGCCGGCCTCGTACCGCCTACGCTTCGGGTTATCGTGCTCGTTAGCCAGCTTGCAGATCGCAGCCAAGGCGGCGGGCTGAAAAAAGTCCTCGACCTCTCTGAGGGTATCTAGAACGGCTTCTGCTCGCTTTGCCAAACCGTCCATCTTCATTCGGACCGCTCCGATTACCGCGGCGACTTTCTCCGGTTCTCCCGCGAGAGTGATCGACCCTGCCGCGAAATCCGCCATCAGGCGGTTGAATTCTTCGCGCAAGTCAGGCCCCGGCCCGCAGAGCCGCTTAGGCAACGACGCGCCGATCACTCGCCGGTCCATGTTAGCGGCTGCTGGCAGCGTGTCGTATACCCAGGGCATCTGGGTTTCGAGCTGGCCCCGGAGCCGGTTGAAGTGCTTGAACGCGTCTGACTTGGATATCGAGTTGAGATAGTAGATGAAGGGATTCACTGCGGAACGAATTTCGCGCACGCGCTTGAGCGCATCTTGCCGAAGAACGGCTGCGTCGAAGTCCGCCGTGTACTTATCGAAATTCTCGCCGTAGATGGTGCCGGCGCATATCCAGCCGACCAGGAAGCGCGCATCACCTTTCCGCATCACGAAGCCGGCGAGGTGTTGGTGGTGGCCGTGGACGCAGGAGAATTTCTCCCGCTCCGACTTCCTCAGGTCGTACTTGAACTCGACGTAAGGCTCCTCGTCACCGGCCGGAATTTCATAGACGAGGTTTGCTAGCGTTTCGGGATCATCAGTTATTAGCTCCGGAAAATGCGAGATCTGCAGCATGAACCCGTCGCAGGCGCCCTGCCCCGAACCACTGCTGGACGTGGTCAGCCCACCTAGGCGGGCGTTCCGGTGAATTCGCTGATGGTTCGCGGTCGACACGGCAAATGAAAGGACATGTCGAAACGCCGCTTAGATAATGATTCCTTCGCCTAATCTGAGGCTAGGGTTGGATACGATGGCTATCTCAAGCTCGGCTCTGGGCGCGATCCAAATGGGATGCCAAGGGTGTTCTCGGATTCTCAGGCGACCGGCAGATCGGGCTGCAGATTCGCAATTGCACGTCCAACGCCGGTGGCTTCAATCGATGGTATCGGCGTTCGACAGGATTGTGCCGTCACTCGATTGGCCGCGGCGGCAGCTTTCCCCGCCGACGTGGAATGTGATCACTCGGCTCAACCAGCCGTAACACGGTCTTGCAGATCGGGCACCTATAGGAGCGTATCTCCCATTTCAGCGTCGCCGGCTCTGAGAAGACCGGCGACCTTTCGAGGTCGCAGACGGAGCAAACTGGTGCGGCCACAATAATTTCTTTCGGAGAATTGTATGAGGAGCCGCTACGTTCAAATGAAGCCTTGGTGGAGGCAAACGGGCTCGCCGACCAGTAGCGAATTCTAGAATCACTGGGCAGAAGCCGCGTTTCCGAAATGCGAACCGACCCAGTTTTCTCTCGTGCGGCTCTGCTCGTGTAGTTTGGTCCCGGACAGGTCTGGCTGCAGGCTTGGCTTGAGGCTTTTTGGCGTCGTCTGCCGCCATCGCCCGCTTCTCCAGCAGCCGGTAATTTGCCAATCCCCGGTCTCCTTCGCATTCCCGCCAATTGTATCACGGAATGAGAATCCCCCGCGAAGCACTACGTGATCGCCCAGAAGGCTCTGCAACCGTTCTGGTATCGGACGCGCTGGTGGCCGGCCTACTGACGGCAATCATTGTGGCGATAGCTGCGCTGTTGAGCAGCCAATTCCGCTTCAGAACCAGGCTCGAGCAGTCGTTACGAGAGCAGCCAGAGGCCAAGTCATCGACCGGACACCACTCCGGTCAAATCGCGCCAGTCATGGCGCTTCCGCGCGATGCCTGGCGCGCAAAAGAAAAACTCTTGCCGGGGTTTTCGCATTTTGTCTTCGCTGGGCGAGGTCCCGGATCGGCAGTGGGGGGCGTTTGGGACCACAAAGTCCCGGGCCCCCAACAACGCTAAGTAATACAAGCCCCCCCACCCCCCCCCCCGCGGCCATTCGGGGGCGGCGCCCCCCCTCCTGGGGA
>NZ_JBEPRI010000040.1:0-18416 GCF_040548265.1 Bradyrhizobium sp. F1.13.3 | reverse complement strand
AACATCAACTTCTTCATATTTTCGCTCCATCCACGTTTCACCCGAACGACACCGGTTCTTTTTCTGGTGTCCGGCATTCCCGGCTCGAATCTAGCCGATCCAATCAGCAGGCGATGTGCCTAGCCCGCCACACTCGGGAAATTTCGGCAATACGCGCGCTCCGGTTGCGTCAATATTATTGACTGATCGACTATATCGCTCGGAGCTGGACGGCGCAGGCCCACCAGCTTGCCTGACAGTCATCGTCAAGGATGAAGCTAGATGAATAAGCTCGCCTCAAGGACGCCGTTGCGAGAAAATACGCGCGAAGGGGTAGGCGGATACGTCAGTTAGCCGAGGTGTGCACCCAGCCACGCGCCGTTCCTGTGGCGTTACCAGCGCCACCCTCCCGAAACGCGCCACGCCGCCAAGCCGAAACATAGCATTAGCATCAAGTTGGCCAGCAAGAGCCGACCGAGACAAAGCGGCTCACACGCGCCTCCGGAACAGAACGTTTCTCCAGTACGGAGACAATAAATGATTCGAAAATGCAGCTGTGCTGACCTAGTCGCTTTTTCAGAGGTTGTAGAAATTTGCTGGATCAACAGCTTCGAACTGGGGAGCGCAGCCCTCGAGCGGTTCGGTGCGGCGCCGAGGACTTCGCGCCGCGCTGATCGTAGCTAAGAGGCACGGCAGGAGCTATTATCTCGTCCTTCTCGCTCGGGATCAGTCGCTTTCAGGAGTCTGGCAGTGATAAAAATCTTACAAGGAATGCTCCTCGCGACCACGGTTCTCGCTGCTGCTGCTAGTGGGGCACACGCCGCGGGTGGCTGTGGCGAGGGCTGTCATAGGACAAGCGGTGGCGCATGTGTCGTCGACGGCTGGGGCACGGGAGCCAAGGTTCGGAACGAATGCCCGGCGACCTCTCGCCCCCGTCCACCCTGCGGCGGCGGGGATTTCATCTGGGACCGCACCAAACAGGCGTGCTTCCAAAATAACCGCAGCTGGTTCTGATCTTAGTGCGCTGCCCCAGCGCGGGTGCGAACGAGTTCAGACAGGAGCAGCTTGGCCGTCATTTCTGGCGGCACCCCTCCCACGTGGGTTGCCTTACTTCCAAGCGCCGATTGCAGGTACACGATGGAGTTCTGGACAAAATATGTCCCGTGATGCGCAACACCGTCGATTGTGACCGTTAGGGTCCGAACTACAGCAGGCCTTCCCATGTGAAGCCTCGCTCATGGCAGTCCTTCAAAGCTCACGCACTAAGTGCATGATTCGGGCTGGCGTAAAAACTTAAACCAGCGTCACTCTCTGAGGCGTTGCCCGCGGCAGGCCCAGCGCACCTTGGCAGTCCTGCGTGGACTCGAGAAACGATACGAGCGGCCGTCAGTGGGCGGCTCTTTCGCCGGTTCACGCTGGTGGGCCTAGCACTCCCGGCGCTCTAATCCGCAATTAGATCGGCTGCCGGGAGCATTGGGGGCTGGAAAGCCAGCCGTGCCATGTTCGCTCCGAAGTGACAAGGCGCCACCGGTAGTTGTACGGAGTCCATTTTCGGAACGGGGTGTTCTACTGTCGGAACACCGGCGAGATTTGAGTACCAAGCTATTTGCAGTTGCCCGGGATGGCCGCAGTGGGGCTGGAACCACGCTGCGGCCTTTCCCCTGAGTGAACCCAATTCTTTGTTGAGCCATATCTGGCGGCGCAAATGTTTTCCTGCCGGGGGATTAGTGAGCATCCAAAGCATAGTGGCTGCAATATTGGAGCGCGAGCTGGCTGCGCGTGGCGTGCACTCGTTGAGGCATTCTGACTGCATGGAGATCGTTGAAAATCTACTCGTTCGCTTGAAGGAGCTGGACCAGGAATTGGCCGCACGAAACATCGAGCAAAGCTAGACACTCCTTCATCGAAGGAGACACGGCCCCGGCTTGGAGGGTCCTTTGGGGATCAGGCCGAGGGCCGCTCCGCCAGCTTGGGCGAGCTAGTGCGAATTCAAATGCCCGCGCGCCTTTCCGTTCCTTCAAAGCCTCAACTCGCGGCCCACGTCTTTGCCAGCTGTGTGCAAATGCGAAATGGCTTCGCCTTGCAATTGTGTCGGTCTTCTGGCGTACTGCTCAGATTGTCGAGATGTTTTTGCGGTCTTTATTATTTTGAGGTCGTGATGAGTATTTCTGATCGTATCCCGTATGCCGCTATCGCCTTGCATCAACGTTTCGCATTTCTAGAACATCAGATTGCCGAATTGGGCGTGTTGCGACACCGATTAATGCAAGCTGAGTTGCGACGCTACCTGTCGAGGTCGTGTCGGCGAGCTTCCGAAAAATCGCGCACACGCCGTCACAGTAGATAACCTTCCGCGCTCAACCGACAAAGAGTTGCCGGCTCCCGCTTGTAAGCCCAAGCTGTGGGAACACGTGAGTCGGGGGATTCATGGAACGGAAGCCGTTTGAGAGCATGTCGGTTGAAGAGCTGTGGCAACTCCACGCGGTCGTAAATGACGTTCTTGCCGTGAGGCTCGTGGCCAAAAAGCAAGAGCTGGAGCGACGGCTCGGCCTGCTCAACCGAGAAGACAAGACTCCTCGCAACTAGGCATTAAGAGAGATAAGAAAGGTGCCCTCAGTTGGGCCTTTCCGCCGGCGGATTCTTTTTTTGCCGGCGATGAAGAGGCTAAAGATCGTCAGAGAAATTCTAGATGCTCAGCGGCCCGTCTCCACCATCAGAGCGGCTATCAGGCGAATTTCGTCCCGGCTATCCTGCACACGAGCCGGAGCTTGATTCGTCATGCTGGAAACCGTTCTCATGTTGCTGGGGTCGGGGCCATGGCCCTCCCGCTAATTGCGTTCTGGGGATTGCACAGACACGGATAAGTCGCTTGTAGAATCGCTCTATGCTGGCTCAGCCAAACCTTACGGGAAAAGCAGGGAATGGTTAGGCCCGGCGCGTCTTACCGGACAAGGACGCGTCGGGCCGCGAGTGCGTAATCGCGCATTACGCAGGCTGGCGGCGCCATGCGCTTGGCAAAATAATTGAGGCCGCTTGCTGGCGCACTGCCGGGGGGCTTGCAAAGTCGGCTTTGGGCTAGGCGTCTTGGCAGGGAATACTGAAGTTGTCACAAACGAGAACGAATGCCTCTTTTGCTTTTGTATCCTCGAAGCAGAAGCGAGTGCCGACCTCCGCCTGATCGATCCACCAATCGACGTTGCTGCCTTTAGCGATGCGGGAGGCTTCGCCGCGTAACAGGTCCAGTTGTCGTCCCGCAGCACGAACGATCAGGCAATTTTTCTCTTTGGACATAATACCTTCTCCAATGTCACAGGACGCCGAAGTCATTGGTACTAAGAGCCGTGAACACGAAGGCCGCAGCAGGAGGACTGCTGCTGCGGCCCGCGCGGTCAAAAATTCCGGGTGAAAAACGACTAGGTGAAATATGCGGCCAGCCCCGGTGCGATGATCGTACCGCAGCATCTCTGGCTCGCAATATGATCAATTTCACAATCGGCAGAAGGCTTAACATGCATCAGTGCGCCGGCTCTCAGGTCCCGAAAGATCGGGAACAATCGGCAATCTGGGTGCGTTCGCCTCCAGCTCCGGGCGATGTCTCGGAGCGGACGCGTAGAACTTCCGGCCTCAGGAATCGTCGTCTGAGGCCGGCTTTTTGCAGTACCACCTCGGCGCCAGTTTGATTTAGCGGTCGCCTATGCCATTTGGCAGATGAAAGCGTGGCGGTCGAAAGGCACCGGGACATTTTGGCAATTCAGCGGAAGCTGGCGCACTGAGAGACGCCCCCCGGCTTGGGGGCCTGAGGGTTGATGCCGGGGCCGCTCCGCCAGCTCGAAGAAGAGAGCTAGCAAAACGTCCAATTTTTCCTCTGCGCGTTCGTTCCTCTAACGAGCGCTCGATCTCGCAAACTGCGGCGGCTTGCCGGCGCTAAAATCCGGTCTGACCTGAGCCCCTCGGTTGCCGCATCCGGCGCATACAAAACGCGCCTCGATATCAGACAGGCGAACATCGTCCGACCAGCGATCGGCGCTGAGTGCAACGTTGTGGCCGGAGTGGCAGTAGACCAGAACATCGCGTAGGCCCATCTCGCGCATCTCGCTGAAAGTGAGTGGCTTCCCGGCCCTCGTCCACTCTCTCAGGGTGAGCACACGGTGCGGGAATCCTGGTGTCCGCTAAGGACGGTTATCGGATGTCAGAACCAGCTGATGAGTAAGTCCGCTAAGGGCCCAGAAGCGGAAATGAAGCTGCACTAGAGCATCAACGGTCTCCGAGGCTCACGCGGTCTATGAGAGCCTCGACCTTGGGCAGTATGCGCGTGACGACCTCTTTGAGCCCAGTCGGATTGGGATGCAGGCCGCCCAGAGTCTTAAGCTGAGGATCGTCGACAAAGGCGTCGTCAAAAGCTTCGTAGAGCAGCACATTGTACTCGCCGGCAAGTCCGACGAACATCGCAGCAAAGGCTTTCTCGTATTCATGCCCGAAGTTGGTGTGAGGTCGCGCTCCGCAAAGGAGGACGACAATTCGCCGGGATTGGAGGTTTTGCAGAATCGCCGCGAGCGCTGCGCGAGTGACGTTTGGATCGGTGCCTCTCAACATATCAGTTCCGCCCAGCTGCAAAATTACCGCATCGGTCCCGTCCGGGACCGCTCGATCCAATCTGGCAAGGCCGTTTGCAGCTGTATCATGAACAACATCGGCATTGAAAATTACAACTGCTTTTCCCTTGGCGCTCAATGCAAATTCAAGTTGGTCCGTAAAGCGGTAGCCAACAGCGATACCGCTACCGGCAGTGTGAGAATCCCCAAGCACGACAATTCTGACCGCCTTGTCTTCGGCGCGACAGTTCTGGCTCGCCAGGCAAGACAACGCTAAGAAAACCGCCGTGGAAACAATCATGGCAGGGCGAGAGACCATAGCGCGGAGGCCTTCCGATTGCGAGTTCATCGTGCTCTCCTAGTCGGTGAGCAAGCGTCTGCACGTTCAGTTCTAAATGCGACCAGCGGCTCTGGTCTTGTACCCCCGACGGACGGAGGACGCCAAAGAAACGGTTGAAATTAAGTAAGACAAGCGACTCACCTGATGGGCCGCTTTGGGTCAAAACCAGCGGTGGACGCCAAGTGGGATCGACGTCCGGTTTGCCCCTGACAGCCGACATGACACGCGCTCAATTGACCTTCGGCTAAGGGCCAATCAGTGACATTCGAGATGTAAGAGGCCGACGTCAGCAAGCGAATAGCCCTGCTTCTTATTGCTCCCGAACCCCTCCCTTCCTCAGCCCATCGAGAATGTCGTCGATCTCTCGACGAAACTGCGGGTTCGTTGACATTGAGTAAACAAGATCACGGTACCAGTGGACCGTGAAGTTTGGCCGCAGCTTGTTCAATTCAGTCAAGCTCCGCTGTGCCTGTTCCAATTGCCCCGTGGCTCCATAAGCCGATGTCAGATCTACATAAGCGTACATGTGCGAGTTGTTCAGATTGACCGAGCGCCCGCATTCCTCGATGGCTTCTCCATATTGGTGCAAGTGCAAGTGTGCATGGCAGAGCCAGAAGTGCCATTGGAAAGCAAAAGGATCTCTGGGACTGAGACGGAGAGCCAACTGGACCGGCGAGAAGGCTTCACGCGCGCGCCCGGAGGCGACGAGTGCAATTGCTTTAGCAGCGTAGGCAGCTGGATTATTTGGATCAATTTCAAGCGCCGCATCGTATTCAGCCAATGCCTCCTCAGGACGTCCAAATAGAAGAATGGTTCCCTTGGTCGTATGAGCACTCGCGCTTGCCGGGGTTTTGGACAGAACTCTGTCGATGAGGTAGATCGCTTGCTTTTTGTCTTCAACAACGGACGAAGACCATCGATTGTTCACACCAGCCGCCAGACACCGCGCTTTGCCAATAATGGCTTCAACGTTGTCCGGATCGAGGCGTAGCGCGTTATCGAATAGGTCCATTGCCTGACCGTTTTGGATCTTCGACTGCGGCCCATAGAGTTTTGCCCAGCCGCGCATCGTGAAATCCGTGGCGTCGGGATTTCTCGAACGGTCCACTTCGCTGCGACGGCTTTCGGCTTGGATCAGTTCAATGTTAAGCGAGCGAGCGAGCCGCGCTGTGATCTGGTCCTGTAAGGCGGCGAGGTTCGTACGGTCGCCGTCGAAACGATCGGACCAGACGTCCCGACCGCTCGCGATATCCGTAAGTGATACGTTGACCCGAACCTGATCGCCGTTGCGCCGCACCGCGCCCTGGACCGCCCAGCGGATGCCAAGGTCCTTGCCGAGCGTCCTGAAGTCGATCTGCTTGTTCTTGTATGTAAACGCCGTTCCGCGTCCGATAACGAACGCGCCGGGCATTTGCGCGAGGTCGGTCGTCAGGTCGGTCGTGATGCCATCGGCGAAATAGTCCTGCTCCAGATCATTGCTGACGTTTGCGAACGGCAGAATGACAAGTGAAAAGCGGGGAGCAATGTCGGGCCGGGCAGTGGCCTCCCTCTGCGTCTGTTGCTTGTCCGGAAACACGTCGGTGCGGAGCGTCTTCCACACAGTCCAATAGCCGACGAGGCCACCCGCGATCGCACCGATAGCCGCAATCGAAGCGAGCGCCCCGCCGATCATTTGCATTCGCACCCGGAAGCGACCCTTGAAGTTGCGAGTCGATGCCGATTGGTCCGGAGGTTCGTCGTCAGATGGCGTTTTGTTGAGTGGGTCACCATCGGATGCTGGTTTATTCGGTCGGTCGCTGGAGACTTCAGAGTCTGTCACCATTGCCTCCCCGCACGGGCCACACGCCCGGACGGTCGAACCTAGCAGAGTTTTGTGGTTTTGCGTTGGTCAAGGTTGCTGACTAGGTTCACGGCCCTTACAAGTTGTTGCGGTGATGTTGGAATGGACGTCCGCTTCGGGCCCAAAAGCCGACTCCGGCAGGGGTAGGGCGTTGCTCTCCTGGAGTCCGCTAAGGGCTCTTATCGGACTCCAGAAATTCGCGGCTAAGGCGCTAGAGATGGGAGCTGGCAGTTGGGGTGCGTTCCCGCATTGACGTGCGAGCGCCTCCCAGCCCACGCACTTCCCAGTCTGATTGCGATAGCCCGGACCACCATTGTCACCACAAGCCGCGAATGCAGACGCGCTGAATAGGGTCGCGCATAATGTTTTGCGCATCGTTGCTTCGACATCAATTTGGGCGCTCGACCCGAGAGCCGACGAACTGGATAATTTCCTGGGCAGAATAGACGCCTTGAGGCGGCGGACCAGGAGTCAGCTTCAGCACGCGTACATAGACGTCCTGTCCCGGCTTGATCACTGTGTCGACGCTGCCCGGCGAGGTGGTCGTGAAAGCTTGATTGCCCACAAACGTAGTGTTGCTCGTCCCGGGAGTCACGATTGTCGAGGCCCGACTTGCGTCGGCCGCGCGGATAATCTGGAAGTGCGTGCCGCCGACGGCTTGAGTAGTTTCCGCGGCCTTCAACAGAACGTAGTCCTGCACGGTGGCCGAGTTCGTATAGGCATTGCCTCGCGACTGAATGCGCCATGTGTCCGCAGTCATCTGCTGCGCGGCGACGCCGCCTGAAAATCCCATTTCTTGATATTTCGTGCCGCAGCCGCCCAGCGCCAGGCATAGCCCGGCGATCGCAATCCAACGCATTCTCGCCCCCGTTGGCGCTATCCAAGCGCAACTAGGGGGAGAGATCAATGCGACGTTCGCTGAATCGGTAAAAATACGGACGCCAGCTAAGACGTCAGTTGCTCGGCCTCGCTCGCCAGCCGTTTTCCTGATGCGGAATAGTGGCAGTGATGTCGGTGTCTTTGCCCGAGGACTGGCGCCATGCCGCAACGCCGAAGCAGACGGTCAACGTCGGAGCCAGTGCTACAGCAATACGGACAAGAACTGGCTCACGCCCGCACTCCGCAACGGTCCAACGTGGCGAGCACGTCCAGGTGATTCGGAAATGCTGTCGTCTTCCCCAGGGGCAGTTTTCCCAGGTTGTAAAACGGTGGATTAGCGGCTTCGACCTTGGGACCCGCCGCAGCTCAGGAGCTAATGGACCGGAGAGCTAGTGCGAGGGATGAGGCTAGAAGGTTGGCAAGTTTATTTTTTCAGAATAAGGCCCATTGCGCGTGCCATTCTCCTCACGGAGCCGGCATGCCGACCGAGTAGCGCCGCTATCTCCGACACGACACGGCGACGCGCGAGCCACGCAAGCCGCCTTCGCTCAGCCTCAGTCCATTCCTTTGGCTTAGACGATCTCATTCCGAAATGATCGAATGAGCTCGATGCGAGCGATATTGGGAAATTTACGGGTGGCGGCGAGCGATAAGTCGCGCCAGGGCGCCCGAAAAAGGGCTGCATTAGCATTAGTGGGGTTCGAGCCGCCCGCTTAAAGCCGCCCGCGACCCAAAATCCCATCCACCAAGGATGAACAAGAGCATCGGCGGACCCCAGGAGCGCCCTTCCGCAGCGCAACTATTTATCTGGAGCTCTCGCGGGCATGGCCCACATCTCTCGCTCCGCGATTGGCTGCAGCAGGAAGTTGTGGCGTTTGAGAATGGCGGGCGCTTCTGCGAGAGTTTGATCATGCAGTGCGAGGAAGATCGCCGTTCTCTGCTCTGAGAGCAGACGGGAGGCTCCAACGAACGCGCGTGTTTCGGCTCCTTCTATATCCATTTTGATTAGATCCGGGACAGGAAAGTCGTCCAGCACAACGGTCTGAACAGGGATTCCCGTTTCGGCGAGCGTCCCCATGTAGCCGTATTTCCCGAGGTGCGCATTGATCTCGAAGAAGGCCATCCCGCTTTGGTCGGAGACGGCGGCTTCGATCAGATCGACGTTTTTGACGCGGTTGATGTGCAGGTGCCGGCGAAGCTTCTTTGCATTTTCCGGGTTCGCTTCGAAGGCAAACACCCGGCCTTGATGCCCAACAAGCCGAGAGAGCATCAGCGTGTAGTATCCTGCGTGCGCACCGACGTCGAATACCGTCATTCCCGGTTTCACCCGTGCAGCGATCGATTTTGCGATGACGCGTTCGTATGTGCCGAGCCAGCAACTATGATTACCAGCCCCGACAACCCACTTCAGGCCACGGTTCGGCCCCATCAGGATTCGCGCCACAGCGGTTGGCGAGACGATCTGCAATGGCAACCGCAGGAGCCATCCTAACGGCTCGTTCGGGGCAAGCATCCGGCGCGCCCTCCATGTTTCGACTGAGCCACAGCTTGTCGCAACAAGAGAGCGCATCCTGCCACCGCGACCCCGGTGGAGCAACCGCGACCGCGAACGGAGCGCGCCGAGCGGGGGACGGGTGATCCCTTTCCGGAAGCGGCGAGAGCCCTAATGCAAGACCCGACTGGCCTCTGCGAGCCGGACCCTTTCTCTCAGCTCATCGAGCTCCTCGATCTCGTCCAGCAATTTCACTAGCTCGCGGGCGATATGTGTCAAACTGGGCTTCGGGCGTCGTAAGATACGCTGTCGCTGTCCCATCGATGCACGCCTCCATGCTCTGGGAGGTTCAATTGGCAAAGAGCGTGCCACCCCATGAAGGGGTAGATTTTTTAAGCAACCGTCGGAGCTTGATGCTTCCGCGCAACAATCTCAGGCCCGCCGGTTCGGGCTGGCGGCCTTCCAGCCTGTCCAAGGCCTCCGCGAGGCGCCCCGATTTGCGCAGCGCCCGCTCGCTATCAGCCAAGGTCCGGTAGCTCCGTTCCATCGTTTCAAGATGGTGGCGCGTGAAGGCGTCCTTGGCCGTTTCCAGCACCTTCCGGTATCGCTCCGCCAGTTTGAGAGTATTCGTCTGGGGTCATCGTTGGAAACCGTTGGAACAAGTGTACAATATGGCACTTAGAGTCGCTCAATGGCTTGGTGATAGTAGTGGACCGCGATTTTAAGAACGAAGTGTTTTCGAGCTTTGACCCTGGCCCGGTGAGGCCCTGCGGCGAGTGTGGCAGGAAGCCCGGCTCCGTGTTGAAGATGCTAAACCCGCAAAACGGTAAAATCGTGCGAATGTTCAAGTGCCAATGCGGCGCGCAGACTTGGACCGAGACCAAAGAGTAAGGCCGCCTCAGTGGGCGGCCTAATCCCCATGACTGAAGTGCACAGATCATTCAAGCCGTCGCGTGATTTAAGTTTGTGAGCATACCGAGCGGTCCTAGAGGGAGGACGCTGTTGCGCTTGATAGGGGCTCGGGCGGACCCTCTCCGAGCTCCGCCCTTGAGGAGTAAGGCAAGGCCGCCCGGCTCAGAGACGGCCCCGGCTTCAGTGGGGCTGGAAGGATGGGGCCGGGGCCGCTCCGCCGGCTCCATTGGGCGCGAGCCAGCGCGGACTCAAGCAGACTGTGCCTGGGCCGGTTCCTAACGCTAAGAGGTTCTGCCCGGGCGTCAGCAGCCGCACATAGGTGCCGCTCTCATGCAGCTCGAGCCAGCCCTTTTCGACAGCGCACCTGACGCCGGCGCCGAACTCCGCGCGGCTTCCCTTGAGCGTGGAGAGGAAAGGGTAGTTGATCTTCTCGATGTGGATACGGCCGTCCTGGACTGGCTCTATGCCGGCGGCGAGCTCGAGCAGCTTGCGGGCTGCGGCTTGTGGATCGGCAAAAGGGCGTTCGGTAACGTGCTTCATCGCTGGAATCAAAACCTCAAGCGCCCATGCTTGGCCTGACTTGTCATGCCAGTTCGGGACGATATGCACAGATCCTGCGGCGCCGCATGCTGAGCAGACCATGCGCAAGCCGACGCGCGACCAAGGCTGATCTTGCGGGAGTGTGTCGAGCCGCACGTCGACCCTGCGATCGCAGCGGCCGTTCAGGCACTGGATTGCTGCAGGTCACATGGCTGTCAGCCAGCCATTCAGCGGGGCTGCGGGGCGGATAGTGACCGGCCCATTTTTGTGTATCGACGGCGAGCGTGCATGCCGCCATCAAAGCGGCATCGTAAGTACCTCACAAATTATCGATTCCTAGTAGGTCGAGGCGCGCGCGAGCTACTGCGCGTCGTAGGTAGGGGAAAAGTCGCTTGAGGCTCCGCCGACCTGCCAGGTGTCCCCTGAGCCGACGAGCGAAAATGAAGCCGCCGGGCAAACATTGAGAGCGATTGCCGAGGCAGGGCCACTATTATCTTGTAGTGATTTGATCAACTGCAGGTAGAGAGCGCGCAGAATGATTAGGCCGAATTTATTTGCTTCCATTGCTCTGGCTTTGGTCGGAGGCGCTGTACAGGCTCAACAGGGCGCGCCTCGCAACCCTCAGAAATTGGAAAGCGCCAGCGGCTCGCTACCGAACGTGGTTATTCGAGTGCGGGCGGAAGGGAAAGGGACAAAGTCGCGCAAAGCGGCAGTTCGTGATCGCCTGTATGCATGGGAAGCAAAACTGACCAGGCGCTTTGTCGAACGGCCATCTTCGGAGACCCACCGGTTCACGCTTGCCGCCATATGGCGAAGGCCGCAGCGGGAGGTTAAATCGCTGCGGCCCTCGCGTGGTCAAATGAAGCCGGGTTAAAAGGACCAAGTGAAATATGCAACCAGCCCCGGTGAGGAAAATTCTGCCCTAGCTTCGTCTCGTTTGCAAATACAAATTCGGTAGAACAGAAGTCCATGCAGTGGGCATTTCGTTCCAAGAGCGGAACGATTTTGCTAATCTCCCCTGCGAACCCGGAGCTTGGCGCGTGCGAAACCGCAAACCAACGTTTGGCTCGACCGCGGGTGAAATCGCAACCGAGCTTGGAAGGTATATTGCGTCCGTTAACGTGTGGCCCGAGACATGGGACTTTTGCTCCGAACCGAGAGGAGCGGTGCACAGAGACGAAGACGTATAAGTCGCTTGTAGAATCGCTCTATGCTGGGACAGCCAAACCTTACGGGGAAAGCAGGGAATGGTCAGGCCCGGCGCGTCTTACCGGACAACGACGCGTCGGGCCGCGAGTCCGTAATCGCGCATACGTAGGCTGGCGGCGCCTTGCCCTTGGCAAAATACGCGTTGGCTAACGAGCGCTCGAGGTTGCAAATTGAGGCGGCTTGCCGCTGCTGAATCCTGCATCCGCATGAGTTGGCGGCGTATCAATAGAATGCGACGGCGATACGTTTTTCTTTACGCCAGACGACTGAACAGCGACGTGGGTCACCGTCCGGAATGACAGTCAGCGCGAATTCGTCGGGAATCTTTTCATTTCCTGCAATATCAAGGGCGGCACCGTATACAGAGATGCTGCGGATCAAGCAATTTGCTTTTGAACGGCCGAAGCTGATTGAGCCGGACTTTGGGTTGCGTGTCGAATGAGAACTGTTCTGCTCCATAGCTTTTCTCCGAAAAAAGGGTTCGCCCCGCAGAGCGCACGTCGATTGTCGTCGCACCTACTGCTTCAAAAGAGTTCGTTAGAATCTCGGTAGCCGATCCAACCCGGCGTGGCTTAAATAAATACCACGTTAAATTGGATTGTTACATTAAATACGTTTTTTAGATAGAATTAAATCTGAAAATTAGCTAAAATGAGGTCCTTAGGTTGTGGGAGTTACGCGAGACTGAGAGACCGCCAGTTGCTTGAGGATCTAAGGATGCACCGCCAGCGCCTGGCGGTCGACCTGAAAGCCTGGGAGAGCTTTGATTGCAGGTCGGCGATTGCCCAGACAGAGCGAGACATCGCGGCGATAGACACGGGGCTGGAGGCGTTTTTCGGGTCTGAGGCCAATTAGGCTAGCGGGCCAACCCGGTGGCGGCGAGCGCGCAAGCGAGGGCAAGTGCTGCGATCTTTCATCACGGCTGCCCTCGCACTGGTTTGGGGATCCTCGTCCGCGCTCAGCCTGACGTCGGAGGAGATGATCTAAGCTTCGCGCCGCCGGCTATTCGCATATCCAGGAACTACCAGCCGGAAAGATAAAGACCTACAAGGCCGTCAAGGAAGGCACCGCGCGCTCGCTAATCGTGGACAGTACTGGTCACATTGCAGAGGTGGCGAGGTAGCTAGACCGGCAGACGAAGCCAGACGTCTTTACTGGACAGTGTGCCGGTTGGCGTCGCAATCTCCATATCGACGACGCGAAACGACCCATGACTTTCGTAAACGTAGCGAAGGTGCCAGACCGGACCGAGTTCCGGCGAAATTGCGAAGTCGTCCAACGCGCGTGTGATGTTGTGAACGGCATCGCGTCGCCCGATCGGTGCGGAGAACATCGTCTCTATCAGCGCGGCCAGGCTCATGCCGCCGACCAGCATGGCTCGTGCAGCTTCGTCGCCGTGAGAAAGCCGGAGGGCGGTCACGATGACGGCAATGGCGTCGGGGTTCTTCAGAGCCACAGCAGGTTCGCTTCGCCAGCAAAAACATGATGCCGGATGCCGCCCGCTTCATGCAAGCGACATCGAGCAGTCGCCAATATCTCAAGTGACAAATGCTAACGGCCCATCCGCACTGGTGGAATGCGGGCGCCGCCTTCAGGGTCTAGTCTTGTGGGTCGTTCCCTTCGGTTCCTGCAAGAATTTTGGCATGTGTCCACGCGCATCGCGATCGCGCAGGGCGGAGCGTTCGGACGGGTCGCGGCCGAGCTTGGACTGCAGCTCGACGAGGTCGGTGAAGACGTCGGCCTGGCGGCGCAGCTCGTCGGCGATCATCGGCGGCTGGCTTGCGATTGTGGAAATCACGGTGACCCGCACGCCGCGGCGCTGAACGGCTTCGACCAGGGAGCGGAAGTCGCCGTCACCCGAGAACAGCACCATCTGATCGATGTGCTCGGCGAGCTCCATCGCGTTCACGGCGAGCTCGATGTCCATGTTGCGCTTGACCTTGCGGCGGCCGGAGGCGTCGATGAACTCCTTGGTCGCCTTGGTCACCACGGTGTAGCCGTTGTAGTCGAGCCAGTCGATCAGCGGGCGGATCGAGGAGTACTCCTGATCCTCGATGATCGCGGTGTAGTAGAACGCCCGAAGCAGCGTCCCGCGGCTCTGAAACTCCTTCAGCAGGCGCTTGTAATCGATGTCGAAGCCCAGAGTTTTCGCCGTCGCGTAGAGATTGGCTCCATCGATAAAGAGCGCGATCTTGTCGGTAGAGGAAGGTGACATTCAGTTCACGCTTTCCGTGAAACAGCGTAGATTGAGCTGGAAAGATTGGCGGACCGCGACACGAATATGTCGGTCGCATTCTAGATAGATCGCTAGCGAACATCCTAGAGTACAGACGGATGCTTTAAGCTTCAACTATTTTCAAATGGTACCAGGGCTCGAAACTCCGACATTAGCCGAAAGATGGTCTGTCGGATCTGTAACGTCTCCTGTCCAAAAGGACGTCGCCGAGTACAAGAAGGCATTGAACACTAAGGATGCTACCGGTGAGTATGCCTCCAGCCAGATAAATACGTTGCAAGCATCTAGAAGCCGCAAACTCGCTGCAAGCCGGTAGTAATCCGACGCCCGAATTGCGCTTTGAGGATCACGGCAACACAACTTGGATGGCGGGCCCATTCGCCGATAGGACCGAATCCGGACGCAAGAGTTGCCTCGAATCCTCAGCCCAGCGCCGAGGTTAAGCTTTTCGGCGGGTTGTTTTTGACTGTGCGCGGTTGAGCGCGTTCACTCCACGGCGGGGATGGAGACGAACTTGATCACTTGGCTGCTAGTCATCATCATCGCAGTCAGCGCTGCAATCCTGATCGCCCACGCGATTGACGCCATACGCTCCTGAGGCGCAACGGAGTGGCGCGAGAAGTTGGAGGTTCGGCAGCGGTACGCGCGAGTTCATCCGGGAATGTGACGCTCTGTAGGTCCAAGCGCTCGCAACACGAACACGCTGCGAAATGCGGATGCGGCGTTTCGCTAGATCGGCATGGCGTTCCAACAATAAGCAGCCTCGCAGCTCGGATGCCGGGGTCAGGCGGGGCGTGCACTCGGTCTTTTCCAGATCCCCGCCGACGGTGGGTAGTCTTGCTGGCCTTGTCGCAGATCGGGCAGCGGATGAAGTGGCGCTCGCTTTCCGGCGCAGGGCCTTCCGCCTTGCCCTCCCGGAACATCACGCTGCGGCGCCCTTCAGCGGCAGCGTGAGCTGTATGTCCAAGCGCCTGCTCGCGTTGGCGCTGATGAAACCCTCGAGGGCGGGCAGGCTCCTCGTCGTTGTCGACCATGCGCCGGGCCAGCGCGTCGGCGACGTCGGAGGTGGCGTCGCGCGACCATCCCTCTATCGCGTTGAAGCAGACGATCCGGACTTGATAGGCGTACTGGCCGGAGAGGAGGCCTTGCAGCACGGCTTCGAGATCGGTGTCCGCTTTGTCCGTCTCGTCATGCGCAGCCGGCACGCGCGCCGAAGTCTTCGAGCACAAGGTAGATGTCGGGTCGAGGCGATCGGCCGGCACGATCGCGGGCGAAGTACGCATACGGTTACTCCATACAATCGACCGGGCGGAGACACGGCCCCGGCTCTTGAGGGTGGCCGGGGCCGCTCCGCCAGCGAGCCAGCGGAGGTTTAACTTTCAACCAAATTCCATGTTCCTTTCCGGGAAAAACGGCTGCATAATTTCACGTATTTCAGCGTTCCGTTTTTCTGATGAGGTCTTTGCCATGACCAATGCAGTTGAAGATCTGCAGATGCTGCGCCTGATCACAGCCTTCCAGAAGATCACAGACAAGGACGCGCGACGTCTTATCCTGATGTTCGTCGAGGAGCAGCTTGAGAAGCCGCCGGGTAAGGCCTAACAGGTAGATCACATTGCACAAAGCGATCGCCGGGTTGAGGCTACCTGTAGCCGCGGAGGTAAACGCCGCCTCCGCCGCTAGGGGCTGCCGCTGTCGCAAGCGGTGGCCCCGCCCAAGAGAGGCCTAGTAAGCGCGCCGCGCTACTCGGGGCAGAGAGGGCAGTCTCGGAGAAAACCGGTGGGCAAGCGCGAGCACCGCGGCTTCGTCGGTTTCGAGCGCGATCTTCTGGGCGAGCATCACGTCGCCAGCTAGCAGAGCCCGTTCGGGAACGAAACACCAGCCGATCTTAGGCTGCTTTTCTTCATCAAGCTGCAAAACATTGCTCATGGTGCCCTGATGAATTCGATATCGTCGGCCGGTGTGAGAGCCGGTGTCTTCGAAAAAACCTCGGCATCATATTGCGCACGCTGCTGTGGAGATAACCAATCGCGCAGAAGACGTTGCGCACGCGCTTCCGGGCCATTTTGCTTGATGAAGCTTTGATAGAGCGCACGCAGGGCGCGCAAACGCACACTACTGCCGATGCTACCGCGTCTAAACAAGAACATTTGTTGCGCCCGACGGGTCTAGCCGCCGACCAACCGCGGATAGAACAGCGACCTCTCCGAATGGAGGTCCGACTACGACTCTCCGAGCGAGAAGGGGGGGTCCGTTCATGACTTAACCCGAAGAGCGCTTCAGCGGCGTGATGTCCGCTGACAAAGGTAAACCGACGCCGAGCTGCACTTGCCGCGACCGCCGATTTTGACCCAAAGCCGAACAAGTCAACGCGGGCGCGTTTTTCGGCCAGAGCGATCTTTGATGAAGGCTTTTCGTGGCTGCGAGCCTACGGCACGTTCGTCGCCACGGTTTGCGGCTAGAAAACAAAACGCCGCTGTCGCCGCAATCGGCGACGCATCGCCGAGACACCTGTGACTTTTGAACGTTTGCCGACTTTTCGTTCCTCGGCTTGCTCAACCCGGCTGCGAAGGTTCTGAAGCTCTGTCAGCTGAGATCTTAGAAACCAAACGCGTTCGTGCAGAACCGTCATGCGGTTGTGCCCCTGACCACGCCTACTCATCAACACCCCTTATTATGACTATTTAAAAACCACCGTCGTCAGGCCGAGACATAAAATGATCCATTAAGTTCAACTAATAGTAGCTCAGGTTTGTGAAAGTGCTGTGAAATACTTCACTTTCGCGGAAAAAGACCTGTCCTTGAGCGGTTTCATTTGCTTGTAAGGTGGCACCAACGTCGGCGGATTAACCACGCGGTCTGGTTTAATTTTAATGAGACAATAATACTGCTTGTTAGCCTAGGCCGTGCAGATCAACGTGCAGATATTGCCGTTTTCCGGGCTCGGCGGGATCGGAAGACGTAGAGGTGCAATCGCGATCGCTGCGATCGCTCGATTGGAAGTTACCTCCTCATTTGGAGAATCTCGCCATGGTCGAACGTCGGGCGATGGAGCGGATACCGATCAACCGGGCGGCGCGGCTGTCGTTTGGTGGATTGAGTGGGACCCATCCGTGCGTGGTGCGCGACATCAGCACCCTGGGAGCCTGCATCTCCACGCCGTACTACATATTCGCCAGAGAATTTGCGCTATCGTTCGACGAACATTCCGAAACCTTCACCTGCCGCGTCATGTGGAGGAAGCGGACACTTTGCGGCGTGTGCTTCGTCCTGCGCCGCAGCTCGCCGAAATTGGCGAATGATTGCAGCAACACCACAACGTGGTGCGGCTTGACTACCAATCATGTGCTGCCGCTCTGAGCTCCTTAGCTCATGTTTCGACATAATTCTCGCGTGCGCTGAGAAGCGATCCGATAGGGCGGCCGTTTTGGGTGTTGGCCAATCGGCAAAGTCGCGCCCCTCCACGAGGCCCGCTCACCGAGGCATGACGGACCAGATTTGCTCACGTTGAGTTTTTCGCATTCTGACCCATTGCGGACTCCAACGCATCGCGCTCACCCTGGAGCGAAAAATTGATCCAGATCAAAGCTGTCTGCCGCCGGACGGATGGTGTGACGCCATGATTGATAAGCCGCCGGACAAGCCAGAAAGGGCAACCCCGCGAGAGCGACGAGGCCCGGAGGGCGCATCATCGAAGATTATGCCGCAGACCTCCGCGAATTGATTAGGAAGCTCCGCTAGAAAGGAAAGGCGCTGCATCAAACGACAGTAATGTTGGCTGTTTATTCAGGCGACGCCGCACCGCAGTTCGCGGTATCGTTTCCGTTCCGTTTTTCAACAGCGGATTTGATTGCCATGCACCACATCCAGAGTACGCATATTGCCGCGATTCTCAAACTGACCGCCCAGCAGCTTGAAGCACTTCGCATCCACCCAGAGATCCAAAAGGAATATTCCGAAATCCTCGTTTTGAGAGAGAAGATAAAACTGGCGACCGATCTGAAGAAGGCTCGCCGGCT
The DNA here is from genome assembly GCF_040548265.1 of Bradyrhizobium sp. F1.13.3. Taxonomy (NCBI): domain Bacteria; kingdom Pseudomonadati; phylum Pseudomonadota; class Alphaproteobacteria; order Hyphomicrobiales; family Nitrobacteraceae; genus Bradyrhizobium; species Bradyrhizobium sp. F1.13.3. Next base: position 378 of record NZ_JBEPRI010000040.1, on the reverse strand, counting down.
TTCGTCCCATCTGGGAACAACTCCGCACGCACTAATCGGCCTCCCCGCAGTGTAGCAAGTATTGTGCCGTGTCGGATGTATGGTGGATGAACGAGAGATCGTTCAGCTCGGCCTATGGATCACTCCCCAAGTGCAGCCGCGCAGGCCGCCTGCCATGTCGTCCGTGCTATGTTGCTTTCCGGGCATCGAACGACGGCAGGATGCTTGATAGGTCGAGATAGCGATACGGCATACTATGCGTTACTTGTGATCCGCGAGAAAGCCAGCAACGAAGGTCCGGTTCTGGCCGATTTTGTTGCAAAAGTCGGTTGAGACAAGTCACGAACCGTGATTCCGTTGTGTTGACGCGAATCTCGGCGAGGTCGATCCATGATGGGC
>NZ_JBEPRI010000039.1:0-20160 GCF_040548265.1 Bradyrhizobium sp. F1.13.3 | reverse complement strand
GTCCGAGCGCTCGTGCGGGAAGGCATGCTGAAAGAACTCTTGCCCGGTGAAGAACTGGAAATACGGGTCGTGAACCCAGCGCTCGCAAACGCCCTTAGGACAGCCCGTAAGTGTGCTTGAGCAACAGCAGCCCGATCATGAACCGGGTCTCGATCCCGGGCCGGCCATTCTCGCTGTAGAGCGGCGCGACCTCGCCGTCGATCCAGTCCCAATCGATCTTGCCGGCGAGCAGAACCAGCTCGTGCTTCAGATTGATGATCTGGTCCAGCCGCGCCCGGAACAGATCGTTCGATCCCGTCGTCCTGTGCTTCTTCGGTCGCATCGGCCCCTCCGATGCACCACAGAATCATGGTCCGCAGCGAAAGGGAATCCACAAACGAAAATTGCAAGGTTTGGGGGCCTCAAGCCCCCAATCCCTGCAATCTCAAATGCCGCCCCAACCGGAAAACTGACTCCTGCTCAATCGCTTAGAGCCTTGTTCACGGACGACTCAGTAAGGCGTTGCGGTTGGCGTCGCCTCGAGAGCTGCATTGTGCTGCCAACGAGCCGCGTTTACCGGTCGCCGGCAGCCATGGGAATCGTACTGATGCTTGGCCAAAACGATATGACGGAACACAGCGCGCCAGCCGAGTAAGAGTTTGCGTTGCCTCTAGGATGCGATCTCCTTAACTCGAATTTAGCCGGCCGAAGCTCCAATTTCATGAGTCGGAAGAGAGTGTACACCTACATTGCGTGAGATAGGCCACGTGACCTTAGCGCTCACGGCTTCGGCAGGCGCAATGCTTCTGGATATATTATGTCGACATCTGCTGCTTCCGTACTGAAGGCTCCGGCGCATCCTGCCGGGGACGCTGAAATGATTTTTGCACGGCCCGCAACCGTATCGGCCGGGCTTCTGGCACTCGGCATTGTCTACGGAGACCTGGGGACCAGCCCTCTCTACAGCCTGCAGACTATCATGCAGATCATGGGTGATCAATTCACGCGGGAAGCGGCTCTTGGCTCGCTGTCCCTCGTCTTTTGGGCGCTGATCATCACGATTTCGATCAAGTACTGCTTTCTGGTCATGCGCGCCGACAATCACGGTGAAGGCGGGATCCTCGCGCTGATGACGTTGACCGGTGCCCACTGGGCCGGTCGCGATCGGTGGCTCATTATCATGGGTCTGTTTGGTGCAGCCCTCATCTATGGCGATGGAATTCTTACACCGGCAATCTCGGTCCTGAGCGCGGTCGAAGGCCTGAACGTCGCAACAGACATATTCAAGCCGTACGCGATGCTATTTGCCCTTGTCATTTTGGTCGGCTTGTTTGCGATTCAGAAGCGTGGGACCGGAATCATTGGAAAAACCTTCGGGCCGATCATGTTGACGTGGTTTAGCACAATCGCCATTCTTGGACTCGTTGGAATCGTGCATCATCCGCATGTTTTGGCTGCGATAAACCCTGTTTATGGTGTTCGACTAGTGACGGAGCACGGGGTTCTCGGGTTCACGCTGTTGGGCGGCGTATTCCTCGCGCTGACCGGCGGTGAAGCGCTTTACGCCGACATGGGCCATATCGGGCCAAATTCGATCCGCACTGCATGGTATGGCGTGGTGCTGCCGGCTCTCGTCCTCAACTACGCCGGGCAGATCGGAAATTTTCTCGACGTTCCCGACCTCGAAGCAAACCCATTCTTCAAGCTGGCGCCCACCTGGTCGGTTTACCCGCTGGTCGCGCTCGCAACGCTCGCTACCATCATCGCCAGCCAGGCCATCATTACGGGTGCGTTCTCGATGACAAGGCAGGCGATGCAACTCGGCTATTTTCCGGGTGTACGGATCCGTCAGACTTCAGCGGAGGAACGCGGACAGATCTACATACCATTCGTCAACTGGACCATGATGGCGTTTACGGTCGGACTGACCGCGGGATTCGGAAGCTCTGAACGCCTTGCCGGAGCTTATGGGACCGCCGTATCCACCACCATGATCTTGACGACAGCGTTGCTCTATCATGTAATGCGCAATCGGTGGCAGTGGACCCTCTGGCAAGCAGCCACCATCACAAGCATCTTGTTGGCAATCGATCTCGCCTTCTTCTCGGCGAACCTCCTGAAGATATTGGATGGCGGCTGGATCCCCCTGACGTTCGGCCTCCTCCTGTTCGTCATCATGACGACTTGGCATTACGGCGTTGAGGCAACGCGTCGTCGCAACGTGGCATTATCTCAACAGCCGGCCAGGTTCTTCGCGCGCCTTCGCAAGGATAATGTCGCAAGAGTTCGTGGGACAGCGGTTTTTCTTACACGAGTTGGGGAAGCTATACCTCCCATCATGGTCAACTACGTGAAGCGCGTCGGATCGCTGCAAGAGACCGTTATTTGTCTGACGGTTAGCTTCGAGCACGTTCCTCGCATTCGATCAAAAGACCGCGTCCGCATAGAGCAGCTCGACGATGGCTTTTGGCACGTTACTGTTCACTTTGGTTTCGTCGAAATCCCCAACCTTCCGGCCGTCCTCGCGCTTGCGAAAAAGGAGGGAGTGCCAGTCCTGGATAAAGCAAGCTACTACATCGAGCGAGGGGATTTCAGCAGCCACAAACATCGAAATCTCCTAGCACAATGTCGCATCGCATTGTTCTCGTTCATGTCGCGCAATTCCGCCCATGCCATTGACCGGTTCAAGATACCTTCGAGTGCATTGGTCGAAATAGGCCGAAGGATCGAGTTGTAAACCCACCCATATCCGAGTGGTGGATGCCCTCGACGGCACCCAATGTGCCAAGATAGCGCGGTAAGGATCATATCTTTTGTCGGGAGCGCGGATATCCATGTCGCCGTCCCTAATTTCTTTAGAAAACTGATCCGCCGCAGTGACGCTTGTCAGCCTCGATGGTCCGCGTCGGACAAAGTTATTATCCTGGAAGGTGATTTCGGCGTGGTTCAGGTGTTGATAATGGTTGGGGTACCCCCGAACGCAGGGTCACCAGCTTGGCAAAACTACGAGCTTCGATGAAGGAATCACGGTTGCGATGATCGCCTAGCGGCGTTGCGGGTGAAGCATTGGGGCGGGTCCCTGTGCTCTCGTCCAAGTCACTCGAAGAGCTTCACCAGCCCCTTGATCGCCGGCCGCGGAGGCGCGACCTGGCGTCCTCGCATCGCAGTTTCACGGCGGATTAATCGATGTTGCGCATGAAGGCGGCGATGTAGGCGCCGGCCTTGGCGCCGAGTTCCAGGTGGAAAGCGTGCTCATACATATCGAGGGCGAGGATCGGCACCCCGCCGCGATGCTTTGACTGTGTTCCGACGCGGTCTGATTGATGAGCACTCCGTCGCGCGGAACATAGGTCAGCAACACCCCAGCCCGAGCCACCGGCGAGCGCGGACGCGATGCCGACGAACTCCTGGCGCCAGCGAACCACCGATCCGAAATCCTTTGCGATGGCGCTCGCGAGGCCTTCCGGCAGGATGCGTCCGTCGTCGCCGAGGCTTGCGGAATACAATTCGTGCAGAAGCGTCGAGTTGAGCGCCACAATCTCGTCGCGCTTCAGCCGGGCAAGAGACGGGCCGGGAGTGCTGCCGAGATCGAGGCGCTCGATCTCCTCGGAAATGGCGTTCAAGCGATCGGGGGCCCGCCGTAGTTGTTTCGTAGTGGCTTACGATGAGCCGGGCGGAGATCCCGTTCAACGTCCAAGGCCGGCAATGAAGAGGTGCCAATGGTAGCGCACAGTAATTCTCCTTTGTTGGTCTGGATTTTCAGACTAGCGGATGCTTCAGACTTCGAAGGTTTCGAACAGAGGCGTGCTGTCGGCATGGGTCCAGAGGCCGATCTTCCCAGGTGGGCCCGGAAACCTTCTGTCCGTCGCGACAAAAAGCTCCTTGCCGTCGAAATACCGTGAAGCGGTCCCCGTTCGCCGAGACGCCAAGTGTGTGCCGCGCCTCGCCCGACACATTGATATCCATGCTTCCGATCATCTCGCCGTCCGTCGGCGATGCGGTACAAGGTGACGCTGTTCTCGATTGCGGCAGCGCGTAAGGCTAGTGTTCTTCGGGCGATCTGAACCGAACGACCAGTCCGGCGGCCTGATCCTTCTCGCCGTTGATCAGGAAGCGCGTCGAGACGTAGACGTCACGTCGGGAGAAGGGCCGGTAAAAGGCGAAGGCCAGGCAGTTATCGCTTGGCTCTGGGCCGGCCCGCGCCAATCCTCGACCGGCGCTAGAGCGCATCCAGCGCCGGAAGCCATCAGGCTCAGCTTGCGCCATTGCTCGATGCCATCAAAGCCAATCTCGGGAGAACGCGGATGAAGCGTCGGCCGATGCAGGCTATTGCTCGTAAGCCAATCTTCGCACGCTCAGGGGACGCCGGATCGAGGACTACGCCACCGACGGCAAAAGCACGGCAGCAAGGCGGCCACGGCAAAAAATATCGCTCAAAATCCGGCACGCTCGTCGCCAGAATGAGCACAAAGCTCAAAGGCTTTTGAAGCCGATATCGGTTGCGAAAACAGATCGTCGAGCCCGTCTTCGGTCAGATCAAGCAGGCAAGAGGCTTGCGCCAGTTCCTCCTGCGCAACATCGACAAGGTCAAGGCCGAATAGGCCATGATCTGCATCGCCCACAACCTCGCAAAACTCGCCGCCGCACGCTGAGGAGAACCTGTCTCCCCAAAACAACGCTTCAGAATCCGCTTCGCTTAACCAAGTCCATTATAGGGACAGGCCCCTAGAGGAACGTCATGACGAGGCCGGTCCACCTTACTTAAATTCGATCATGTATTTGACGGATGATTGCGCCACTTATTTACGGCTCCATAAGGGGGCGGCCGCCAGATGCGCTTCGCCGAGCGTGCGAGGGTAGAGGCCCTGTGGCTTTCTGCGAAGCCACAGGGATCCATAATCTGATCAGACGGGCATGACTTCCGGCTTGTCCTTGGGGAATTTTGCGATCGTAGCCTCGCTCACGTTGAGGTGCTGGGCAACCATCGCCGGTGGCGTCCGAGCAATCCAGTCGGACAGGGAGACATCCGCGAAATAGGGAGCTCTGAACACCTCCAGGAACTGCAAGTCGGTATCACCGGTGTTCTTGACATAATGTCCGAGGTTCTTCTTGACGTAGCCGATGTCGCCCGCATTGAAGTCCATGGTGACAGCGTTCGGGCCGGTGTTGAAGACCGTCATTTGGCCTTTGCCCTTGATCCAGTACTGCCATTCGTCGGCGTTGGGGTGCCAGTGCATCTCCCGCAAGCCGCCGGGACGTACCGTGACCAGTGCGGCGGCGACCGTGGTGGAAACGGTGAAGTTGCGGCTGTCGGCAATATGCACCGTGCCCCCCTTGGTCTCGCGTGCCGGAGTTCCCGATCCGAGCGAGAAGGTGAAGGGATGCGGCGGCGCGCCCTTTCCACTCACTGCTGCGCGATCCGCGGCGAGATCGCCGGGTAACTCGCCTTGGAAGATGTAGAGGTCGCGCAACGGAATATCCTTGAACGTCTCGACGGGAACGCCGAAATTTTGACCAAGGATATCCGGTGGCGTGTGTGTGAACCATTCCGACATCAGAAGAGTGGTAAACTCGGAGGCCTTGCCTTCATCGAAACAAATCAGAAACTCGCAGCCATCCGGGCCGAGCCCCTGGAGCGAATGCGGCAGGCCGGCAGGGAAATACCAGAGGTCGCCCTCTTTCACGTCGGCGATGTAAGGTCGGCCCAATTCGTCGAGAGTAGTGATCCGGCAGGTGCCGTAGGTCATGTAGGCCCACTCGGCAAATTGATGCCAGTGCATCTCCCGGATGCCGCCGGAAGTCAGCCGCATGTTGACGCCGGAGATGGTGTCCGCCACCGCAAAGGAGTCCTGCGTCACCTGGCGGGCCCAGCCGCCATTCTGGATGCGCCGCGGCGCGTTGTTGAACGACGCCCAGCTCAGCGGCATGCTGCCGACGTCGGTCGCCGGTGGGGAGAATGCCCCCGGAAACTGATCCCTGATCGCCGGATTCTGCGGGCCGGGATCGCTGATGCTCCTTGGGTTCTTGGCGTTGACCGCACCCTGTGGCGGATCGTTCGGATTGCCGAAACTGATATCGCTCTTCACCGGAGCGGCATTCGCAGTCGTCATTGTCGCTGCCGTTACCACCCCACCTACGGCCGTCGCGGCCAGCATGTCACGCCTCGAGAACATTATTTGTCGGTCCTGTTGCCAGAGTGAAATCTAGACATTTATGACATAGGCGCGTGCTCTCGGCGCACAATTGAATTCGGGTTTAGTCCGGAGTCGAGAATTTGTCGCTTCGCGCCAGCCGATTGATTTTTCAGTGCGGCGGTGTCGGGGAGGTTCGCGCTTAGCGCTCCTTCTCGCAAGGACCATCTCCCGCGGTGTCGATTTACAACAAACTGTTGACCAAGGAGCGGCTTGAGCGATGCGCAAGCCGGTGCCTCATCCCGGAATTCAGACGTAAGCTCCCTCCCCGATCGCACCATCGATCTTTGGAGCGTGCTTCGCCTGTGTTGTGTGGTCTTGGGGAACGTCGGCCCATTGCATGTCTTTATAGTTGAAGCCGCGCGCGAGGCTCGGCTTCACAACCATGAAGTAGGGCGAAATATCGAAGTCGCGCGGCGCATAAAGTGACGGGTGACGGATCTCGGCGACTTCGCACGGCGCCGTCTGGCTATCGACACGCGTTATCTTGGGCAGAATCGGGTACCGCACGGCGTCGAATGCTTGGGCAATCAGCGACGAACAGATGATGCGACTGGCATCCCGGGAGCCGAGTGGAATCGTTCGGTGCCGCCGGCGACGCGCAAGCGGCCATGGGAATAGATAGCGCATCAGGTCAATCACGTTCTTGAAATCGTAGCTGAGACCAATCCGCTCGCAGGCGTAACGGCAGACCGTTTCGCAGTCCGCATCGCTCAAGCCCACCGGTCGACAGATTCGAGTTTCGCAATGCAGATATTTCGACAGGGGTGCCGACACCACACCTTCGTTGATATTGGCTTCGATCAAGGCGTGGGGCTCGCTGCCTGTTGTGGCGCCGGCCCTCGGTCCGACGTACAAGGCCGAATGCGACCAGGTCGATTGAGTGATATATTTGATGCTGCCCGAAATGCGACCTTTGCCGGCGACCAGTAAAACGTCACCGGGTCGCAAGGTGTCACGTAATGCCTTATAATCTTTCGGTGTGAAAGGTTCACAGATATCGGCCGGCTTCTGCAACCGGACAATCAAACGTCCGACATTGTCGAACATCCGGCCCATGATTCGTTTCCTCGTTTTTACGTATGGCCGTTTCAGTACGCCGGCTATCCAATTTATGGGCCCGAGCGTATGATAGCGCGATGGATCGGACCATTGCACGGAGGTTGATCCGTTTGTTACATTCGGTTGGGAAGAGCATACCTACGTTTCGGATCGGCCAGCTGGACTGTTGCGATCGAACGATGCATCGCATCTGGTCGGTGCTCGTTGTCGAGTGATGTCGCTAATGCTGATGACGCCGATCAAGCTATAATGGTCGATAACAGGCAGATGGCGCATGTGGTTCTCGTTCATGAGATGACGAATGTGCTCGGTCGTATCGCTCAAACTGCAACAGACCAGTTGCAGCGAAATCAGCTTCGAAATCTTCAATCGAGACCGGCCGAGCCGTGATCTGCGAGGTTCGGACAACATCCTTAACCACCAGCGCGCTTATCTTGTTAGCGCGCATCAATTGCGCGGCAATGGCGACAGTTTCGTTCATTCTAACCGTAACAACGCGAGAGGCTTTCTTGCGCAACACGTCTCCGACTTGCATCATAACCTCCTTCTAATGGGGCCCGGGCTCCTCGCATTGGCTTGGGCCGTGGTCCGTTTCCTACAGGCAGCGCGCAAAGGGCGGGGCCGCGACCTCTCGCTCCACGGTCCCAACTCGGCTCTCGCGCACTCGCGCCGGAACTGAAACCGCAGCCGCAACTGAACTGACGCCCCGTCCTACAACACCGGTGCCCTCCCACTCGAACTGGATCATCGAGCACGCGAGCGCTAACCAGAAAATAAGACGGGTGCGCGGAAGGACGATTAAATTGGTCTTTAGGACCTTAAATTAGCGTTGAACCGGCAAGGCGAGCTCAAAAACGCGGCATGGAGGCGATCGCCCGCTCTAATCTTTCGAACGAAACGCTATCAGCGTGGCCATTCGGGCAGCTAATCGGCATCAAGTTTCGCGGTCGCTTTTCTTTGAATACGCGCGCAGTCGACACTCAACCGCCAGTCAGCTTCCCATTGCGGAGCATTTTTGCTACCCACGGGAGCATGACCGAGAGTCCCATCCAGATGCCGGCAGGAGGTCGATGGCGTCTCTCAAATGCGACGTTCTCGTCCGTTTTTAGCTCGATACGCGCTGGGGTCGCGCCTTCCCGAAATACATCAATTCCCAGATAGCGCGATCTTCGAAGCGCTCCATGGGCACTCCTCGCTCGAACTTCTCGATCGTGACCTGGCCAGTGAAGCGGTGATAGGCGCCGTCAAAGCCGATCAGTCGGGCAATGATCCGCTTGAAGAGCGGCGCGCGGTCGGTGAGGACGGCTTGCAGAATGGTCTTCTCGCGCTCGAATGAGACGACATAGCGCGTGTCGGCGTCATGGTAGGTGTAGCGCGTGATATCCGCTACCGGCTTTCCGGTCTTGCCGTCGATCGCGACCCGATCCGCCTCGAAAGATACGTTCGCATCGTCGTCAGCCATGATTTTGCCGTCGCGGGCCAGCATGTAAACGATCTGCGTTTCATAACCGTACGCGGCGGTAGCCGTGATGTAGGATGCGATAACCGTGTAGGGACCGACGCTGCCACGTGCCCAGTACCAGTTGTGCATGAGCGTCTGCATGGGGACGTCGCCCCAATTGTGATCGTGATATCCGCTGCCGGAGGCGCGGTGTTCTTCGGGACCGATCGTGTAACGGACGTTTGCCAGTCCGTGAGGCACTGAGGGAAGCCAGGCAAACAGCTTTTCTCGCCGATCGGTACCAAAATAGAGATGACCGGACTTGGGACGCCAGGCGGGCACGTCTGCTGTCAATTCGATGTCGACCGATATCTCCTCGATGGTTGCCGTGATATGGAAGCGCTTGAGATCTCCGACGAAGTGGTTCGTCCCGATCTTGACATCGCAGCCGGACTTCGATGCCTGAAACAGCTCCGGCCTGGTATCGAGAAGCTTCACGAAGCTGCGGCCGTCAGGCAAAGTGAGGTTGATGGTGATCCTTGGCGCGAGTGGACCGTTCGGGCTGACATTCGGCTTTGTATAGAAGACCACGACAACGGTCGCACCATCATCGAGATGAGCATCGAAGTACCACCATTCATAGCGGCCCTTTTGCGTACCGATGCGTTGCCCGTCCTCAAACTCCGCTACGTCAAGGGGGGAGAGGTCAAGTCTCTCGTAATCGGCGGGACGATCCGCCAGCCGAAGGTGGGTATTCTTGCTGCGATGCATCGGCCCGGCTTCTCCTGGCATGTCTCTATCGTCACGGCTCGAAATTGATACGCAACGTGGCGAGACTCGTTTTGCGGATCGGATCAAGGTTCATTGTTGGATCGACGAGCAGTTGCATGGAAGGGCCCGACTGCAGGCTGCCCACCATCAGCGCTGTGGTATTTGCAACGTATGCGACACCTGAGACATAGAAAAGAATAGCTGCTCGGATGAACTTGACTATTAAACAAGAATTTATTCCATGGCTGATTTGCAGGAATTCCGTGTCGCCTAATCGTCTCACATTCTTTGCTCGAAGCTGGCGATCACGCACCGCCGCGGCGAGAGTCCGACAAAATCCCTCGGAGCGCCGATGATCTTCAGCTCCTCTGGCGTAAACGTCGGCGCGTCGGCGCCGGCATAAGCCAGAAACCGCATCCGATATTTGCCTTCCAGCACCACGCCGAGATATCCCGCGTTGAGCTCACGCGTCGCAATCTCCGCAGCACGGATGTTTCTCCGGCGTCGCGATCGCTGGCACGTAGGCCGCGATGTTCTCGGCCGGGCCCACCCGTGTGCCGGCGCGCCCCGAGGCGCGGATTGCCTGCAGCGCGAGCCCATGCGAGAACGGTACATGGTGGCGGGCCTGATTGAGCTGCGCCGTCGGCAGCTTGAGGCCGGGCACATCGATGCCCCAGCCATAGCCAAGATTCACGAAGCGCCCGACCTCGTTCACGATGAAGACGTTACTCACGCGATCGGTCAGGCGTTCCGCGACACAGGCGGCATAGTCCGCGAAGGCCTTTGACGTGTCACTCGACTGCCAGCCGCCGACGCGGTCCTCGAGCGCCTGTGGCAGGTCCCAATGGTAGAGCGTGGCGTAGGGCTCGATCCCGTTCGCAACCAACACCTCGACAAGACGGTTGTAGAAATCCAGTCCGGTGAGATTGGGCCGGCCGGTCCCATCCGGAAGCACGCGCGTCCTTGCGATCGAGAAGTGGTAGGCCTTGACGCCGAGCGCCTTGATCAGCCGGACTCCCCCTTGTCGCGACGATAGTACTCATTGGCGCGATCGCCGCTGGATCCGTCTCCGATCTTGCCCGGCGTGTCGCTGAAAATGTCCCAGATGGACTTGCCGCGGCCGTCCTCGTCAACGGCGCCCTCGATCTGGTAGGACGAGGTCGCCGTACCCCACAGAAAATCCTTCGGGAAGCGAGCGGGCGCATGGCGCTCGGCGAGCGGAGGCGTCTCGACCTCGGCGGCGTCGGCGCGCGTGGTCAGGCCGAACGCAGCAAGGCTGGCGAGCCTCGCAAAGGAGCGGCGCGAGACGGTAGCTGACATCATCACCTCTGCGCCTGGTCCGTATCGATCTGATAGGCGGAAATCCGGTCGGTCTCGAACGCGACGGTCTCGCGTTTCGGCATCGACCGGCCCAACGCCGAGAAAGCATTTCGATACGATCGCGAGATTGACGATCATGTACATGGGATCGTCGAATCCGATCGGAACCTTGATATCGGAGACCGGCCTGCGGTCGATGAAATAGACCAGGCGATCCGGCTCCGACGGCACTCCGCAATTGTGGAATCCGTCCGACCCGTCCGACACGCCGAAGTCGAAGCCGCAAGGACTGGATCTTGCCGCTCGCTGGAATCCGCCAATGCGTCGTCATCACCAGATCCCCCGGCCGCTCGCCTCCAGCTTCCAGCACGTCGACCTCGGGCGGCCAACCGCCGTCGTCCGCCAGCATCCAGAAGGTCGGCCACACCGCATGACCGAGCGGAAGCTTGGCGCGGATTTTGAAATAGCCGTGCTTCTGCGAGAAGGTGCCTTGGGTCGTCAGGACGCCCGAGATGTATTCGTTGTTGAATAGCTCGGCCTTCAGCTCCGATGGCGTGCGGGTTGCGACGATCGACAATACGCCGTTCTTCACCCTGAACGGATCGAGCCCAAGCGACGCCGTCGCACGGCCAGCAAACGGGCTTCCGGCCATGTTGCGCCGCCCGCGTAATGCGGCAGCCAGCGTCCTTGCGACAACGGATGCTCGTCAAAGTCATCGTTGAAGGTCAGCCGCAGCGGCAGAAACACAAGCGAGGCGGGATTGGCCGTCTCGAGCTTGCGGCATTCGACAGAGGAAGGATTGGTCGTCACTTGGAGGGACATGCTGGCAGGCGCGCCGCCGAGGTCGTCTTGCGCGACGCCAGGGCGGGACGTAACGAGCAAACCGATCGCAACCACCGCGCTCCCCGTCCACCGTTCGATCATCGCCGCACATCGAAGATGCCAGGAGCGGCAAGGTTAGCGCCTTGGCACACCAGCAGGCAAGAGCGGCCATGCAGCGGCGAAAGCTCGCAGCTGCGGATTGTCCGTTCGAAATTTGCAGCAAACAGTGGCGCCATCCAGCGGCAACTCTTTCCGGTTCGTTCCGGTCCGTTAGGCTTCTGGCATCTCGGCCCTGCTTCCGGACCCATGCCCGCAAACAAAAACTTACTCGATCGGCAGGACTCGCCGATTGTCGAGCGGTCCCGTCAGTATCGCTGCCTTTGCGTTAGGCGGTTCAACGCATCCGGGGAAGTGGCTTTCCACCCTAAGCTCCCCTGCCATCCTGTTTGCCGATCACGCAGCGCCAGCCCGCCAGGCGTTCTGACGGATGCAGCTTCATCCAGTCAGCAAGCTGCGGCGCGCCCATGAGGCAGGACTGCATCGAAACGTCAGCAAAATCCGAGGTGGTGACGGTCTGCTCGTGGCAATTTGCCGGAGAGGAGAGATTGCAGAGCACGGCGATGATCTTGATCACGACTGGAGAGCCCCATCGCTGCGATCGGCATTTGCCCGGATGATCTTGATGGCCTTGGCCACGGTGCGCGGATGCAGGCCGAGCGCGTGGATCACTTCCTTCTTCTTGCAGCCGAGATTGCACTCGAGATAGCCGCGCACGCGCTCGACGTTGAATGCCTCTAGCTCCTTGGAGCCGGGGCGCAGGTTCAGCCATTCAATGGTACAGAATTCGGGAAACATGTTTGAAGCTGCCCACCAGGTCATGCACGCCATTCGCGTTCAGCGCCAGCAGACGATGGGGATAGTGCTTTGGCTGCATCAACTTGCGAAGCTCGCTCAGCTCGCCGCTCGTAGTCCTCGGCAAGGGCCTTAAGCTGACCCGCAATCGCTGAGTCGGTCATGGTTTGGGCTGCGCGGAGCAAAGTCCGTGCTGTCTCTAAATATGCCTTGCCTCGTTGCGAGATCTGGACCATCACAAAGCCCTCGCGCGGTTCTCTGGCAGCTGGTTGAAGGTGATCTGGAGCCAACCCACCCAATTGCGGTCACTTTCCCTGCGAGCTCTGAAGCGATCGACGCACTTCTGGGAACAAAGAGGCGTTCGCCACGAGTAGTGCCGAATGAGACCAAACTTGCCATCACAAACTGCGCATTGCGCGGCACTGGCAGATCTAAGACTTTCGGAGCAGTTGGGCATTGTACTCTCCTCTCGGTTTTATCTCAGCTGTTCGTCGATCACCCTATTTTCATCGTCGCACTTGATGAACCTGTTCGCTTTTCCGACGCACGCAGCCTAAGACGATCACGATCAGCAGCTCAATTGAACGCAGATATTCGTCCGGCATCTAGATGGGTGACGGAACGATACGAAGGTTTAGGCGCCTCCTCTCAAAGCCGACCACTTCCGCCAAAGGGGCAGTAGCGCGCTACGCCGACGCTGCTCGTTCCTGCCGCACCAGCTCGTCACGGCCATATAGATGGCGCATGGACATGCCCACAAGAACAGTCGTTCCAATCACCTACGCTGACCCGTCATAGGTGAAGGGCTCAGCGCCGCCGCGGCGGTGTTCGCAATCTCGGCGTCAGTCTCCTTACTCAAGCCCGCAATACCTACTGCGCCCACGACTGCACCGTTGATACGGATTGGCATGCCGCCGCGCAGCACCGGGATGCCGGCAGTGACGAACGCCGTGCGGCCCTGATTTATGTTGTCTTCAATCTCTGCGGTCGACCTCTGTAGCCGCGCCGCCGTTCGTGCCTTCTCGATGGCAAGGTTCACGCTTGCCGGGCGGACATCATCCATCCGCTGGAAAGCAAGCAGATCGCCGGCAGGATCAACCACCGCGATCGCCGAGGGCGCATTCCGCTGCTCTGCGTTCTCCCTTCCCGCCTGCAGCACCGTGTGCGCTCCGGCTTGATCAAGGATCGTCACGTTGATGGTCTGCGCCCCGGCTGCAAAGCAGACGACCGTTGCCAACATTCCAACGCCAATTTCAAATTTTGTCATGCGCGTTTACTCAGTTCATGAAGTTTACCGCCGCGAGGGATGCTGTCGCGGGCAGCTTGCGTACATACCTATGAAGTGCCCTTGGTGCGAACCAGGTAGTCCACGATAGCTTTGGCGTCGTCAGGGCTGACAGGAGCCTTGTAGGCTGTGATCATCTTGTTGACGACTTCTTGCCAGGCCTCCCTGGAGAGCGACGGTTGGTTCAACACGTGGTCAGCCGAGTGGCAGGCGAGACAGTTGTTGTTGATCGCATCCGATTCCGGACCGGCGGGGAACATCGTGTCGCTGGTGGGGACATCCAGCTTCAGCGACTTCAACGTGGTGATGCTTGCGGCTTCACCAGGATACGCCAAAAGAGCGAAACCGAGAACGGTGACTATCGGCAAAACAGCGCGTAACATTCTCAGGTCATCCTTTGGCCGCGACCACATGGGTCGTTTCAATGGTATTGAACATGTAGCCGGCCGGATTCCAGATCCGGAAACCGGGCTGCGCCACGTTCTTGCTATTGGTGCAACGAACCATCAGGGTGTGCGCGCCGCCCGCCGGCAAGGTGAATTGCGTCTGCCATTGCCGAAAGCCGTATGTGCCATGGTCAGCACCGAGCTGGGCCGGCTGCCAGCTCTTGCCGCCATCAATGGACAGATCGACGCGGGCAACACCGCAATCGCCGCCGAAGGCGATGCCCCGTGCCAAAGCTGGCGTCGCCGCCGGCACGCTGTCGCCGTTACCAATATTGGTGATGAACGACCGGGGAGCGTTGCGGGTCACCGGCACCATCTTGAATCCGGTTTCGCCGGGCTTAACAGTATTGTACGGCGTGTCCGGCACGCGGTAGGCCGTCGCCGTCCAGTAATTGATGTCCGGGTGATCCAGAACTTCGATGTCGTTCAGCATCTTGACCCAGTAAACACCGCACCAGCCGGGCACAACGAGCCGCAGCGGAAATCCGTTCAGCAGGGGAAGTTGCTCGCCGTTCATGGCGAAAGCGATCATCACCTCGCCGTCGCGAGCGTGATCGATGGTGAGCGACTTCAGAAACTTCGGTGCACCCTCGATCGCCGGCTCGTCCAGGCCGCCGAAGCGGACCTGAACTGCGCCAGCGTTTACACCCGCCCGGTCAAGCACATCCCTGAGACGCACCCCCGTCCAGATCGCGTTGCTCATCGAACCATCTCCCCATTGAGCGCCGGCGACGCGCGGGACGGCGTATAGGCGCGAATTGCCAGCGCATTGGTTGACTGCGGAGATGTCGAATCTCGGGAACCCCTGTAAAACATCCGTGAGCGAAAGCGAGAGGATGTGATTGACTTGGCCGCGCACCTTCAGACGAAAGCTATCCACATCGATCTCGGCTGGAAAGTTCGCCCAATGCCAGCTTACATAATGCTGGTTATTTGGGGTGAACACACCCTGGTCGAAGACTTCGAAGGGCGTCTCAAGCCATGGCGGGCTCGAACGCTGCAGGATCATTCGGCCTTTTTGCGGATAGGATGTGGTGACCATCCGCATACTTGGGCCGCCCGGCACATCTAGATCGACCGTCCCTTGCGCTAATGCTGGCGCAGACAGGAGCGCTAGGCTCGCGATTCCCATCCCGCCCAGCACGCCCCGTCGCGTCAGCATTGACGGTTGCACGTCGTGATCCCGCATCAGCTGCTCCTATCCTGTGCCCCTGCGCTATGGCCAAACCTGTCTGCGGCGTCAGGCTTGACGACAGCTTCGGTCGGCCGGAGCAGTCAGCACTGCATGCAAGACCCATCTGTCGTAAGATTTCGCGAGTTCTAGCCCGCTTTCGCGGTAATGGTTTCGTCTGCCGTGAAGGCAAGCCAAGCGCCTCATTTCCCGATGTAGGAAGGAACGAGCACCATGCTCATCACGCTTGAGTGTTCGGCGACCGCAGCGGCTGAACGGATGTCTGGAAACGTACGCGAAAGTCGAATGTGGAACTTGCGCGTGTCGAACTTTTCGCCCCGGACCTCATGTGGTCGCGCGGCTCTGAATAGCTAATGGGAAATTTCGAAGGCAGTAATCGGAGCGGCCGATGGCAATGGCATCAGCGCAGAATGGGTCGGGGTAATCCCGACCGGCGGGCCCCGAGGTGTCCTGTCCATCGAATGGAAGCTCGTGTCATTGCCGCGCCCGTTCTCCGGGTATTTACGCTTGGCCGCAGAGCGCTTATGAGAAGGCCTTTTGCAATCTGCGAGAGCTGTCACCCGGCCGAACAAATTGGCGCTGATTAGCAGCAACATTCCAGAACGCATGTCGACCCGACACGAGTTTGTGAGCCGACGCTTCGCGTGACCACAAATACGCGTGACCACGGCTCTAGCTTGCGCTCCATCGCTGGACCGCGCCAGCTGAACAACTTCCGCTTTCGGAGATTAGCGCAAAGCCGCGGCAATTGCAGCAATCGAGCCAAACTCATTGCGAAGCGGATGCATACATTTCAATTCACGCCCGGTCTCGCAGCAGCAATCCTGCGAGACGACGTTGCGAAAACATGAGCAGCGCTGCCGGGATCATAATTTCTTGCAACACAGGAGCAATCCGTGGCCAAACGCCCCACACTGACCACCGACAGCGGCATGCCGGTCTCCGACAACCAGAACAGCGTCACGGCGGGCCCGCTCGGCCCGGTGCTGATGCAGGACTTCATTCTGTTCGAAAAGCTTGCCCATCAGAACCGCGAGCGCATTCCCGAGCGGAGCCAACACGCCAAGGGCTCGGGCGCATTTGGCACGCTGACCATCACGCAGGACATCACGAGATACACCAAGGCCAAGGTGCTTCAGAAGGGCAAGAAGACCGAAGCTTTCATCCGCTTTTCGACGGTGGCGGGCGAGCGCGGCGCCGCCGATGCCGAGCGCGATGTCCGGGGCTTCGCGCTGCGCTTCTATACCGAGGAAGGCAACTGGGACATGGTTGGCAACAATACGCCGGTCTTCTTTGTGCGCGACGCGCTGAAGTTTCCTGACTTCATTCATACCCAGAAGAGGCACCCGAGAACCAACATGCGCTCGCCGACCGCGATGTGGGATTTCTGGTCGCTGTCGCCGGAGAGCCTGCATCAGGTCACCATCCTGATGTCGGACCGGGGCCTGCCGCAGAGCTATCGCAACGTCGACGGTTTTGGCTCGCACACCTACTCGTTCATCAACGCTAAAAATGAGCGTCAATGGGTCAAGTTTCACTTCAAGACCATGCAGGGCATCAAGAACTGGACCAATGCAGAAGCCGCTGAGAGGGTCGCGCAGGATCGCGAGACCCATCAGCGCGATCTCTTCGATTCGATCGAGAGCGGCGATTTCCCGAAATGGAAATTCTCGGTGCAGATCATGCCGGAGAGCGATGTCGGCAAGCACTGGTACAACCCGTTCGACCTCACCAAAGTATGGCCACACAAGGACTACCCACTGATCGAGGTCGGCGTGCTTGAGCTCAACCGCAATCCGGAGAACTATTTCGCCGAAGTCGAGCAGGCCGCGCTGTCGCCCGCCAATATTGTGCCCGGCATCAGCCACTCGCCCGACAAGATGCTGCAGGCCCGAATTTTCTCCTACGCAGACGCGCACCGCTATCGCATCGGCATCAATGCGGATCAGCTTCCCGTCAACAAACCGCGCTGCCCGGTTCACACCTACAACGTCGATGGTGCCATGAGGCTCGCAGGAAACCCGAATCCCGACGCCTATTACGAGCCGAACTCGTTCAACGGCCCGCTACAGGACGAGCGCTTCCGCGAGCCGCCGCTTCCAATCTCGGGCGCAGCCGACCGCTACAATCACCGCGACGGCAATGACGACTATCGGCAGCCTGGCGACCTGTTCCGGTTGATGAGCACCGACCAGAAGCAGCAGCTGTTCCAGAACTACAAGGCAGCGATGCAAGGGGTGCCGGTCGAGATCGTCAAGCGGCAGATCGCCCACTGCTACAGGGCGGATCCCGAATACGGCGTCGGCATCGCTAAGGCGATCGGCATCGATTTCAAGCCGCAGGTGGTTGCCGCGGAGTAGCGCCTCCCGCTTCGCAGGCCGGCGGCCCGTCCTGCCGTGCCGCCGGCTCTTCGAACCGGCGCATCGTCCCTTGGCGCGAAGCTGATCGCGCCAAACAGTGAATATCATCTCTGGAGAGAACCAATGTCCGACCGGATTGCACCAAAACTCCTCGCCGAGTTCATCGGCACTTTCGCATTCGTGTTCATCGGCGCCGGCGCCGCGGCTGTGATCGGCGGCGGGGCCGGCCTTAACGGCATCACCGCGGTTGCCTTCGCCCACGGCCTAGCCATCATGGCTCTTGCCTTCGCCTATGGCCCGGTATCGGGCGGGCATTTCAACCCCGCCGTCACCGTGGGCGTGCTCGCCGCCGGCGCGATGAGGATCGGTGAGGCACTTTCCTATATCATCAGCCAGCTCATCGGCGGTGTCGCCGGCGCGCTCATGCTGCGGACCGTTCTGGGCGGCGCCGCAACTGGCCTCGGCATACCGGCACTCGCGCATAACCTCGCTTTAGGTGCCGCGACCGTTACGATCACACCGGAGGCGGGCTTCATGATCGAGGCATTGCTTGGCTTTTTCCTGGTCACGGTCGTCCTCAGCACCGCGGTTGCAGGCCGCGCCGGCAGCCTCGCGCCGGTGGCTATCGGCATGACCCTGACCTTCAACATTATCATGGGCGGTGCCCTGACGGGCGCTCCCTTTAACCCGGCGCGGGCTCTGGGTCCGATGGTCGCGACCGGCAATTTCAACGATGCCTGGCTGTACCTGACGGCCCCGATCGTTGGCGCCATCCTTGCTGCCCTTCTGCACACCGCCCTTGCGCGGCTCGCGCACGAGCGAACGGCAAACGACCACCGAGCGGCCGCCGGCGCGCCCGCCCAATGAGGTCGGCAGCAGGCGCACTGCCACGGCATTCGGGAGCCGCTTCGATGGATACGTCGGAGCGGACGCCCTGCATCACTGATCTCAGTTCTGAATCGAGGTCGCCAGGCCGTCGGGGTGGAAACCAGCGGTTATCTGGGATCGCTTTAGCCGAGATTGCGACGGTAACGGCTCGGGGTTTGGCCAGTCAGCCTGTGAAATGCAGCGGTGAATGTGCTCGTATCCCTGAAGCCGACCTCAAGTGCGATGGCCATGACGGACAGTTCGCGGTTCGTTAATAGCTGCTTGGCCCGTTCGATTCGGCGGTTCGCATGATATCTGCGCGGCGGCATTCCGAAGGCGTCCTTGAACGACCGGCAGAAATGGAACGGGCTCAGGCGCGCCAGTCCGGCGAGCGTCGCGAGCGGGATGTCGTCAGCGACGTGCTCCTCGATATAGGCGGTCACCCGCTTTTGCTGCCAGCACGCAAGGCCGCCGCGATGGGTGGGCCCCCGGGGCGCAGCGTCATTGTTGATGCGAACGACTTCATGCGTCAACGCGATGCCAAGCACTTCCCCGTATTGCCGGGGCATCGAGTCCGAGTTCTCAATCAGGGACTTCAGCTTGAGAGCGGTCTGCCAGAGATCGCTATCGAAAAAGAACAGTCGTGGCCTGAATTCGATCTCCTCGAAGCGCAGCGCCGGATCGACCAGTGGCCAGCACGGATCGATGTAGAAATAGGTGGTACGCGTCAATGCGCGCGGTTTCTGCCATCCGCGGAAATCATGCCCGGCAGGAACAAAGGTGAGCTTATGCGTGAAGTTGCGAAGCGTAGACCGAGGCAGACCTTCAACAAAGGTCTCGCCGTCGTCGCGCTCGGCGACTTCAGCGGCAATGAGCAGATGCCATGGAGCCCGGAATCCGTATTCAAACGGTACTTGCCGCATGATCTGGACCGTCTCCGCGTGTAAGCCCGACCACGTGGCAGAATGGCGTCTGACGATCTCAGGCGGCGAAATGTTCACAAGCGAGCGAGGTTCAGGATTCCGATCTAGGCACGGCGCAGGTTGGGCCGGACGCGGGAGAGGAAGTGCTGCGGATTGATTCAATGTCGATTCGGCGGAGCTGGCCATTATTCGATCGACTCGCTTTGATACCGTCCAGCCCCAAATGTTATTAGTAGGGCGGTCGCGACGACGAACAAGGTGTGGAGTCGCCTCCGCTCACGTCGAGTTGAGACTCGACCGTCACGATCAATTGAGTCTTGCGCGTTTCGCCCACAATTGTGGGACGAAGCCGGGAAAAGCCGCTACGCGCGAATTTGCCACAAGACAGGGCGTCGAGACATTGGCGCGACGCCATGTATAATTGACGCAACAAAAGGCGCGAATGCAAGACAGAATTAGCGTGACATTGCGTAAACTCGCGCGTCGACCTTACTGCTGTTTTTCCCAGAACGACAACAGCCCTTGCGAAGTGGCGCCTCCTATCACGCAGGGTATACCGACGGCAACCTGGCCAAGGGCTGCCGCCGACACGCAGCCGAGGGCGATCGCGCCAACGCCGACCTGGCCCCACAAATCCAGATTGCGGCGC
>NZ_JBEPRI010000038.1:0-22082 GCF_040548265.1 Bradyrhizobium sp. F1.13.3 | reverse complement strand
ATGCCGCCAGCGGTCTTCTCTTCTGCGTCGATGCGCTTGACCACGACGCGGTCGTGAAGCGGACGGAAATTCATGCAGTTCTCCTAAGCTTTTGCTTGGATTGACGTTTTCAGGGTATTGGCAGTCGATACCCGCGAGTGCCAATGCGGCTACAGCTGAAATAGGCCAGGATTTCTGCCGGGGCAAGAGTCTGCAGTAGAAGAAATGGCACTCCGCCACCGATCTGCCAATTTTGTTAACGATCGTCATTGCGACCAAGCCCGCATAACTCCGAAGTGACGGCGTGTTCCGGTTGCGGAATTAAATCGCCCAATGCCGGTCACGCCTTCTGTTTGGCAGGGGCATTGGGGTGGCACGGGGCCGCTGGGGGTTTCGTCACACCCGGCAGGCCCCATCTGCTTCCGGACGTCGTCGAGCCGGATCACCTCCGCGGCACCTCCCCGCTTGCACCAGCTAATAATCTTTTCGTCCGCGCTCGGACCGCACAGGATCTTGCGCAGTACCGTTCGTGTGGGCATTAGTCGCTGCAACTCCTCCGGAGAACCCGAAAACTTCGATTACGCTACCCATCGTTCGAACCAACCAGATCACCACGATTTCGAAGATCAGCGCGAAGCGCTCGCCGCTTTTAGCACGGGATCGATGGCGTAGGATGTCGAAAGCCTCCTTGCGGCTTGTCCATCAGCGCTAGGCACGCACCGGCATTAGGGCTAGGCCTTGTCGCGGCGCGGCTAAAAATCCATGCTGCCGTTGGCCCTCATGGATGATCCCGGGTCTTCACTCACTCGCTTCGTTCGTGTGAGTGATCGCCAGGATGTAGCCGATTGCTACGTCCCGGTCGTGAACTCGACGTCGGAGAGCGGCACAAGGTAGATGTCGCGCGTGATGCGGCCGGTCTCGTCCTGACCAGGAGGTCGCCCTTTCGAGATGAACTAGATCCCCTAAAAGATCGTGAACCCCACCTACCGCCGCGCCAGGCCAAGGTGCGCTCAAGCGACGCTTACGACCGAATGACGGCGCAGTGAGCAAAGCCGGCCACTACCGCGCGGCAGCTGGGAACGACCCTCGCGTCGATCTTTCCTCCAAGCCGCGCGCTGGTAAACGGCCCGCTCCAAATACATTTCACTTCGCGTATCTCCGTTTAATTTGTGCGAGTTGGCACAGAAAAGCGGTGCGCGAAGTGGCGCACGTAGTCCGGAAACCGTGATCTTTATGGGTTGGAACGCCCGGAGCCCGCACGAGGTTAGATAGATTACGCTGCATCGCGGCGGCGCTGATCGGCGCGCTCGATTGGAGGCGACCCCCATGAAGTTCATCGAGGACGAAGCTGGCGAGATCATCGCCCAAACATCAGATGACCATGTTCTAATCGGCGGCCACCACCGCCTCGCAGTGGCGGCCAACCTCGGTAAAAGACTGGTCTGGCGAGATACCGGCGAACCTGTGAAGCTTGATCTCTTCTTCAAGCAGCTTGGAAGCACTCCTCGACATACAGCCTGAGCCGCTCGTCGAGCGTATCGTTCTTCGGGTGCATCGCGATGATCGCCATCATGGTCGCGCCGCCGCGGTCGCGCGGTCCCTGCGGAGGTTGACATGTCCAGAGGGACCGGACGACCCGACTGTGCGGAGGGTGGCCGCGACGGTCCGCGTAGCGTGTTATCACCTCGACTCACGACCACTATGTCCGCTCACCGGCGGGGCAAAGCAGACATCCCGCCGCAAGGCCGCGACTTCCGATTTCGTTCGTTGACCCGATGCGGAAGTGGGGCCGACGCTTGAGCCTTTGTCATGCGTCGTCCTCGCCTGAGCGAGCACGCGCAGGGTCAACGTGCAACCGAAAACCCATCGCGTGCAAAACGCTCAAGACGGTGCAATTCGGATGTGCCTTGCCGCCTGCGAACGCGCGGTAAAGGCTTGTTCGTGTGATTCCCAGAACGTCGCGCGAGCTCCGAAATGTTGTGCAGACGGGCATCGTCAATCGCACCACACATATCGGCGATATCGCCAGTCTCGAATGCAATTGAGGCATTCCGCAACCTCTCGGCGGTTCAGTCTGGATGTGATGCAGCGCCTTGAAACTTTCTCAGACATGGGCGTTAAACAAAAAGCCGGGCAAAATGCCCGGCCCATTGTGCTGACAAAAGCTCTAGCCGAAGTCAGTATCTCGCGGCGATAGGAGCTGTTCCCAGGCCGCCGAAGCGATAGTTAAAGCGCACGGTGACCATGTCCACGTCCTGCTTGACGCCGTTGCCTAATAGGGTGACTCCACCGGGCGTGACTACGCCTGCGAAGGAGGAGTTGTCACGCCCCATCCAGAGATGGTCATATTCAACACCGACCGACCAGTTCGGTGCGAAACCATATTCCCAGCCCACGCCAAGGGCGCCGCCCCAGCGCGTGTGACTTGCCGAGGCCAGGCCGACCCCGGTGATGTTGTTGAACACGTCAAAGCGATTGTGAGTGACGGCCGCGCCGCCCTTCACGTAGAGCAGCGATGCGTTCCATGCCCAACCGAGTTGGGCCGTGAAGAGGCCAATGCCATCGGTTTTCCCTGTGGTCGAAATCAGCGGATCGATCAGGCTGACGCGCGTATTCTTGATGTCAGCCCAATCGCCCTGTGCTTCCAGTCCCAACACAAACTGATTGGTTTGCCAGCGATACCCGATCTGTCCGCCAACAAGACCTCCGGAGCGATCAGCGCAACCACCCGCAACTGTCCCTGCGAGCGTAACGAAATCCACACAGCTGTGGGTTTGGCCCCAGCCGCCGTTGGCGCCGATGTAGAAACCGGTCCAGTCATAGATGGGAGCGACCACCGGCGGCGGCGCCTTAGTGTATGGGCGAGCCGCCAAATCAGCCGCCGACGCAGGGCCGGATAGAGCTACAGCCATCATCCCGGCTGCGACAATCAGAAGCTTTTTCATTACGAGAAATCTCCCCAGAAGAAGTTCAAAAAAGGCACGATGCCCACCTAGGGATTCGCCTGCAGGTTGATGTAGCCAAGCCGCAACACTCGGCCCAGATGGGTTAGTGGCGATTCCTTTATTTCTGTTAAGGACTTACAGGAACCAAATGCCCTCCAACGTAAATCGAGCCCGGTCACCGTTCGACTATAGCGAGGGAGCCCCGCGCGAACGGGCGTCACAAACTTGTGGCATGACCATTGCATAATTCAGGGCAACTGGGATTTCAGCGCTCAGTTAGAGAATAAGCGCTGCCGGGACGCTTATTTCGAGCCCGGCGACGCTTCACTTCTTTCCCTTGCGCCACCGCTACGGCGCATATTGTTTCGACAGAGGGGGTTTTTGGCGCATGGGATACGACACAGCAACAGTACATTTGCTCCGCGACGTTCTAGACGACGTTCTTTCCAGTCCGTCATTCACACGTCAGCAGCAGCGATCTGCTCTGGAAGTTGCCGAGCGCGTTCTCTTGCTCGCTTCGCAAGGCGAGCGTGAACCGATCAGGATCAAGCGACTCCTGCTAAATGAGTTTTTGGCATCCGCTACCAGCGAAGCCAACGGGGTCGCCCCTTCGCCTGATCGACGGTGAGCCTGCTTGGCCGCCAAATGCCGCTGGTAATGCCCTGCGGGTTCGATCGTGTCTACCATGCCACCACTGCCCTTTATCGCAGCATTCCCTGCCCATTGGCATGTCGCCTTGTGTTGTGCACAAAGCGGACTTGCTAAAGGCCAGCCCGAATGTCCGCTTCTGGGCGGAACTCCGATATCGCAGGTCCTTACGGTGAGACCTTGGCCGCGTCGTCGCCTCCGTTGTGCCCGCCATGCCAACCACAGCAATCTGTAGCGGCTTGCCTGTCCATCGTGGCCGGGCGGAGCAGTTGCCATTTCTGCTCCCCGCCATACTCTGACGGCGGCTGGGGGCCTGTAGAATGTTCGATGTGTATCTGCACACCAAGCGTGATCTGTTGGTTGTGCGCAATGGCTTGCCAATTCCTTTTCCTGACGCGTCAGGCAGATGGCGTAAGAAGAAAAAGTGGCGAGCGTCAGCGAGGACATTAACCCGTCCTATTCGTGAGAGTGCGGTTGTTTGGTGCGATTGATGCGGTTGCAACACCTCCGTTGACGAGGCGCACAGGATTGCCTTCGGCTTTTCACCGCCTGACGACCCGTACTTTGCAACGCGCTTGAGGGATGGGTTGGGCGAATGGGGGCGGAGGCCCCGCCGGTCAGGGACCGAGCGGCAGCAGCGCGCTGGACAAGCAGCGGATCAGGTCGGCTTCCGGGCATGCCGCGGCGAACGCGAGCCGAATGCGGCTTGCGGTTTCGACGACCCGGGCGGCGATTTTCAGGAGACGAAGACGCAGCGTCGCGAACTCGGCGGTGGCCAATTCCCGGACTTTGGGAATGGCGTCGCGCACGGTCAGCATCAGCCAATAAGCGGCGGTATGGAGGACGAGACGGACCTTGTTGGCGAGCGCCGAACGGCAACTGGTGCGATCAGAGGCAAGCTGCGTCTTATGCAGCTTGATCAGATTCTCGGCCTGGCCGCGCGCGCAATACAGGCTGTCGTAGATCCACTCGGCTGAGCCGGCATCGAGGCGGGTGACGACGAAGCGGATGTCGAGACCGAGCATCGTCGCCTCAAGACGGGCGACGGTGCGCCGTTCGCGATCCCAGGACTTTGCCTTGTGGCGCGTCTCGGTATAGCCGCGCAGAACAGGCAGGTTCTCGATGGCGCGTCGGGTACGGATGTCGTCGGCGACCTCGTCGACTTTTCTGGCGAGCGGCTTGGTACCGGACAGACCGAAGATGTAGTCGATCCCATTGTTCTCGCACCAAATCATCGCCTCCGGCCGCGCATAGTGCCCGTCGCCACGGAGGAATTTGAGATAGTCCATCAGGCGGACTTAAGCTGAAACACAAGAGTTAAATTGGCTGCACCACTGGTGGGGACACAAGGTGGGGAGCCCGTCTCGGCCGTTGAAGGCGCGGCCCGATGGACACCCGTACAGGCGTGGCCATGCCCTCAAGCACCTTCAGGACCCGCGCGAGGGCATGCATGTCGATCAGCGCAGTTCCGCGCTCCTCGCTCGCGAGTCGCGACCGCTACATTAGGACGGACATAGTTCAACTGGGCATCGGAGCTCCGGTCGTTCCGTCGTCATCAGCAACGAGCTGGTTTTTGCCGAGACGAATTCTTTCGACCGCCCGTGCATTCCTGCCGATTAGCACGCAGCAGGCGGTTTCGAACTGACACGTCCGCCCCTTGTCCATGTGATCCGGTGCCCCTTGTGGAACCTACGCGGCGGACGCCGGATCTTCTTTCTCGCCGCTTGCTACGATCCTTGGCGCACGCGGCACAAACGCGCCCCGAAATGCCACCAGCGGCAGATCCCAGATCTGAGTTGACACGGTTAACAGGTCGACGGCCGACGAGGAGCTTTCAGGCGGCCGCACGCACCATCGGCACTGGTGAGATGGAATTTGCGCTTAGGATCTGTTGAGAGGCGTTCTTCCTAAGGGGAACGTCCGTCACTGTTTGGCATCGGTCTCCCGCTTCATCTATGATTGATCCCGACTTGAATGACCGTCAGCGCCTCGAACTCTTCGTTCGGCGCAGGCGCGTCTTCGCGGGGAAGGTCGTTTGCGAACAACTGTCCCTGATATCCATTTTCTCTTACAAAGACACGCGATGCAGGGGAGCTACCCGCGATCAGAGGCTTAAATCCCGAACCTTGGTCGCATAAAATGTCGCGACACACGTTATGGATGTGCTTATGATTAGTCACGTGGGTGCAGATGCCTCACCTAGATTTTGTCCGGTTCTTATTTCGTATTTCACCAACCATCGATATGTAGTGTCGGGAACAGAACTCCATGCCGCTCTGTGACATTCCTGGATCAGTTTCATCCTACTGGCTCGTCAGCTTCGATAAAGATGGTGACGAGCTCAAAGACCCAACTGCGGGCACGCATACTTTCTTGAGTGCGCGCATCTTATCCGAAATACGCGACCATCGGCCCACGGATATTTTCCTGTCCAGTCATGGCTGGAAGGGCGATCTTCCGGGGGCAAAGGCGCAATACGACCGCTGGTTCGGCGCCATGCTGGCGCGGCAAGACGACCTGCGCGCCATGGGTACGGATTTCCGGCCGCTATGGATCGGATTGCATTGGCCAAGTCTTCCATTCGGCGAGGAAACGTTCGGCACGACGTCGTTCTCGGCGGAGCATCCGTCGCAAGAAGAAATCCTGGAAAAATACATCGAATTCTTCGACAACGGCTCGCACGACATTCGTCAATTGCTGGGTACCATATTTCGCGAACACCAGGAAAACGCCGGTGCCGTGCAAATGCCCGAGCATGTGGCACGTGCCTATCGGGAACTGAGCCAGCTGATCGGCTACGAGAGCGGAGGGCTTGACGCTCCTCCTGACAGCGATGGCGTGGATTTCGACCCGGTTGCCGCCTTTGAGGTATCCGAAGAACTAGGCGACGACTTCGCCGAGTCAGCAGTGCTTTCAGGCTTGCTCTCGCCGCTGCGCCAATTGTCATTCTGGACCATGAAAAAGAGGGCTAGGAGACTTGGAGAGAACGCAATGCATGCCTTCTGCAGGGCGCTCCAGGGAGAATGTCCGGCCGCTCGCATTCATCTTATTGGACACAGCTTTGGCTGCATCGTCGTTTCATCCATTCTAGGCGGTCCCGGAGGGACCGCAAGGTTGGCGCGTCCTGTGGAATCCGTGGTCTTGATCCAAGGCGCCGTGTCGCTATGGGCTTTCGCGGACTTCATCGACGTGGTCGCTAAACCGGGATATTTCAACTCCATGCTACGCGGCCCGGCCGTGCGCGGGCCGATCGTCATAACGCGCTCTAAGCACGATGGAGCTGTCGGAACGCTGTATCCACTGGCGGTCGGGATTGCCCTGCAAGTGGCTTTCGATGGGCAGCGGCTCCCGATATTTGGTGGAATCGGGACTTGGGGAATGCAAGGCGTGCGAGAAGCCGAGGATATCGTGATGCTCCCCGCCTCAGAACCATACGCGTTCCGGTCCGGCGGCATCTATAATTTGGAATCAACCGAATATGTCGGAGGACACTCGGCGATTGATGGGCCTGAAGTAGCGCACGCCATATGGGAAGCGGTACGAACGGGCGCGGGAAAATAACCTTGATGGCATAACCATGGATGATGAGAGCGAAACCGACAGAAGCGACGAATTGCCCCTGCCCATAGGCATCTGGGAAAGCGGACAGTCACTGGCGCCGCTCGATCGACGCGTTCTGTCAGGCATAGAAGCGCCGCCGAGGGAAGTCATCCAACGCGCGGCCGATGGAGTATCCGAGAAGCTCGCCGTATCGGACATCGATGCCAACAATCTTACCGAGGCAGGTTGGGGCATTATCTTCGCCGAGAAAACAGATTCGGCGGTGCGGGCTGCGCTGCAGCCATTGATCGAGCATCGTTCGCGCCAGGTCCGGACTGCCCATCTCTTGCGGATTTTCGAGGGCGACAAGGGATACCGGCAAGGTGATACGGCGCGCTCTTGGCTTACCAAGAACAATGTTGGTTTTTCCGTAGTTGATCCCAATCTAGGGGTGCCGTTTTACCTGACGATTGTTGGGCCTCCGTCGGTTATTCCCTTCGAATTCCAGTACCAGCTCGATACATATTGGGGTGTAGGTCGTCTTCACTTCGAGGATGCCGAAGGCTACCGCAAGTATTCTCAACACGTCATCGATTATGAGCAAGCCCCGGCTGTTCAACAACGCCGCGAGGTCGCGATTTTCGCACCAAAAAACCTGGGCGATCGTGCAACTGGCTTGCTACATGACCTGGTTGCACAGCCGTTGGTGAACGGCAACGCGTACGTCAAGCCGCTCGGTACTCGACAGAGATTCGAGATGAAGCCGCTGCTTGGCGAAGACGCGACGAAGGCTAATCTGAAGTCGTTGTTGCGCGGCGATCAGGGCGGCCCGCCGGCACTGCTTTTCACTGGCTCCCATGGGCTGGCGATACCGTGCGATGCTCCCGGTCAGCTGGAACGGCAGGGAGCGATCATCTGCCAGGACTGGAAAGGAGGCCCGGTCAGCGCGAATATGATGTATTCGGCGGCCGACGTGGATGAAAAGACCACGCTCGGCGGTTTGATCCACTTCTTTTTCGCCTGCTACAGTGGCGGTTGCCCTGTCTTCGACGACTACGGACGGGACGTTTTAGGGCGCCCCATCAAGATTGCGAGTACGCCTTTTACGGCCCTGTTGCCACAACGTCTGCTGCTTTCGGGTGCCCTTGCGGTATTGGCGCATGTCGACCGCGCTTGGTCCTATTCGTTTCGGGGCGGCCGCAGCGTGCCGCTAGTGCAGGAATTCCGCGACGTTATGGTCCGAATCCTAAAAGGAGAACGGCTCGGCCAAGCTACGGATCAATTCAACCTGCGCTGGTCAGTCCTCTCCGGGGAACTAGCCGACATGGAGCGCGCGCGGGATCTCGATCCATTGCAGGTGTCTGAGGGCGTCCTCGCCAATCGCTGGGTCGCGCGGAATGATGCCCGGAACTATGTCTTGTTCGGCGACCCGGCTGTGCGTCTCCGAGTAAATGACATGCCGCCGCAAGGCCAATAAGATACCGGCCCGTATCAAATGTCTGCAAACAAAATCGCTGCGAGACGATCGACTGCAGCAGAGTCCTGCGCATCGTCCATATCAGGTAGCGCTGGCGTAGCTCCTGCCACACCGCCAGGTCGTGTCGTGAGATGATGGTCACGAAGTTTTTGCCAGACGCTTGGCAGCGATGCATTCGGGGGCGGCTTTTGCAAGAGCAGGCGGGCTGCAGCGACATAGGTGCGGGCCGGCTTTGGTTCGTGAGCAGGCAGCCCACCGCCTTGCCGGTTGACATTAGCCATGATGATGGCAACGTCCCGCATTGGGCGTTGGAAGGCCTTAAATTGCGGCTGCCTTGGATCAAACACTTCGCAGAAGCTGTTCACGACCGCTTCGAAGTCCCGACTGAACTCTTCCAGAGGATTCTCTGGATAGGCCTGCGACCAGCACGCGGAAATGCTGCTCGCGTCGGTTTCAAACCCCATGACCCGCAGACTATGACAGCAGAACAAGACTCGTACTGTTGCGGTGGGGTATGGCGTCCAACTGCCATTCTCATGTGGTCGCGTTTGCCGGAGGATTTGTCCTTGGTCACTTGCGAGATATTCGGCCAGGGACCAGACAAAGGCCGGCCCACCCATCGCGCAGCCGTACCAGTCTGCAAACACTTCCTTGCGCCAGGCCTTCCAGCCTGCCCGACGCTGCTCCGTCTCGCATGCGGCGTGTTCGATCGCCTGATCAAGTCGAGCTGTGAGTCCGGCGCCGCGTTCGAGGGCGTGACCAAGCTCATGCGCAAGCAGTGCCATGTGTGGCAAATAGGTAAGATAGGACCAGGGCACTCCAACCAGCGTAAGCGGTAGCTGGTCGAGCGCGTCTTGGAACTGTGTCGCGGTTAAAAGCCCGGTTACCTCTTGGTCAGGCTGCGGGGTGTCGCCGTCAGGCTTCATCCATGGGGAAACCTGCTGATCGAACGTAACCAAGGGGGCGGGACATAGCTGATCGGGAGCAATATTGCGTAACTGCCGATAGGCCGGCTCGTAGCATTCCCGGGCATATGCATCGGCGAGGGCGAGGTAAGTATCAAACGGAGAAACCAAACGAAGCGACAAGCGGCTCCGAAATTGATCCCATACGCTATGGACGATCAACGTCTTCTTTTCAAGGCTGGTCGCCCGAAGCCACAGTTCACCGCGGCCGACGGCTTGGTTAAACTCGGCCTTGACCACCGCATGGAGCCTTTCGATACGAAGCGAAAGCAGGCTGATCTGACTGTGATTTTTTTGCAGGGAGTGTTCGATCGCTGCGCGCTGGCGCCATTCGTTCAATTCCTCCGGAAGACTGGTGAGCTTCCATCGCAACTCTGCTTCCTTGCGCTGCAGAAGGCTCCCTAGAGCGGCATTCATCCCGGCGGCCTCACTCAGTACGCAAGAAAAGAGCGGTTGCCGGTAGCCCCAGCATCTCTTCGAGCCCGGAAATATTCTTCGGAAACAACTCTGATTTTCTAAGCCTACGCATGACGTCCAGCTCATTTCTTGCGTTTCGCAACGACTCGAGCAATCCATCCTGTTGATCCGGCCCCCTCGACGTCAAGCTCGTCGCCAGCACGCCAGAAACGTTGCCCGCGTTCACAAGAGCTTGCGCCAGCTGGTTCCTGGCAAATATCTGATCAAGCGCCCGCGAAAGCCCGTGACTTATTGGCGCGTGCAAGACGACGAACGGTCGCGATCTGGATTTCCACCTAAGCTGCAGATCACGACCCAGCATTTCACCCGTCATTCCCCCGGGAAGGCAGGGTTCCGGTAGCGATGGTGAGTCTTCAATATCGGTCATGATATAGATAATGTCTGCCGCGGCAGAAACATCGCCGCCAAACAAATGACTGGCAAGCAGCCGCTCATCCAATACACTGATCTGCGAAATCAGCTCTGATGAGGGTGTGTAAGGAATAGGATATTTGGCGATTGTTGGTTGCGACCAAGACCGCTGGTCTAGATGAGAGAGAAGTTGCGCCAGACGGCGCGATTTCTCAGGGTGCCGGATTTCTTCCGCCAAAGGTCCTTCAGCGCGACCGTTGCCGATGCGGATCGGCACGAGCGATCCCGGGATGCTCAGTTCCCACGGTACCGCAACGAGCGGTGCGCCGGCGAGTGCAAGCAACAAGACATCGTCAATTTTTGCTTGCTGCAGCAACCCGGCAAAGGGCTCCTGCATCTCTTCAAATGGACCGGGCCACGTAGCCACGAAATGCCGACCCAAGCGCCTCGGGGTACGTTCTCGGGTGTATCGGGAGATATAGCTTAGCGATTCATTTTCATGGGTCGAGAGAAGTTGGCGGGCATGTCCCGCTGCCTCAATCGAAATTCGCTCGGCATCAACGGAGAGAAGTACACAGCGGAAGTCCGCCAGCGTCGACGCATTTCCTTCGATTACGCCCTTGAAGCCTTCATGATCGGCCGATTGCGGCCTTGCCGCGTCCTCGAATGCAGTTTGCGCGGCGCGGTGGCGTTCCGCGAGAACCGGATGGAGGGAATTCGTGCTTAGCACCTCGCCGGCGGCAGTCAGACATTGCTCCGCCAAGTTCCGTTCCGATCGACGTAGGGCGCGCTCCGCATTTTCCACCACTGCCGCCACGTAAAGCGCCGGTTCAGAGGCAAGCCCGTTCCAGAACTCAAGCGGCTGAGCCGGCGCCTCAGGGTCGCCGAGACAGCGTTGCCGGTAGATAGCCAGTTCGGCGGCCCCCGCGCCGGGCCCGACTTTGATGTTGGCAAAAGCCGCACTGGCTCTCTTGTGATCTCCCATTGCGATAAGAGTTCGGCCGTAGCGAACCCAATCCATCATTTCGGTTTGCTCGCCAAGCGTTGATCCCAACCTGTTCCGCAGCTCCCATCGCTTGAACCAGCCAATTCGCCATGGATTGACTTGTCCAAGAAGGACCGGAGGCTCCATGAGCCGAAGCCGCCTTGCCGCATCGATTGTGCCTAGCAATTCAATGAATCGGTTGTTCAGAACCGCAGGCAGAAGCATTCCCCAAGTGACGCCTGCAATCGTAGCCCGAAGCCGCGTGGACACCGAATGCCGGTC
Organism: Bradyrhizobium sp. F1.13.3; assembly: GCF_040548265.1. Classification (NCBI taxonomy): domain Bacteria; kingdom Pseudomonadati; phylum Pseudomonadota; class Alphaproteobacteria; order Hyphomicrobiales; family Nitrobacteraceae; genus Bradyrhizobium; species Bradyrhizobium sp. F1.13.3. Next base: position 10,433 of record NZ_JBEPRI010000038.1, on the reverse strand, counting down.
GGAAAGCTGTTCGTTAATGATTTTTTCGCACGCTGCCGCGTTGCCGCGGGTCTGAAATGCCCGGATTAGTTCCACTTCGGTTGCCGCTGCGATCGGCGATGACGACGGGCTGGCCGGTTCCGTCGCAAGTCCCGCTTCGAACAACCGGAACGCCAAGTCATCGCCGCGGACCTCATTCAGTAATGCCTGGGTTTCGTTCTTCAAAACCGCCTGCGTCGCATCGGCAAAAGCAGCTGCCGCGTCGTCAATTCGTAGTAGCTGTCCTAGGGCTCGCCCCCGCAGCTGATGAAACCGGAAATGCGTTCTGTCCGCGATGCTCTCAATCTGCGCAAGCGCCGCCCATGCGTCGCGGCGGAGCAAGGAGATCTCTATGCTGAGGAACAGCAACTCCTGACTTGGTCGGGTGGTCGCGATGATTGCCGGGGCCATCTCCTCTTCAGCGTCTCGCAACCGGCTGCTTTCAACAAGCAACCCGACCAGGCTGAGGTGGATGCGCTCAAAGTGTTTTCGGTTGGGCAGCGCCTTCCGGCTGCTCCGTCGCAGATAGTCCTCGGCGCGTCGATACAACCCTCGCTTTTTGTACGCATAGGCCACTCGTTCTGTAATCGCCCACTCTGGAATGCGTGTAGACCGAACGCGTCCGTCGGCGAGTCCGAAGATCGCCGCCCCTATCGTAAACGCCAGTGTCGAGAGCTTGCCTTGCCCATACATTTCCGCCAGCAGCAGACAATAGCGGGCCCTGCTCTCGCCTGATTTTATCACTAGCCACAGGTCTGCCAATATACCCAAGTCGCTTGGAAAATTACGATCGAGAAAATCACGCCACTTAAAGGCAAATGCGGGTAACTCAACGTCGGAATCCCGGTTCAGCTCAAAAGCTTTTTCCAGATTTCTGCGAATATCCTCGCGCCGCCCATCTCGCGGCAAATAGTCGAAATTTGCATCAACGGCGATCGCGTCTGCGATCTCGTAATGGGCGCGCGCGAGTGCCGCCGGTGGCGCGCCGGAAAAATCTCCATCGGGTTTGATGATTTCTCGGAGGATCTCCAGGCGGTCGGCGGCATCGTCCGGCGATGGGCGCTCATCCAAGGCCTTCACCAACACCGCGTGAACGTCGTCCTCACCGAGCTGGACCCGATGGTAAAACTCCGCGAGTGTTAGTTCAACCCATCGATCCGGATTCTCCGACTTCAGCTTTACGAAATGATTCACTGCCTCGCGATGAATCCGGCTGAAGATCGGCTGCTGCTTGAGCAATCGTCGCATCGGCTGGACGACATCCGGATGTAGTGTCGCAGTATTGGGATCCTTGCTCTGCAGCGAGATCCAGCTATGATCGCTCGCATATCGTGACAAACGCTCCCACAGATGCTCTGGATCGAGCATTGTATCCGCGTTCTTCAGCCACGCCTCTCGTTCCTTGGGCGATGGTATGTCCTCCTTCGCTTCCTCTATCTTTCCACTCAGGGCGTCGATCAGTAACGGGTAAAGGACGTCTTGCAGAAACGACCGCGTTAGCCGGCGGGGGACGGCTCCGTACCTCAATACCCAGCGCAGGCCGAGCTCATCCGCCACCGGGATGCGCTCGATGACACGTTTGATGAGATAGGCCACGTCGACGTCAGGCCCGTACTCTTTCAGTTGTTCTGCCGTCATTCCCGGATTCTTGCTGACGGTCTCGCAAAGCATAAACAGTTTGAACGGGTTGCCCGCGGCGGCAGCAACCATTATGTCTATCAGCTTGCCGCCCACGTTCGGCAACTGGTTGCGAATGAAGGCGATGGCCTCGAAAGGAGCCAGCGGCTCAAGACGAACGAAACTGGTTTGCGTCTTTAATCTGTCGTCGTACTGATAGAAATGGCCCTTTTTATCCGGATATCGTGGGTCATTTTCAAGGGATGGCGCGTAACGACCTGACAAGATCAGCCGCAACTGCGGCAGTGCGGCACGAAGATCCTCGAAGCGCTCCAATACCTTCCGGAATTCGGCGGGCCAGTGCAGTGAAGCCTCTTCGATCGTATCGATGAAGACCACCAGCGGACGATCCCGTGGCAATTCCATGCAGCGGCTGATAAATCCGTCCCAACGAAAAAACTGCTCGGACGCGAGAGCTCTCAGGTTGTAGCGCTGAACATCGGTGAGGGTTTGGCCGCGATTGGTTTCGCGCCGATAGAGCAACGGACTGAATGATCTTACGTCCGACAAAAAGCCTTCACCTTCGGAAAACATCCGCATGGTGAGCTGCTCGTCGAGTTCCTCAGCGATTTCAATCGCGACGAGCCAGGGCGTTTTGGCGATCTCCGACACTTGAACGTCGTCGAGGTCGATGCGCGCAACGAAAGGAAATGGATGCTTTTTAAGCAAGTCACGTGCGATCATGTGCTGCACGAACATAGTCTTGCCCATACCACCCGGCGCCGAGAGATAAAGAATCCATTTGGAGCCGTCACTCTCGATCAGTCTTTTGAATTCGGCCTCAAGAACGCGGCGGGGAAAATAGCCAACAGTTCGGTGGAATTCCCGCAGGAACCAAGCTCGGCCACGATATCGTGCGACGATCGCAGCAAACTCGGGTTGAAGAGACGGTTCGATTTTCGTCAAATTTGCCTCAACCTGTTGCGTCAGCGCATGGCACAGGGTGAGGTCGTCGCGATCATTTGCCTTTTCGAACTCGGCCTTTAGGAGACGCAAGGCCTTGGTTACGTCGAAGCGCAATAGCAAGGCCAGCCGCTCGGCCGGATCCTCGTTGTTTTTCTCGAGCCACGCCACAAACTCCCTTGCCCATCGCACGTATTCTTCGGGATGATCGCTCCAATAAGAGCGTGCGTAATTCTGGACAGCTTCGCGGATCCAGAATTTTCCATCCGCCCTCGGTACGCGTTGCACGTCCGGGCTCTTAATCAAATCGTCGAATGCAGGCAAGCCGCTATCGGACTGCCCGCACACGGTCTCGTACATCGGGCAATCAAACGCACGCGTGATACTCAGAATGCGGAGCGCTCGGTCCTCCCCACTCTCTCGTGGCGACAGAATTTGATCTCGCAGCGCTGCATTATCCTTGAGTAATTCCTCAAGGCGTTGCCGCTGCTCGCTATCAAGATTCAGCTGGTAGAGGTTCATGGAACCACCTCCTTTTCGACCAACTGGCCCCAGAGCCGAAATTCGGACGCGTCCCACGGCTCGTTTTTGATGCGGATGAGCGCGACTTGACGGATCGTGTCGAGATCGGGCTTGCGGTAGAAACGGCAAAGTTCCTGGAACAACATCGGCACGTCATTCTGATTAAACAGTTGAAGTTCGATAGGCTCTCCAGGAAGTCTAGCGAGCTCGTATTGTTCAAACAGGTCCTGCCGCAACGCGATGATAAGGCGCAAATTTTTGATTGAGCCTTGCGCGATCTTCATCCAAAGCGGCAACAAGATGGTCGTGAATTCCTTGGCCGGCAAAGTCTCTACTGCTGCCGCTTCCCGCTGGAATTCGTCCAAGACGATTGTGAGCTCCTGTTCCCTCGTGACTTGTCGTAGGCCTCGTTCAAAGGCATCCATAATGCGTTCGACTGAACTGTTCGCGTCGCGCTCGGCAACAAATTCCTTGAAAGCGTCGCCATCCAGCGCAGCGTGCACTTCCGACCCAACTTGCGTAGTATCGGCGTCCACGATCGCGGACAGGACGTCGAGATAATTGACAGAAATAGTCCTGCCGCCACAGACCTCGACATATTTTACGCGGTGGCCGATTTGGATCGCATCGCGCAACGTTCGCATCACAAGCCAGGATTTTCCGCCGTTATGCGGTCCTTTAATGACGAGGCAGTTCGAGGTCCGCAACCATTCAAGGGCCTTCCATCGCTGGTCCGCCCAACCTAGTCCGACAAACGGTGCTGGTAGACGATCGCTTCGCATGAAGCGCTTGAGCACGGCGCAACGGTGCAGGACCGCGATCGGATCGTGTTGTTGCGTAGGCTCGGGAAATAGCTCTTCGGGTGGAATCGAAACGCATAAGACAGGGAGACCCCAATCGCGCGATTCCCAACCCGCTCCGTTGCTCCGTTGGCCTATCTGAACGCGCGCCTTCATTAACGCTACGTCGACTGTCTTGCGGGCAAGTAACTCCTGATAGAAGATTTGCGAAAGCTCTGACGTCACCGCTTGTTGAATCGGTGCCTGCGCAGCGACCACGGCCGGAATGCCGCTTGTCATCAGCATTTCAAGAAGAGAATAAAGACTGCCGGACGGCTGCGCACTGTCACACGCGTTCAGTACCACCAGGCGCGGTTTGTGCACCCTATCGAAAAAAAACTGGTAGATTCCGGCGGTATCCCACCACCATGCCTGGCCGATTCCAGGCGTATTAATTTTTAATGCCGGCCTCCCTGTCGTGGGAGACAGTTCTCCATGGCCGGTGAAGTGGACAATTTCCGGATTGAGCCTATCGAACACTGCACCCAGCGCCGGGAGCGACGGGGTCTGCAGCAACTCCGCATGGGCGAATATTTCTGAGCGCTGAAACTCTCGCAATACCGCGCCCGCGTCGTCTCCAGGGAAACCTCCGATTTTCCAGTCGATCGCCTCACCGGTAATGACGATGGTATTAAGTTGGCGGGGCAGCGGACCGGGTGCCGAACCTCCGCCGGTCAGAACCCGCAGCATCGGTTTCTGCCTGTCGGCGAAATAGCGGTAGATAGCGCCGCCTTGCTTTTTTTCTGCTAGATACTCCCATGGCAGGTCAGCTAACAGTTGGGTGCCGCCTTGCCGGAGCGCATCGGACGGTCTGACGACCTCAAGATAGGTTCGCGTCTCGGCAACCCGCTTCTCTTCCCATCGGGCAAGAACAGAAGCATCCAGCAGAGAGCGAAGCTCGTGTCCGAAATCCTCAAATAGGCCGATTTGGGCTCCGACGGCGAATGCCATCTGCTGCTCGCGATCCGTCCAGCCCTGCTCGCGCACCTTGCCGAGTGGAAAATCGTTCGCAATGATCGGTTCATGCCCCTGCGGGGGGAAGGCAACGTCGAACAGCGCAACCCGACCGTTCTGCTCGTCCAATTGTTCCACGCGAAGCCACAGCGACTGCATGTGTTCGAATCCTGAAACGCAGCATCAAAGGCTCTATTTTAGAGGATCATGAAGGCAAAAGGTCAACCACTGATTTTAATATACACTTAGTTGGTGGAGCACGTTCCAGCGAATGAAGGAGCGCAATGACTTCCCGCAGCTTGTCGGTGCGTTCGACCGTGGAAGCGCCCCGACTGTTTGCGCCCCGGAAGGGGACGATCTGGCTGCTGGCGGCGATCCTTTCCTTGATCTTGGCCGCGTCGACGCGCGGATCAAGCTTCCTGTCCTTGTTCCGCGGGCCATGGGAGCCGATGACGTAGAAATAGCCGTCAGCATAAGCGACGCCTTCGCCATCGAGTTCAAGCGGTTTCTTCTTGGAGGTTTCGTGAATATGCCGGACCGCATCGCCCGCGACGATCTTTCCGTCCTTCACCGTGACGAATTGCGCTTCCTGGAGATTGTCGTCAATGACGCGACACTCGCGCGCGAAGCCCTGGGTGGCCGAGCAGGCAATGCCGCTGACGTCTTTGGATTTCTTCCCGTCCTTGCCGAGCAGCCGGTGTTGCACCCACTGACCCTGCCCCCAGGTTTTATCCAGTTCTGAGTTCGTCCTTGCCGCTGGATTTGCCCTGCTGGGCGATGGGAGCGACGGGAGCTGCCGCGGAGCCTTCGGCATAGCGCAGCGCCAGATTCCGGCGCGGGTGGCAGGTCATCGCGAACTCGGGGACGGGGTTCTCCATCCGAGCTGCGAGTGCGACGACGGCATACGCCGCAAATTCGGGGCCAGTCATGTTCGGCCCACGATCTGGGCCGTTCGGAAGCTGCAAGCTTATTCTGGCCGAACGCTCGAGTGAGAACACGTCGTCACGAGCAGCAAGGTTCGACTGCATTGCCAATCCTGTCCCAAAGTCGGCTCAGACACTCCGCGAGGAGTGCCGATAGCCATCGTAACACCAGCCGCCAGAACAACGGCTGTCAGTGCGAACAATCGAGAGGTCGTCCAGTTAAGGTTCATGGCGCTTCCTCCAGTTGGAGCGCGCACGCTATGCTTGGCGATGCCTGCCGCTTTGTGAACTACTTCACACAATGCCCATCACACCACCGTGCAGGAGGCCCGAGAGGGTGAACCGGCCGAAGGTGCCAAGTCTTGCAACGCAGCAAAAAGCCGGCCACAGAGGATGATTCTGAGGCCGGAAGTTCTACGCGTCCGCTCCGAGACACTGCCCGGAGCTGGAGACGAACGCCCCCCGATTGCCGGTTGTTCCCAGTTCGCAAATACACCGGAGGAACGCCTAGCTGCCGGATCGTTTGCCGCCGATCCCAAGAGCGATGTCACGGCGGCTTAACCGTAGATGTAAAGCTTCAGGAGCACCGAAGGATGGTACAGCCGTCCGGTCGCCGCCGGGTCCACCCCATCGAAGCCCATTTCCGCCAAATCGAGCGCATCGACAAACACGTCGATCACGCGACCGGGTTGCCTTCGTCAATGAAATCATCGAGGCATTCGGGCAGCAGCGTCGATTGCCCACGATCCGCCTCTTCGATGAAGCGGCCTCATCAATTCTCTCCCGAGAATCATCGAGAGAATTATAGCAGCGCAATGGCGTTTTCACCCAGCCAGGGTCAAAAGCGTCGGTCTAGCGCTCGGCTGCAAACGTCCCATCTGCCCGTCTGAACCGACGTGTCGCGGCACCGCTTCAATGGCAGCGAAGGCCAAGAACTGACAACTTGCATCGAAGAGATCGAGAAGGTGTGCTTCGTTCCTCTAGTGTTGGGCTGAAGCCCGCAAGGCTTCTCACGAAGCCTTCGCCGTGGCTCGTTCACGGGCGGTGCGTCGACGCTGGCGACGTTCGCGCCGGCGCCCGTTCATCTGGGCGGGAAGCCCTAGCGGCATCGAGGAACGTGGCGGCGCCGCCGAAGCCTCTTCGGCCGCCGGCTCGGGATCACGCGGAAGAGCTTCCATGAGTGCGAGCAACGCCCGCCCGGCCTCGGTAATGCGCCACCCGCCGTTCAGACGCTCCATGAGCGCCTGCGAGAAGATGTCCAAGTCCGGCACGCGCGCGGCCAGTCACTTGGTCCGATCCGCCCAGTCGCGGCCGCTGGTCGCCAGGATCGCCATGTCGCGCTTGAGGTCCGCCATCACAGCGAAGCCGTCGGGATAGCTTACCAGGATCTTCAGCACGGTGACCTGGAAGTTCACCTGACCGCCCTCTTCCGCCTAACGCCACATCGTCGGCGCGTCGGACAGAGTCTGGCGCCCGATCGACTTGAGCTGGTCCGCAGATCTGGCGCCCCTGGTCACGGCTTCCAGAATTTTCGAGGCCACATGGGTACGGGTATCGGTCTCGGTCCGCGAAACGTTTTTGCAGACCTCGTCCAGCACCGCGGGCAAAAGGGCGGTCGTAGCAGGATCGAGCATGGGAGACCCCCATAGAAAATTCAGCGCATCACGCCGACATCATGAGTGCTGCGAAATATTGCGGATTCTACCTCCTCGCTAAGGCTTGGCAATAGGGAGAGTGCCCGCTTGATTGACCATGGCAGATCGCTCTCGGCTCGCTTTTGTGCGATGTGCCTGCTGCCAGGACGCCTACTGTTTTTATTTTTGCCAGCTAACGACGCGTCCGCTTGTTGGTATTCTTGTTGGTATCGGCAGCAAGCAACGACGAAAACTATTTCAAGTTCAAACGGTTACGGCATTAGACAACTGACGACCAGGGGAGGCGCACAGCATTGAGTCACTTATCATCAGGCTCATTCAATCCTTGGCAACCTATATGAGTTCGTCGCGGGTGACCGCCGGCCTGCGAAGGCAAAGGTCACACGTTCGAATCGTGTCGGGGTGCGCCAGTAAAATCAAGCACTTAGTTGTTTTATGTTCTTCTTCCTTTCCGGTCAGGTAGTAACCGCGTCCATTACTTGCACTCAAGCATTCGCATGGGACGGCACCCACGCGACCACCGGCTCGAGCATCGAAATCGAACGAGGCCAACTTATTCGATCCGGTCGAACGATCGAGGTGCACGACAGCGAGCGGGGCTATAAGGAGTACGATGTGGACAGCGTTCGGCGGTACGGCCGATCTGTCGAGATCGAGGCCACGGATACCGAGACTGGAGAAAGCACCACTCTCGAAATGGACGGAGACTAGTTTTTGTAGTCTTCCGGCCGCTCAAGGGCTTTTCTACAGGGTGGCACCCACGCCAATCGTGGAGGGTGCTTGGCCCTTTTCTCCCAAACAAGCCAGGCATAGCCTGTGGCGGTGGAAGCCTTTCGGTCGAGCCTGCCCTTTACCATCGGAACGCGCTCAGTAAATTGGGCGAACTTGGTCGGCGGTGTTTGCTCGAAAATCTCACGGTAACGCCCTACGCTTTCAATAAAGACGGTCCGCGCCAGGATGGCCACACCATGTCGGGCCCCGATCAGCGCTCGCTTGATGAAATCCTCTGCAAGCCTGAACGGAGGATTGGTGATGACCCAATCAACAGAGCCCGCCTCAAAGGGAGCGGCTAGGAAGTCGGCAACAGAGCCATAGCCGTAGGCGTGGACGTCTGACGCCTTCACCTTCCCGAAGTACTCCTTGAGCGGCTTCGCCATGTGTCCCGCCCCGCACGCCGGCTCCAAACAACTCAGCTTCCGAAAGGGACCCGCATCGGCAATCACATGCTCAAGGAGGGCTCTTGTGGCCCATGGTGGCGTCGGGAAGTTGTCGAGACTATCTGCGGCCTCAACCCGCTGAGCCATCACGGCATGCGACCTATTTTGCATTTCGCCCCTCAGATCCGCTCCAGCAGCTCATGCAGCTTTTGGCGGAAGTAAGCATTCGCGGTTTCAACCAGATCGTACACGGCGAAGCCAAAGTGATCGTTAAGCTCAGCCCCGATCAATGAGTACGGGCGCGGCAGCGACCGAATCCCATAGTAGAAGATAACACGCGCTTCGTGCGGAATCCGAGGCAAAGCGGCCACCGATTCCGACGGAAGGCGGCCAGCGATTCCGATCGAAAGCGGCCACCCGATCCGAACGAAGGCGGCCACCCTGTTGATAGGGTGAGACGGGGGGCGTTGTCGGCAATCTGAACGGGGCAAGGTCCCTCCTTTTGCGGTTGACGCAATGGGAGGTCCGATGCCCGCCGAGAGATTGCCGATGCGGAAGATTCGAGAAGTTCTACGCCTGAAGTATGCCTGTGGGGTGAGCGATCGGGTGATCTCCCGATCGGTCGGGATCGGTCGCACGGCGATCGCGGAGTATGTCCGCCGGGCCGCGGTGATCGGCATCACCTGGCTATCCCGGAGGAGCTCGACGACACAGCCCTGGAGCGCAAGCTGTTTGCGCCGGCCGGCTACAACCCGCCACGATCGAAGCCGCTTCCGGATTGGGGGCATGTCCATGCCGAGTTGCGCCGCCGCAGCGTAACGCTGGCGCTGCTGTGGGAGGAATACCGCGGCCATCATCCCGACGGCTACGGCTACAGCCGGTTCTGCGACCTCTACGTCGAATGGCGCCACGGCATCACGGCGACCATGCGGCAGACCCACGCGGCCGGCGAAAAGCTGTTCGTGGACTTCGCCGGCGATACCATGCCGGTGTTCGACGGGCTCACCGGGGAGGTGCGCGCCGCCAAGATCTTCGTCGCGGTCATGGGAGCGTCGAATTACACCTTTGCCCAAGCCCGGTTCAGCGAGGCACTGCCCGACTGGATCGGCGCCCATGTGGATGCGCTCACCTTCCTGGGCGGGGTGCCGAAGGCGCTCGTCTGCGACAATCTGAAGGCCGGGGTGACGGTGGTGAGCCGCTACGAGCCAGGCGTCAACCGGACCTACCAAGATCTTGCCGCCCATTACGGCACCACCATTATGCCGGCGCGGCCCCGCAAGCCGCGCGACAAGGCCAAGGTGGAGGCGGCGGTTCTTATCGTCCAGCGATGGATTTTGGCGCGGCTGCGCAACCGGCGCTTCTTCTCGCTCGCCGAGTTGAATGTTGCGATCCGCATCCTGGTTGACCAACTCAACGCCCGCCTGATGCGCAAGCTCGGTGCCAGCCGCCGCGAGTTCTTCGACACCATCGATCGTCCGGCCCTGATGCCGCTGCCGGCCGAGGCCTATCAGTACGCCGAATGGCGTCGTGCCCGTGTGGCGCCGGATTACCATGTCGAGGTTCAGGGACACTTCTACTCGGTGCCATCCCGCATGATCCGCCAGGTTGTCGAGGTTCGGGCCACCGAAGCCACCATCGAGGTGTTCCATCGCGGCACCCGCATCGCCAGCCATGCACGCTCGGGGGTGAAGCGCCGCCACACCACGATCCCCGAGCACATGCCGAGCGCACATCGCCGATACGCCTTCTGGACGCCGGCACGTCTGCTGGCCGCCGCCGAGAAGA
>NZ_JBEPRI010000037.1:0-23131 GCF_040548265.1 Bradyrhizobium sp. F1.13.3 | reverse complement strand
GTGGTGGTCCCGTCCAGGATGGTGACGGTGGCTCCGGCATCGGCCACATCGACCGTACCGGCAATGGTCTGGTTCGCCTGGTTCGTCGGTCCGCCCGTGCTGGTGATCGCAACGGTCGGCGCTATCATGTCGACCCTCAGTGCCGTCGACGTCGAAGCCGTGTTGCCGGCCGTATCGGTCACTATGGCCGTTACAACGAAGACGCCCTGGCCGGCAGGTGAGATCGAGGCAATCCAGTGGCCGCTCCCGTCCACCGTCACCGCCGCACCGTTGACGGTCAAGGTCGAGCCGATCTCCGCGGTGCCGCTGACCTGGATGCCGCCTGCGGCTTCCGATGCGTTGATCAGATTGTCGCCCCCCTCGATCCTCGTGATCGCAACCGTCGGGCCGGTGCTGCTGAGCGTATAGACCACCACGGCACTGGTGGCGCTGTTGCCGGCAGCATCGCTCACCTTGGCTGTCAGCGAGTTGCTACCCTGATTCAGTGTGACCGTGCTGCTCCACCTGCCGTCGCCCCGCACGATGGCGGTGCCGATCGGGGTGGTGCCGTCCAGGATCGTCACGGTGGCGCCGGCATCGGCTACGTCCACCGAACCGGTGATGGTCTGGCTCGCCTGGTTGATCGGACCCCCGGCGCTGGTAATCGCGACCGTCGGTGCCGTCGTGTCTAGCGTGAAAACAACGGGCGCGCTCGTCTTGAGATTAGTGCTAGGGTTAGAGGCCACGATGCTGTGGTCGCCATCACCCGCCAGAGTGACTGTCTTAGTCCAAATGCCGCCAGAACCAACGGTAACCGCTCCGATTTGCGTAGTGACGCCGTCATAGGTGTCGTACAGCGCCAGAGTGGACCCAACAAGGGCCGGATCAACGGTTCCGCTGATCGTCTGATTGCCTTGGTTGACTGAACCTCCTGCGCTTTCGATAACTATAGGTCGGAACGAAATCGGGACGAAAACTTGCGTGTTGTCCGAAGAGACAGCCGGCTTCGTTGTTGGCGCAGAACCTCCTGTGATAGACGCGAGCGTCACAGAAGTAGGAGTGATCGATCCACCACTAGCCTGACCCTTCACATCTTCTGCAAAGACGGTAGTCGAGACCTCGGTGGGTGAGGCTGGCGGACTTCCAGCGAACTTCTGCAGCGTCTTCGTATCGACGTCGCCTCGCTTGCCGTCACTGGGTGACGGAGTGTTCGGAGCAAGCTGTTTGCCGATGTCGTAGGTCGTCAACACCTGCTGAAATGCGCTAAATTCCTGAGCAACTTGGCTCTGGCTCTTGCTGACGTCTTGGGTGATCACCTCAAAATTGGCAGCTGGCGTTATGGTCAGCGATGGACCATTGCTGGTAACTATCCCGATCGCATCTCCCGCAACACAAGCGCCTTGAAGTACGCTCGCTGGAACGCACTTGAAAACCTGGACTGAATGAACCTGCCCATCGTGCTGATCGGCAACCGAGACCGAGACCTGCCCATCCACGGCATCGACGTTGAGAATGACTGCTGTACCGCGGATTCCGATCACCGCAGAAGGCGTTGCAACTTGCATGTCGCCGGTCTTGGCGACCTGGCCTGCTACGAAACTGGCCGCGCCTTGGACAAGTGTGAAAAGAGCATGATTGGAGCCACTAGTCAGACTGACCAAGGTACCGCTTGCACTATTCTGCTCTTCATATCCTAAATCATTCAACATAAACCGAGCGTTGGCACTCAGATTGAACGTTGAGCCGTCAATCAGAACCAGACCAATTGTCGAGCTACTTCCAGTTTGCACGACGTCATTCTGATAGACGACGTCTCCATTATTTGCCTCGATAGTAACGCCATTGCGAACAATGCTTGCGCTTCCCGTTACAGTGGCGACATGACCGACCACCTTTGCAGCCGACGCCGCATTTCCGGCAGCTTGAGCAACCGTTTGATAGCCGGTTAGCGATTCTACCACTCTTGCATCGAGTAGCGCACCGTCTGCCGAAATCAGCGACGGGCGCTTCTCACCGTGAAAGTAACCTTGGATTGTGACACGTTGGTCGAGATCCGAGATAATGAGATCATGGCCCGAGCGTGCATACTCCCCCGAGAACATCAGATGCGCATCGGAAATGATCACCGTGTTGGCTGGGCCAGGCTCCAGCAAACTGAAGGACACCCGCGCTAACTCAGACCCCGCAGGTTCGAAGTTCGGTTGCAATGGGGTGTTCAAATTGCGCCCCCTGAATAAACATTTGCAAAATATTCAATTTAATTTTACTATCATCTGATTAATTGCGAGAGAAGCGTTTTCTTCCTAGGACTTTCTTAAACCGAACGATCGCTCAACCTGTAAGATCGAGCCCGGCTTTCACGAGCCCGCCTTACGAACTGAGTTCGTGTTTCCTTGGTTCGGCTCCGGACAAGAGGCGCGTTGAGCACTGGCTCCTCGCCGCTTTTTCCGAGGCGCGGTGGCTTTCGTCTTCAACTTGCCGGCCGCGCCTCGATACACGACACCTCCGAGCAAACTTGCAACAACCTCGCGCTGAGCGTCTGGCCAGTGAATCTAGGCTTACCGTGCTCACAGCCGCTTCAAATCCATAGCTGGCAGGCGCCTTCGCGAATGTTCTGTTGCCGATCAGACGTTGGGCTCCTGCGATTCCGAGGCGCGTCCTGCCGTAGACCTTAACAAGATTTCAAGCCGGCATATGGACTGCGACCTGCGTTGGCATAGGACCAACTAGGTCGTCCCCCCTTCGCGGTAAGGTAAACTAGCGCTGGGAGATCATGTCGTATTTGGGATAACGAGCGAAGCCATCGAGAAGGCGGCTTATGCGTAGCAAGTGGCCGTAGCAATTTACGCCCACGTTCCGACGCTACAGTGAAATCGATGCGATTCCAGCTCTTTGCGCAGTGCACTGTAGAGGAGTGGATATCCGCGGACCACGAGTTATGATAGCTACCGGCCATTTAACCTGGCCAGGAGCCGACTAGTTGGTAAGGTTCGCGTTTGAACTCTCCCGGTACTGTGATTGGATTGCCAATTGCTCGCCCCCGCCGGGTGGATGGTGTCGATGGACAGCTTCGCGGCGGGGTTCAAACCAATCGGACCACCATGTCCTCTAGCTCCAACGCCAGTATCGCCAAGAGAGCGCGCACGAAGGCTGAGGCGGATTTTGCCACCTGGCTCGTGATGGCCAAGCTGGGTGGTTTCGATGACCTGCCGTCCAGCGCCCAAAGCTTTCTGACAAATTATCAAGCTCGGCTCGAGACAATGAGCGAGGCCGAGTCCACGGCTCTAGCCGTTCGCGAGGTCTACAGCGTTTATTACAGCGAGATGGGAGGCGTAGGCGCGGCTCCGGAACCACAGGCTCGGACGGCTACGACAGAGAGCAAACTCGTGCGGTCCCAGAGACCGCCTGGACCTCAACGCGGTCAATCGGCTGCGCGCCATTCGACGAGGCCAATGACCCGAAAATCCCTCCCGGCACTGCTGATTTTCGCGAGCATGGTGGCACTGGTTGTCGCATTCGGATTTCTAGCGCAGTAAGGTCGCCCGCGGAATGTGTGCGACGTCTCTGCGCATCGCGTAGCGTCGACGTTGCGTAAAATGCGTCAGGGCCGCGCGTCAGAGCGCGGCTCAACGAAAGGCCAGCGGCCAAAGCCATCGCAGCCGACTTTTGCAACAAAAATCGGCCGATAGGCGACATTTGAGCCCATTCCATCCAATCCGCTCGACGTACCTTTTTGAAATAACGATGGGAACTAGGAAACACTGGGAAGTCCGCGCGTTTAGCGAGACCGGGGCAACACACTGGAGGAAAGCATGCGAACAGCAACTCTCGCGATGATCGTCGTTGCCGGAAGCGCGATTGCCTTCCAAGCAGCGGCCCAACAGCAAAAGGCCGCACCTAGTGAGCAAACCAAGGAAGAGATGCACCGTGGTGTAGACAGTGGGCTCAAGACTAGCGAGCCCAACGAGCAGATGCAGCGTGATGCAGACAAAGGGGTCAAGACACGCAACTCCGGAGAGTCCGGGTTCGTGGCCGATCAAGACAAGCCCGGCGCTTCTGCGCACCCTCCGGGCCGACCCGGAAATGAGCAGACCACCGGTTCGGGTAGCCAGACCGGCGCTTCAAAATAGGGCCGTTAGCGCTCGCGAGCGGCGTCAGGGTCGGCTCGACCGCGCGCTCATAGTGGCCGCCCACATCTGCGGATCGGCCCGGGCTTAGCTCATCAAACTTGCCGCCTGCCAAATGTCCGGTCGGGGCCCGCCTCTCTCGAAGTAAGCAAATGGCAGCTGGAGTCCACCAAGCGCAATGAAAGGTGTTGCCACTTCGCTGATAGGCCACAACCGAACTTAGCCTCACCCTATCGCTCGAAGCACCAGTCGCTGCGGCATTGCGCTTGCAATGCATCGCCTAGGTGAGTTCCCCGTCGCTCAAGCAATGAGCTTCGAATCCGAACTGTAACAGAAAGAAGCCCGCCGACGTTGGCGGGCTTAAAATTCCTACCACTTCTGACGACCAAACCAGTCGTCGAGTTCTTTTTTGGCTTGATCTTTTTGGTAGCCGTATCGCTGCTGGAGTTTACCTTCGAGCTGATCTTGCTTGCCGTCGATGGTGTCCAAGTCGTCGTCCGTGAGTTTGCCCCACTGCTCTTTCACCTTGCCTTTAATTTGCTTCCAATTCCCTTCGACGCGGTTCCAGTCCATTGTGGGCCTCCTCCGTTGGGCTTTGCCTCAAATGCCGAGACCGTCGCCTTTGGCTATCCATCGCGAGCGCTTCGCAAAGCGGGCGGTTGACCTTTGACTATCCGCAATTACCGCCGTCTCAGAAACGGCGGGCGACGGTCTCCCGCAAACAACACCGCTGATGGACATTTGTTCGCGTCGGGTTACGCGCGGACTGCCTTTCGTCGCGAACAGGCTGCGCTCCAATGGTGCGCATCGATGCCATTCCGGTTGAGCCAAGGGCCCGCTCCTGCCCCTGATGGTCTGTCAACGACCTTTACCACTACGCTGCCACCGTAGCGCTTGCGAGAGACAAAAAGCCACTTCAATTCGCAGCGACGGCCTGTCGGAATCTCAACTCTCTCGCAGAGTGACATCCTCTCAGGCTGTAGCCGGGAAAGAAGGCGTTGTCGGTTCTGATCGTCAACGCGCTGGTTATTGCGCAAGATTTCCAGGTCCGTCTCAGCGGCGACCGCATCCTTTCCCTCCCGCTTCAACCAAACACGAGCTTCTTGCTCAGCGAGCCGTCGTTCTCCTTGGACTACATCTCGTTCGACCTGCCTCAACTCATCATAGACGAAGGTCTTATCCATCGTTGTGCTCAGCATGGCTCCGCCCATCCCTTCACCGCCGACAACCTCAGTGCCAACTCAACGTTCCCCGTGCTGCCATTCCGAGTGCAACGTGAGGTCCTGCTCGACCACTGCTTGCGAAAGAAAATTAAGAACGATGCGATGAAGGTCGCGTTGAGGCATGTCCATAGAGGAGGAAAGCATGCAAGGACGATGCGTAGTAGCAGTATACAACTCCCGCAACGATGCGGAGCAAGCGTATCGTGCGGTGGTCGGTTCAGGAGTTCCAGCAGATCATGTGAGGCTGAGCAATCAACCATCACAGGCGTCAAGCAGCGAAAGATTAAGCGCCAGTTCGGAAGGAGAAAGTTTCTGGGACTGGCTGTTTGGTAGCGATGTGCCGGAAGACGAGCGCCGTCTTTATGAAACCCATATGGAAAGAGGCGGTGCCGCGTTGTCGGTGTTAGTGGATGCCCCGACCATGGCCGATCTCGACCGTATTGAGGGTGTGCTGCAAGAATATAATCCAGTCGAGATTCACGAAGAAAACAGGGACGGTTCGACAGCGGCCGAAAGCGGAGCATTCGGAAGCGCCGGGAGCCAAGGAGGGTATGCCTCTCAAGGCACGGAACGTGAGAAGGTCATCCCTCTGCCGGAAGAAGAACTGAAGGTCGGCAAACGGGCCACCGAGACCGTCAAGCATGTAAGAACCTACGTAGTCGAGGAACCCGTACAAAAGGACGTGCGACTGCGCGATGAGCGAACTGTCATCGAGCGCCGCCCAGCCACGGGAACTGCGACAGGGCAACCCATGGAACGCGAGTACGAAGTGCGAGAGCTGCATGAAGAACCCGTGGTCCAGAAGGATGTTCGAGCCGGCGAAGAACTGGTCGTGCGCAAAGAAGCGACCGAACGGACTGAACGGGTTGCCGACACGGTGAAGAAGACCAGGGTCGATATCGACAAGACCGAGCGCTGAGATCAGCCTTCGCTGATAGACCTTAAAGTTCGGGTAGCGACAAGTGAGAGCGGCTTTAGTTCCGCTCTCACGGCACCCGGAACGCTCACTTCACCAGCGCCGCTGGTGTTGTGACCGCCGTCGGCTTGCGCAATGACGAGCACACCATCGAGGCCGGCCTGAACTATCGGTTCAATTGGGGCGCTGCCTCGGCTTCTCGTTGATGACGGCTTACACAATATACTTAAAAGGCCAGCCATACGTGCTGGCCCTTTCTCAGAAGCCGGAATGGCCGGCGCGAAGTTGGCGCCTTTCTTTTTTGCCACACTCCAGAAACTACTTGGGGTCAGCTGTGGGGCCAAAACTGGGCGTCGCATCATTCGAATTGGACGCAAGTACGCCTCCAATCGACTGAAAGCGGAAAGGGATTGGAAGGGATCCACTTGTGTGCACTCCCTCAGGGATATCGGCTCGCTCTCTTCAAGTCTGTGAACTCGCTGCGGAGCACAATCAGAAATTAGAGTGATCTCGCCGCATCTGTGCAAGAATATCGGACCGGATCGCGATCGGGGGATCGAATGGCAGACGCGCTGGAAATCAATTTCGCACTTTGGGGCATGATCATCTGTGCTGCGTTAAAGCTCGCGGGCCTCTGACTCTAGAACAGAGCCCACTGGGCTGTTCGAAACACCAGCCAGCCAAGAAAAGCGATCCAGCCCAGCATGGATACCGTCAGGAGCAGGCCGAACAGAAGCGCTAGCGAAAGCTCGATTGTTCCGTGCTCGTTTGTCGGCTGATTGATCTGAGCCAGGGCGCGACCTCGACTGGTCCGCTCATCCATCTCGGCGCGGTCGGAAACGTTCATTGTTGTACGGTACTTTTGAATCAGAAACGGATAGCGTGCTGCTCTGGCACGGACCAGCGTGATGCTGAGGTAACGTTGCGGCGCTCACTTAGTTTCTGGCGTTGCTAGATTTTCCCGATGCGCCTGCCGTCTCCGCTCTCCTCAGGGCAGTTCGCCGCGCAACCGGTCGCGCTCTTCGAGCAACTCGCGCAGCCGGTCACCATCGGACCGGCGTGCTTCCCGCCAATCATCGACGTCTTGCGATGTCCAACTGAAATGCTCGCGGTTGTATCGATCTTGCTCGATCTGCATCGCCTCTCGGGCCAAGTCGATGTCGCGGGTTAGTTGATCGATCTGCTGCTGAACCGTCTTGGTCATGGTGCGCTCCTAATGGGGGGCGTTGCGTATACCCGACACGCTACGTTCGCCGAAACCGGCGGAGGGGCAACCTCACGCAAAGGTGACGCCCGTCCACTCCCTCAGGGACGCTGGTTCGCTGTCATGGGGCGCATAAAGCTCCGCTCCCTTGAATGGGCAGAGCGCCTTGCGCTGACGCCTGCGGCGGGAGATGGGATGGCGTAGCCTGTCGCAGCCCCGCCAGTCGAAACTGCGAGTATCGCCGCGAGGCTCCCGCTACGGCCGATCATCGTATTTTTCACAGCGTGGATCGCCGCGCTTTACTTGTTCAACCTCGTTCAGCGGAGGAATGCATTGCAGGAGCCCGTACAAATCTTGGTACGGTGCCGGGGCGCGGCGGCAAATATTTGAGCCAACTGGCACCTCAACATACTGACCTGTCGCCAATGAGTATGAGCATGGTGGCGGTTCGGACGGTTTCTCCTTTTCCTGGGCCAGAACGGACGCAGGTAAAATCAGCGCGATAGCGACGATCGAGATTGCTCGCATGGAATTATTCCAAATTCTGTGCATCTACCCAGAGTTTAGGGCCGCATTACCCGGCTAGCAATGGTCTCTGGTGCCCCGGTTCACTCCCTTCGAGGAAGCGCTCATCGATGCATCAGGCGCGTTTTCCATTGATCGATCGCGACACGACTCGTGTGCTGAGGCGGCGGGCGGAGCTTCTTCCGGTTGAGGGCTACTCTTAGTCTCTCCCTCAGCAGACGGATTTCGTCATATTGCTTTTTGATCTCTGGATCGATGCGCAGCCTTTCTAATTGCTGCTCGTACAGTTTCGACAATGCAGCAATATGGGACCTGTGGATGGGCGGGACACGCATGATGACCCTGTCAATAGAATGCGAAAAAAGCTGATCTCAAAAGATTTGTTCAAAGCACAACTTTGACAACGCGGGCTGGATGACGAAGTTCGGCCAGCACGCTTGGGGCTTTATGACACCATCGGGGGCTGTCTCCGACCTTTCAAGCCACAACGCCCCTTGCGCGTCCACTGCCGCAGGTGAGCGCACCGCGTGCGGGAATCCTGGTGTCCGTTTCGGACCTCAGAAATAGACGATGCGGCATGTTGCCAAAGGGTCAAAATGCGAAGAACTCGACGCGAGCAAATCTAGTCCGCTATATCCCTCAAACAGACGTCGACGAGTCTTGCGGACACTTACCACTGGGTCGGAACGACATGGCGACCAATCTGTTCGAGAACTCGTCGGCGCGCCGTTGGGCCACTTGGCTAAATGGTCGCGGTCGGCGGGTACGCCGCTGGGACAATCGAGGGCCATACGATCCCAATGACCGAGGTCGGCTGCAACGAGATTCGTGCTCTCCATGACGGCCGTCAGCGCTACTCGCGGGTCAACCGATTGTCTCAGGACTTCGTAAAGCAGAAGAAATTCCCCGAGCTTCGGGTCGAAGTACGCCCCATCGGGCATCACCTTAGCGTCCGCAAAATCTGCAGGAGCGGGATAGACGTGGGAGGAAAAGGCCGCAAATCCGTGCCGCCGCCGCCCGGCCAAAAACCTGCCGAAGAGACTTCATGACTGTATGCCTCGCGGGTCCCTGCCCTTAGACCAAGTCGTAGATGTTTGCGCGCGAGAAGCGTGACGACCGTGGTTTCCAACCGTAGCTTTCGTCGAGGCGCACGAAAATATGAGCCATTGTAATGAGGTTCGGCGGAGCGGTGATCCTCTGATGATCATCGCGAAGAGTAGCCCATTGCCGCTCTTGTGCCCCGTGGTTGCGACTCAATCACTGAGACTGGAATCCGTGCGCCAGCAGCCTCCCCCCTACGCTGCCCAGTCTGCCGAAAGCGCCTCAGCCTGCTGCGAAACCTTCTGCACCGCCGCGTCCTGCAAATTGGGCGGATAGCCATATTTGCGCAACAGCCGCTTCACCAACACTCGAATGCGAGCGCGGGCCGCCTCTCGGTGCATCCAATCGACAGTGACGTTCTTCCTGATGCCCGCCACCAGTTCGTGTGCAATCACCCGCAGCGCCGGCTCGCACATGACTTGCCGCCGCTCTTGTTCTCGGCCAGCGCGTCATAGAAGGCGATCTCCTCGTCGGAGAGGCCCCTCTCCATGCCGTGGGCACGAGCAGTCGAATGTCCTTGGCAAGCTGGATCAGTTCACCGCAGCACCTCGTTGAACGATTGGGAGTTGACGACCCCATGCCCATCGGCATCCTGCCAAAAGGAAGAAACTGCCCATCCGTGTTCGCGGAACAGGCAAAATGGCAAAAAATTAGCGTAGGTTATTTCCCACAGGCGCGATCCGGCGAAGCATCAGCTGCCTTCCAGCGGGCGTTCTGGGGAGCTTCACATGTCAATCAAGAGCACGACTATTGCTGCACGCGTCGAACTCCTCACCGCCGGATCCGCGCCTGGCATCAGATCGCACATTGAGGAGCAATACGAGGAAGTCCTCATTCCCAGAGAGACACTTCGGCTAGCCAACGACAATGCGAGGAAGCTCCGGCCGGTGGGCGCGAAGGACGCGGCCGGTAGCCTTGCGTTACCTTAATCCCAGCTCGCACTTGCAGGTCGCCTGAGCACTGCAGCGGTATCGCAGCTATTCCCCGTGCCCCCCGGATCTGGCGCTCATTTTGTGCGGCTAGGAACGATATCCCGATTGCCAAGTTTTCCCGCGCCCCTCCCCAAGGGGGCGGCTGCTTCGCCAGAGCAGCTCAACAGCCCCAGCTTCCCCGCCCTGAAGCTGGGGTCCTTTTGCTGTCCGGATAACCGCAGACCTCAGGAGAGGCGTTGATGCAAGGTTAGCGCTCGATCCTTCTTATCCGACGGTCATGGACCGCGCTGAAGCAGCGAGCAGCGCGTCAACACGCGGCGCGCCGGATGAGCGGCATCGCAGCCCGCCTCGAGGCTTTGAAGCGCGCGATCTCGGAAGTACGCCAGCGCAGTACTGAGCACTCCCGTCCCCTCCTTTGAGGGAGTGGACGGACCATGCGGGTTTGGTTCAAAATGCTCGAGCCATGGAAGACAACTATTATTTTGTTTGGGTACTCGACCGATCGGGGAATGCCTGCCCCCAACTTTGGGCGGGAGATCAGTTTGATCGCCCGGACTGGCAACTCAGCCACATCATAAGCAAGCGCCTCCTGAACGCAGCCGAACGTGCGATGCCGCTGGACCGCCTCGGCGCGTTGTACCCCTTCGCCTGAAGGGAGCGAGCCGACATTCCTGGTGGAATGCATGAGCGAATCCGCCGCCGGCCAAGCCTGACATTACGGATCTGGGTTGTCCTCGACTGGGTCACCGACGTGAATGAAGTGCAGCCGTTCCGAAGCGGATCGAACGGGAGTTCCTCAAGCACGGCCTTCACCGCTTCGATGCCGTCACTTGCCTCTGTCACGGTCGTGACGTGCCTTGATGTGGCCTCGTCTCAGTCTTCCCCGGTCTGCGAAAGCTGACGTTGATTTCGAATTCCGGCATTCCCTATTTTCCCATTCAAGCTGTGGGGGCGCGCGCGTATGCCGCGGACCTCCGCGAACTGATCAGGAAGGTACGCCGCAAGCTGAACTCCTGAAGGTCGGGGGACATCCCGAACGCGTCATAAAGCCGCAACGGCCGAACATTGCCAGCGAGCCCGCATTGTCAGCAAGGGCACCCCCCAATTTCTTTCTAATTTGCGCTTCGGCCAATTTTTTGAGATCAGCTTTTTCTCGCATTTTTTTGAAGGGTCATCATGCGTGTCCCGCCCATCCAAAGTTCGCATATTGCTGCATTGTCGAAACTGTACGAGCAGCAATTAGAAAGGCTGCGCATCGATCCAGAGATCGAAAAGCAATATGGCGAAATCCGTCTGCTGAGGGAGAGACTAAGATTAGCCCTCAACCGGAAGAAGCTTGTCCCGCCGCTCTGACACGAGCCGTCTCGCGATCTGTCACTGGCAAACGCGCCTGATGCATCGATGAGCGCTCCTTGTGAGGGAGTGGACTGGGCCCCCTACAGTAGGGCCGAAGTTCGAATGCAGCGGAAAATGTGGGCAATCTCACAAAAGTGCACAGAAAGCCGGGCTGGGATCCGATACGCTCTTTCGTTTCACCGCCCAGTGCGGGTGCGGCAGCTTTTTTGCCAAGCGTTTTCTCTGGCTTTGTGTTGGAGGCATTGATGAAGAACTCTCGCGGTCTCCTTTTTGCCCAACGGTTGAGCGAACTCAATTCTCGGCTCTCAGAATTGGAAGAACTTCGAGCGCGGATTATAGAAGCGGAGCGACGCCCCTGCGGTGCACCGTCACTACAATCGAAGCCAAAAAATCCGAAGTCTCGCGAAAATCGATCCTGACACTCGTAACCGGCGCGCGCCGCTTCTATGCGACGGACTTCCTGAAGGGCGCGACCGGCGCCCTGATGGAGTGGACGGATTCAACTATGAAAATGCTGGAACCGGAGAGGACTGCGAGGCTGCGGCCATTCCCATCGTTCCAAGTATTGCGGGACGCTCCATGATTTCAGCCGATCAGTCGAACGAGAACACCGTTGTCCCTACGCAGTTGCCGATCGCGGGCAATTGGCACCTCCCCGAGTGGATTTTGGGAGTGAGCTTTTTCCTCAGCATCATGCTGGCGATGGCGGGATGGCTCTACATGCTAGGCGCGCTTACCTTGAAAGTAGCCTTTTGGTTGGCTTCCTAGGAGCATTACGTGGAGGCACTCATGAGATGTCTATCCGACCATGGCCTGCCCCTTGTTCAACTCAAAGAGCGACGCCGCGAAATGGTCGTGGCGCTGCAGAGCCGCATCGGCCCGATCAGGGACGACGAACTGCAGAAGATTGCAGCAATACAGCAGACCATCTCCGCGTTCGAGGATGTCATCGCAGATCTGGACGCGGAATGCCTTGAACGGGCGGCCTGAGGCGAGCCAATCAGGCTTGTGCAGGTCCCGGATCTGGATAAGGATCATGCCGCTACCGGCTCGCGTATTGGGTGGCCGCCCCACCTTTTATTAGGACCATTGGCAGGCCGCCGTCATCCCAGGATGACGGCGGTTTGATTCAGTGGTGACGACTGCTAGCCTCGTAGCGCGAGCAGCTTCAATGCGGCGCAGCCGATCATTCCCCAAATCCCAAGGCTAATCAGCACCGCACGCTCGGGTGTGGGCTGTAGCGCGACAGCAACACTCAGGAAGTGAACAGCTGATACCAAGTATGCTGCGCACCTTTCGACGGTGTTTGTTCTCGGCGTGCACGCGCAATAACCCCGCCGTGACCGACGACCTCACCCGCGCCGCACCGTGATCGGCGGCGAAACCGCACCCGACGATTACGAGGTGATCTGGGCCGAGCTTTCGATCGGGCGGATCTTCGGCGAGGTCGGCGTCGGCGGCATCGACGGTTGGTCGTGGTCGATCTTCCTGCCGAACGTGCCTAGCGCGACCAGCACCGCGGCGGCGTCCGCAGCCTCGCCGAGGCCAACGCCCGCTTCCGAACCGCATGGGAGGATCTGCAAGGCCAGATCGGCTACGACCAGATCAGCAATCCCGCGAGATCCAAGGGCCGCCGACGGCCGTGGCACCGGTGGTGTACCGACGGCCGGGCCATCGCGCCTTAGTGCTCGATCCGCCCGAGCTTTTGACGCGACTGCGCCTGCTGCTTCTCAAGCTGCTCCTCGACGAACATCAGGACAAGGCGTCGCGCGTCCTTGTCTGCGATCTTCTGGAAGGCTGTGATCAGGCGGAGCATCTGCAGATCTTCAACTGCTTGGGACATGGCAAACACCTCATCGGAAAAACGGAACGCTAAAATGCGCTAAAGTATGCTGCCGTTAGTCCCGGAAAGGAACATGGAACTCGGTCGAAGGTTAAACCGCCGCCGGCTCAGCGCCCGAGCTGGCGGAACGGCCCCGGCCCACCCTCAAGAGCCCCCCTGAAGCCGCCGCCGTGTCTCCGCACGGTGGATAGTAAGCGTATGCGTTCCTCGCCCTCGATCGTGCCGGCCGATCGCCTCGATCGCGGCATCTAGCTTGTCGTCGAAGACTTCGGCGCGAGCGCCGGCTGCCCATGGCGCGAGACGGACGAAGCGGAGATCGACCTCGAGACCGTGCTGCAAGGGCTCCTCTCCGGCCAGTACGTCCATCCGGTCCGGATCGTGTGCTTCAACGCGATCGAGGGATGGTCGCGCGACGCCACATCCGACGTCGCCGATGGGCTGGCCCGGCGCGCGGTCGACACCGATGATGATAAATCGGCGGCCCTGCAGGCCTTCATCGCCACCAATGCCACCAGACGCTGCGACGTCCAGCTCGCGCTGCCGCTGAAGGGCGCCGCGTGATGTTCAAAGAGGGCCAGCCTAGGGCCTCCGCGGCCCAACTCCGAGTCGACTAGCCCCTGAAAATCCCTCCTCGCATTCAGGTAGATTATAAGGCGCCGACGCAACTTTGGATCTGCTTCGATCGAGATAAGGAGCGGTCAGCAGCAACTGGAAGATGGCCCGAGCAGCCATGTATTGCGCTGCGGGCCGGCTTCTCTCGCTCCCGACTAACAGAACGTTTCCGCGCGGACCTGAAACAGACCACCGCCAGCCGCGGCCGCGCCGATGAATCCAAAGATTAAAGAGAGCAAAATCGCCAACGGTCATGGCGCGAGCACCCTGAAAAAACGCTTGAAATTAGACAGGAGACTTTACAGATCCGACAGACCAACTTTCGGCTAATGTCAGAGTTCTGAGCCCGTCGAAAATAGTTGAAGCTTAAACATCCGTCTGTAGTCTGAGATCTTCGTTGGCGATCTATAGAAAACGACCGACATATCACGTGTCGCGGTCCGCCAATATTTCCAGCTCACTCGGCGCTGTTTCACGGAAAGCGTGAACTGAATGTCACCAATCCTGACTGACAAGATCGCGCTCTTCATCGATGGAGCCAATCTCTACGCGACGGCGAAAACTCTGGGCTTCGACATCGATTACAAGCGCCTGCTGAAGGAGTTTCAGAGCCGCGGGACGCTGCTTAGGGCGTTCTACTACACCGCGATCATCGAGGATCAGGAGTACTCCTCGATCCGGCCGCTGATCGACTGGCTTGACTACAACGGCTACACCGTGGTGACCAAGGCGACCAAGGAGTTCATCGACGCCTCCGGCCGCCGCAAGGTCAAGGGCAACATGGACATCGAGCTCGCCGTGAACGCGATGGAGCTCGCCGAGCACATCGACCAGATGGTGCTGTTCTCGGGCGACGGCGACTTCCGGTCCCTGGTCGAGGCCGTTCAGCGCCGCGGCGTGCGGGTCACCGTGATTTCCACGATCGCGAGCCAACCGCCGATGATCGCCGACGAGCTGCGCCGCCAAGCCGACGTCTTCACCGACCTCGTCGAGCTGCAGTCCAAGCTCGGTCGCGACCCGTCCGAACGCCCCGCCCCGCGCGATCGTGAAGCGCGTGGACACATGCCAAAATTCTTGCAGGAACCGAAGGGAAACGACCCACACGACTAGACCCTGAAGGCGGCGCTTTCCCTCAACCTAAAACGATAGTATCGACTCTCACGCAGAGCATGCATCTGTAGGCGTAAGCAGCGGGTAGGTTTGCAATTGCCGGCAGCAACGCGAGAAACTCCATTGGCCGCTGACATCTGCTGCAGATGAGGATTGGCGCCTTTTCCTTGTCACCGCCGCGCGCCATTGCCGGACCGCCCAAAGGTGAGGATGGTAAATCCATCGATCGGCGTTTACATCTCCGGGCAACTACCGGGCTGCCGAATCGAAAACAGGCCCGCCGGCGTGACTGCCGCGCAGGTTTTTCATTTCTGTACGATCAGCCGCGGCGTCCCAATTGCCATTCGAAAGCGAGATTTTTGCCTCCGAGTCGCGGGACGGCCGCGACCGAGCACCATTCTGATTCCGATTGCTCAGACCTCCTTCGCGGTGTCAAACAACCCGCCGCCATGCGACCTCGCACGAAGCCATTTCCCGGCCCCGCGAAATCTTGCTGAAACAGAGGGGGTCGAAAGTAACGGAATCGAACACGGGGACGCCACATGCTAGTCCTGATGAACCTGATCTGGCGACGCCTTGCCTACACTATGCTGGCGGGTATGCGGTCCAAGCTTGTGCGCCAATGACGTGAAGGGCGGCCGCGCAAGGCGGAAATGAGCGTGCCCGGTCCAGGAGGGTCCACCAGCCTGCCCGGGAGCCGGACCCCTACCCTTGGGGTGCCGCGAGTTAAACCGCCGGCGGGTCTTCCGTACGAAAGAGGCTACCGTAGACTGCTACCGTCGAAGTCGCGACATTCCGCGGCGATGCCACCCTCTTCGGGGGGCGCATTTCAGTGTGTGACTCATCTTTTGGTCAGGCTTGCCAAGAAGCGAGATGGCTTACGCGGCTCCTGATCTGCTGCCACGCGGTCGCACCTTGCTCTCAGCACCGATCCCTGGCCGGACGATGTTCGTTCGTCTGGTATCGAGCTGGGCTATGTGTGCGCCGGGTGCGGCTACCGAGCGGTGAAGGTCAGGCAGGCCGGATTTTAACAGCGGCAACCGGCCTCAATTTGGGACCTTGAGCGCGCCAACGGCAACGCGCCGCCAGCCCACGTAATGCCCGTTTACGGACTCGCGGCCCGACGCATCATTGTCCGGTAAGACGCGCCGGGCCTGACCATTCCCTGCTTTTCCCCGTAAGGTTTGGCTGACCCAGCATAGAGCGATTCTACAAGCGACTTATACGTCTACGTCTCTGTGCACCGCTCCTCTCGCTTCGGAGCAAAAATCCCATGACTCGGGCCACACGTTTGACGGACGCGATATACCTTCCAAGCTCGGTTGCGATTTCACCTGCGGTCGAGCCAACGTTGATCATTTTTGATCAGCATCTGTACCTCGCTCGGTCCACTGCTTAGGTGTGTGGTTTCGCACGCGCCAAGCTCCGGACGCGGGGCCGAAATATAGCAGATTCGTTCCGCTTCTGGAACAAAATGCCCACTGCATGGATTTCGGTTTCACCGAATTTATTATTTGCAAACGAGATGAGGCTAGGGCAGAATTTTCCGCACCGGGGCTGGCTGCATATTTCACTTGGTCCTTTTCACCCGGCTCCATTTGACCACGCGCGGGCCGCAGCGATTTAACCTCCCGCTGCGGCCTTCGCCGTATGGCCGCCAGCGTGCGACCGAAGATGGCCGCTCCACGAAGCGCCTCCTCAGCTTTGCTTCCCGTGCATGCAGGCGATCACAAACTCCCGCTTAGCCCGACCTTGTCCCTTTCCTCTTCCGCCCGCACTCGAAAAACCACGTTCGGTAGCGAGCTGCTGGCATTTCTCCAATTTCTGAGGGTTGCGAGGCGCGCCCTGCTGAGCCTGTACGGCGCCGCCGACCAGAACCAGAGCAACGGAAGCAAATACAATCACCCTATTCATTCTGCGCACTCCAAATCGCTACAAGAAAATAGCGGCACCCGCCTCGGCATCGCTCTCGATCAATGCGACAGAGGACCCTCGATCGCCCCTTGGATTGTAGCGTGGCAGCTGGCTGTCGTGAACCGGGCGGGCTTTGGAGTATATTTTCTCAAAGGCGAACTGAACCTCCGCAACGCGCGCCTATACTGATGAGTATCCGGGATTTTTGCTAATCCCGTCCCAGGGCTGGACGGATATCAGGCCGCCGGGACAAGGTATTGTTTGCCTGGCGGCTTATTTCGCTTGTCGGCTCAGAGCACCTGCCAGGGTGACCCGGCGGCGCTTCAAGCAACTTTTCCCTCCTACGACAGGACAGGCGGTAGTTCGCGCCCCTTTGGAGCTACTAGGAATCGACAATTTGCGACGTACGAGCGATCCCGCTTTGATGGCGGCATGCGCAATCGCCGATACACGAAATGGGCCGGTCATTATCCGCCCCGCAGCCCCGCGGAATGGCTGGCAGACGGCCATGTGACCTGCAACGTTCAATGCCTGAACGGCCGCTGCCATCGTAGGGTCGACGTGCGGCTTGATACACTCCCGCAGGATCAGCCGTGGTCGCGCGTCGGCTTGCGCCTGATCTGCGCAGCATGCGGCGCCGCAGGATCTGTGCATATCGTCCCGAACTGGCATGACAATCGCGGGCAAGTCAGGCCAAGCATGGGCGCTTGAGGTTTTGATTCCAGCGATGAAGCACGTCACCGAGCGCCCTTTTGCCAATCCGGAAGCCGCCGCCCGCCAGCTCGTTCAGCTAGCTTCTGGCATAGAGGCGGTACAGGACGGCAGAATCCATATCGAGAAGATCAATTACCCGTTCCTCTACACGCTTAAGGCAAGCGGCGCGGAGTTTGGCGCCGGCATCAGGTGCGCTGTCGAAAAGGGCTGGCTGGAGCTACATGAGAGCGGCACCTATGTGCGGCTGCTGACATCTGTAGGAACCTAGCATCACTGCCCGGCTTGCTGTGTTGCTAGCTCCCTCGTTCGAGCTGGCGGAGCGGCCCCGGCCCATCCTTCCAGCCCCCCCTGAAGCCGGGGCCGTCTCTAAGCCGCGCGGCCTTGTCTTACTCGGCGGAGCTTCTTTGGGAACATAAAGCTGCGTCCAGAGTCTGCCCACATAGCGGCGAGACGTGCCCATGACATCACGACAAGATTCCGTCAGATGTCCCAAGTGCGACCGACCGACACGGGTTGTAGAGCGCATTTGGAACTCACAGCCACCCGGCTTCCTCCGGATCTTCGAATGCGAATGCGGCGAGTTGATCTGGGAAGAACAGCCACATGAGGACGTGGAGGCAGGGCCTTGAACAAGGCGCCCGCACTACGCACGCCAGTGGCCGGCAGATGAAGATTACCTTTGAGAGATGCGCGAGATGGGCTTACGCGGCGTCCTGGTCCACTGCCATTGCGGCCATAATGTTGCACTCAGCGCCGGTCGCTGGGCGGACGATGTTCGCTTGTCCGATATCGAGCCGCGCTTCGTGCGCGCCGGATGCGGCAACCGAGGGGCTCAGGTCAGACCGGAATTGCAGCGGCAAGCCGCCTCAGTTCGCGACCTCGAACGTCCGTTAGTCTCCTCGTAAATTCTGACGGCCATTTATCTTGCGTTATGGCGCTCATTTTAGACGCGAGCAATGATCCCTGCGGTGTCGGAAATGATCATGGACGACGATCACCGCAGCGCCCGCGAACAGGCGAAAGAAATTATCCGGAGGATACGGAGAGAAGCGGAACTACTTAGGTCCGTGGTCGCCGGTACGCGGCAACAGATCGAGACGAGCCGACAACTTCTTTCCCAGGCTCCACCTCAAGCCAGGCCACCCCCTCCACCGAGGCGGCCTTAATGGCGCAGCTGGCTCATGGGAGCGCGCTGATCGTCCAGGTATTCTTGCGCTACTCCCCGAGCTTCTAAGCGACGGCGCTTGCGCGGTTGTTCAGCATCGAGGAGCTGCTGTGCTTGGCGGGCGATATTCTCATAGTTCTTCGCAACTTGCCGGAGCGCGGCTGCGGTCTCTGGAAACTCGCAATTATCGGCTTTGGTGTGAAATTCCTCGGCACGCCTAAGCCAGTAATTTGGGGAGTGCATTCGTTCCACGCCCATGGCCAATTCCTTCATTGGACCGTCCATTTCTTAATGCAGATTAAGTCTGCTGGTTCCCGGATGCGCGTGAACAGCAAAACAGGTCGCGTTACTGGTTGCGACTTCCCAAAGCTCAACAGCATGTCCATTGACAAGCTGCTTCGCTCTTTTCCGGGCTGTCGTCTCATCGGGGACCACCAAGTCGACCCGAAGCTGTATGTGCCCGTCAGCCCCGATTACGTAAGCTCGATATTCGCCCATGGCCGTGCAGTTGAATGCTTCATCCAGGCCCGTTTAGAGCCGGTCTAAGATGGGCGTACGATCAAATGAGACGCCCCGTAATTTTACGGAGGACGCATCAGGGTCAAATAGGGAACCGTTCGGCGACGTTCTGCCAGGCCCTCCAGCATGAAACGGCCGGCCGGGGATTAGGACCGTGCAACGATGCGCGCTGCCCGCAGCGTGAGCATGGCGGCGGTTTTCGTCAGGGGTGGCCTTCGCCACTCAGGAACCTTAGCTCGTGCCGTCGCTTGGCAGAAATATGAGCGAGGAGTCCATCATTCTATTTCCTGGGATGCGCAAGGCTCTTCCTGGCGCGGGTGCATGGCTTTTTGATCGAGCGCGAGGACGGGCTTTATCACCCGGGAGGCAATCAACCTGCGTGCTCGATGGGTTTGGCGCGCAAGATGGTCGAAGGTGGCTGGCTCGTGAAGCACGGCTGGCGTTATGAACTGACCGAACCGGGTCTGAAAGCGGCGGAGTGATTGAAATGCGAGCACCCTCGGCAGCTAGCGGCCCAAGCATCTTGGAGGGTCTCTTCTGGAGAGAGCGTGACGCTGTGAGGCTGCCGGTTCGCGCTGAGGTTAGGGCACACCAAAGCGTCGCCGTTTTTTGGGCCCGCACTCGCCTCTGTGAATCTCGCCCCTTCCATTCGCCATTCTGCAGCGTACGAGCTTTGTCTGGCGACTGCCGGCAAGCGGGTCCATCCGGACCGGCTGGATCCATGAAGTGAAGCACGATGGCTACCGGATGCAGGTCACCCGAGAAAACCAGCGCGTGTGGCTGCTTTCCCGCAATGGAGCGAGCGCTAACCGTCAATGCCGCAGCGACGATCTGAAGGAAACCGGCTCAGCTTCGTCAGGCTGCTTCGATTTGCAAATTTTGCGCGCGACTCCGTCGCCCCTTTGCGCCCCTTGGTCGCTTTACATCTGGCCGCTTAGGCTGCATCAGCGAGAGAATGCGCTGTCGGTCCTGCTGGCGAAATCTCTGGCTTTCGCGCATGCCGTGCAACTCAGTTTCCTCATTTTCGGTGTCCAGTCTCTGGCGTTTCTTTTCAGCGACAACGCTTCCAGTTCGGCCAATCGCCGTTCACTTGCAACCACCTCGTTCTCAATTTGCCGTAGCTCATCTTGAAGGAAGCTGGTGTCCATCTGATCGCACATCCCGGTTTTTATGAGCCTGATCAAATCCGGCGACAGGATTGCGTTCCGGCGGGCAATGTCTCTGCCGCTCATCAATTAGACGGAAACATTAAAGCCTTGTCATGCCGTAGTTCCGAGAGAACTGTCGCGGCCTGAGCCCGTTATTGATTGCTGCTGCTGATGGGTATCCATCACGCAGGGCTCATTCCAAACACTCCCAACGGAGGCAAGCAATGGGAATGCAAGATCGAGAAACGAGCAATCTGATCGGCAGCGACAAAGTTGAAGGCACCACTGTCTACGGCGCCGACCGTAAGCAGATCGGTAGCGTCGAGCGCGTGATGATCGACAAAAGAAGCGGCCAGGTAAAATACGCCGTTTTGAGCTTTGGAGGTTTCCTCGGGATCGGCGATGACTACTACCCCTTGCCGTGGCAGTCCCTCACCTACGATGAGAGCCTCGGTGGCTACGTCACCAACATTACGGAAGACAGGCTAAAGGCCGCCCCCAAGTACAGCGACGAAAGCAGCTGGAATTGGTCGGATCAAAGTGAGACTAACGTGAACAAGTATTACGGGAGCTCATTTACGTAGTGCTGAAGACCGCCTTCGGGCGGTCTTTTCGTCTACCCCACTCAAAAGCGGGCCATAACAGGAGTGGCTGAGTTGGTTCGCTACTACACCAGTCTGACCTTCGTGGCCATCGGCTTACCGCTGCGTTCCTTGATACTACCGGCCGCCCCTTACGACGCGCAGCTGCGGAGATGCCAGTCTGTTAGGCGGGACGCCTATCGCAGTGAACTTTGCATCGCTCCGCTGCAGTTGGGACAGACGAAAAGGTGAGCGATCGTCTCGTCCGTGTTGACGCTGACCAACTCCGAGCGAAACCATCTCATCGTGATGCGGCAATTCGGACAGTGCGGCGGGTCGAGTTGCCCCAGTGCTTTCTTTAGCTGGTCCATGCCGCGCCCTCACGCCTTTCGGGAAAGCGTAGCAAAGATTCTCCGAGCGTGACGTACCAAAGGATACACGACGCCTGCCAACTAAAGACGCGGCGAATAAACAAATGCAATAGCTGGAACATAGGAGACCGGGAAAACTATGCAAACCGGGGAGGCGGAGCGATTTCATTTCGAACATTTTGAAACCCGGAAAGAGGGCCGCTTTCTCACCACAGCGGCCCTTCGCGCTTCGGCACCTTGCTGCTGTTGCCACGTTTACCCAGCGCCCCTCCGAGGGCGTGTCCCGGCCCCAGCTCGCAATCCCATCATTGCCCCAGAGCTGGGGCTGCCGGAGGTGCCTAAAGCCATCAATGTGGCCGCCGTACTTGTACCAGTGAGTTCGGCGTCCTGTGCCGTTGGAGAAGTATTGTGTCCAAAGAAAAAAATTGCCTGATTGTTCGTGCTGCGGGAAGACAACTGGACCTGTTACGGGGCGAAGCCTCCCGCATCGCGAAGGGCAGTAACGTCGATTGGTGGGTCGATCAGGCGCAGGTCGGCACACGCTTCTGCTTCGAGGATCTAAAGGCAAAAGAGTCATTCGCGCTCGCTTGTGACAACTTCGGTATTCCCTGCCAAGACGGCTAGCCCGCAGTCGAGTTGTAAGCCGGCGGCAGGGCCGCACAACCACCATAAAAGTCCCACGCTAATGGGCCCGTGCCCAGAGGTCCGCACCTGGTCCCAAGGACGGGAACCGAGCCCGTCGGCGCCGACAGCGCGCCATGAAGCAACGCACTGGCCGAGATGGGGAGCTGTTACCGTATGAACTCGTTCGCACCGCGCTGAGGCCGCGCACCGACATCAGATTGCGCTGTGTACAGCGCGCCTAAATGGCGCGCGAGATCAGAACCAGCTGCGGTTATTTTGGAAGCACGCCTGTTTGGTGCGGTCCCAGATGAAATCCCCGCCACCGCAGGGCGGACGGGGGCGAGAGGTCGCCGGGCATTCGTTCCGAACCTTGGCTCCCGTGCCCCAGCCGTCAACGACACATGCGCCACCACTTGTCCTATGACAGCCCTCGCCACAGCCATCCGCTGCGTGCCCCGCACTAGCAACAGCGAGAACCGAGGCCGCCAGGAGCATTCCTTGTAAGATTTTGATCACTGCCAGACTCCTTGGAAGCGAATGACCCGAGCGAGAAGGAAAAGATCATAACTCCTGCCGTGCCTCTTAGCTACGATCAGCGCGGCGCGAAGTCCCCGGCTCCGCACGAACCGCTCGAGGGCTGCGCTCCCCAGTTGCTATGTTTCGGCTTGACAGCGCGGCGCCGTGTCCAGCGAGGGGGCTCTGGTAAAGCCGTAGCAATGGCCTAGGGCTGGATGCAAAGCTCGGCGAACTGACATATCCGCGTACCCCTCGCATTTTGATCTCGCGTGCTGCTGAGCGCAGGCGGCCACCTGCCCCACTATGCGCCGCGACGCTGCTGCGCTTTCAAGGGGAAGGCGGTCCGGAAGCATCTGACGTCTAGAGTGGATCACGAGCGGCCTTCGGTGTCCCCGGCTGCTTACTTCCGCTTGAGCTCCGGGGACGGACATCGTCGGCGCCGGTCAGGATGTCGGAGATGGGCCCACATGCGGACAGCGCGGTAAGATTGGTGTATCCTTCGGCTCACTCTTCAGGTTGTCCCCGCCAAGTCACGGGAGATCGAACTATGGCTAAGTGTCAATCGGCTTGCAAATTTGACCCCTCATCGGCGTCCAATTTTGACCCCTTCGGGCGGCGGGGTTTGCTGGTAGCGCTCGTCTCGTCGGAGCT
>NZ_JBEPRI010000036.1:0-37176 GCF_040548265.1 Bradyrhizobium sp. F1.13.3 | reverse complement strand
TCTACCCGCATCTACCGACCTTAAGGCTAGCCTTAAAGCTAGATCCTCGTCGGATACCTGCAACTCAACAAGGCGGCCCACCCCGGAGGAATACCAATCAGGGTGGCATCGACCGAGAAGTGATCGTTCGACAGCAGCATCTTCACCTTGGGCTGCGCCAGCACAGCCGCCAGGAACTTAGCCGCGATGTCGCCTTCGAGCAGCCGGTCGCGGTTCTCCGAGAACACCGAATAGTCCCAAGCTGCGTCGTCGACGCCGATTCCGACGAACCAGCGGAACAGCAGATCGTATTCCAGCCGCTCCATCAGAGGTCGCTCCGAGCGGATCGAGTAAAACGCCTGCAACAGCATCGCCTATAGCAGCTTCTCCTGCGGGATCGACGGCCGCCCAATCGGCGATTAGAGCGCGGCAAACTCGCGCTCCAGCGCCGACAACGCCTCGTTCACAATCGTCCGGATCGCCCGCAGCGGATGATCACGCCGCACCCCGCGCCTCCAGGTCAACGTAGCTAAATAGCTCGCCCCGCGCACGCCCCAGCTCCGAATCTCGTCGGAGCCAGGTCGCTGGTCGGCGACGAGTTCCTTTTTCAACAGCCTGCTAGCTAGGCGGAGTTGCATGATGCGGCCGTGCCCAATAGTAGCCCTTGTGCTGCGATAAAGCTCAGCATCGCTTGCGTATTGAGCCCTCCTGGGCGACCGATGCAACCAGCGTCCCGTCCGATCTGAAAATCAATCCCCGTGCGAGGCCGCGCCCAGCCTGTGCGCTCGGCGAGTCGTGTGCATAAAGCACCCATTGGTCCACCCGAACGGGGCGATGAAACCACATCGCGTGATCGAGGCTGGCTGTCATTACGCGCTTGTCGAAGGGCGCGCGACCATAGCGCGCCATCACCGCATCCAGCAGCGAGTAATCGGAGATATAAGCGAGTGCGCAGATATGTAGTGCCGGATCATCGGGCAGCTTCGTGGCAGCTCTGATCCACACGTGAACGCGGCCATCTTCAATCTTCTGGCCTACATACCGTCCGCTCTCCACCACGCGCAAATCAATGGCATAATTGCTGCGGATGAATTCCGGCGCTTCCGGGATCATCGTCCCCTTCGCCAGTTCCTCCACCGTAAGCGTTTCGGCCGGTGGCACTTGCGGCATCCAATGCTGATGGTCGAAAGTGCTCTGCTCTTCGAGATGAAACGAGACGACAATGCAGAGAATTGCTTTGCCATGCTGGGTGGCGGTGATGCGCCGTGTCGAATAACTCCTAGCATCACGGAGCCTTTCGACTTGGTAGATAATCGGCACCCGCGGATAGCCGGGGAGGATGAAATAGGAATGCAGCGAGTGCGGCAGCTTCCCCACGACGGTGCGGCATCCCGCAACCATAGCCTGACCGATCACGTGCCCGCCATACAAGCTGGTAGGCGGGCCGCCACCGCGAAATCGATTCGCCTCGATTGCTTCGAGGTCGAGAACTGCCAGGAGGTCAAGCAATGGTTCCGGTCCTTCAACAAAGCTAACCGAAGTGCCTCATGTCGCTCCCACGAAACATCGGCATTTTGACAATTTAGCCCAAGTCGATCTTGAGCCCTGCCATGTCGACTGTTTTTCCGAAGCTAGGTAGTCGCTCGTGGCACCTTAGTTGACGTCGGCAGTCGGTTGCGTGCTTTTCTGGACCCGCGTTACGCTGCAGCGCCCGTCGACGCTTACAGGCACCTCGCCATCGATGCTAGCGCGACGCACGACGCGATGCTCGTTGCCATAGTCGTTAACAGCATAGTGCTGCGTGGCTCGGTTGTCCCAGATGGCAACATCGCCCTGCTTCCAGCTCCAGCGAACGGTGTTTTCGGGCGCAGTTATATGCGATTGAAAAATATCGAACAGCCTCTGGCCATCATGCTTTGGAATACCGACAAAACGACGGACCAAGTCACCAAGCACTAGCGCGCGCTCGCCAGTCTCCGGGTGCACGCGCACAACTGGATGCTCCGTCTCAAAGATGGTTCTAGTGTAGATCTCGTCAAAATGCTTTTTGTCCGCTTCGCTGGCGCGTGGCATTACCGCATAGTCATAAGCATTGCTGTGAACGGCCCAGAGCTCGTCGGCAAGCCGCTGCAGCGCTCCCGGCAGATCGAGGTAGGCCGTCGTAGTGTTCGACCAGATAGTGTCCCCGCCGAATGGCGGAATCACCACGCCTCGCAATACCAAGATCTTGGGATATGCCTCGACGAACGTGATATCGGTGTGCCAAAAATCGGCCCTGCTGCCGCCATGGACCGAATTGAGCTCAATTATAGATGTCGTTCCCTTCGTTATATTCATCGTCGGATGTGGCGAAAGCCTTCCCAGGCGAATAGCGAACTGCTCCTGCCCGGCATCATCGAGATGTCCCTGACCGCGGAAGAAGATGACCTTATGCTGAAGCAGCAAGTGTTGGATTGCAGCGATAGTGTCGTCCGGCAAATCGCCAGATAGGTTGATATTCCTGATCTCGGCGCCGATGCGCGCTGCGCGCTTAACGACGTAAGCAGATGGAATCAGGTCAGGGATCAAGACGCCTTCGCTCATGCTGATATTCTCCAGGTTTCAGTTACCTCAACAGAAAACGCTATTTCGTTTATGCTGGCCATCAGGTCCACATGCCCACGAACCAGTTCGTCGAATCGCGCAGACTTGCTCTATGTTCATCTCGCGCGCTTGCTGTGCTTCAGCGACCTTAAAGCGATCAGAACGCCACAAGTCTCCAGCGCAACAGAGCGTGGTACTCCGTGGATATGCGTTCTACCGCCGCAACAGGACTGATGTATCGAAAACAATGCTGCCTCAACGCCCTGGGTTTGCCGAACACTCGAAGGCTGGACAGCTGTGGTCACACCACTCCTTAAGGATTGCCCACATTCTCTGGATTTTCAAAGAATCATTACTCATTCTCCTCACGTTGCGGCTGCATACTTCCGCAACTCAAGCTTAGCTATGGCGCGGCAGTGCACTTCATCCGGCCCATCTGCCAGACGCATTGTGCGTGCCACAGCATAGTCCCGCGCAAGGCCCGCCTCATCGGACACACCAGCGCCCCCAAACGCCTGGATTGCCTGATCAATAATTTTTAGCGCCATACGCGGCGCAGCTACTTTGATCATAGCAATTTCAAGTTGCGCGCTCTTGTTGCCGACCTTGTCCATCATGTCGGCGGCCTTCAGGCACAGGAGCCTGGTCATCTCAATATCGATGCGGGCGTCCGCTATGCGTTGTTCCCAGACTGAGTGCTCGACAATCTTCTTGCCGAACGCGGTGCGCGAATTGAGCCGCTTAACCATCTTTCCCAGCGCCTCCTCGGCCTTTCCGATCGTTCTCATACAGTGATGGATGCGACCGGGGCCGAGTCTTCCTTGGGCAATCTCAAAACCCCTGCCCTCGCCCAGCAGCAGATTGCTTGTCGGAACCCGCACATCGTCAAGCAGAACTTGGCCGTGTCCCTGCGGCGCATCGTCATATCCTAGCACCGGCAGCATCCTCTCGACCTTAATGCCAGGCGTGTCCAAAGGCACAAGAATCTGTGACTGCTGCTGGTATCGAGGCGCTTTGAAATCGGTCTTGCCCATCACGATCGCAATTTTGCAACGAGGATCGCCAATGCCAGACGACCACCATTTGCGGCCATTGATCACGAAATAATCACCATCGCGCTCGATCCTGGTTTCGATGTTGCTGGCGTCCGATGAGGCGACCGCGGGCTCGGTCATCAGGAAAGCAGAGCGGATCTCAGCGTTCATCAGAGGCGTCAGCCACCGCCGCTTTTGCTCCTCGCTTCCGTAGCGGATCAACACTTCCATGTTTCCGGTATCAGGTGCGGAGCAGTTAAAAACTTCCGATGCCCAGACGATTCGACCCATTTCTTCAGCAAGCGGCGCATATTCTAGATTGCTCAGCCCTGCCCCGCGGAATTTTTGATCCTCTTGCGAGAAGGGCGGTAGAAACATATTCCACAGACCATCGGCTCGCGCTTTCTTCTTGAGGTCCTCCACTACCGGGATCACTTTCCAGCGATCGCCCTCCGCTTCTTGCTGATCGTAAACGGAGAGGGCTGGCCGAATGTGTTTCGTTATGAACGACCGGACGCGCTCGAGCCATTCCTCCTGCTGAGTCGACATTGTAAAATCCAAGAAACACTCCTTGAGTTTCCGTTAAAACACTGGATATTGCTGCGATGGTCTTGTCGGAAGAGTGCATTTTCGCGGCCACGGACGTAAACGGCGCGTCGTGTTTAAGTTCACGATCTCCCGTATTCAGAAGGAATCTCATATGGACGTCAGCAGTTCAACTACCAAGATTGGTGGGACCTGTGCTCGATGCTGGTGCGCTCATCGAGGCTTTCAGCAAGCTTAACGAAAGCATGCGCTTGATGAACGCATCGATGCGCGGCTGCACCGATCGGCGATGGGCCAAGCCTGGACTCCTGAGCAGATTGCCCGATGCTTGCCGATGAACTTCCCGGACGACAAGACGATGCGCATCAGCCACGAAGCTATCTATCGAGCTTTCTTCGTTCAGGGCCGTGGGGCGCCGTTCCCCTAGCTGACGGCCTGCTTGAGATCCGGGCGTGTGTTATGGATGCCCAGGGCACGCATACGCAGGCGAGACAACGACTTTATCTCGCCGGAGATCATAATCAGCGAGCGCCCTACTGAAGCTGCCGATCGAGCAGCGCCGCGACATTGGAGGGAGACCTCATCGTCGGTCTTTGCAGCTCGGCAATTGACACGCTGGTCGAGCGCACGACGCGTTTCACGCCGCTATTGAACCTTCCCCGGTTGGCGGGGCATAGCGAAGCTCCGCACGTGAAGAACGGACCTGCGCTCGTGGGACACGGGGCCGAAGCCGTGCGGACGCGATCACGCGCGCCATCATCACCTTGCCCGAAGAACTGCGTCGCTCGCTGACGTGGGATCGGGGAGCCGAAATGGCACAGCACGGTCGTCTCGAGATCGATGCGGGTATCCAGGTCTACTTTCGCGACCCGCAAAGCCCCTCGGGTTACTCTTGACAAAGATTAGGGACACGTCAGAAACGCCTACATGCCAACGAATCCCTCAACCACTTTAATGCCGTTGAGAGGCAGTGATCTGATCAGAGTCGCCGGCGGTAGTGCGATCCTCGTAGCGGCTCTTTTACGTTGTTCGACGTATTGGCCTGAGAACCGCCGCTTGGGCGGCCAGAGCTTGGATGCACGATTGATTTCATCGCCAGCGCTTCTCCTCAGCGTCGTACGCCCCGGCGAACGGATCGTTCACCGCCATTAGCGCGCGTTTGAGCACTTTATTGCTGGCGGTCGTTCTAGGGAGCCTCGAAGTGAAGGCGATGTACCGTGGCACCTTGAACAAGGCGAGGTTGGCACGAGCATGCTCGAGAATGCGTTCTACGGGCAGATCGCTTAGTGCGAGACTTTCTTTCAGCTCTACGTAGATCTTGACCTCCTCGCCGCGCTCGGCATGACGAACGGGCACGGCGGCCACATCCGCAATCTCTGGCATCTCTCGGATAACGGCCTCCACCTCGCGCGCAGCGATGTTGTCCCCCGAACGCCGGATCATGTCCTTGGTGCGTCCTACTAGCCAATAAAAGCCCAATTCGTCGCGCCGCAGCAGGTCACCCGTCTTGAACCAATTGCCTTCAAATAAGGCGGCATTCGCTTTCGGCCTGCTCCAATAGCCCTTGAAGATTCCGCGACCGCTCACCCAAAGTTCGCCGATCTCCCCGACGGGGGTGGGTGAGCCATCATCATTCATGAGTCGCAGGTTCCGAAATGGGGCACGAATTCCCACCGAACCCGAATCGGCCATCTCGTCAAAATCGGTCGGCATTTGTGTGCCAAACCAGATTTCCGTCATCCCAAAGGCATCCTGCGTTGGGACTCGAAACCGCCTCCGGAATTTGCGTACCGTATCAGGACTGAAGCCCCAGGTCAGGGTCTGTTTTAGGCATGTTTCTCCTTGTTCCTCGGCGAACTCGGCGTGTCGTGCTACTAGCTCCGGAAAATAGCACCATTCTATCCGGTGCTGCCTCACCCAATCCATGAAGCGTGTCGGGCTCAAGGAACCAGCGAGGTAGAGAGTGCCACCGTTTCGATAGGACTTCAGTAGATATTGTTTAGCATCCCCATAGGAGAAGGAATTCGTAGACAGGTATCTCTGGTATGGCTGCCCGTCCCCGCACACTCCCTGGTACGAGCTCACACCCCAGTAATCGTGCGTCAACATACAGCCCTTTGGAAAGCCTGTCGTCCCCGATGTAAATTGAATGTCCAAAAGGTCGTCGGATCGAATATCCTCCTCCACCAGAGAGTCGTCGACACCCTTTAGCAATCGATCGAGGGTAGTGGCTGTCGGGTCGGAGGGCTGCCCAACCAGAAACATTCGGTCAGTACCTAGGTCTAGCGGCCAAGGCTCCATCGCCGAAAACACTGGCCACGCGGTCTCGTCGACGGCGGCGAACTTAGCTTTTGTATCGCTGAGCACATCTGCGATCTCCCGCGGCGTGTAGCGTATGTCGATCGGAACCATCACCGCACCGAGCTTGGCGATCGCGAACCATAGGATCGGGTATTCGATCCGATTGGTTAGCATCACGCCGATACGATCACTCTTTCGTACGCCGAACGAACGCAGCGCATGTGCATATTTGTTCGAGGCGCGCTCGATCTCGGAGTAGGTCGCGCGCTCGCCGCGCTCGAAGACGTCAATTGCGGTCGATGAGCCATGGGTTCTCGCCCGCTCTGAAACCAGCTGCCCGACCGTGACCGTCTCGTACGCCGATTCCAGCGCCTCGATTCTAGCCAACGCAGCTGCGACACGCTCTCGCAGTTGGTTTTGTCTGTTTTTTGTTGGGATTGTCATGGGTAATCTCGATGATCTGAGGACAAGTGGAAGCTCACCAAAGCGCATGCTTTGCAATCGGCAACTCACGCTGAAATTGCCGCTGTGATCAGCACGCGCGAAACGAATTAATGCCGTATCAGAGACGCGACCGTCGAGAAACATCGGGCGTACACAACTTGGACTGGGTGCGCCACGTGTCAAAACGTCCGATCGGGACCTTAGCAATTCTGTTGGGAAGGGGTTTGATCGAAAGACGCGAGAAACGTACAACGTGTATGGCTGCCATTGCTAGACCTCATGCAGACGTGAGCTGGGTGATAGACTATGCGGCGACTTCTGCATCATTAACGAGAGCCGAGACACTACCTAGGTTAGCGGGTTGCCACCTCTAGGCGGCACGGCCTCGTCCACCGTCACCGCCAGCGCTGCCTCCTCCGTCCATCATTGGCAGGAGGGTCTGGGCTATGCCAATTTTTGTGATCTTCCTAATTGGGATCGACGCCGGAACGGCGCCACCACTCTCAGGTCCGCAAGAGCCCATGGAGCATGTTTTTTTAACGGGAATAGTGCCTCCAATAAGCTGACGGCCGCTACCCTCCCACCCGCAGAGGGTAGCACAAGGTTGTTTCTACCCCGCGCAGGCGCGCCACGGCGCCTTTTAGAAAATCCCGCTCGGCTACCCTCAGCTTGACGACCTAACGGCGCAGCCGCTCGATGTCTGCTGCTCCGGCTTCATCTGCCCGTGGCCGGGAAACGCTTGTCCCGGGTCGGAGCCGACGTCCTTCGCCATTTGCGTAGAATATTCTCATGAACGTCTAGGTCACGGCCGGCTTGTGCCAACACCCCACGCTCCCGGTCCAGTTTGATCGCTTCGACCTTAAACTCGCGACTGAACTTCCGTCTCTTTCGTCCACCTCCGGCTTCATGAAACACTTAATCTCGGTCTCCATCAAACCGGCAGCCGCTCCGTCCGGCCGCCCACCTCAACAATCGCAGGATCTAAGGGCCTACTCCGGCCGACAACCCGACGAGGGCGCGGAAAGGTGTGGAACAACGGAAGTTGTAACGACCTCCATGTCCGCTCCCTGCCACAACCCCAGCGCCCTCAAACGGATTCTGATTGGCACATTCCATGAGCCATCAATGCTTAAGTGCCCAGGCGACGAGGTGGTCACGTCGCGCAGAAATTAAGCTCTGATGCGCTGAGACAAAACGGCCATGCGCGCATGTAGGGCCGATCCACGATCTACCCAAACCATCACGATGTCACATAAGGAGTTGAAATCATGGCAATGCCGAAAGCCTCGCAATCGTTCCCGCGTTCTGAATATCTGAGAAGATTGACTGCTGTTAAATCGGAGATGAAGCGCAGAGAGGTTGAAGTCCTGGTGGTCACCACACCAGCCAACACCACATATCTCTCCGGATACACATCAAAATCCGGGTATGCCCCTCAGGGCCTGATCGTCTCGCTCGCAGATGAGGAGCCGACCTTCATTACACGCCGTATGGACGGATCAGCGGCAATTCATCAGATGTTTATCGATCGTGGCAACGTGATTAGCTACCCAGAAGCCCTCATCGCCAATCCCGAGCGGGACGGATATGATGCGATTACTGAGGACGTCTTCCAAAAGGGGTCCCAAATTAATCTCGAACTTAGTGGCGCCCGACACGGCTATACTTCCCCATTGATGCGCACATTTTCACTTGGCAAAGCGTCAGACCATATCCGGCGGCTGCATGAAGGAGAGGTCGCCGGTTTGGAGGCCGCACTTGCCGCCGCCAAGACCGGAACGACCTGCAGCGATGTCGCAGTAGCTTCAATACCACACTTAAAAAACATGGTTTTGAGAAAAACTCGCGATGTGGCTACGCTGTCGGTATCGATTGGACAGAACCGACCGCCAGCCTGAAGGAGGGTGATGTGACGGTCCTAAAGCCGAATATGACCTTTCACCTCATGCTTGGAAACTGGATCGACGAAGATGCGTAACTGACGCTGGCGGCGAAAAAAGCTTTCACGCGAGCTGTTCGTGAACTGATCCGTAAGCGCCATAGCGACAGCTATCGGCCTGCAGGCGCTGCAATCCGGCGCCCTTCGGTTTTGCTTAGAGCCAACTCAACGAGACAGCAGATAGAGCGTACCCTTCGTCGCAAACATTCAATATTCGTCGTCGAGCATCATGGCCATCAGAGAGCTAAGCGGCACAAGCTGGTGAAACTCTAATACAACAGGCGCTCGTCTGCCAACGCTTGGCGCACGGCGTTGGCATTGAGTCAATTTGCTGAGGCGCGCAGAAGCGCTGGCGTTGTCTGGGTGGCTACAATCAGGTTGGTAAGCATCCGGCGTTGCTTTCAATTGCCCACATTTAGTCGAACGGCTGAGGGAGCGCACAAACCATAGCATCGCAGGAATTGACCGTGATTCCTTGTCTGGCACTGATCCGCATTGGGCGGCGCCAATGGACGAAGAAGCCGGCGCAAGGTTCGATCGCGAGCTCGCTGGTTGCAGCCTTGCCTGCGAGCGCCTGAACAAGCGGCTCCGCAAACTGGTAGAACAGCTTGGGAGCGCCATGGGCGGAAGTATTCCGCTGGTGTGCCAGGACCAGGCCAACGACAAGGCTGCGCATCCTTTTTTTGCTCCAACGACCATGTCAGTAAGGCGGATTTCTGGCCTGCCACTTTCAAGCGACGGGTGAGCGCACGATTGCCACCGACGGTTCTAATGCTCCATGACGACCGAGTTCAGCTATCAAAGTGAGAACTCAGACCCGATCGGGATCACCAAGAGCATAGGCAGCGGCCGGGACAAGGCGGGCTGCCTGAGATCGCACACGGTTTGCGGCATCCTGATGCACTCGAGCCTGGCGGTGAGACCGAAGTGCTGCCGCTCGGACTGACGGCCGTCAAATTTTGGACCCGGAAGAAATTCAAGGGGACCGCCGCGCTTAAGAAGAAGATCAATGGGACGCGCGTTCTTATCGAGGAGAGCATTCGCTGGCTAGACAATGTCCGGCAATCCACGGAGCTGCTGGGAGATCCGGGACGATGCGTTCATGTCGGTGATCGCGAGAGCGACATCTATGAGCTGTTCTGCACGGCTCGAGAAGCTGGAACACATTTCGTGATTAGGACTTGCGATCACCGTTTGCTGGCGAGGCAGATCACACGATCGTCGACAAAATGGGCGAGGTCGCCATCTAAAGACTGCATTGCATCGATGTCCGAAACAACAACGGTGATCGCGATGAAACCGGCCTCGAGATCAGACATAGCAAGCTTCGCGTCTTGTCAGCGATCGAAAGCAGAAGGCGTTATCCCGCGCTGAACTTGACGGTGATCCATGCCGAAGAGTGCTGGTTTGCGGTGCCGGCTACTGCGGTGCTGCATGGCAAGAGATCGCAAGACTGCTCCGGAGAGTTTTACTGG
The DNA here is from genome assembly GCF_040548265.1 of Bradyrhizobium sp. F1.13.3. Lineage (NCBI taxonomy): Bacteria > Pseudomonadati > Pseudomonadota > Alphaproteobacteria > Hyphomicrobiales > Nitrobacteraceae > Bradyrhizobium > Bradyrhizobium sp. F1.13.3. The sequence goes on along the minus strand of NZ_JBEPRI010000036.1, from coordinate 26,875 downwards.
GCCTGCGACAACAGCGCCGCCAATGAGGTCACGACGTTGCTAAGTACTTTGCCGCGCACCCGAAGGACGAGCCACGACTTGAACCGCCTTTGCCAGACGGTCCATACGAGGGCCATTCGTGCGCTTTTCGCGGCCAACCGGGTCCAAATCGAACTGCGATTGTCGGCTTCTTGGATTACGACGGCACCTTTATCGCATCTGATGCCGAGTGTCGGATCCGCGACCAGGTTATCGGGTATACGACACGACCGTTCGAAACGGTCCCACAAATCAAGCTATTGCGACTGGCACGAGCATTGAAGGGGAGCTGTGGTTCAGCAGCGGTTGCTCAAGGACCCTTAACGATGGCCTACAAGATTATGGCATTCCATGTTTTCGAACGGGGCTACAAATCAACAATTCAGCGGTCAGCGCGACGAATTTGGCGACTTAGACGGTGCTCTAGTTTCCACCCGGGAGCAGCTCCCTACGTCAGAAGCGGCCAGATCACGCGATGACCCTTCTGTCAAAAAAGTCCGCCGCGATTCGCGTGGTTCTGCCCTTCGTATTCCGGCACTGGCTGAAGCAGCCCGGGCGCGCCATTGTCGTGGCCGGCGGTCTGCTAGGCGCCACCATCGCCGACCTGTTCATGCCGGTGTTTTCAGGACATCTGATCGATGCCCTGACGCACGGTCCGTCCGACCCCGCTGCGCGTCATGCGGCTCTAGTGGCGTTGGGCGGCATTGTGGCGCTGGGCGCGGCCTCGATGGTGCTGCGGCTAACTGGCCTGCAGGCCATCGTGCCGTTCTTGCTGAGGATCATGTCCGACGTCGCGCAGGACGCTTTCACGCACGTGCAGCGCTTCTCGACCGAATGGCACGCCAATTCTTTTGCGGGCTCGACCGTGCGCAAGATCACGCGTGGCATGTGGGCGCTTGACCTCTTGAACGACACCATCCTGCTGGCGCTGGCACCCGCGCTGTTCGTGCTGATCGGATCGATGATCTTGCTCGGGGCGCACTGGGCCTCGCTTGGCGCGATGATCGCGCTCGGCGCGCTGGCCTATGTCATCATGACGGTACTGTTCTCGACGCGCTACATCGCGCCGGCCGCGCGCATTTCCAATTCCTGGGACACCAAAGTCGGCGGCACCCTGGCGGACGCGCTGACATGTAATGCTGTGGTGAAATCCTTCGGCGCCGAAGACCGTGAGGATGCGCGGCTCGCCCGCGTCATCAAGCGCTGGCGCGTGCGGGAGCGGCGGACCTGGCTGCGCTACAACTACACTGCCATGACGCAGCTCTCGCTGTTGTTATGCCTGCGGGGGTCGGTGATCGGCGGATCGGTGCTGCTGTGGATGTCCGGGCATGCCTCGCCCGGCGACGTCACCTATGTGCTGACCAGCTACTACGTCATCCACGCTTACTTGCGCGACATCGGCATGCACATCAACAACCTGCAGCGCTCGGTCAACGACATGGAGGAGCTGGTGGCGATCCATGCCGAGCCGATCGGCATCGCCGACGCCGCCGGGGCGCGCCCGATCGCGATCGCGGGCGGCGAGATCCTGTTCGACGACGTCACATTCCACTATGGCGGCCATCGCGCGCCGCTCTGCGACGGACTGTCGGTGAATATCCGCGCCGGCGAGCGGGTCGGCCTCGTCGGCCGCTCCGGCTCCGGCAAGACGACTTTCGTCAAGCTGGTGCAGCGGCTCTATGACGTCACCGACGGCAGCATCCTGATCGACGGGCAGGACATCGCGAAAGCCACGCAGCAATCGCTGCGCAGCCAGATCGCGATCGTGCAGCAGGATCCGATCCTGTTTCACCGCTCGCTCGCCGAGAACATCTCCTATGGCCGGCCCGGTGCCAGCCTGGAGGCGATCGAGCAGGCGGCGCGGCTCGCCAATGCGCACGACTTCATCCTGCGTCTGCCGAAGGGCTACGGCACGCTGGTCGGCGAGCGCGGCGTCAAGCTGTCGGGCGGTGAGCGGCAGCGTGTGGCGCTGGCGCGCGCCTTCCTGGCCGATGCGCCGGTGCTGATCCTGGACGAGGCGACGTCGAGTCTCGATTCTGAGTCGGAGGCGCTGATCCAGCAAGCGATGGAACGGCTGATGAAAGGCCGCACATCGATCGTGATCGCGCACCGGCTCTCGACGGTACGCAGCCTCGATCGCATCCTGGTGTTCGATCGCGGCGACATCGTCGAGCAGGGCACCCATGCCGTGCTCGCGGCAAGGCCCGGCGGCATCTATCGAAGGCTGTTCGAGCGCCAGGCGGCTCAATTGGACCGCATAATCTCGACCGTGGACTAGCGGGGTGCACGTGTTATAGCATTATAGTCGCCTCTATGGAACCTTCTGCGCAAGAGCCATGTGCGACGAATGCAGGCCAGTTCCTGGAAGGCCTGCTCGGAGATGACCCCGCAACACCGGTTGGATGCGGGCAGAGGCTGCTGGCGATCCCTGCCCACGGCGGCAGCAAGCACTTTTGGGACATGGGGATTGAGGGCTAATGCGCCACGCGATATCGTGCGGCGACTATGTCGAGCAATTGGGCCGAGCTGAGCTCGCACTTCTACTTGAGCTGCGCGTGTAGTGAGTCATGATCGAGTTCGCCTTCCCACCAGGATACAAACACCGCGGCAATGCCGTTCCCGATAATGTTCGTAAGCGCGCGCACCTCGCTCATGAACTTATCGATCGAGAATACGATCGCAATGCCCGGCACAAGCTCAGGACTGACCACCGTCAACGTGGCGGCGAGGGTGACGAAACCAGCACCAGTAACACCGCTTGCGCCCTTCGAGGTGAGCATCGCCACAACCAGTATGGTGAGCTGCTGGCCGAAGTTGAGATCGACCCCGAGCGCCTGTGCGATGAACAAGGTCGCCAACGTCATATAAATGTTGGTCCCATCCAAATTGAAAGAGTATCCGGTCGGCACCACTAGGCCCACGACCGGCTTGGAACAGCCCAGCCGTTCGAGCTTTTCCATCAACTGCGGCAGCGCGCTTTCGGACGACGACGTTCCGAGCACGATCAGCAGCTCATCCTTAATGTAGACGATGAACTTTAGGATAGAAAAGCCGACCAAGCGCGCGATCAGGCCAAGCACAATAATCACGAAGAGCCCGGCTGTCACATAGAACAGCGCAACTAATCCGATGAGTTTACCGAGCGCGGAGGGTCCGAATTCGCCGATGGTGTAGGCCATCGCGCCGAACGCTCCGATCGGCGCGGCCTTCATCACGATTCTAATGACGCCAAACACCGCGTGCGCAGCATCGTCAACCAGACCGCGCATCCGCTCACCCCGCTCGCCAAGCGCCATGAGCGAGAACCCGAATAGAATGGCAAACAGCAGCACCTGTAGCACGTCGCCTCGCGCCAAGGCGCCAACCACGCTATCAGGAATGATATTGAGGAGGAAATCGACCGCCTTCTGCCCTTCCGCCCTTTTGACGTAATTGGCTACCGCCGCGGCATCAGCCTTGGGAGCGAGCCCATGACCGGCCTGAACTAGATTGCCCATCACGAGACCCAACACGAGCGCGAAAGTTGACACGATCTCGAAGTAAAGTAGCGCCTTGATGCCGACTCGGCCGACCTTTCGTGCATCCTGAACATGCGCAATTCCGGACACAACAGTGCAGAAAATTATCGGTGCAATCACCATTTTGATCAGCTTGATGAAACCGTCACCAAGCGCTTTGACCCAGCTGCTCGTCCCCACGGCAGGCCACAACCAGCCAACGAGAATGCCAATTAGGATCGCGATGAGTACCTGGATGTAAAGAACTTTGTACCAGGGGCAAGATGGCTGGAACAGAGCGGCGGCTTTGACAGAGCGGCGCTGGCGGTGAGTGTACATCATGCTCGACCCGCTGCCGTGGCACCAAAGAGGGGTGACAATGAAGGTACGGCTTCGCTCAGTGTTCCTTCGGTCCGGGGCGCAGGGGACTCTGACTGCTCCAGATGGCCACTTCCATTGCCGGGGATTGGCGCCTCTCCCGAATCTGCTTGCCGTCTAAACGAAACGAGCTTCTGAATCGCTTCTGAGAGCAGCGATAGGATCTTGAGAAAGCTTCCTTGAGAGCTGTAAAGCATCAGCGTCACCACCCATTTCTATCTTTTTGGTTGTTCAAAGTTGCCAGCCAGCAGCTTCTAAGACGCCAACGTTAGCAGCCGGCGACCATTCTTCACTTCGACAGGCTCTCTCGCCGCTATCGCGCCGGAGCGCGACGACGCTTGAGAAAACATTCGCCATAAAGAACTGTGGTGGAGCGCCCTCGCCTGCGTTCACCAGCTCGCTCCTCCTGCGCTCAATTCATCGAATGCCCCGACATTCACAATAGGCATCGATTTCGATCGCAAAACCACGAGGCTGAAAAGACATCCCAAGCAGCATTGCTCACGCTGCCTCCGTTGGCGATCTCGGTTCCGGTCTTTCGGGAGCCGTGTTTTCCGCCGCTGAACAGCACTCCTCGTATGAGAGCTTCTCACTCCTGTAGCTCGCCAAGGCCTGGAGAGAGCCCTTCACGACGTCCCGTTTCGCTCGATCCGAGGCAGGCGATGCATCCATCCACTGCAGCGCCACCTCGACCAATTCGATCGCGCGAGCGCTTTTACCGGTTTCGTAATAGTACTGAGCGACCGCCCCGTAAGACAGGAACTTCGCGCCCTCGCTACCTTGGGGCGGATTCGCCGCCAGGATGTGTTCGGAGAGGTCCTTGCCCATGGCAAAGCGCTCGGCATCTGGGAAACCGGAGTAGTCTTTCGCGGGGTCGAACAGTTGGCGGATGGCCACGCTCATCCAAACCACCGATTTCTTGTCGATCGCGTCGCGAACCAATTGGCGCAATACCGGCAGGCCGGCCCCCAGGTCACGAATGTTGTGAAGCAACAATTCCGCATGAAGCCCACGGAAGGTGACCTCGTCCGGCATCGAAGCGAGTGCCTCCTCAACCGCTGAAAGGGCTGCCGCCCAATTCTTACTCTTCATGGCGGGATCAAGTCTGGCAAAGATCGGCTCCACCAGCGCTCGCTTCCGCGAGAGTTCGCGCTTTCTGCGTCGGCCCGTGTTTATCCTCTCCGCATCGAGGGCTTTGGCTTCGTCGCTCACTGCCCAGGAGCCGTTCAGAACTTTGGGCAACACGTTATCGAGTTGCGTCGGATGGCCGACAAAGGCCAAGCGGCCGTCACGGTCGACCACGAATGACGTGGGAATCCCGACAGAAAAGCTGGGATCCATCCAAAGCCTGTTCATTTCGCCCGCGTAATCGAATGCGATCGCGTAGTTCAGATTCAGCACGCTCTTCGTCAACCAAGCGTCCAGGCTGGCTCGCGCTTCATTTGCCGTCGAAGCTTGTTCGTGAGCCGCGATGCCGATCACCTCAACTCCATTGTTCCTGTATTTGTCTTGCAGGATCACACAATTCGTCATCGAGGCGATACATGTTCCGGACCACGTCGCCCAAAATTCGACGATGTATACTTTCCCAGGCTCGAACTTTGTAACCGGCCGGCCACGTAGCCAGTCCTCAACTTTGATCAAGGGGGCCCGCGAACCGACGCTCAGCACATTCCCCGCACCGACTTGATTTGCGCTCTCGGTCATACTGGTCATTGCTCAAACTCGCGTTACCTGGCTCTGCCGAGAAAAATAGCAAGTCGCATGCCAGCCAGCGCTCATTGATATTACGCACTTTTCGTATCATTTCTGTCGACCTCGCGACGCATGTCGCATATCCGACCAGCTGTCCGGAGCATCTCGGGCAATCAGTCGGCCAGACGTAAGACCGCGCGCCCGCTGGACCAGCGGATATTTTGAAACAAGCAAATCGTTGCCGCGAGTGGGCTCGCAGCAATCTAAACCAGAGCCCCGGTGGCCTGCATCCAATCAGATCGAATGGCGGCGTGTGTGGCGGAGGCCTGGCCCGGAAATGCTTGATGACGGAATAATTCGACCTGGACAAGCTGCAAGGGGCCGAAGGTTGACAGCCCAACGTGGACCGTTAGCGCGGCTTGAGGCACTCCGCGCAGCGACACTTGGAGCACCACTATATCTGAGCAGCTCACCCGCTCATCGCTATGCTTCGCTGGCGACAAAGCCGATGCCGAGCAACTGATGGTTTTGTTGTCGAGCTCGACATCGACGCGCGTTCGGAATTCCGGATCCGCCTTCCAAAGAGTTTGCTCCAACCCGTTTTGCGGGCGGCTCGCCGGCCGATGCTTGCCGGACGATAATCGCTCGACTGCAACACCAGGCGGGTTGGCCCGAGCTTCTGGGCTACGGGTCTGGATAACGCGACCGGACTTCCATGAACTCCAGCACCGCGCGCCCCTTCTCCGTGATCCGCCAACCACCGTTTAAGCGCTCGATCAGCGCATCCGAGAAGATGTTCAGAGAGGGCACGCGAGCGGCTAGTCGCTTGGTCCTCTGCGCCCAGTCGGGTCCGCTGGTCGCAAGTATGGCCATGTCGCGCTTGATGTCGGCCATCACGGCAAAACCGCCCGGATAGCTGACCAGGATCTTCAGCACCGTGACTTGAAAATTCACTCTCGCGACTACCGCCACATTGCGCGCGCTCCGGAGAGAGCCTTGCGTCCCACCAGCTTAAGCCGGACAGTCGCCGTCTTGCCCGCCGTCGAGCAAGCCCGGGCTTTGCAAGCCCCATCGCGCCAATGACCAGACTGATGGCCAGAGACGATCTGGCAAACCTGATCTATTAGCGGAAAGGAGAGTGCCATGGTGGCAGGATCGAGCATCGAAGCCCCCAAGAAGATGCCATTCCATCCGAATCGTTTTGTGGGGGTGAGACGCACAGCTAACATCTCTGCCTCGGCGCACGGCGCCTGAACACATCCGCAGTTCACATTCCATTGTGGCATACTGTTTCTCTGGATAGACGCTGTAGGGAAGCTCGAATCAATTGAAAAGCCCTACTGTCGGATCGGGCTCGAACGCAAGAAGCGGTTGCTAGGCACCCCAACTGGCGGCGAGAGCGTGGCCGATACCGATGTCGTTCCTTCTAGGGTTTCCATCTCCGCCGTCGCGGCGCCGACATCATCGGATGCTGGCGAGCTTTGCCGAGCTTCCGGAGCCACGACTGGCAATTGGCGTCTCGCCGGGCAAGAGCATCCGCTGACGCAAGCCCAAAACAGTCGTAGCAGTCCGACGGAATCTGCGGACCTGCGGCAGTGCCACACGTGAACCCATTTCCTCCACACGGCCCGAAAATGCTCGCCTGCCCTGGGCGGCTGCCAGAACGCGGTGGGCCACCGACACGTTGCGGTCAATCCGCTGATGACGTGCGATCGGGCGCCTCAGTAGATCAACAAGGGCGATGGAATAGTGATTCTTCCGCTTAATCTGACACTTGGGTTGGGGACGCCGCCCGGAGGATCGTGCGCCCGCCCGCAGTCCATCTCATGACGAACCGCACGCTGACCTCCTGCCCGTCTAGTCGAACCAGTTCGCATCGGCGGAACGCCAACCCTGTCCTTGACAGCAACAGGAAAAACCGACGTGATTTCAGGAAATCCGTCGTTCCACTGATGCGCAGTCCGGCGCCGGGATCAGAAACATCGATGAGTACGCAATCGCGCCACCATGTCCCATCAGACCCCAGGAGAGTGGCTCTGTGCTCATGCTCAAATTGAACGCGCCTCGCCTTCCGCTTATTCCAATTCATACATTCACGCTGTTCAATAACAGCCTCAATGGTCGTATAAAAAGTTCGACCCAAATACTTCCGGTCAAAGCAAGTGCTGCTGCCGAGACTCAGTCCGTCGGCTGGTCACCGGCCGGAAACAGCGGCGAGAAGATCGGCTGATAACTGAAGAGTAGACTTAACCAGAGCAGAGCGAGCCCTGCTCCGGGAGGCAAGTGAGTTTGCATGATCCGCCTCGTCGTTGAGAGCGCCAATTGCTGCCAACGACTCAGGCTGAGCCGAATTATCTCGTTAAATTGACGCATAGTTTCTGCTGCTACGCTGCAAGGGCGCATTTTCTCGGCGTATTTTTCGAGCCGCTCGCCGTGTTGCGGTGGCAAAAAAGGTTATCATCATGCCTGAGACATCTGGCCGCGAGGGAGAGCCCAGCGGTTCGGTTTGTCCTGGCCACACAAGCCAGGGCGCAGCCAGTTGTGCGGTCTGTCAGCGCAGCCTCGGATGCGGCAGGGGGTGTTGTCATTAGCTGGCCGGGCAACAGCCCGGGTTCATGCTGCGTCCAACCGCGTCCATGGCACTCGTCACCGCCAACGCAGCAGTTTGCCCGATCGGCGCCAAAAAAAAAGCTTGTCTCTGATGAGCGTGGAGAGCCCCTTCGCGTTCGAGACATCGATCGAACTCGTGATCGTTTCTGAGGTGAGTCGAGTGCATCCTGCGGGTGGTTGAACCCGCGCTGACGATCGTCATCGGCAAGCGTCCATGTAGAACCGGCACTGCGAGTGCCGCAAGAAGCTGTACCGAAGCGTCGGCTCCTTGTCAGACCGAGTAGCCGAAATCGTAAACGCCAGAGAAGTGATCTGCGCAACGCGTTTTGACAGCATCCGCTGATATGGTCGCACTGGTCCAGACCGCCCTGACGCTCCCAGTGATATTTATTGCAATGCCTGCCGGCGCGATCGCGGATATGTATGATCCGCCGGATCGTGTCGCTTGTTGCACTGGGAATTGCATTCGCGGGTAGCCAGTGCGCTCACCATGCTTGCATTGCTCGGCCTCGTCACACCGCCCCTATTGCTCACGTTGTGCTTCGTGGTTGGGAGCGGGGTCGCGCTGCGCGACCCAACTTGGCAGTCTTCCGTCAGCGAGCAGGTCCCGCCCGAGGCGCTGCTGGCCGCAATCGCGCTGAACGGGATGAGCTACAACATCGCCCGCAGTGTAGGCCCGGCGATCGGCGGCATGATCGTTGCGACCGTCGGCGCAGTAGCTGCTTTCGCGCTGAACGCGTTGCTATATATACCGTTGATAGTCGCGTTGCTTGTATGGAAACGAGTGCCGCAAGTGTCGCGATTGCCGCGTGAACAGTTCATTCGCGCCATCGTTTCTGGCGCTAGATACATCACGAATTCCCCGTCGATCAAGATCGTCTTGGTTCGCTCTATGCTCACGGGCTTGATCGGTGGCGGGATTATTGCTCTGATGCCGATCGTTGCGCGAGATCTTCTGCAAGGCGGCGCGCAAACCTATGGTCTGCTGCTGAGCGCCTTCGGTCTCGGTGCCGTCGTTGGCGCGGTCTACATTCCTGAGATGCGCAAGCGCCTCAGTGGGGAGGCGTCCATCCGCGCCTGCGGCTTGTCGATGGGTGGAGCGCTTGTGGCGGTTGCGCTAAGCCGCGATCCGATGTTGACAGCGGCCGCGCAGGTCCTGGCCGGGGCCGCATGGATGATGGCATGGGTGTTTTTCAACGTAGGTGTGCAGCTGTCGGTTCCCCGCTGGGTCGCCGGACGTTCGCTGGCGCCCTATCAGGCCGCGGGATCAGGAGGGGTGGCGCTCGGTAGCTGGTGCTGGGGCAGTCTGGCTGACGCTGCTGGTGTGCAAACGGCCCTGCTGATCTCGGGCGCCTTGATGCTGCTTTCGCCCTTGTTAGGGCTCTGGCTAGCCATGCCGCGTGTCGGCGGGCGCGGTGAAGAGCCCGAATTGCTCGATGATCCTGACGTGCAGCTCGCTCTGACCGGCCGGAGCGGGCCTTTGGTGATCGAAACGAATATCGAGTTGCCCAGGAGAGAGCGCGCGCGTTCCACAATGCGATGCAACCGGTGCAGCTGTTCCAGCAGCGCAATGGCGCCTATGGATGATCAATCGCGCGGGATATTAGCGATCCGGAATTGTGGACCGAGCGCTACCACTGCCCGACGTGGTTCGACTACCTTCGTCTGCGCAACCGTTCGACTCGATCGGAGCGGGCGCTGGAGCGAGAAGCCGCAGCCTTTCACATCGGCCCTGATCCTGTCCGGGTCCGTCGCATGTTGGAACGCCCGTTTGGGTCGGTGCGCCGCAAGACAGAAATGGAGAACGAGCTCCTCCTCAATGAGAGTAGTCCCGGCAGGATCCGCTAGCTGGAGCGTGCCGACTGAGCGGTAAGCTGCAACGGTCTTTACTGGAATGTGCCGAATCAATAACCGGCCGTGTAGCGCAGCATCGTTCAAGTCCCGCGCGGTAATAGATGCTTGCGGCCCTTTCGATGATCGGTGGCAACGAGGCGACAGCGTACGATGTCGGACCGTCAACGCACCTCATATATGAGGCCATGAGGCAAGCGTGTGGCGTGTCTCTTGAAAGCCCGGCTCGCGAGCATGCCGTACCGAAGCACCATGCGCAGAACGAAAGAAGTGACACACACGAATTCGTGTGCGAGGACCGCCAGCACCGCTTGCGACTGCTGCTGCCCGTCATCGAGAGCACTAGTAGTCGGAAAGGCAAACCGTGCCGAAAGTTGTTTAGCCCGAACGGTGGGCTAACGGGTCATATTTGCCAAGCAGAATTGGCGGCCCGCTGCGCGGCTCGCGACCGCGGAGTTCCGCGTCCCGATCCTACTTGGTGGTGGTCATTTCTGTGCTCAGGATCGACGCTTATGCAAATCTAGCAGCTGACGAATCTGCGATACGGCGGGGTGCGGCACGTCGTCGCCGAGAGTGCAAGCGCGATGGTCCCGGAGAGCATGCTTGCGCTCGTCGGCTGGCCAGACCGTGCAGTGGCAACTTGAGTCGAGGGCCGATCTCTGCGAAACCCGCCTTAAGGTATAAGGCTGAATTGGGGTTCCGGCTCCACACCGGCTGATTGGGAGCTCCCACTTCAAGTTGGCCCCACCCCTTAGTCGTTCCCAATTCTACAGCAGCTTCAATGAGGCGCATCGCGACCCCGGATGATCGCTGGTCCGGCACCACGTAGAGCTCAGTAATGATGCCGTAGGTTCCGCTCGCAAAGAGAGCCGCGCTTTCCGACAACATAATGATGCCGACCGGGCGCTCGTCCGAAACAGCAAGAAATCCTGAAACACGGTCCTTCATTGCCAGGCGATCGGCCACGAGCTGCTCATTTAGGCTGGCCGCGCTTGGCCGGCCCCAAGTTCGGCAAGCAGGGCGGCCACCATTTGGCTCACCGTTGTTGCATCCTCGACAGACACTTCACGGGTGGTCACCATCTCATTTCTCCTTCACGCTTTCCATAAGCAGCCGCCACGTCAGAGCAGATTCCGTGGAGCATCGACCGCTCGGCACAGAGTAGATATGGTGCCATGTTGAACGTCAGATGACGGCTTTCTTCAAACAATTGGGAGCGGGCTTTGAGTTCTTTGCTCCGCGTTGAAACTGTTGTCTCTCCATTCGAGGAGCGGCGGCGCGACCAGCGCGCAATACAATGAGTGGACCGCGAGTTCCGGAACGATGAGCCGGCCAAACGGATGCTCTCGTCGCAGGAGCAGCACTACTGCTTGGTTGAACGGCCATTCCGGTTAGCAGGGCTCCGTTTCTCAAGCAGCTGCCAGCCAATTAATACTCTCAAAAGCATCGAAGGTGCGAGTCGAAGGCGACCTATATTTTATCGCAATTGGAAAACCCGCTTCTAAAATTGAGGGCGGAGCGGCGCAGAGTTGCTTGTCGTGTGCGGTCGGCGGCGATTTACCGGGTCAATCAGTTCGTCACGTAAACAGCCTCGTGCACAGCCATCCGCTTTCGCGCCGGCTCGGCTCAAAGGCTCGAGCGCCGCGACGGCTATGAACATTGAGGCCCTCGTGCCAAATCCGGCGATGCGACCCGAGACAAGTATTCAGTCTCGTTGATCCAACCAGCAAAATGGTCGCTCTCTTAAATGACGTCTGAAATGTCGCCGGACGCGCGCGATCTTCCGCCTTCGGTACACTTTTCAGTGGATCGAAATGGTCCTACAACGAGCAAATGGACGATTTAACAAAGCTGATTAACCTACCATGGGCCAGTCTACTTACTCTGGCGAGTGGCTATGCGGGATATTTCGTTGCGAACGTAGGGATACGCGAGCACCATAAGACGATTGACGTGGTATTTTCGTCGCTCGTGTTTGGGTTCTTCGGAGCATTCGCATATAACGCGAGTCAGCGTCTGCTTGGACTTACCTTATCGTGGGCGTCGCTCATTGCCTTTATCTTTGCGTTGGTGCTCGGCGGGTGCTGGAGCCTGTTCGGGCGAAACGTCTTCGAAAAAATCTTGCGCACGCTGCGCATCAGCTATGCCGATGAACTTCCGAGCGCTTGGATGGCGCTATTCAGCAAAAAGAGAGTTGCGACGCAGCTTTCTGTGAAGCTCAAGGATGGCACATGGCTAAAATGTGACGATTTGAGCAGGTTCACCTCCAGCCCGAATGGACCCTGCGTCCTTGGTGCAAAAGGTGACGTACTCATGTACATCACCCATGTGCAATCATCTGTCTCCGAGGTCTTCTTTGCGCGTGATTCCCTGGCTGATGCTTATTGGGGCGACGAGGTTACCTACATCCCAGCAGACCAGATAGCGAGGATCGATTTTCGTCGTCGGCGCACCTAGTCCTTTCGTGGATTTGGCGGTGGCGTGGGAGCTGGTGCAGAATCTGTTGGAGGAACGTAATTGCCGTCGACGCCTTTACTTGGCTGAGGCGCCTGAGGCACGTAGTTCTTCTTCATTACGTCAGGACGATAATTCTCAGTCAAATGCGGCCGTATCGGTTTTTTCGCTTCGTCGGACATAACGTCTCCATCAAGAAAATTGTGCAGCGGCAGACTACCATCTTGCGAGCCAAGAACACGGGCCGCTCGCCGTTGTAGCGACAGACATCTTTCGCAGCAAGGAGTGTCTAGTCGGACACATCACGGTTGCGAGCACGGATCGCGGCCACCGTTCGCACTGTCTTGCCCTTGGCTCGGCGGGAGAGCGTAACAGCCCTGCGGCCGACAGCTGTGCCGGAGTTGCAGCCCAAGCGCGCATGAGCACGTCGCGCCGGTTGAGCGATGGTCGCTGCTTCGATTTTGCCGCATTCGAGGCGAGGAGGCCGATCTCGTCGAATGTCCTGCTCCTCAAGAGGATTGTATATCGCCACGACATAAAACCGTTCGATCCAGAATTGGTGCTGCGCTCGTCACCAATTGCGCAAAGCGAGAGCAGTGAGCGTTGCTGGAGTCCTCGACGAGGTGGCGCGTAAACAAAGCGACTCGCCGGCGGCGTCTGGAACAGGCGTTTGGGGCATTCAATCTTTCGCGATGTCCTGCCGGAGAGCGCTATACCCTCGCATTGCACTGACTCAGACAGCGCGCATGCAGGAGAGAGCGGCACTCGCGCTGTTTCGACTGCAGCGTCCACGAGCCGCCGCCGCGCCTATATGGAAGTGCAGACTGGTGAATGAAGCGCAAGCTATCGTTACAAACATGGTTGCTGCCTAACAGGCAGCGCGCAGATTCCTTTGCCGTTCTCACGAATGCGCGTGGGCACCTAACTAAAAGCTGCGGGCAAACCATTGTTTGCGCATTAAACAAGCAAATTCGGGATCGCAATCGCAGACACTCAGCGCGAAAGGCGGGTATTGGAGAGTGTGGCTTGCGCAGACGACGTCCGCGCAAGTCCTGGAGTCCCAGGGGTGGGAATTCTCGGCCCCTGATACTCCGTTTCAGTCGCCTCTTTTGGGGCGTTTCCTCCCTGACTTGGCCGTGCGAAATCCCGCACGGCCATTTTTCATGCTGGAGTGAGGGTCGGGGTCCGAAAGGATTCGCATCCATTGGTCGTTAAGGCATCTGACGCCCTGCTACTTCACGCATCAAGCCTCTCGATGACCTCCGAATGGCTCTGCAGAACGCTCTGCCAAATGCTCCTTCACCTGGCCTAATTCGAGTGCATATAGCGTAAACGCGCAGAATTAATGCGACATTTCCCCCAATATTAGCGGATTGCGTCGAGGACCTCGGTTAGCCTCGAAGGACGAAACTTAGCAGGCGAGCCGAAACGTTTTGTGTACTTCGTAACCGCGGGCTGGACGGCCGAGCCGTCTGTTCAATAGCTTCTCTGAGGGATGGGGATGAAATCCTCCAAAGCAGAGGTGGGAAGCAAAAAGCAGTACCGGTTGCTCCTCCTGGTCCCGGCGCTCCTTACGCTTGTCGTCTTTCTTTTGATTCCCGCCGGCCTCGTGATGCGGATAAGCCTCTACCCTGGCACCAGCAGCATCGGGGCGGAAGGCTACTCGCTCGCTCAATACGCAAAGTTTTTCGGCAATTCGCTGTACCTATCCGTGCTTGGAGAGACCGTCGCGTATGCACTGATTGTCTGCTTGGGATGCTTGGTCCTCGGCTTTCCGGTTGGTTATTCCCTGGCACGCCACCCTCCGTCAAAACGCCGCCTGCTCATGCTGATGGTGATCGTTCCACTGACATTGAGTCTGGTCGTGGTTATTTTCGGTTGGCTCGTGCTGCTCGGCCGACATGGCATTGTGAACGACATTCTTGTCGGGCTGAGGATTGTATCGCGCCCGCAGCAGCTCCTGTTCAACCGGACTGCCGTGGTCATTGTGCTGATTCAGCAATTTCTGCCCTTCATGATTCTATCTGTCATGAATGTGGTCATGCAAATAGATCCGGTTCTCGAGCAAGCTTCAACAAGTCTGCGCGCAAACCGCGCGCGAACATTCTTAAAGGTCATTATTCCACTTTCGACGCCGGGCATTTTGGCCGGATTGTCGCTGATTTTTGTGATGGCCGTTTCCGCATTTGTAACGCCGCGGCTCGTTGGCGGACCTCGTGCTCAAATGCTCGGGGGATTTGTTTACGATCAAATCCTGTCCACATCGAACTGGCCATTTGGCGCTGCAATGGCGTTTATTCTGCTCGCCGTCGGATTCGGAGTGATGGTGGCCTTAAACTTGACGATCATACGTCCACTCACGCGAGGGCTCTATGCTCCCTGACATTCTGGATAGAGCACTTGGCGGGCTAGTCAGGATTGTTTGTGGGCTCGTATACGTTGCGCTCACATTACCAGCAATCGTGGTGGTCGCGACATCCTTTACGTCGGGAGACGAGATGCGATTCCCGCCGAGTGGGCTTTCTTTGCGTTGGTATTCCGCATTTTGGGAGAGTTCGCTTTTCATCGACGCGCTGGCTCTAAGTCTCAAGCTGGCAACCATTGCGACAGTCTTGTCCCTCCTGATTGGTTTCGCCGCCGCATTTGCTATCGAACGTCACAAATTCTCGGGCCGGGAGCTGATACGAGGCTTTGTTCTTTCTCCGCTGCTGATCCCAGCAGTAGTGTTGGGCTTGGGGCTAATGCAGCTACAGGTTTTGATGGGGATAAGTCAAACGTTTGTCGGGCTGGTTATTGGTCATGTGGTCGTGACGCTGCCGTTTGTCGTCCGCACCTTGTCAGCTAGCATGGTGTTGTTTGACCAAGATCTCGAGCAGGCGGCAATGAGCTTGCGTGCAAAGCCGATGAAGGTTCTCAGGACGATAACGATCCCGCTGCTCGCACCAGGAATCATCTCTGCGGGTGTGTTTGCATTCGTCACTTCCTTCGGAAACGTCAACTTGTCGGTATTTTTGGGTGCCGGCGGCAATGTCACCCTTCCCGTTCAGGTGTTGGCTTATGTTGAACAAACCGTCGATCCGCTTGTTGCCGCCGTATCTTCGGTCGTCATTGTCATCACACTGGTTGCCATTTTGATCGCCGACCGCCTCTCGGGGCCAAGGTCCGTCATCTGAGGAGCAGCATGCAAATCCTTGCACGAGATGCGGTTGTGCGCGCCGTCGAGCGCGAAACAATCGTTTCATTTCGTAATCTTCGTAAGGATTACGGCGCAGTTACGGTTGTGCCAGACTTTTCGCTTGAGATCCGCCGTGGCGAGCTGGTTTGTCTTCTCGGCCCCTCGGGATGCGGCAAGACCACGACGCTTCGCATGTTGGCCGGGTTTATTCAGCCGACACGCGGGAAGATCATGATCGAAGGCGAGGACGTGACATACGTCCCGGCATACAGACGCGACGTCGGTATCGTCTTTCAGAACTACGCGCTTTTTCCGCATATGACCGTCGCCAAAAACGTGGAATACGGCCTTACTAATATAGGGATGAAGAGGCAAGACAGGTCAGGCCGGGTTCAGGATATGCTGGGGCGTGTCGAGCTGGAGCACCTCGCCGAACGATACCCGCGCGAGCTTTCGGGGGGACAGCAACAACGGGTAGCACTTGCTCGAGCGCTCGCTCTTCGGCCAAAAGTGCTGCTGCTTGATGAACCCTTCTCCAATCTTGACGCGCAACTTCGGGTCAGACTTCGTGAGGATCTGCATGCCCTCATCCGAAATCTTGAAATGACCACGCTCTTTGTCACGCACGACCAGGACGAGGCGCTCACCCTTGCTGACCGTATAGTGGTCATGAACAAAGGCGCGGTCGAACAGGTAGGCAGCCCTGAGGAGATCTACGATGCGCCAGCGACGCGGTTCGTTGCAGAGTTCATCGGCCGATGCACGCTTTTGGAAGGAAATATTGTCGGACACGAATTTAGAACTGAGGGCGGATTGACCCTGCCAGCTTGTGGCCTACCACGAAGAGCTACGGTTGTTATCAGGCCCGAGAACGTCAAGAAGTCACACGAGCTCCCGGGGGTGCTCGCGCGTCAGGCCACCATCGAAGGCACGGATTATCACGGTGCTATGACCCGGCTGCAGCTTCGGCTAAATGGCTCCAGAATCATCATGGATACGCAATTTGCGGTTGGCCAGAAGCCCAAGCCCGGGGAGCAGCTCGACGTCGCTATTGACCCCAGCAACGTCCGTTTTGTGCCCCCGAGCTAACGAACTTTCGGGCGGATTGGCCGAGCGCCGGTCAGTCTTCCTACAGCAGTAAATGACATAGGAGCAGTTCATGAGAAGAAGAGACTTTCTCGCACTCGGCGCCGGGTCGGCCCTCGGCGTGCTGGCCGCACCAGCGGTACAGGCTCAGCAGAAAAAGTTTTCTGGAGTGACGCTTCGTATCAACGGCTATGGAGGCAATTATGACAAGGCCCTAATTCAGGGCGTGGCAAAGCCGCTTGAAGAAAGCACCGGCCTCAAAATTGAATATATTCCCTCAAGTACGTCGGCGGATCTGGCGAAGCTGATATCGAACAAGGGCAATCCGCACATTGATCTATTCATGGCCGACAGCCCACTCATGCCTCAGGCTATTGCGGGCGGGATATTGGAGGGCATCACGGCCTCCGATGCCCCCAATCTTTCGCGTGTTCTTTCTGGCTTCCGCGAATTTGGTGACTACGGCGCGCCTTTCAGCGTCGCGTCAATCGTGCCTGTCTATAATTCCAATACGATCAAGCAGGCACTTACCTCATTCTCAGACATCGCGCGGCCCGACTTGAGGGGCAAGGTGTCGACCATGCCTGCCAACGCTTACACGGGGTGGATGGTCTTGCTCGCTCTTGCCGAAGGCAACGGCGGGTCTCTGGCCAATATGGAGCCTGCTTTTAAAATCATTGCAGCAGCCAAAGAGAACATTGTCGCCACGCCCCCCAGCTCCGTCAGTCAACTCCAAGCATTCACCCAAGGAGAAGCGGAGGCAGGAACGTTGTGGGAAGGTCGAGCGTACGAGGCACGCAAGTCGGGTATTCCGCTTGAAACCGTCATCGCGCGAGAGGGCATTTACGCCGTCACTTCGTACACAAACATCGTGCACGGATGCCGGAACAGGGAGGCGGCCCTCGCCTACATCAATCAGCTTCTTTCCGACCAAGGCATGCTTTCAGTCCCCAAAGCGCTCCGCTACGGCCCGACGACGGATGTAGCCCTTGGTGAACTCGCGGCCGATATCCTGATCAACTCTCGAGAGCGCGCGGCATTGAAAAAGCCGATCGACTGGAAGTCCTTTATGGAGCAAGGCCCAGCGCTGGGCGAGAGAATGACCAAGGAGCTGAGAGGTTAGTGACGTTCAGCAACAGTGCGCCTAGCCAACGGCTCTGGCGACCTGCCCCGTTTTGGTTCGCCCTGCCGCGGACGTCACCTGGAGAAGAAATCTTTCGAGGAGGCGAATATCTCAAGCAGTCCGCGCGACAAACGTCGCGCAAGAGTGCGCATTCGGCCGCAATATTGCAGTTTTGCTGCGTTGGTGCAGGGCCTGTCGATGGCATCCGTTGGTGTAAATCTGCTATGAATGTAGGGCTCGGCATGGCGGCGGATGAATCATGGAAACAGTCGTGAACAGTTTGCGTTCGGTTGCCGAAGAGGGCCTCACCATCAACACGCCTCCCTCCATGCGGAGCGATTGGCGGCGAACACATGAGTTGTGTTACGCAATCGGCGCATCTGCTCTCATCAGCGACACTGGCATGGGCAGTCGGTTTCTGCGATTAGGCCTCGACGCAGTCAATGAAGATAGCGGTTCTCGCAACACGTCGCCTCTCCGGCCGAGCGGCAGCCCCGTTGCCGGGCTGACGCCAGCCGCGCCCCGTCACTCGCTGTTCGGGTTTCAGCAAGCACTCCGGGGGACACACGCCAGCGTTGGAGCATCTGACGGCCTGCTCGCTCCGAAAACCGAACTGTTGGTCGGACACTGCTTGGGCCAGCTGAATTCGTAGTGGCCCCATGATGGACCCCCGCCCGAACTACAAGGCCTTCGGATCGTTGATGATCGGCGATCTCGCTGAACTGACTAGCGGCTGCAGTTCGATTTCGTCATTGAACGAGTTGCGGCAGGCCACAAGCTCTTCACGTGAGCGGGAAGGAAGGGCCTCCTTCTCTGCACGACTGCACTCGCGGCTGCCCGATCAAAAACGCTTCCTAACGACCAAAACCTAACTCGAGGAGTTGAAATCATGACAATGGCCAAAGGCTCGCAACCGTTCCCGCGATCTGAATATCTGAGAAGATTGACTGCTGTTAAGGCGGAGATGAAGCTCAGGGAAATTGAAGTCCTGGTGGTCACGACTCCAGCGAACATTACCTACCTCTCAGGATATACGTCTAAATCCGGGTATGTGCCCCAAGGCTTGGTCGTCTCTCTTAAGGATGAGGAGCCGACCTTCATTACGCGTCGCATGGACGGACCGGCTGCAATTCATCAGATGTTTATTGATCGCGGCAACGTGATTGGCTACCCGGAAGCCCTCATCGCCAATCCCGAACGGGATGGATACGACGCGATCATTGAGTTCATTCTGGACAAGGGTGTGGGACGCAAGGCGATCGGTCTTGAAGCGAAGTTCTTACCGGCATTGACCGTTGCAAAGTTCAAGTCTCGTGCCGCTGAATCGAAAATTGTTGATTGCACAAACGCCGTCACCTGGATCCGCGGCCTGAAGTCGGATCTGGAAATCGCACTGATGCGCGAAGCCGCCGCGATCTCCGATGCGGGTATGCTCAAAGCGAAGGACGTTATTCGATCTGGTGTACGCGAAGCCGATGCATCGGCAGAGATCATTGCAGCACTCGTGCGCGGCGCCAACGGTAAGCCGGGTACTGATGTTGCGAGTTTTTATCTGTGCGCAACACCTCGCACCTCTACTTGTCACATTCGTTGGACCGAGGACGTCTTCCAACAGGGATCGCAGATTAATCTCGAACTCAGCGGTGTTCGACACGGCTATACGTCCCCATTGATGCGCACATTTTCAATTGGCAAGCCGTCCGACAAAATACGGCGGCTGCATGAAGGAGAGGTCGCTGGTTTGGAAGCTGCCCTTGCCGCGGCCAAGACCGGACGGACCTGTAGCGACGTCGCGGTAGCGTTCAATACGACGCTGAAGAAGCACGGCTTTGAGAAGGAATCACGGTGCGGCTACGCTGTTGGTATTGATTGGACGGAACCGACGGCCAGCCTGAAAGAGGGTGATATGACGGTTCTCAGGCCGAATATGACCTTTCACCTCATGCTCGGGAACTGGATTGACGAAGACACCGGCTACGTGATCAGCGAAACGTTCCGGGTAACTGACGCCGGCGGCGAACCATTCACGGAGGTGCCGCGCGAGCTGTTCGTGCTTTGAGTCTAGGAGAGCGTCACCGCAAATAGCTCTCGTCCTTCAGGCGCGGCGGCGAACCACTTGTGCTGGGTGGCCAGTGACTCGTGCATGAGCCGCCGGGCTTCCTGGCGCAATGTTCCGATGATTACCATGCGTGATCCGGCCATCGCCCCCCCCCCCGACGGAGCGCGACGATGCTCATGCTGCCTTCGTGTTTAGGGAACACACTCAGCCTCCGCGAGCATCCACCTTTCGAGGCTCATTCCCGCACCCCGCATGGCTCCTATCTACATTTCGAACCCAGCACGCCCTCATTGAGGAAGATGCTGACCACCTCGGTGCGCCGCTTGATCTCGCCGCCGACGCGCTCAATCGGGTTGGTGGTCGGCGACCTTCCGCCATTCGGTGCGGGCGGCCTCCGGATCGTCTTGGGCGAACGCGATCGCGGCAGAAACGGCGCGCCGACGCTCTTGCCGGGGCGCGTTGCGAATGAAGTGGACGCGGCGCCGTTGCCAGCTGGCATTGAGCACCTTGGCGACCGTGGCCTTGATACCTTCGTGGGCATCGGACACGACCGAGCTTGACGACCCGCAAGCCGCGGCGGGCGAGCTTGCGCAGGAACGCCGTCTAAAACGTCTCGGCCTCGGACGGCCCGATGTCCATGCCGAGCACTTCGCGTCGACCATCGCAATTGACCCCGACCGCGACAATCACCGCGACCGATACGATGCGGCCATTCTGGCGCACCTTCACGTAGGTGGCGTCGATCAACAGATACGGCCAGTCACCCTCGATCGGACGGGCGAGGAAGGCCGGAAGGCCCTTCACCTTGTCGTCGATCTCACCGCCGCGTCGGCTGACCTAGCTCTTGGAAATGCCGGTCATGCCCATGGCCTGGACCAGATCGTCGACCGAACGGGTCGAGACGACCTGCACGTAGGCCTCCTGCACTACGGCGGTGAGCGCCTTCTCGGCCATGCGGCGCGGCTTCAGGAAGTCCGGGAAGTAGGAGCCCTTGCGCAACTTGGGAATCCGCAGTTCGACCGCACCGGCGCGGGTCTCCCACATCCGATCGCGATAGCCGTTGCGTCGGGCCAGACCCTCGGGGGTCTTCTCGCCGTAGGCCGCCCCCGGTCTGGCTTTCGACCTCCAGCTCCATCAGGCGCTGGCCGGCAAAGCCGATCATCTCGCGCAAAAAATCGGCCAGGGGTCTTCTCCACGAGTGTGCGCATGTTCAGCCATGTCGTCGGCCCCTGCTTAACAGATTAGCGCAAAACCTAGGCTCGCTGATCAGCAGAAAAAAGCTGCCTCAGGGGCTCAACATTGATGGCGCGACAAATCCTGTGTGCATGAACCGAAGGCACGTCCTCGCCCGCCAAGAGAGCGTTGATGACTGCCTCGTCTATTCTCTCAACGGCAGCTTCGTAAATCGGCTTGAGATGCCCAGAGTTGAGATAGGTCACAGTGCGAGCGACTTCCAAACGCGACGACATGGGTTGCGGATTAGCCCTTGTGAACGCTATAAAGATATGGCCTGAACTGTTGCCGCCGATCGTACCAGATCGTCCAATGCCGATGGCGGCGCGTTTAGCGGGTGCCCGTAGCGACAACTCCGAGAGCGGCGCATCGGTTGCTAGGGCCACAACGATCGAGCCGGTCTCGTCCTCATGGATTCTGTCCTCAGCCATGAGGTGGCCGACGGGCTTTCCAAGTATGGTGAGCCACGGCCTTTATACCAAAATAGGCCTGAACGAGGGCAGCGATCGTATAGGTCTGGCCTACCGTCACCAAGCGCGAAGAGGTGCCCGTTGCGCCTTTGAATTCATATGCGATCATACCGTTGCCACCACCCGTCGATCCTTCCTCCACAGAACCTGACTGCGCACTTTCTAGGGCAGCACGAGCGTGCTCGGGTCTGACCGACAGACGCGTGACGTTGTTGAGAAAACCGTCGTAGGTCTCAGCCGGGACGGGCATCGCGAGCGCGTCTAACACCGGCTAAACGGGTCACATCATCCGAGCATTTAGTCAGCTTCATTGGATATCTCGGATACTCATAGTTCAGGTGTTGCGGCTACTGCGCAGCCGCTGCGAGCGTCTGCGCAGTAGCTCAGCAGTAGTCAGCAGGGCGAGGGAAAACAGGATCAGTACGCTGGCAGCCGCAACAATGGTCGGGCTCATCTGCTCGCGCAATCCGGAAAACATGACCATGGGCAAAGTGCGCTGCTCGGCACTGGTGACGAAAAGGGCAACCACCACCTCGTCGAACGAGGCAAGGAAGGCAAAGACCGCACCGGAGATCATGCCGGGGAATATGAGCGGCAGCACGATCTTGAAAAAAACAGTGAGCGGCGGCGCGCCGAGCCCAGCGGCTGCGCGGGTGAGCGTGTGGTCAAAACCTACGAGCGTCGCGGTCACGGCAATGACGACGAAAGGTGTTGCAAGCATGGTATGCGCCAGAATTAGTCCGCTATAGCTGTTGAGCAATCCGATCTGAGCATAGAGGAAATACACGGCCACGGCCGTTATCACGACTGGAACGATTATGGGTGAGATCAACAGACTTACTACTAGGGTGCGCCAGGGGAAGTTCGGACGGCTAAGCCCGAGCGCAGCCAGCGTGCCTAGCACCGTCGATAGCAGAGTGACCACCACTGCGACGAAGATCGAATTGTGCAGCGCGTCTTGCCAACGGTCCGACAGGAAGAATTCTTCGTACCAGCGCAGCGAGAATCCCGCCATGGGATACGTGAAGAAGGGAACCGAATTAAAGGAGAGTGGCAGGAGCGCAAAAATTGGTGCGATAAGAAACAGCAACACCGCCCCGCAAATCAATCGGTGCAGATAGTGCCAACATTTCTCTATTGGAGAGGCATAGGCGACGGCAACCATCGTTTTCACCCCATCTTGAGCCGATCGACGCCAACCAGCTTATTATAGATATAGTAGAGCAGCAGAGTAGCAGTTAGCAGGATGGCGCTAAGAGCCGATGCCATGCCCCAATTGAGCTCCGCGTTCGTGTAGTGGGCGATAAAGTAGCTGATCATCTGGTCGGATGCTCCCCCGACGAGCGCGGGGGTAATGTAGTAGCCTAGGCACAGGATGAAAGTTAGCAAGCAGCCGGCCGCGATGCCTGGCACGGTTTGGGGAAAGTAGACCTTCCAGAAGGCGTAGAATGGGCCGGCGCCGAGCGAACGTGCGGCACGGACGTAGCTGGGCGAGATGGTCTTCATCACGCTGTAGATCGGCAGCAGCGTTACGGGCAATTGAATGTGGGTCATGGCCACAACCGTGCCGACCCGGTTGAAAATTAGCTCCGCTGGGTGCGATATGACATGAAGCGTCATCAGCATATCGTTGATGATGCCGTGCTGCTGCAGGAGCACGACCCACGCTGAGGTGCGCACCAGCAGCGAGGTCCAGAACGGCAGAATGACCATGATCATCAACAAAGTGCCGGTCCTCGGGGGCAATGTCGCGAGAAGATAGGCCAGAGGAAACCCTAGCAGCAGGGTCGCTGCGGTCACGGCTATGCTGATGCCAAACGTGCGCAAGAAGACGCCGCGGAACAGCGCGCTTTCCGGCGGCGAGGCGACGATCTGGTTGTCGGGCCCATATTGGAAATCGACCGAACGCAGCAGGTAATATGCCGTATAGGCCGAGCTTCCGCGCCTGATTAGGCTCCAGACGTCGTGCCGCCCCCAGAGGGGGCTGATCTCGATCAACGCCGCTTTGTAGGGGCCGGCGGAAAGCGTGCTCGCTTTTCTGCCACTCGAGGTGACCAAGCTGACAATGCCGGGTATCTCGTAGTTCATCCGCTTGCCGATCACGGTTGCTGTTTTCTGGGCCCAGGCTTGCTTAAGGTCGCCGGCAAGAGCGATATAGACGCTCTCGTCGGGTAGGTCTTTTCCGTCCCAGGCGCTTAGTGCGGTCATGGTTCGCGGCAGAAGCGTCAACAACGTATCGTCGTGGATCGCGTTGAACATCATCCGGCCGATCGGAAAGATAAAGGTGATCACTACGACCAGCAGGAGCGGCAGGACGAGGGTGAAAGCCCTCATCTTGCGCCGGCGCTCGACACGCTGCAGCTTGATCCGCAGCGGAATGCCGTCCGCGCGACCGGCTATTTGGGCGGCCGTCATCGACATGGACCCTCTCTCTCAGGTCGTCCGTTTGAGGCGGCGAAGAGAACGGAAGTCCTCGTAGTTACCTGTTTCACTGCGCAAGCCAGGCATTAAAGCGCTGGCGTAGCTCGTCGTCCTTCTCAATCCAGAAGGTAGTGCCGGCTTCGGAATCCAATGCATTGGCCATATGCTCAGGCGTAGTCTGAAGGTCGGGAAGGATCGTCGGATCGACGAGCGCCATTGCATCCTTGTTAGCGGGACCGTAGGGGCTGTATCGCGTCAGCTCGGCCTGCGACTTAGCCGAAGCGGCGAAGGCGAGGAACTTATAGGCCTCGTCCAGTCGTGGACTGCCCTTGGGAATCAGCCAGTTGTTCCAGGTAAACGCCTGTGCATCCCACATGATCGCGAAGTGTTTGCCGGAGTTCTTGATGGAATCGTAAATGGTACTGTACCACGCCGCGGACATGATAGTCTCGCCGGCGTCCAGTAGCTGCCGCGGCTGGGGACCGGCTGTCCACCAGATGATATCCTTCTTGATAGTGTCGAGCTTCTTAAAGGCTCTGTCGACGCCCTCTGGCGTGCCGAGGACTTTATAGACGTCCTTGGTCGGCACGCCATCAGCCATCAGCGCCCATTCAAGATTGGGATAGGGACTCCTCCACATTCCTCGCTTGCCCGGGAGTTTCTTCGTGTCGAACAGGTCGGCGATACTCTTCGGGCCGTTCGGCAGCTTGTCCTTGTCATAAGCGACGATCGTACCAGAGGCTAAGGTTGGCACCCCACAGTCATGCACTTCGCTTGAAATGAATTTGGTTCGGTCCAAGCCCAGCTTCTTCCAGTCGATCGTCTCAAGGAGGCCCTCGGCACACATTTGAGCACCCGCGCCGGTTTCAGCGTCGAGCACATCCCAGTTGACAGTCTTGGTTTCGACCATGGCGCGGACTTTGGCGACCTCGCCGCCGTACTCATTTTCGATGACCTTGATTCCGGTCGCCTTAGTGAAGGGTTCGAAAATGGCTTTGCGCACGTTCGTTTGATAGGGTCCACCCCAAGAGGTGACAGTCAGCTGATCCACCGCAAAAGCAGGCATAGCTGGCATCAACGTGCTCGCCGCCAAGCTTGCCGCGGCTATGGCACTGGCGGTCATCAATGTTTTTCTCATCGATTGCGTTCTCCCTCTTATCCAATCCCCAGGATGGGGATGGCGTCGCCGAAAGCCGATCGCCGCGTTCGCGCGGAATCTCGGGCCATCAGGTCATGATGCGTCGAGTGCGAGACAATCCTCAGTTTTCCAGCCGATACTGATCGTCGTTCCCGGCTCGAGCTGCACAACACCTTCCGAATTGGGCAGCTTGATCACAAAGTCATCATGGCCGCAGACCGAGACCCGGGCGCGAAGGTGGTCGCCCAAGTAAATCAGCTCCATAACTCGCGCGCTGAAGGTATTGGGCAGCGAGCCGGGCGGCGGGTTCAGCTTCACTCGCTCTGGCCGCAACGACAACACGGTCGGTCGCCCGACCGTGTCGACATTCATCACAAGCGCCTGCACGCTGGTCTCTCCCGAAACGTCTACCTTGCAGGTTGTGCCATCCGTCGCGACGAGCCTGCCAAACAGCCGGTTATTTTCCCCGATGAACTGGGCTACGAACGCGTTCTGCGGCCGCTCGTACAGCTGAGCAGGGGTGGCGAGCTGCTGGATGACCCCATCGTTGAACACGGCTATGCGGTCCGACATGGTCAGCGCCTCGTTCTGGTCATGCGTCACATAAATCACGGTGATCCCGAGATCTTCGTGGATATGTTTGATCTCCAGCTGCATTTGCTCGCGCAACTGCTTGTCCAGCGCACCGAGTGGCTCGTCCATCAGTACGAGCTTGGGACCGAAAACAAGGGCGCGAGCAAGCGCGACGCGCTGCTGCTGGCCACCGGAAAGCTGGCCTGGTCGGCGCCTGCCCTGAGCACCAAGCCGGACCATGTCGAGCGCTCGCTTGATCCTGACCTCGACCTCGACCTTACCCAGCTTGCGCAACTTAAGGGGGAAGGCGAGGTTCTCCTCCACGGTCATGTGTGGGAATAGCGCGTAGTTCTGGAAGACCATGCCGATGCCGCGTTTGTGCGGCGGCAGCTTGTGGATTGAACACCCATCGAGAAGGATGGAGCCTTGTGTGGGCACCTCGAAGCCGGCAAGCATCGTGAGGGTCGTCGTCTTGCCGGAACCGGAAGGCCCTAACATGGTCAAGAATTCACCTCGCCCGATGTCCAGGTTAAGATCTTTAACGACCAACGTTTCCCCGTCGTAAGTCTTCTGGATGTGGGAAAACCTAACAAACGGATTATCCGGCCCTGAAATTGATTCTCTCCCTGGTCCTGCCGCTTGCCCTTGCAGGGCGTTGCCGCCGACTAGCACATCACCACGTTGTGTCTTGGCGCATTGCATCTTCTTGAGCGCGGACGCCTCATGTAGACCGATCGTCGCGGTCTCCTCCGCACGATTAGTCAAATGGCGCATCCCTTCCTCCCCTGCGTCTATCTGCGCGATAGGAGCCAACACAATGTCTCTGTCACTACGCAAGTATTACCGGGCTCAAGAGATGAATTGCGTCGATTTGTTGACGCGAACAGCCGCAAATCCGCACCAACTCAGCAAGTTGCGACGCGATACGGACCTAGAACAGTTCTGGATCACTGATCGCCATGTGAATGGGCCGAAGGGTTTGAGTTTAGTTCTTCTAAGCGTAACCCTACGCGGTAGGCCGCAGCGCGCTGATCTTTCCAGTTAACCGTTAGAGCTCGTCGGACTCCTCGGTTTTCGGCTTCATCGTCGCAGCG
>NZ_JBEPRI010000035.1:0-37562 GCF_040548265.1 Bradyrhizobium sp. F1.13.3 | reverse complement strand
GTCGCCGACAGTTGCTCTGCCACGATGTTTCCGCGCTCGACTTGCGACCCGTTCATGTCCTCGTCCTCTCCATGCGGCAAGCTGCCTCACCGCCATCTTCGGCGCACCTTGGGCGTTCCGCGGCACCCGCTTTCTGGGTCACCGCTCGTCCGCTCGCGAGCCGCATTTTCTTAAAGTCAGGCCAAGAATTCAGACCAAGGCGTTCTTCGTCCCCGAGAACGGCTTTGCCTCCTCATCCTCGTACTTGGCCAAGGCCGCAAGCAACAGCCGCAGGTAGTGCGCCTTCTGTTCAGCCGGCATTGGCTTCGGATCGTCCAGCGACTTCACCGCCGACTCAGCTAACTCGACCGCACGATCGTTGTCGCCGCATTCGAAACAATACTGGGCGACCGCCACATAGGACAGAAACTTGCGGCCGGCCCAGCCTTCTGGAGAGTCCAGCGCGAGGATGTGTTCGGCCAAGTCCTTGCCAATCGCAAAGCGATCAGAATGCGGGACATCAGAGTTCTTCTCCGCTGGATTAGAGAGTTGGCGGATCGCTTGCACCCTCCACAACTCGGATTGTTTTTCGATCGCATCGCGAGCCAATTGACGCATAACGGGTAATCCCGTCTGCATGTCATGGATTTTGTGCAGGGCTAGATCCTCATGAACTAGGTGAACGTTGATGTCGTCCGGCATGATTGCGACGCCCTCTTTAGCGGCCGAAAGCGCCGTCGACGAATCCTTCGCCTTCAGCGCCAGTCCAATTTTGCCCCAGAATGCTTGCGTCCGGGCTTTCTCGCGCATTTCAGATTCTGCTTCAGCGATTCGCTCAGCATCCGCTGCTTTGGCTTCATCGCTGGTGCGCCAGGTGCCATTTACGATTGTTGGAAACACGTCATACAGTTGCATCGGGTGACCGATAAAGGCGACGCGACCGTCACGGTCGATGACGAATGAAGTGGGGATAGTGCTGGAAAGGCTGGGCGCCATCCAAGACTTCTTCATTTTTCCAGCGTAATCGAACGCAATCCGAAAGTTCAGCTTGGCGCCTTTCTTGGTCAACCACGCATCCAAGTTTGTTCGCGCCTCCTCGGCCGTTGAGCCTCGCTCGGAAGCTGCAACTGCAATGACCTCAATTGCGCTATCGTCGTATTTCTCTTGCAGCTGCGCGAGATGGGGCATCTCCGCCACACATCCGCCGCACCAAGTCGCCCAAAACTCGACAATATACAGCGTACCCAGCTTAAAGTTGGTGAGGGGCTCGCCACGTACCCAGCTTTCCACCCTGATCGGAGGAGCTGGCGACTCCATACGAAGAATCATGTTGTTCTCCAAAGCTATTCCCAAACCTTCACGCGAATGTTTGCGCAAGCTCGTCTGTCTCTAAGAAACGCAGCCCGAGTTCAATGAACGAGAGAGCACGTCTGCATGCACTCCGCCTGACACCGCGCTCAATCTCAGCAGCAATGGCCGTGCCAACGCCAGCAACGAACATCACGCGCCTGATTCGGTCTAAGATTGCCTCGGCGGCTCGACACGACGCGCGTTTGTAGCTAACGGTCTCGTTCGATGTCAGACATCGGACGCGGGTCGTGCGCTTCGGGCCGCGGGGTTTGTGCCCCGCCCATCATGATGATCGCTCCTGGCGTTTTGATGATCGCTGCCGTAATCGCCGGCGCGCGGCATCGGCAAATAGCTGTTAGTATGAGCCTCGCTCGCTCTGCCCGTCTGACCTGCTTCTTAAAGAAAGCGCGGCCGCGGCTGCTGGAAGATAATCCCGTCGCCGAATTGAGCGCCTGCGGAACGTACAAAAGGCAATTCGAACTTTAAATCGCGAGCTTTTGTGAGGATACATTCCAAAGGGCAGACAAGAAGCAGACAAGACGCAGTCCAGTCACGGTCCTGGAAGATCACGCGCAGTACCTGGCTGAGATACAGCAAGCACGTGAGGTGATAGAGTTGGTGAAGAGAAACGTCGTTAACAAAGTCCCGGTAAGACACTAACTCCACCATGCGTTGGTTCAAGCGCGCAGGATCTCGAATCGGTCGCGCGGGAGTTCTGGACGCCGCTCAGATCGCCCTCGCTCTGGTCGATATCGTACGAACGTCATTTGGCAATTGCGTTAGCTGCCTGACGCCTCCCCCTCCTGCCAGCCAATCTTGCTCTTCAGAAATTCAAAGCCCAGCGCGTCGAGGCCGGCGCGCTCCTTGTTGTCTTTGCCGCGGCCGTGACCGCCCGCCGCCGGCTCGTAGAAATAAGCCTCATAGCCCATCGCCTGGAGCTTTGCGGCCATTTTGCGCGCATGTCCGGGATGGACGCGGTCGTCCCGCCGCCTCGTGGCGATCAGGATTGGCGGATAGGGCTGGCCCGGCTTTGCGTTGTGATAGGCGGAATAGGTCTTCAGCCATTCCCAGTCCTCACGCTTGTCGGGGTCGCCATACTCCGCGATCCAGCTCGCGCCGGCAAGCAGCTTGGTGTAGCGGCGCATGTCGGTCAGCGGGACGGTGCAGAACAGCGCGCCGAAACGTTCCGGGTATCGCGTCAGCATGTTGGTAATAAGGATGCCGCCGTTCGATCCGCCCTTGGCTGCGATCCGTTTCGCTTTCGTGACACCGCGGCGGATGAGATCGGCGGCAACAGCTGCGAAATCGTCATGCGACAGCTTCTTGCCGGCGAGCCGGCCAGCCTCGTGCCATCGCGTGCCGAACTCGCCGCCGCCGCGCAAATTCGCCTGCACAACGGTGCCGCCGCGCTCCAGCCACAGCTTGCCGAGCGACGAACTGTAATATGGTTTCACCGAGCGACCGAGGCCGCCATAGGCGGTCATATAGACCGGCGCATCGCCGGTTTCGCCTGCCGGGCCGGTCTGCACATACGGGATATGCTCGCCATCGATCGAGATCGCCTCATGCTGCGTCACTACCAGGCCATCGGCGGTGAAGGTCTTCGATGCCTGCTTCAACACGACAGGACTTTCGACGCCACGCTCGATCAACAGCAGCGAGGGCGGCGTGAGCGGGTCCTGCACTTCGGCGAGCAGGTCGCCGTTGCTCTCAGACGGATGACAATCGAGCGGCCAGACGTCGACCAGGCCGATTTCGGGAAGCCCGCCGAGTATCGCGCGGCTCCAGCCCGTGGCGAATGGCGTGCAGATCTGAAATTGCGGCTTAAGTTCGTCGAGGATCGAGAGCACCAGTCTGCCGGCAGTCCAGAACAAGTCCTGCAATGCGCGCCGCGGTCCGGGCTCGAACAGGAGCGAAAAGTCGCGGCTGCCCGCAAGGAAAGCCGAAAGCGAGATGCCGAGGACGGCATCGGTGGCATAGGTTCGACCTCCCGTCGACCAGGGCTGGCGCAGCTTCATCGCAAACCAGTCGCCATGAGCCTGCATCCAGATGCCGGTCGGAAGCGCGAGTTTCGTGGTGGTGCCGGCGTGATCGCGCAGCCAGATCCGGTGGTTGAAGAAGTCGATCCGATCGATGATCCAGGTACGCGGGACCACGCTGGTATGGTCCGCGCGGCCAAAGACGCGCATGTGATCAGCCGCGGTCTCGAAGATCACTTCTGCCCGATCCACAGATTCGCCACGACACCACAGGCGAACGGTCCTCGAATATCCGGAGCTCGTGACCATGCCCTCGCCATGGGCGCTGGACAGCAGCAGCGTGTCCGTGTCGAGCCAGTCGACGTCGCCCTTGGCTTCCGGCATCGCAAAGCCGTCCGCGACGAAGCTCCTCGTGTCGGCGTCGAATTCCCGCAAGGTGACGGCATCGCTGCCGCCGCGTGACAGGCTTAAGATGTTCCGCGGGCTTCCCGGCAGTGAGCTTGTCGAGCTCAGTAGCCAATCTTCGCGCTCGCTTGCTGCAAGCTGGTCGATATCCAGCACGATCTCCCACGCCGGATCGGGTCTTCGAAACTCCGCCGTTGTTGTCCGCCGCCACAGCCCGCGCGGGTTGGTGGCATCCTTCCAGAGATTGTGAAGATGGCTGCCGCGGCGCCTGACATAGGGGATCCTGTCAGCCCGATCGTAAATCGCGGTCAACGCATCGCGATCTCGTCCCGCGGCCGCTCCGCCGAACACCCGCAGCGTTCTGCTATTCTGCCGCTCGACGAAGTTCAACGCCCGTCCGCCTTCGATCTTTTCCAACCATAGATAGGGATCATCATCTGGAGTCGAGGCCGTTGGCCTTTCAATCCGCGACTTCAACGGCACACCTTTTTTGACCATGATTCACTCCAAGCTTAGCATTGACGCGCACTCTCGACAGGGTTCAAGGCTTCGCGCCGTACATGTCGTCGGCGCGATGCCGGATCTCCCGAACTACCTTTGTCTCTGACAGACACTTTGTCTTTGACAAACCACCCCTGTTCATAGCGAGAGAAGAGTGGGTTCAAGCAGCTGGCGCGTGGGTCTGACAGTTTGTCGGGCAGACCCGTGCGCAGGCGCCGCAGCCGATGCAAGCCCCCTCGTCCTTCATCACCATGATCTTCTTTTCGACCTCTTCGTCGTCCTCATCGAGATCGACCATCTCGCCGTCCTCGCTCAGGCCCTTCAGCGTCATGACCTCGCGGCCGCAGACCTTGTAGCAGCGGCCGCAGCCGATGCACTTGTTTGGATCGATCCAAACCAGGTAGTCCGGCCTCCAATCGCGGCCGTCGCGGGTGCTGAATGACATGGCTTGAGGTCCGTTATGCTTTGTGAAGCGCCTGGAGATCTTGGCGCTTGCTTTCGAGCTCGCTGAAGGCGTCGTGGGCCTTCTGCGCCACGCTCAGGATCGCGGTCCAGTTGACGGGCAGTTCCTCGGAGAGGTCGTGGAGGTCCATCTTGGCCTGGGTCGCTTTGGCCGACAGCTTCTTTATTTCCGCTTTCAGGCTTTCAACATCGCTCATACTTGCCTCAATATTTCGCCACTTCCGGGAACTCGCGGATCATCTCAACACCACTATTGATGATTTCGTCGCCTTGGTCGGCAAGATGACACAGACTGTTGAAACCAAAGCAATGCACGTCCCGTAGCTGCTTGCTCACGACAACGAGCCGGCCCCCGATCAGCACGATCCGACCGAACCCTTCATGATGCATCTTCAGCATTGGCGAAATCATCACGCCCGTCGCCTTCTCGATCGAGAGCGCAATGGCGTCAAAGAACAACTGCAGTCGCCATATCGTGTCGGGGTCGGGATTGCCAACGATCGGCAGCGCACGGCGCTTGCGCTTGTCCAGAATGTAGGGGTCTAGCAGGTCGAGGTCCTTCTTGCCCTCCCAGGCGCCGTGGGTGTCCTGGGCGCGCCAGATCTTGATGAGCTCTTTGAGAAATGGCCGCTCTGCCGCGGGGACGGCTGGAGTGATTTCAGACCGATCGGGCATCCTCTTTCCTTCAGGCTTCGAAATCCACCGTACGTTCCGAGCTTTTGGTGAGCAGCTTCCGCAGCCAGGGCGGCGGCGACCCCTTCAGCACGGTCACGAGTTTGACGCAAAGGTCGTCGATGGGCTCTGGTTGCAGCACCTTCATCGGATGGATGTTGCTCGCGACGACTCGCGCAGCACCCGAGCCGCCAATCGCCGCAACATAGAGGATTGCGCAGTCTCTGATCGCCTGGATCTTCGGCGCCAGCTTATCCTCATCGCCGTCTTCCGTGAGGTCACCGCCGAACTGGATCGCCTCAATAAACCGATGCCCATCCGGGTCGACCTCGTAGATCACGATGTTCTTGGCCCAGCCGAAGTGCGCATCGACGTGCTTCAAGTCCTGAGTGGCGAATGCAACTTTCATCTGTTTTTTTCTCTTCCTGCTCAATACGACTGGGGCATGGACCTGCAGGTCACCGCAGGTGATGGCCAGGTGTCGGGCGTCGGCCCATGGTTGGTTTCGCGGTCGGTGATGATCAGATTGGCGATATCAAAGATCAGATCACGCGTGCCGCGATAGCCAACGGTCGTGAGGTGCGCAGCGCCAAGGCGATCGAACATCGGAAAGCCCACCCGCCGGAACGGAACATTGAGTCGCGAAGCGGCTTGGCGACCGTGTGAATGCGACATCAAGAGGTCGCAGTCACGTGACCTGGCAAGCTCCTCAAGATCCTCCAGGTCGCCGATCAGGACGTCCTCGGTCCTGACCCGCTGGAGCACCGGTGAGTTCGTCGTCGTCACCGCAGCCGTTACCTGCGCCCCCATCTCGTGAAGGAAGCTGGAGAGATCGAATAACAGGTCCGGCTCGGCGCCGATCGCGAGCTTGCGGCCGCCGATATGGAAATGGGCATCCAGCATGGCGTCTGCCAGCTGTCCACGCTGCCGGCGATATTTCGAGGGCACCGACCGGCCGCTGATCTCGCTCAGAAACGCGATGAATTCGTCACTTGGAATAAGGCCGCAGAGCCGCTCGAACAGACGGAACGGCGTGCCTGTCCGCGCCCGCATGATCTCGGCCGCACGGTGCATTTGCGCGCCGATCGCGATCGTCCAGGCCGCCTGCCCCATGGTCGCGATCTCGTCCATCCCAATGCCGCCGATCGTGGTCGGCGTGAATTCGTCGGGGATGTGGCCATCCAGCGAACCGGCAACGTCCGGCAGGAAGGAGGGCTTGAGCCCAAAATCCTCAAAGATCGTGCGAAGCTCGTCGAGATCGCCGGGCGTGAGATGGCAGCCAGGTAGCACGTTGACGCGGGAGCCATCGCGCGGTCTCGCTGCGTCGACGGGAGCCACGAGCACCTCGATCATCCGCGCCACTGTTTTGCCCCAGCCATCCTGAAAGGCATCCTTGAAATCGGGCGTCGAGACGTAGACAAGGGGAAGCGCTTCGAGCTGCGGATGCTTCTGCCGGATCAACCGGATGAAGGCCTCGACGTCATCGCCGTTGGTCTCGGTGACGCCAGTCGAATTGATACCAATGATCTCGGGCCCGACGCGATTGTAGATGTTGAGAATCGCCTGCTCGAGATTCTCGAGACCGCCGAGCACGGTCGCAACCTCGTTCATAGCGGTCGTCTGCATCGGCACGGCTTCGTTGAAATGGCGCACGAACAGCGTCAGCCCGAAAGAGGCGCAACCTTGCGGACCGTGCAAGAGCGGCATCGCCCCGCGCAGGCCCATGAAGGCAAATGAGCCGCCGATCGGCTGGCTCATCTTGAGCGGATTGACAGAACAGGCTTTCTTCGAGGCAGTGACGATCGCCATGTAGTTCTCCTACTCCGCCGCCTGCAGCGCCGGGGGCTGGAGATCGGAAAGAGTGTCCTTACAGGCCGGGACCCTTGCGGTGGAATTGGTGCACGGCTTGCCGGGCGCGACGAGGTTCGGCCCATGCGCCGCACTCGCGCGCTCACCATCGCCGATCTCACTGTTGTTGGAGAAACTTATCGTCTTGACGCCGTTCGTCTTCGCGCTCCGAACTCGATCAACGGCTTGCCCATCCATCTGCGCAATCGTCTCTGCCTGAAGCTTCCAATTGAACTCATCCCAGGGCGCGCCTTGGCGGAGCTGATCCCATATCGGATTGTAGAGCGCTTTCTCGATCTCCTCCATGAGCTTGACAATCCCGACATAGCCCATATAGGCGTGGCAGCGCTCCTGGTTGATATCTAGCCATGGCGTCGCCGCCTTTAGTGCGACGAATTGCGACTTGCCGCCCGAAAGCATGATGTCAGCTTTTGCGTCCTTGAGCATCTTGTAGATCTCGTGAGGTGACATGTCCTCGATCATGTGGGCGTGCTGGCCCATTAATTCCTTGATACGTTCCTTGTCCTCCTCGGTCGATTTCTTCACGGACGTGCCGACGATTTCGAGCCCAGCCTCCTGCAAAGCGGCCACCATCGACCAGGATTTCACGCCACCGGTGATGAGAACGACCCTCTTGGCGGCAAAGCGCGGCTTGAAACGTTCGATCGCAGTCCAGGCTTTGGTCTCTTCGCGTGCGATCAGGGCTTGCGTTCGTTCCATCAGCTCAGCCGGCGCGCCACGTTCGATTAGCATGCGCGCGATCTGGCGCAGTGAACCGCTGCAATCCTCAACACCGTAGAAAGAGCCTTCAAAAAACGGGATGCCGTAGCGCTGCCTCATCTTGCGTGCGACGTTGATCATTGCTTTTGAGCAGACCATCATCGCGGCTTTGGCTCGGTGCGAATAAGCGACCTCGCGGTACTTGCCGTCCCCGGAGATGCACGACAGGATACGAATTCCGAGCTCATCGAGCAGCGGCTTGACCTGCCAGAGCTCGCCGGACAGGTTATATTCGCCGATGATGTTGATATCATACGGAGTGGTGTAATCGGGCTCTCCGGTACCGATGACGTGCTCCAACAGTGCTTCGCCTGCGAGCTTGTTACCAAGGTTCTTCGACCCCACAAATCCCGGTGCATTGATGGGAATGACCGGTTTGCCGAATTTGGCGGAGGCCGCCTTGCAGACCATATCGATGTCGTCACCGATCATCGCGGGCACGCACGTCTGGTAGACGAAGATGGCCTGTGGGTCGTATTTCTCTGTGATCTCCTTGACTGCCCTGTACAGCCGTTTCTCGCCGCCGAACACGACGTCGGTCTCGCTCATATCAGTGGTGAAGCTTCTGCGCCACAGATCGGAGCCGGAGGAGGCTGAACCGCGATTGTCCCAGGAATTGCCCTCACAGGCGATTGGACCATGCACAAGATGGGCGACATCGGTGAAGGGCTGCAGTGCGATTTTGGCGCCATCGAAGGCACACCCGCCGGCGGCGCCGCCCGGCTTCAGCTGCTTGGTGCATCCATTCTTGCGCTCGATGTTCGACTTGCTCGCGTTCCTGGCGCAGCCCGGTTCGTTAAAGACGTCCAGTATGGTCGTGCGAAGCGAAGTCATGGTGTCTCTTTCGGGGATGTCAAGACGCCGCACAGACCAAGAGAGGATGGCTGGCGGATAACCTGTGATCCCCGCCACAGCGCCGCTGTTCCTGCGGACGATGAGGCGGGGGCGCTCGCCTTAGCGTATGATGTCGAAGCTGTAGTCTGTCTTACCGACCGAGCTGGTTTTTCTATCGATCTCATCAAAGATCTTGTCGAGAATCTTGACCAGCACATTCATGCTGCCCTGATAGCCCCACACTGGATAACGATGGTGATGATGGCGATCGAAGATCGGAAACCCGATGCGGATTAGCGGTGTTCCAGTGTCACGCTCGAGATATTTGCCGTAGGTGTTTCCGATCAGGAAATCGACCGGCTCTGTGAACAGGAGCGAACGCATGTGCCAGAGATCCTTGCCCGGGAAGGCGCGGCAGTTTTTACCGAACGGCGAGCTCGCGAACAGCGCCTGCATTTTCTTCTCCCAGCCCTTACCCCCGTTCGTCGAGAGCACGTGGGTGGGCTCAGCGCCGAGCTCCAACAAGAATGCGGCCAGGCCATAGCAGAGGTCGGGATCGCCGTAGATCGCGAACTTCTTGCCGTGAACATGCGCGCTAGAGTCAGCCATTGCATCTACCAGACGCCCGCGCTCCCGCTCCAGCGCATTTGGAATTGCCTTGTTGGTGATACGCGACAGCGTCATCAGGAAATCGTCCGTGGCGCCGACGCCCAGGGGGTGATTGAAGGCGACGACCTCTTGGTCGTGCCCCTTGACGAAGGCCAAGGTCTTCTCCGTACAATACTGCTGCATAGAGATGGTTGCCTTCGCGTGGACTGCGTCCGCGGCATCCTTCAGCGTGGTGCCGCCATCATACATGCGGAACTCGCCGTCAGTGGGGGTATCGAATACGTCACTGTTATCCGCGAGAATGGTGTAGCCGATCCCCATCAGCTCGAATATGCGCTTTATCTCACGCATGTTGCCGACAGTGTAGCCGTCGAAGCCGCCGATGAAGTTGATCGTGTTGTTCGCCTTGCGCTGGAGTTTTGGCGCCGTGCCGGCTTTGCCGTCCCAGAAATGCTCGAGGATGCCCTTGAGCGTGTTGTCGTAGCCGGTAACGTGGCTGCCGACGAATGCAGGAGTGTGAGCGAATGGTACATCGTAGTCCGCGGGGACTGAACCTTTTTCCTTGGATGTTTTGATGAAGGCGTTGAGGTCGTCGCCGATGACTTCCGCCATGCAGGTCGTCGCGACCGTGATCATTTTCGGCTTGTACATGTTGTAGCTGTTGGCAAGCCCGTCGGTAAGATTGTTGAGCCCGCCGAACACGGCCGCGTCTTCCGTCATGGACGAGGAGACGCACGAGGTCGGCTCCTTGAAGTGCCGTGACAGATGGCTGCGATAGTACGCGACGCAGCCCTGTGAGCCGTGGACGAACGGCAGTGTGCGCTCGAACCCGAGCGCGGCGAACACCGCACCTAGCGGCTGGCAAGCCTTCGCCGGATTAACCGTTAGCGCCTCGCGGGCAAAGTTCTTCTCGCGGTATTCGGGCGTCTTGGACCATTCTCTGATACGGTCGACTTCGGCGGGATCATGCGGATTCTCAAACAGCGCCTTCTTATTGGCCAGCATCTGCTGGTATTCGTCTCCCCGGAAAAGCTCAGAGTGGTCGAGTATGTGTTCGGCGTTCTGCGTCATCATGGCAACCTTTAGGTTCTTGTGTTCGTTCTCCTGCCCTTCCCCTCCTCCGCGGAAGAAAGGGCAGAACGTCAGCGTTCCTATTCCGCCGCCATGAGGCTCGGCCGCGGAGCGTCCTTCCAAGGTGCCGTGGTCTTCCCCCAGATCGGGGAATTGATCGCCATGTCCATGTCGCGGGCGAAGATCGCGAAGCCGTCGTAGCCGTGGTAAGGACCCGAGTAGTCCCAGGAATGCATTTGACGGAACGGCACGCCCATTTTCTGGAAGACGTATTTTTCCTTGATACCGGAGCCTACGAGGTCTGGCCGGATGTTTTCGACGAAGCGCTCGAATTCGTATCCGGTGACATCGTCGTAGATCAGTGTGCCATCTTTGACGTAGTGCTGAGCGGTGCGCTGGTAGTCATCGTTGTGCCCGAACTCATAGCCTGTGCCGACAACATCCATGCCGAGGTCCTCGTAGGCGCCAATGACATGGCGAGGACGTAAGCCGCCGACGAACAGCATTACGGTCTTGCCTTCGAGCCGCGGCAGGTACTTCGCGGTCACCGCGTCGACAAGCGGCTGATATTTCTCGATGACGCGCTCGGCGCCTTCTTTGATCCTATCGTCGAAGAAGCTTGCAATTTTGCGCAACGACTCCGCGATTTTGGAAGGGCCGAAGAAGTTGTACTCGCACCAGGGAATTCCGAATTTTTCTTCCATGTGCCGTGAGATGTAATTCATCGAGCGATAGCAATGCAATATGTTGAGCTTCGCCTTCGGCGTCGCCTCCAATTCAGCGAGCGATCCATCCCCGGACCACTGGGCGATGACGCGCAGGCCCATTTCTTCGAGCAGGATCCGTGACGACCAGGCATCGCCGCCGATGTTGTAGTCGCCGATAATCGCAACGTCATATGGCGTCGGCTCAAATTTAGAGCTGGCCTCTGGGGCGCTCTTGTCAAAGATCCAATCTCGAACTGCATCGTTCGCGATGTGATGGCCGAGCGATTGTGACACGCCACGAAAGCCCTCGCACCGCACAGGCACGATGGTCTTGCCGCCATATTCCTTTGACTTTTCTCTGGAGACCGCCTCGATATCGTCGCCGATCAAGCCGATCGGACATTCGGACTGAATGGTAATGCCCCTGTTGAGAGGAAATAGCTCCTGGAGCTCATCGATGAGTTTCGTGACCTTTTTATCGCCGCCGAACACGATATCCTTTTCCTGGAAATCGGAGGTGAACTGCAGTGTCACGAAGGTGTCGATGCCGGTCGTGCCGACGTAGTAGTTGCGCCGTGAGCCCCATGAGTACTGACCACAGCCGACCGGACCGTGGCTAATGTGGATCATGTCCTTGATCGGGCCCCAGACCACGCCCTTGGAGCCTGCGTAGGCGCAGCCACGGATGGTCATCACGCCCGGAATGGACTTGATATTCGACTTGACGCCACAATCCGACTTCCCCGCCTCGTGAACACTGAGATGCTTGGCGCGCCTTTTGGCGGTCTTCTCTGGGTACGCCTTCAACACCTCATCGATTAGCTGCTTGTTGCGCGCCTTGATCTCAGCGACGCTCTGGGTAGTTGCTCGGCTCATAGAACTTTCCTTTGATTGTCGCCTCAGATCATGAAGCGACGCGTTTCTGGTAGACCGAGGGATTTCCGGTCCGGCATTCAGGTGTAAGGCGTGCAATCCCCGTGACCGGTCCGACTGATCGCAACTTCGCGGCCTTCTGGATCATGCGGCAGCGGTCGTTCACGATGTTGTAGTTCATCTCGGCTGAGCGCTTGCGAGCGCGGTGTGTGTGACGCTGTTGATTTATCGACGGGATCGCTGACCAAGATGCGTCTCGGTGAAGTCATGCCTACTCTCCAGCGGGTGGTCATATCGGCTTTCTTTACTCACTGCCTGCCATCAGGGGCGTGTCTCTCTGCATGTTGTTGCAAAGGGCTAACAGCCGCCTCCTGCGCAGGGGTTTGCAATGAGTGTGCCAGCGCTGGTTGAATACAAAAACCCACATCTGTAGAGCTAGATAGTTGGCAGGATGCGGATTGTTAGAAACCTGACCCTTTCAGACACCGACAGGCGTCCCCGCCAACGGCCTGTCCGAAACAAAACAATCAGTTGCGCTCTCCGGGAATCGACGCCGCCGAAGATCGGCTAACCTGCTCCAACTTGTCGACGAAGTGTTCGATCGAACGCTGCCTCCAATGCGAACCATCCGATACTTTCGCAAAGGCACCGATCGAGCAGAACGCAGAACGTGCAGTGGGCCGCGCAGCCGGGTGACGAAAGCACGGGCACAGCGCTCCGCCGTTCAAGTGAAGCGCGGATCGTGTCGCGGCTAAAGGTATGGCGTCAAGG
The DNA here is from genome assembly GCF_040548265.1 of Bradyrhizobium sp. F1.13.3. Taxonomy (NCBI): domain Bacteria; kingdom Pseudomonadati; phylum Pseudomonadota; class Alphaproteobacteria; order Hyphomicrobiales; family Nitrobacteraceae; genus Bradyrhizobium; species Bradyrhizobium sp. F1.13.3. Next base: position 24,721 of record NZ_JBEPRI010000035.1, on the reverse strand, counting down.
TCCGCGACCGCTGGCCTGCGCCCGCTACGAACGATCTTGCCGCCGTGTTCGTAGCTGATCCCTGAATGTCGGAGAGGTCCAGTTTACCGAATGCGAGTGCTCGCTCAACTCGCAGACAGTTTCTTCGGCCCGCCGAGGACCACGACGTCGAACCCAGCGTTCAGTAACTCATCCAGGTGAAAGGTCGGCCCGTAGCCGCAGGCGATCGTCGGGGTTTGTAGACCACGCTGACGAAGCAGCTGCATGACTTCGATTGCCCGAGCCATATTGGATTGCTAGCAGGAAATTCCAATTCACAGCGAAACCGGCACCCGGGCTATCGAATCTACGATCTCGTCACTCGTCAGACCGCCCAGCCAACCGTCGATGACTTGGACATTCCCCCTTGACCGGGGCAGATAGGAACACTCAAGAAGCCGTTTTCCAGCACCGCGCAGAGTCGGGAAGGCAAACCTCACCCGAGTCGGCAACAATGATGCGGCACAAGTGAAAAGAAGTAGGTTCCCCCAATCCATAACCAAAGCCGGGGGAACCATGAACTTACATCTCGAAGCCGGCGCCATGAGCAGCTTCATCTGTAACTATGCTCGTGCGAACACGAGCATGCTTGGGACCTAGTTCGCGGTGCGGGTTACTTCATAATCGCTTCGGCCTCTGCACGAAACGCGTAGCGCGAGCCATCTCGTGAATAGAACATGTGGCCGCCTGGAAAGACTACGAGTTTGACGCGCGGTGCTGAGGCAAATGGCGGCAATTGGTCGAGCACGATCTGTGATCCGAGATAAGGCGTGGCGAGGTCAAACAGGCCGTGCCCGACTAGCAATTTCATCTTCGGGTCCGTTGCGAGAATCTGGCGCAGCTCCGAGAGCGACTCCGGAGGCTCGCGGCCGAAATCCCAAGCCCGCCTGACCGCGCTGTTGACTAGCTCATAGGAGCCGTCTGGCCGCCAGTTTAGCTTGCGCGTAAGCAGATCGACAGTGGCGCTGGTCAGAGGTGCGAGCAGCGTGTCGCTCGACGGATCGCCGGAAAGATGGAAATCCGAGTCCGGAAACGGATCGAGGCCACGCACTGAGGCGTCATATCTGCCGATTAACATGCCGTTCTTACGGTCGAACTCACGGCGAAACTCGGCGAGGTCGAAGCGGCCCGCGAGCCTGCGACTCACCGCCTGATCGATGCCGGTCAGCGCCGCGACCTTGTCGGCCAGACGCGTGGTCGCTTCCCTGTCCGCCTGACCTTTGATGAGGTCGATCAGAAACTCTCCGCGTGCATAAGCTTCCACGTCGGCGAGATCCGCTCGCTTTACCGGACCCTCGGCTTCACGCAGGGTCGCGACATAGCTCGGCAGTGTTGCGATGTATTGCAGCAGGCCAGTGCTGGCAAATTGGCCGTAGTCGAAGAGTGGCGAGACCATTATCAGACCCTTGACTCCTATGCCCTGCCGCATCTGCAACTGGTGCACAACTTTTGGCCCGCGAATGCCCCCATAGCTTTCACCCACGATGTATTTCGGCGACAACAGCCGGTCATGCTCTTCGAGCCAGCGACGGACCACCAGCGCGAGCGCGTTGACGTCGCCGTCAACTGAAAAGAGCCGCTTGCGCACATCATCGCCGGTCCCCACGAAACGGCTATAGCCTGTGCCTGCAGGGTCGATAAACACCAAATCGGTGAAATCGAGCCAAGTCTCCGCGTTTGGCCTCACCTCCGGAAAAGTGGATGGCGTGACCTCGTCTGCATTGATCGGCAGCCGCCACGGTCCGGCATTGCCGAGCTGCAGCCAGGCCGATGATGAGCCCGGTCCTCCGTTGAAGAAGAACGTTACCGGGCGCGTGCCGCGATCGGTACCGTCAAGCTGATAGGAGGTATAGACGATGTCGGCCTCCGGCTCGCCCTTCTCGTCGAACAGGCGGATGGAGCCTGCGGTCGCGATGAAAGAGAGCGTCCGCCCAGGGAGATCGAGCGTTTGCCTGGTGCTGGAGTCCGGCGGCAGGCGATGCTGCTCGGCGGCCGACGGCGTACTCGGCGCTTGGCCGGCGCGTTCGCCGGGGCCGCCGTTCTGGCCGGCCGGCGTCGTGGCATTGGCGGGCGGCGGCGGATTGTCTGCCTGCGCGCTCCCCATGATCCCGCTGGCAAAAAGAATCAACGCAAGAGAGCTGCTGCGCAGTGCGGTCGACGACATAGAGGGTCTCCTGTGCAGGGCTTGCACTGTTGATGCGCGAGGCGTGTCTGTCAAAACGACCTAGTCATTAGCTCATGCGTGGGAACAACAAACCTACTAGAGTCAGCAGTTGTCACCGTCGGCGGGTGCAGATCCATATGCCCCCACCATCGCCAATCGCCCCGATTGGCGGCTTGACCGCTGATCAGCTCAACGCGCTCGGCCTTCACGGCATGGCCAAGGCCTTCGTCGACATCGGAAGTCCCGCTCGATGTCGCGGGAACTGCTTCAGTTTTCAGGGATCTCCGACAGCGATTTCTCAAATTCTGGAAATACGCGTCTCGCGATGATGAATACTGGACAAAGTCGCGAGGTTCGAAGACCCGTGGGAGCTCCCGTCGATACACGTTTATCCTCCGCCACACCAAAGGGCGGCGACCAGAGCGAAAATCGCGGCGCCCGCGAAGCCCTTTGTGACTGCTGACGTAGGCTTACTCTGATTGTAGGTGATTCAACAGATCGGCCAGGTCGTCGGGTCTTCCAGGTGAAGGCTATTGGGCGACGTCATTGATCAGCGCAGCAAAACCTGCGGATGTAGTAAACCGTCCAGCCATTCGTCTCGCATCGAATATCGTATCGTATAGTCATTCCTCATAAAGCCAGATCCAGGCTCGGGCTTCCGTCATCGGCAAACGCCTCAACCGTTATACAGCCATCGAGTTGTTGAAGTTCTTAAAAGGAAACGATGCTCCAGGCTTCGATATCGATGAACGCTCCTTGTTGTCGCGTTCAGCACTGTTCAGTTTGATACGTTTATGGCAGAGACCCGACACCGAGACTCGGTTCTACGTTGGCGCAGTGCAAAACGCATCGTTTCGTCAACGGCTCGCGCAGCATCTCTTGGGGCACGCCGATTGCCTATAAGTGCCGAACAATCTATTGCGATCACGGCCGTCATGAAATCGCTGGAGTAAATTGCGACCACCGTGGCACACGTTTCACGTCACAACTGAGGGACTGGGAAGTGATGACAACTCGTGCGCGCGCATCGGCCAGCAAGGATGGACTGCAGGATATCATCGACGCCGGAATGCGAAAAAAGTGTATCCGTGGCCTGAAGGGCGAATACACTTTTGAAGAGTACATGGCGATCTTTACCGACGCAGTCGGCGTGTTTGGTCGGTTCGGAGCCGGAGGCTGCCTTCTGGCCGGAATTGAGGCTGCAGAGAACACCATTAATGGATTGGAAGAATTGGCGAAGATCGGCGTAGCACCTGCTCCGACGGTGTTGACACCGTTCGTCGTAAAGCGAATGGGCATTCCATTCTCGTTCGATCTCGAAGAGCTGATAGATACCCATGTTCGCTTCAACAATATTGTCGCCCGATATGAGCTGCCAGTCTTCTCCGGCGTATTCAGCTTGGCTTGAGGCGTGGATAGCTACAATCCATGCGGCGTTGTTGGCTCAAAACTAAGAAACCATGAGCACGCCGCCAGGTTCTTGAGGTTCGCTATGAAACCGCGCTGGACCTTCGATTGCCGAATGGAACAGGGACAGCGTGAGAGGTTCTGGGCGATGGCACTGATCATTCGTCGCCGCATGGTCGGAACCGAGTTCGGGATGTGACGTTCGGGTCTTAGTGGCGGAGCCTCTGGGTCGGTAACCGTTCGAAACCGCAAGTTTCTTGAACGGCCTAGCGGAACGAGATCCCGAGGGGGGAATCGTCTCCCTCACGGAGACCAGGAATCCGTAGGCCGCGATGCACAGCGTAGCGTGGTGGTGGAAGCCACGCCAAGCTCGCCCTTCGAAATATCCGAGCCCGACCTCTTGTTTGAGATCCTGATAATCGCGCTCGATGCGCCATCGCAGCTTGGCTAGATCGACTAGCTTTCCGAAAGTGATCTTTTCCGGCAACGTTGAAAGTCAGTATTTGGTCGGCTCGTTCTCACCTTCTGGCCATTCGATCAAATGCCATTCATCCGGTCGGCTTCCGGTGAGCTGGAAATCTCGATGCGCGACGCAAACGCGCGCGCGGGCGAAGCGCGACGATAGCCGCTCGGCCGCATCCTCTCGCCACTCGATCGTGCGCCAGACCCCCTTAGGAAGGCAAACAGCAAGCTCCTTGACCGAAATCGGTTGATGCTTGTGGTCGCGGCGGAGCAGCTTTGGTGGTCGCCCTTTGCCCGACCACATTTTTGGCGGCAGCGGCGCCGTGTCGGATGTCCACACCGTGGTGTTTGGCAAGATACCGGCCACATAGGTCAACCCCAACGCGCTGATGCTGGTCCGCAGGTCTGTGTTGCAGCCATATCCGGCATCCATCAGCACCACGCCGCGAGTAAGCCCGGCTCTGCAGGCCGTTCGATCTGCTCAAGTGCGATCTCTTGGATAAAGCTGATCTCCTGGGGCACGCCCGCTTTGTGCCGACGCTTGTTATCTGCTGCCCAATCCTGCGGTAGATAAAGACGATACATCGCCGGCAGACTGGCGTGGTGATTGGCAAGCGACAGGGACGCCGCGACTTGGCAGTTATGTTGCTTGACGAGCTGTCCGCAATATTGACGCGCCACATCGACCGAATGCGCTCCCTTCTTGGGAAAGCCGGTGTCATCGATGATCCACGCTTCGATCGGTCCACGGCGCTCCATCGCCGGCAGTGCCATCTCGCCCACTTTGGCCAAAACACCCTCGTCGGACCAAGGCGATTGGCCGACGAAGTGCAGCAGCAACTGATGCTGCGCCGACGTCCGATCAGGTGCTGTCACCGCTGCCATCGGCGGCTCCCCCGGCAAGATTGAAGCCGATGCAATAATCAAACAAGGGCCGGCCCCTTTCCGCATGTCCGATCACGCTCACAAGTCCTCCGACAATCGCGATTCACTGCCGCCTGATGTCCGGAGATCCATATCAGCCCCCGTTGCCGATGCTGAATCTCAACCGCTAACTGATTCTCACAGGACAACGCCCGCGACCTGCGTAACACTAGAACGCTGTCGGCATACGCAGCAGTTTTACCACAGAAACCAGCCTGAACGGCCCGCGAAGGATCCTGGGCAGGTTGGGCTGCTTCTCGACCACCAGCCTGGCGGCTTCGGTCTGAGTGATCTCCCGCTCCGCCATCAACCGCTTCAGTTGCACGACAAGTGCTGCCTTGAGTTGGTGCTCCTGGGCGTTCGCCAGACCGAGATCAGCAAAAATGTTGCTGGAGCCCCGGCTGTGGGCCGGCAGCTTCTTCTTCATGCTCATCATCGGGCTGCGTCTGTTCCTCGTCGATAGCTTCAGTGTCGCGCAGGCGCTGCCGAAGAGATGCCCCTTCTGCGAGACCAGTTCGTCCCTGATGCTGATCAGCGCCTTAAAGAGCTGCTGATCGGCTCGGGTGAGGGTGTTCTTGAAAGATCTATAGCGCTCGAGTGCCTTCGGAGTCTTAGCTTGACTTGTTGCGGGTGTGCTCGCCTTGGAGGACAGTACATAGGCGTATTTCGTGCGTCCGAGCGCCCGCGGAAAACAGCGTAAGACACGAGTTCACTTCTAGAGAAGAGATTCTGGCCAATCTGTGAACTCCAATTCGAAGCTACGTGGGCCAGTGGGTTTGGTCGTGAATTTAAGGGTCTTCCCTGAAAGGGCTGCCAATGAGCCAGATGCGAACTTGAATACTGTCGTGCCGGAAGTTGCGACCCCAATGCCTTGCTCGCCTTCCATGATAGAGAAGCTGGTCGCCTCTGAGAGTTGTCCAATTGCAACTCCCTCCAGCGCGCAGTGAAATTCCAGGGAAGCCAAGTATGACCCTTTGTCAGCAGCCCACTCGCTGACCGACACTGCTGTGATCCCCGCGTCGCTCAAGAGAACACCCGCGTTCCGGCAGCCATATTGAACGCTGAGAATGACCCGCTCATTCCGAACTCCGACCTGCTCTCGATCGGCGGCGGTGATCGTGCACGCGTACCGCCTTGTGTCCGCAACCGCGCCCGTGCTTGGCCCGAACAACTCGAGAGCGGAACATAATACAAAAGCGAAAACGGGCCTTATCATTCGGCTGCACCTGGTCTGGAATATCGTTCGCCTGCTCTGTACAATCTGACGCTACGGCCGATTCAAGCTTCTTCGATCGCTCTGTCGGATGAAAGCTACTCACGGTGACAGCGGTGTCGCAGAAACGAGGCGATCGGAATCCCCGGCGACGGCCCTTGGATGGGTGCCCGAACGATTTCATTATTCGCGTTCACGGCGCGCAGCGGGCCAGCACGTCGGTGAACCAAGGCTATGGACCGACCCTTTCAGCTCGGCGGCGGCCATGAGGGGCGCGACGGCCCGCGGCGCCGGAGCGCTACGTTCCTGACGCGGGCAAAGGCGTTCTGCGGTCGGATGCCATTTCCGCGCCAATGCCCCGCGGCACAGGTCCCGAAATTTTTTTCACAGTGTCAATGTAAAAGGAAACGTGGTCGCCAGGAGCCGGTCGAAGGCAGACTGCCGCTCCAGCAGACGCCCTTCGAGGACCTTACGCTCGAGATCACTCAGCTCACCTTGAAGCCTTCTGCGACAGCGCCAAATTTCATTCCGCACGTATCTGATCTCATTCAAGCGATCGTCAATCGAAGCCATCGCGCATACCATATTCAACCTGAACCAACCATGGACAACTGGTCAATCACGTCGTTCCGGGGAAGACGCCGATGACATGTCACGACCTGGCCATCTGTTACGATCTCCTCCCAGCATGTCCTCTTGTATCGCAGTCGTTCAACGCAAGGGCACGAAGTGAGGGTTGCTTCTGCAGAAGTTCAGCGGCTTTTGCCATCAGCGCGCAGGACTTCAAAAGCTGCCACTCGCCCGTCAGTGGGGCGAAGTGGTTTATTTTGTTCCAACCAACACCCGGCCTGATCCGGTGTCAGGCCGGTGACTTAAGCTGGTGTCGAATGGGGGTATCCGACTGGTCGGACCGTCGCACCCGTCAAGCTCTGGGCAACGCGCCTTTCTGATTTGAGAACGGCAATTGTCATGCCAGCGAATCTCAGGTGGAAGGCAAGCCATGTTCAGGCCTGGAGCTGGCCCGCTACAAAGGAGGGGGATTTCGCGGCGGCGGCGCCCCGGAGCGGCCCGGATATGATTCGGAGAGGCTTCAGTCGGCAGGCGAAATCGTGAGCGATACGTACCGCCGGGCGCCTTGGCTCAGTGCCTAGCCAAACCTGCGTAGACATTACCGCTGTTTCCGCGTTCGGCCCACAAGCTGGCAATTCGATCTCAATACAAAACTCTCTGTGCGATGATGTCTCGCCGGGACCGGCGCTTGTCGCATCTGTGACACTGCATGTATTCATCAAGCCAAGACATCCGACGTTGCTTGTTCGCCCGGACTCGCTCCGCAACTAAATCAGCAGCCTGCATGTCAGATCCAACTGGGCATGGCGGTTGCTATTGTCCAGCCACACCGTGAGCGCTGAGCGCGACCAGCGGGTAAGACGTATACGATCAACTTCGCCGGAGCGTATTGGCTACCCAATCGCTTGATGGAGCACCGATGCGGCCACCGGACAGCTTACACTTTGCGGCACACCCGTTGTTGTCAGATCGATCATCACGCCGAAGGTTGAGGCGCTAGTCTGATCTACAACACGAACGTCGTGATCTAGCTCAAAGCGAACTCGCGAATCAAATAAGGGCCAAGCCACCCTCGTGGGCGCACGCCGGCAGCGAGCATCTCGAAATCGCAAGTTTGATGGCGCCTCGCTTTCAGAGGATGCGGTGCATACTGCGCCGACCCATTGAAAAGAACGGGGGGTGGCCTCGGTGTCGACTGTTTCCTTGATAACAACCAGAGCTGATGAGGTGGGTTTATGAACAAATCGATCCGGAAGCTTCGGCTTGTGGCCGAAGCATCTGTTTTGGCGATTGTGCTGTTGATGTCGCCAGCAGCTAACGCGGACGATAATCTGCTGAGAACCGCCAAGCAGATCTTCCATCCGATCCCCTCAGTCATTCCTGCGCCAATTCAGTCACACATGAAAAGGTCGAGCTTGGCAAGATGCTGTTCTTCGATCCGCGGCTATCGGCAAGCGAGATCATTAGCTGCAACACGTGCCGCAATCTCGGCACCGGCGGAGTCGATCCCGGTCCGACCTCAGTCGGTCACGTCTGGAAGGTCGGCTTACGTCGGGCCCCAACCGTCTACAACGCGGTGTTCAATGTGGCGCCATTCTGGGACGGACGCGCGGCGGACCTGAAGGCGCAAGCCACCGGCCCTGTGCAGGCAAGTGCCGAAATGAGTGCGACTCCGAATCATGTGCTCGACAGCTTGAACTCAATGGCCAGCTATGTCGCCTTGGTCAAAAATGCCTTCCCGAACGATGCGAGACCGGTCACCTTTGAAAACTATGAAGGCAATCGAGGCTAATGAAGCGACTCTCATTTCACCTGCGGCGCCCATTCGATCAGTATCTGGAGGGCAATACACATGCTCTGCATGATCAGCAGAAGTTCAGGGTTGGCGCTGTTTATAGAGAACGGATGCCCGCTTGTCACAAGGAAATCAACATCGGTGGACACGCCTACTTCCCATTCGGCGTGAAGAAAAAGCCTGACGCAAGCCTGCTTCCGAGCCGCCGATAAGGGTTGGTTCGCGGTCACCAAGGCGGCCGGTGACGAATATGTCTTCCGCGCGGCGCCCTTGCGGAACGTTGCGTTGCGAGCCCCTTACTTCCATTCGGGCCAAGTTTGGAGCGTGAAGCAAGCTGTTGCCCTGATGAGTGAAATCCAGCTCGGCGTCAAGCTTAGCGATGAGGAACAGAACGATATCGTAGCGTCTCTGTATTCGCTGACCGGGCGGGTACCTAAGATCAAGTATCCGACACTAACCACGCGTACGAACACGAGGCCAAAGCCTTCCATAGACAGATAGGATTAACAGCACCGGCCTCATGCTTGGTGTAGCAGATGCCATGCACGTACCCGGGGTCGCGCAATGACGTCAAAATGAATGATCCCGTGCCGTCACTCATAGCCGGGCCTATAAAAAAGCGCCCGGCCTACTCGGGAGGCCGGGCGAAAGTCACGCAGGAGCGACGCTGCTTTACGCATCGCACCAGCTTTCGTCGGTAGGGAGGACTACCGGCGCTCGATTTACGGCAAGGGCATTCGCCGTCAAACAACGAGAAGCGGATATCGCCTCCGCGCAAAATCTGGAGCCGCTTGCCTTCCCCTCCAGTGGGACACTTCAGGACTTGCCCACCACTCCCCGCGTCCGGTTGGCAAGGCAGTGCCTTGATCGAGCTAGGATCCTTCGCGCAAGCGGCTTGGGCGCCGCGGCGCTCTGAAACTCAAGCGGCCGCTTGCCGTCGCGCAGCAGCATTTGGCATCCCCAACACCAGCAACGCTCGATTATCTTCCCGAAGATCGTGCCAAGGCGCCAATCTCCTATGACATTCCGTAAGGGAGGTAAAATAGATTGTTGTGATGGGACGCATCCACGCGATGGATAAATGAAAAGTAGAGCTGTGGTTAGCATCGACCGTTAATGCCTTCGATCGGCATCGCCGGCAGGCTATCGGCCGTCGGATCGAGAATCGAGCTTGTCGCCGGCTGTATGCGACCGCCTCGGCCAACGCCAGCCGGCATTCCCGTCTCTGGAACTTTGGAAAGCTCGCGAGGACATCGCAAGCCCCCAAAGCCTGTGCATCTCATTCACAAAAGCGCGGCAAAACGGTTGGCACCATCGTGGCGCAGCCCGCAACTCGCGTGCGGCCATCATATTGACGAGCGCGGGACGCACCTCCTCCCACTTTCGAGTTTTCAGCCCGCAGTCGGGATTGATCCAGAGCTGCCGATCAGACACTCGCTGCGGCGCCAACACAATAAGCTGCTTGGAGGGCTCCGCCTGTGAATGCGTTCGCGTTCGATACCCTGTTCGGGTAACCGGATGAGCTCCGCGGCCGGAACGAACCCGAGCCGTTTTCGATATCTGTGTGATCGCGACGGGCCGGGTTTTCCGTCAGCAGCTTCTCGAACCCGCCCCTCAGGAAGTTGCGATCATCCTCGGCTGGCGTCCGTTTGATACACCGCCATGAGGCTCCTTAGGAATTGCCAATGCCGGATTACTCTAGAATCGTAGGGATGATCAGCTCGGACGGCTTGGTATTCGGCTGGGCCCGCGATGAGCCATGAGCTCGATCGCCTCCGTGCCGTTGGTCAAGATGATCTCCTCAGTGCGGCAGGTATTCACGTGCTGAGCGACTTTGCCGCGCGCCCTCGATGCGTCCGCCGCCGCTTGGCAAGTGGGGCCTGGACGTGGGCGACATGCAGGAATAGCTCCTGACCTCAGGATGCATTCTGAGTTGCGAAACTGGAGTAAGCAGCCAGAGCGCGGGCGGCGGGATCGGGCTAGGCCCCTACACTCCATGTACTCGTGCACGGCGACCACGGGCAAGCGGAGGTCGAGCTTCTCGTCCCTCTTCAGGATCTCCGGAACGATCTCGTCGCACGAGGAGACCGGCTCCTCGGCTCCGAAGTGACGCAGTTCTAGATATTCTGCAAGCGATCTTGGGATATTCGACGCCTGTCCACCTCGCCTCGGCTCGTCAGGCAGCGACGACAAGCCTCAACGCCGCCACTGGAGCATCGAAGCGGCCTTGTCCTTATCGAGATAAATTTGAGGTGCCCTCCGACAGAGCCCCTTCGAGCTAGACTTCGACTACCTCGTTCACGACATCGATGAAGCCTTATGGACGCGGGCTGTTTATGCTGTCTTAGACGGGACACAGGTGTCAGGCATCGGACAGACGGCCGCGCATTGCGGCGTGTCGGAATGGCCCTCGCACTCCGTACACTTTTTGGCATTGATAACGTAAATGTCGCGCTTGAGGCTGATTGCCGCGTTGGGACACTCAAACTCACATGCACCACAAACGGTGCATTGCGAAGCGACGATCTTGTAAGCCATGCCTTCCGACTCCTTAGGCGAGCGATGCCATTGGCGATCCCCTTCAAATGCCGTGCCAAACACAGACGCTCAATGGCGGGCAATTTGCGCAATTGTGTTGTCCCGGACTGCGACCATGAGCGCATCTCCGACAACAACAGGCCGCTTCAATTTCAAGCTATGTGAGCCCTCGCGCACTACTCCGAGAGCCAGTCGCGACTCGAACGCTGCTAGCTTCCGTCGGTTTGTCCCAGCACGGCAGCGCGCGGCCAAGCGACGCTCGATGATTCCGAAACCGGCGGCGCGACGAAACGCCGCGAGCCGACGCACGTCTACGCGAGATCTCGGCAAACCTCCGGTCACACGCCCTGACTGGAGGTTTTGTGCAAGCCTCCCTCATGGCTGCAACGTTGCCTCCGCGGATAGACTCGCTGGAGGCTTGCCAAAGCGGATTTGTGCTACAACGAGCTTCTGCGTCGCTTCGGAAAGAAATGAAGTCGCGCCGGGAGGAGCGACACTGGCTTTGCAAATTCACAGGGAATTGCAGTCAGCCTCACGCCTGGTGCCAAGTAAGCATGCCGGTGTGGGCAAGTGCTGCTACGCTTTGCTTGACCGTGCTCAGCCACTCCTCATGCAACTATTTTGACAGAAGTGGAGCAGTGCTGAAAGATGACTGTGCAAATTGCTTCCGCGGCATGGCCTTTCCGAACAGATGGCCCTGCGCAAGGTCGAAGCCGAGTTCGGTCACAGCAATCAGGTCGGCATGGCTCTCCACACCTACGGCGACGGTGCGCGCACTGTATTCTTTGGCTAGATCGACGATCTGGCGGCACACCGTTCGCTTCAGGGGCCCATTTCCGCAACCGGAGACGTACTGCCGGTCCACTTTCAATTTCCTGAACGGGAATCTCTTCACCCCCATCAGCTGCGGCCAATTGGCGCCGACATTGTCGATTGCAAGGCCAATGTTGTAAAGGCGAACCTCACGCGCGACCTCGATCAGGAGATCTAGATTCCGGATGGCTTCCTCGCTCTCGATTTCAATCGTCAAGCCGCCGAAAGCGGGGTGCGCCGGCATGCGCTGACACAGATCGCGTACCGCCTGCGGATCAATCAGGAATGCTGCCGGGAGATTGATGGAGAGATCGATCGACGTTTTCTGCTCCAAAAGATACTCCCAATCCATGATTGCGCGGTCGATCACGAACTGCGACAACTCCCTTAAATGTGGATCGTGAGGCTCCGGGATGAAATAAGCCGGTGGAACAACGCCCCAGGTCGGGTGCCGCATTCGCACAAGCGCCTCGGCGCCGCGGCGGCTGAGGGTACACGCGTCAAACTTCGGCTCATACCAGAGCTCAAGCCATCCAGCGTGTAAGGCTTCTCCGACATGGACCGCGGGACGGGGCGCCGGCTCTCTGGGCAAGAGCATGGCGACCCGATCGCGCAGCGTCTCGGCTGCAAACGGGGTCCTCAGCGGCGGCAGCATAGCAAGTCCATATTCGCGCCCGACCTGCTGCACTGCCGTCATGATGATCGATTCGCGGGCGCCGAATGACAGCACTCTGCCTGCAAACTTTTCGCGTACGAGTATCTCGAGCAATCTTCCAGGCTCGATGCGATCCGAGCCAATGCCGAGCAGGATCAGATCAGGCAGCTCCGTGCAGAGTACGTGCGGCAGCTCGTCAGCAGTCCCGCATTCGCTGATAACAAACCCTATATCCTCCAGCACATCTCGTAGAAAGGCGCGCAGATGCTGCTTGCCGACGGCCACGCACGCTCGCGGCCGCACCTTACGCTGTCCGAAGATTACAGGTTTCCGTCCGACCAATTCGGCCTGCCAATGCTCCATCGCAACCACTCCCCTTCCGTGACGACCCTTTAAACGAGGAGAGAAGGTCCAAACAAGCTGCCCTTGCCGTTATCTTCGATTCTTCGAGGTAGTGCATGAGCGTGCAAAATCTTTCGCGACGTTGTTCTGACGATTTTGTCGGGCCCACGCGCATGACACCTCTTCGCGCAACTTTGTCGAGTGACGCACGCGAGTGTGGGGAATCTCATCTTCGGACTGATGCGCCCTATGGCGCGGCGATTGTCATGATGCAAGATCTACTGCATGAATTCGCTCGTGAGTGACGATTGGCAACCACTATTACGAATGTTTGATCGGCATGGCCGGCTTGCCCACGCGCGAATGTGCCGTCCGATTCATTTATTTTCCAATCGAAGAAAGTCCATCATGAGTTCGCAGCCGGCAAGCCGCGGTCATTTCTGAGAACGGCAGCATCTTGCACTTATCTCACCTCTGTTGCTTATAGCAGGGCGGAGGTCATATTCACTACCGAGCTTGGTAGTTGCTCTCGTTGAGTCATCTGTATCCTTTTGACCATGGATTTCCTCAAGAGGGATTGACGTGACAGGTGTTCGTGTTGGCGCTGAAGCGCAAGGCCCGCCCACGGGGCAAGGCTTCGCGCACCCGATTGAGGTGTGCGTGGCGTGGCCACCTAGGTTCTGCCGGTCATATTGTGCCGCTCTGCCCTTGTTGGCTTCTCGTCGTTTGCGTTCACATCTGTTTCCTCGGTGATGATCGGGGGGAACAGGTTTGGCATCTACCGGATCTTGTAGTGGACGCTCCATCGTCTGCATGAAACACGTAATGAACGAGCCCGGAGGCTCGTTCTTGCTCGTAATGTCTCGGGTTTGTACGCGCCCCGGCTGCGATCTCTGGTCCGGACACCAGCAGGATCGGCGTCGCTTGTCATCGGCGCCGACGGGACGAAAGAGGCCGGCACAAGAGAGCCTCGCCGACACGACTGAATCCGAATGGACGCGCGGCAAAGGCCATCGTCTTTGCGTACTGACGGGAGGAGAACCACTGTTGCCGGCCGACGATCATCTCCTGCAAGCGCCTGAGACTCTCGGGTTCCTCACCGTGATCGAGACGAACGGCAGGCTGCAGGTCCCGGTCGGCGTCGACTGGATTTGCCTCAGCCGAAATCCAAGGCCGCGGTGGCGATGACTCGCGGACACGAACTCAAACTTGAATCCGCGGCCAGAGCCCTGTCGGACCGGTCCGAGGAGGGGAACTTCGGCAATTTCCCGCTTCAACGATGGACTATCCCCCGACGAGGCCGACCAGACGCGGCAGACCGTCGCGTACTGCCTGGCTCATTCGAAATGGAAACTCAGGGGCAAGCCCACAAACATCCGGCATCAGATGAAGATACTCGCTATCTTCTTGTGCGTTGCCGTCAGCGCCTCCTCGATCTCCGCGCGCATTTCGCGCCGCCTGTCGTCTGGTCACTGACCGCTCGGGGCCTCTGCGGTTGTCGATTCCGATTATCGGCGCGCCGACTGGCGTGCTTCTGTTTCTTCAGCCCGGTGCTCATGCCGCTGTGGCAGATGCGCGGCGGTCACGCCATCATGCGCCATCTCGCGATCGCGCAAATCGATCTGAAGACGGTGGCGGCGATGTCCGACTGGGACATGCTGCTTATTCCGGGTGTCGGTCACAAGAACCTAGCGCAGATCAGGACGTGGCTCGCGATGGCCATCGAAGAGGAGAAGAGGGGATGATAATAGACCGCGAGCGCCTGCTCAAGTTTCTGAGGCTCACGGAGTCCAACCACGACGGCGAGGCCATCGCCGCCCTGCGCATGGCCAACAAGCTGATACGCTCCGCAGGCAAGACGTGGGAGGATGTCGTGGCCGGCGTCGCGGCTCCGGCGCCCAAGTCCTACGGCTCCCCCGCCCCGACCGACTACCGAACTCCGCCGAGCAAGCGCGGGACGAGGCAGTACGGCAGGGCCGATCCGCGGAGGCCGAGGACCGAGGCCAAGAAGATATACGACGACAACATCGGAACCTATCTCAAGGACTTGACCAAGCGCAGACACGACCCGAGCACCGTCATGTTTCTAGCGTCGCTGTCCGAGCACTACGAGGCGAAAGGCTACCTGACCGAGCCGCAGTACGAGACTGTGATGCGAATGCACGACAGGAAGCGCGGCAAGTCAACCTTGAGGTTCTAGTCAGCGTTTTCTTAGTCTAAGCATATCAGGCGGCGTCGGCGAGTTTGTAGGACCAGTTATGGACGACGGGATTGCGATCGACGTCGTCAATTCCGGCCATGATGCGCTCCTTGAGTTCATACTTTGATGTAACCCGGATATGACGCAGGACGGAACGGGCGAACTTGGAGAAGAAGCCCTCGATGAGGTTGAGCCAGGAGCCGTGCTTGGGCGAAGGTAAACTGGAAGCGGCCTGCCGGTCGTGTGTCGAGCCAGGCTCTGGTTTCTCTCGATATGTGGGCGGAATGATTATCGAGGATCAACTTGATCGCGGTCCTGGCCGGATAGGCGGCATCGAGGAGCTTGAGGAATTCTATGAACTCTCGGCTGCGGTGGCGGTCTTTGACGTGCGCGTGGACCTTCCCGGTGAGCAGGTCAATCCCCGCCAACAGGCTGAGCGTGCCGTGACGTTTGTACTCATGATCGCGGGCGAAGGTCGCATGCACGCCCGGCACTGGCCGGCAGATCCGGTGCTGTCGTTGCGATGGCCTGTATCCCCGGCTTTTCATCGTAGGAGACGATCGCTACCGGTTTGTCCGACGTCTTCGACCGGGCGGCTTTTTTTCAGGATCTGGACCTCGCGATGGACATACAGAACCTCCGCCATCTTCTGCTCGAACTCGGCGTCGCGGTTTTCAAGATAGTAGCGCACTTTGTGCGGCTTGATTTCCTCCTGACCGAGAAGCTTGCACACCGTGCCCTGAACCAGACGGGCGAGACATTCATGTCCGGCCTCTGGTCCGTGCTCGCGGGCATGGCGGGCCAACAGCCGCGTCGTCCACAACTCGTGCGGATAACCATGCTCCTCGGCCTTGTCGCACGGCAGAGACAGCAGCCAGGCCTTGGCCGCCGGCGTGATCACCGGCTCCTTGCCCAGTCGCGGGCGCTCGTCGAGCGCCGACAGCGCGCCATCGGCCGCCTAAGAAGCTCGATCGCCATTGCCTGAACGAAGTCCCGGCACTGGAAAATCCGACGGCGGAAAACAGCGCACATCTGGATCTGGGAGCGCACGAAACCGCGCCTTGCGCAACTCTCGAGCGTTAGGGTCTATGAGACGACGGATTGTTGGGCGGATATGACGGACACAATCGCTGAATTCGGCACTCACTTGGGAGATCGCGGTGACGCAGTCTGCAGTCGTCCTCTTTTCGGGCGGTCAGTACTCCACGACTGTGTCGCATCGGCGCCATCGCGCTAGAACCATCGCTTACCAAGGTTGTCGGACTGTGATGACAACGCTGTCCGCAAAACGGTCCGATGGAAAGCCAAAAGCAATGGGTTTTGGTCTATTTAGCATCGAACTGACGGATGAGAAATCGCGGCGCAACTCATCGGAGGCCTCTTGTTTAGCGAAGGATGAACCCGTCGTCTCAGGACACGCTGTGTTAGGCCGCCTCTGATGGCGTTTTCGGAACAATCGGGCCGCGCAACTTCTGCCGCGAACTGTACAGTTTTTTGGATGATACGTCATAACGGAATGCAGCCCGGCATCGTAGTGTGACCGCGAACACGAGCACTAGGTCGCTTTCACCGATGGTCATGGATTTTGAGATAGATGGCTAACTCATGCGGTTCTCTTTCGAAAGAAACACAGCGCCAGAAACCACATTCAACCTTCGCGCGGGAATTGATTGAAATCAAGGTCAGTGAATTTCTGTTAATGTAAAGCAGCCGGTGGTCGGAGAGCGATATAAACCGCTCGCGCTCAGCGCAGCGCGCGCGGCAGCCACCGCTTCCTTAAAATTGCATAGCTCAAGTCGACGGGTTTGCGGACGGCCTATCAGTCGCACGCGGTCGCCTTGAGTGCGGCGATGACGTCCTCACGGGCGATGATTCCGACCAGCTTCTGGCGGCTGTTGAGCACGATGACGCTCCTGATGCGGTGCTCGACCATGATCTGGAGCACGCGCGTCAACTTGGTATCGGGACTGACTTAGATGAATTCAGGTGTCATGACGTCGCCGACCTTGCGGCTCATTAGATCGTGATAGCGCGGCAGCATCTGGCGCGGCGTGAAGGCGAAGCACTTCAGAATGTCGAATTTGGTGACGATGCCGACGACCTGCCTGTCATCCTCGACCGGATAGGAGTTGAAATCGTCGCGTCCGAATATCTCGCTGAGTTCGAGCAGGTCGAGATCGCGCTTCACCATCCGGACGTTGCGCGTCATGTAACCGTCGACGGTCTGCTCAAGAAACTTGTACACGGCGCGTCCTCCTCGATTCATCTCCGTCCGCCTGGCCGTCAGTGCGACAGCAACCCGCAGCGAGCGGATTGCGTGACCAGATATTGGGTGACGGCGCCCAGGATCAGCTCGTGGGAGTGCGAATGACCGTAGGCGCCGGCGACGATCAAGCCGGCGCCGACATCGCCGGCAATTTTCTCGAATTGCAGGGCGGCGGTTTCGTTTCCCGCGGCTTCCAGGACGCGCGCGGTCGCGGTGAGCCGTGGCGGGCGAGCCAGGCGGCGACATCGCTCACACGGGCCATGACCGGCGATCGATCGTCATCCTGCTCCGGAATTCTCGACGACGGCGACGTCCCTCGCCTTGCGCAGCATCGGCAGCGCGTCGGCCATAGCCCGCCGCGCCTCGGGCGTATCCTTCCGCGCCACGAGCACGCTGCGCAGATCGAGCCAGTTGACCCGGTCGGGCACGACCAGAAGCGGCCGGCGCATCACCAGGTCCTTGGAGCTTGCGAGCGAAAAGGCATCGGAAAAGGCCGGGCTGTGCCCGCCGCTGACGACAATATCGGCGCACCGCACCTGCGCCAGGACAAACCGCGTGAGGAACTCCATGGCGCTGCGCCATTGCGCATGTCCGCCGCGCGCCCTCGTCGCGGCGCGGAAATGCGCTTCCAGATCGGTAAGATGTTTCCTGATTGAAGCCTGCTCCCGGTCGATCAGCGCTTGAGCCTCAGCGCCGTCAGCGAAATAGAGCGGATGGCCGCCTCGAACCGCTCGGCGAGTTCGCCCTCGACCTGAAGAGGCCGTTGTCGGGCTGATCGAGCGCCAGGCTGACTATCACTGTCGCATATGTCATCGGGAGCCTCCGGGCAGCGAGATGAGGTGGAATCTAGCCGCGCCGACGCAAAGGCGGGATGAGGTAGATCAAATTTCGTCGTGCCAGCTGGAAGAATTCCGCCAATAAGATCAGACATCCGAACTTGCCTTCGGCCCGGCCTTGGGCGAAATTGCAGCCCTCTTCACGGCACGGAACCCGCCGCAGGAGAATGGGAGCAATAGCTTGTCGCCGAGCCACGACACGCATCCACGAGACGACGCTCGCGGCGAGCATTTTCGGGTCCGAATCGAAGGATTCGGCGTCGGCACGTGGGATCTCGACCTCAACACGCGGGAGCTGGACTGGTCGGAAACCGCCGGTGCCTTGCTCGGCGTCGCGCAGGGCCAGCCGCGGAGCTACGACCTGTTTATGTCTCGCCTCGAGCGCGGGGACCGTGAGCGGGTCGAGAGGGCGTTCAAGCGCGTCTGCGAGCGGGGCGGCGGATTCGACCTGTCTTTCCGGGTCGCAGGCGAATCAGAGAGTGGGCAATCGGTCCGCGCCCGGGCGGGAGTCATTCGCGATGAAGCCGGCGCCGCCCGTCATCTCAGCGGTATCTTTCTGGACATCGATGAGGAGAAGCAGGTCGAGCAAGCGGTGCGCAGCCGCGAGACCCACCTCCGCTCGATCCTCCACACCATTCCCGATGCGATGATTGTCATCGACGGCAACAGCATCATCCAGCTGTTTCAGCACGGCGACGGAGCGGCTGTTCGGCTGGTCCGAGCACGAGGCGATCGGCCAGAACGTCAGCATTTTGATGCCGGAGCCCGACGGCGCCCGCCATGACAGCTACATCGCCCGCTATCGCTCCATCCACGATCCGCACATCATCGGCATCGACCGCATCGTCACCGGCAAGCGTCGCGACGGAACGAGGTTTCCGATGCACCTGTCGATCGGCCGAGATGCAGTCGGGCGGGGAGCCCTATTTCACCGGCTTCGTCCGCGACCTCACCGAGCATCAGCAGACCCAGGCGCGGCTCCAGGAATTGCAGTCCGAGCTCGTGCACGTCTCGCCCCTGACCGCGATGGGCGAAATGGCTTCCGCGCTCGCCCACGAGATCAACCAGCCGCTCGCGGCAATCAGCAATTACATGAAGGCTCGCGGCGACTTCGCGCCGGCAGCACCGATCCGAACACGCCGAAGATCGAGAGCGCACTGGACCGCGCCTCGGAACAGGAGCCGCGCGCGGGCCAGATCATCCGGCGCTTGCGCGACTTCGTTTCCCGCGGCGAGTCCGAAAAGCGGGTCGAAAGCCTGTCCAAGCTGATCGAGGAAGCCGCGCGCTCGGGCTAACCGGCGCCCGTGAGCAGAACATGCAGCTCCCGTTCAGCCTCAATCCGGACGCCGACCTCGTGCTCGCCGACCGGGTGCAGATCCAGCAGGTGCTGGTAAATATGTTCCGCAACGCGCGGGAAGCGATGGCGCAGTCGCCGCGGCGCGAACTCGTCGTCACCAACAACCGCATTGCCGACGACATGATCAAGGTGAAGGTGTCCGACACCGGATCCGGCTTCCGGGAGGACGTCACTCCAAACCTGTTTCAGACCTTCTTCACCACCAAAGAGACCGGCATTCGCGTGGGACTGTCCATCAGCCGCTCGATCATCGAGGCTCACGGCGGCCGCATGTGGGCCGAGAGCAACGCATCGGGCGGGGCAACATTCCGCTTCGCCTTGCCGGCAGCCGACGAGAACTGATCCACGACGACAAAAGTAACATCTATGTCATCGACGACGACGAGGCGATGCGGGAGTCGCTGAACTTCGTACTGATTCTTCCGGCTTCAACGTCACGCTGTTCGACAAGGCGCAGAGCTCGCTCGATGCCCTGCCCGGCCTCGCCTTCGGCTGCGTGGTCTCCGACGTGCGCATGCCGGACCTGGACGGAATCGAGCTTCTCAAGCGCATGAAGACGCAGCAAAGCCCGTTTCCGATCCTGATCATGACTGGTCACGCCGACGTGCCGCTCGCAGTCGAGGTGATGAAGCTTGGTGCGGTCGACTTTCTCGAGAAGCCATTGGAGGACGACCGCCTCGTCACCATGATCGAAGCCGCGATCCGCCAGGCCGAACCGGTCGCCAGGAACGAGGCCGTCGCCGATGACATCGCCGTCCGTGTCACCTCGTTAAGCCCGCGCGAGCACCAGGTCATGGAGGGGCTGGTCGCAGGTCTCTCCAACAAGCTGATCGCCCGCGGATACGACATCAGCCCGCGCACGATCGAGGTCTACCGGGCCAATGTGATGACCAAGATGCAGGCGAGCAGCCTTTCGGAGCTGGTGCGGCTGGCGATGCGCGCCGGCATGATCACGGATTGAGAGACGTCAAAGCCCTTGCGCTGGCCTGTGCTAGCCAATCCGCATGATCGAGATGGGCCCGCAGCATCAGCGGCTCCCAACGCCGTCATTGGCGAAGCTCACCGTCTATATGGTCGATGACGATGCCGCCGTACTCGGGTCCCTGCGGTTCCTGCTGGAAACCGACGGTTTTGCCGTACGGACCTTCAGGAATGCCACGGCGCTGCTCAATGCGACGAGCCCGCCCCGCGCGGACTGTTACGTCATCGACTACAAGATGCCTGACATTAATGGCATCGAGCTGGCCGGGCGGCTGCGCCAATCCGACGTCGACACGCCCGTGATCCTGATCACGGGTTTCCGGACGGAAATATCTCTGCACGGGCGGCGGCGACAGGGATCGAGGACGTCATTTTGAAGCCCCTCCTCGACCTCGCGAAATGCATCCGGCACGCCATCCAGGACAGGCGCGGCCACTGACCTGCGGGATTCTCCGGAGGTAAACCTCCTTACCGCCGAATATGTCTATCAGGTCGTCTCCGGCGCGGTGCGCAGCTACAAGCTGCTCTCCGACGGCCGCCGTCAGATCGGTGCGTTCCACCTTCCGGGTGACGTGTTCGGCCTGGAACGCGGCCAGACGCATCGCCTTGCAGCCGAAGCGATTATCGTCACCAGCGTCCGCCTCGTGGAGCGGGCCAGCCTCGAAAAGCTCGTCGGCACCGACGTACAGGTCGCGAGCAAGCTCGGGGTCATGACGGCGGCCGAGCTGCGTCACGCCGAAGACCACATGTTGCTGCTGGGGCGCAAGACGGCGATGGAGCGTGTTGCAATCTTCCTGCTCGAAATGGATCGCCGGCTCGCCGTGGCCGGCATGATGGCGCTGCCGATGTGTTGTCGCGATATCGGCGACTATCTGGGCCTCACGCTCGAGACCGTGTGGCGCGCGCTCTCGCAGCTTCACGCAAAGGGCATACTCGGCTTCTCCGGCGCTTGCCAGATCGTGCTGCGCAACCGCCAGCGCCTGCACAATCTCGGCGCCTGATCGCTTTCACCCGGCCGATGTTTCTCCCTGCGACTTGGCCTGATGGCGCCTATTCATTGCGCCCGAGCATGCTGTAATGAGAAACAAGCGACTGGCCGGCACCAGTTTTGCTAGCGCGGTCTGCCAGAGCTTACCGGTATTCACCATAGCTGCTGGACCTCGGGTCGATCAAGATTGGCGGATGCGAAACAATCGACGATCACACGGACTATGGGCGCTGACTGCGCCACCAGCGCCAGAAACTGCTCTCCTTACCGCCGAAACTGCAGCGGATATCGTCGTGATTGGCGGTGGATATACCGGGCTGTCGGCGGCCCTCCATCTTGCTGAAGGTGGAGCGTGTGTCGCGCTTTTGGAGGCGTCTGAAATAGGATTCGGCGGCTCCGGGCGGAACGTCGGGCTCGTGAATGCGGGCATGTGGCACATGCCTGACGCGCTTCCGGACGCGCTCCGCGCGCCATTTGGAGAACGGTTGCTTGAACAACTCGGGCGCGGACCGCAGACGGTGTTCGAACTCATCGAAAAGCACGACATCGAATGTGGAGTGGAACGTGCCGGCACCTTGCATTATGCGGTCGGACGTAAGGGCTTGGAGGTGATTGAGGCCCGTGCCGCTGCGCAGCGAACTGTCGGACGCTACAGCGCGATTGTCAGCTCTAAGACCATTCTCCACAATTTGACGCATGCACCCGGTACGAAGCAACTGAAGACCCCTCAATTTCCACGCGGCACGCTGCTTGTTTCATTCGCGGTGCCGTCACCGATGCCAGCTCGAAGGCGCTCGGTTGTGGATCGGGAAAGCGCCGCGGAGTGTTTGATGCGATCTGGAGTTCGTTTTTGGGGGGAGCGACAACGATTACGCTAGTCGCAAGCGGCCGGCGGACCTTGAGCCAGCAGTACAACTGCCACCGGCTCTGTGGAGCTGGTCCGGAGGATATATTAGCGGGCACGCCGGCGCGTGGTTACGGCCAAAATCCTTCAGTAATCCCTGAGGTCCCTCAGTCTATGGCGGCGGCGTCGATACTCCTGTGTTCCTGGCGGGCGGCCAGATCGGTTACAACTGGCAGAAGAATAGCTGGGTGTTTGGCCTCAAACTCACGGCCAGCAGTGCTGTCTTCAACAGCACAAATACCCGCCTCGCCGCCGCCAGCATAGTACTGAGCGCAAACTGCAAGGCGAATCCACACGTCTTTGTTACCGGAGCCGGTCGCCTCGGTTACCCCTTTGGCGCGCAGGGCAACACGCTGGCCTACCTCAACGGAGGCGTGGCTTGGCAAAACGACTGAGGCGCCGTCATCAATAACAACGAGTTTGGCCAATGTCGGCGACGGCGCGCTCGACTTCTACAAGTCGCTCGACGAGGTCTTTCCTCGCACACGCCACCATAATGCTGGGTGCACAAGACCGTGAACGTCCTGGAAAACGGTCCCACTCCCGGTGCAGGCCACCATGAGAAGGATTTGCGCGAGGTCTATTGGGCGCGAACCGAGCGTCCGCCGAAGCGGCGACCGACGTCTTCCCCGAGACGCACCGCCAAGTACGGCCGGGCGGTCGAACGCCTGGTCAAGGATCGCGACGCACGCTGGCCTTCTACGATTTTCTTGCCGCGCATCACTTGCCCCACCAATTCCATCGAGCGCGTGTTCGCCACCAAGCGATACAGGACCGTGCGGACGAAGGCCTCCTTGTCGCCAACCACCGCCAGGCCGATGGTGTTCAAGCTGGTGATCGCCACATCGAGGACCTGGCGGCGGCTCAAAGGCACAAATCCGTGGCCGAACGCCGTCGCAATCGTCGGATTCAACGACGGCATTGAGATTGAGCCATTTTTTCTCACTGGGCGATGAATGCTCGACGGTATCCCCGATCGTGCACGCGTTTCGCTAAACGCCCCCTGACATTCGATCCAGTTCGTCCGCAACCAGCTTCTCGGCATTAAAGTTCTCGTTGGACTGACAAAATACCTCCTCGGCGGTGTAAGCCATGGACTCTAGCGGACTTTGCCGATACCCATGTTTCTCCAATCCATCGGCGTACGTCGCGAGAAACCTTTCAGGACCAAGCAATCGCCACTGTACAACATGGACTAATTCATGAAAGTGGAGCCGCTCACTCGACGCAGAGCGACGCTTTACGAAGAATGTGTCCAGGTACGTGATACCGTCGTAATCGCCGTTTTCGAATTGGGCGAACTGGCTGAGTCCTAAAGATGATAGTGGCGGCATCGGAACCCGTTCGACAACGGCAACCTTGGTCGAGGATAAGAGATTTCCACTGAAGTATTGCGGCAGTCTCGGGAATCCAAGCGAACTTACGATCCTTACTTCGTTCGAATGTGCTTGTAGTGTTTGATGAATCCAACCGATTAAGTGAGGGTATAGTGCTTGGAACTGTTGCGGCGTCATGCGCGCTTTCCCCGATTTCGGAGTTTGGGAGACTTGATCAAACCTAGCATAGAGCTATACGCGCCGCCTCTTGGAGCTTCCCCTTCATTTTAAAGGTGCATTCCCCTACTGCTTATTCTTAATATAGATATAGGTCTCATTCATCGGGTCTGATTAATAGAGGAGCGGACATTTTTGTCTGCGCCAGAGCGGACCTAACGTACCTTTCTGGACCGGACATTTTGGTGCGGTCTGAACCGGACATCGGAAGTCACCGTGAGATACACTTCATAGATGTTCGTCTTGCCGAGACCTCGTCTCTGGATCGTGAGCAGCCCATTTTCTACTAGGGCCTTGAGGTTGACGGACACTTCGCTCCTCAATCCGTAGATCTTCGGGAAGAACGGCGTCGTCCGGGAAAGCAGTAGTCGTTCTGCCAAGCGTATGAAAGCAGCATGGCGAATGCCATCTTGTCGCGGGAGTGAGCTTCTTAGATTTGAGAAGGAAGTTCGGCACCTGCGTGAAGCCCATTATCGACGCCGCATCCGCGCCATTCAGGATGATGTGAGTATGTCGCCGATCGGCCGCGAATCCATCCCTGAAATTATACGCTATGTGCGGACTGCGTTGCTGTTTTATCCCCTGCTCTGCGGTTCCGGTTCGGATGTCGCGAATGATGTCTGCGCTCGGCGCGCCCAACGTATTCCTCCGGGGTGGGCCGCCTTGTTGAGTTGCAGGTATCCGACGAGGATCTAGCTTTAAGGCTAGCCTTAAGGTCGGTAGATGCGGGTAGAG
>NZ_JBEPRI010000034.1:0-38034 GCF_040548265.1 Bradyrhizobium sp. F1.13.3 | reverse complement strand
GGACGGCCCGAAGCATCCAGGATTTGAAGGCATCTACGCGATGAAGATGGTCCAACTTCGTGATAACGCACCGAGTTGGGCCTCAAGTTCGATCTTAGCCTCCCTGAGGTTTCGGTTGCCCCTGAGAAGGGCGCCGCACATCGGGGGGCTCCTCCGATGATGAGTATCCGGACGCCGTCATATCATGTCCGCAATTCGTAGCCGTAGGCAAGCAATCGAGCGCTGCTCTATGCCGGACTTTCTCAATACGCCGCTTGAGAATTGCCAACATCGATATAAAGCTCGACTTTTCCGGTACCGCGAACTCCCGGAAGATGAATTCATCGAGAGCGGCCTGTTGTTGGACGAGATCGCCGAGCTGCCGATAAGCCTTGTCGGAGAGCGACAACCGAACTACGCGTCTGTCCGTTGAACAGGGTCTTCGGTGCAGTAACCCCCTTTTCTCCAGCGCTTTTGACTGGCTCGTAACAAAAGACGCCTCGACGTGAAGCATTTTCGCAAGAGCATTTATAGCAACGCCGTCGCCCTTGGACAGGACCATCAGTAGCTTAAATTGCGGATAGCTTAACCCCAGCGCGCTTGCCCAGATCTGATGGATTTCTTCCAGATAGGCATTGATTGAAGCGATCTCCCACGCAAGCTGTCTGGTAGTCTCTTGTCCTGCGGACCGGGTGGTCAGATCCGCATCAAGTGGATTGCGGCGAATTGGAGCGTCCATGCGACGGTTTGGCGTTGCTCGACGCGAGCTCATATCGGATCTCCGCCTTTATCCACTTCGCGGCGAATCCTCGCGGCTCTCAGTGTATTCAAAACGAGCACTACCGGACATCCCATCGCAAGTACGGTTCCGGCCAGAAGCAGCGTCTTCGGTAATGCGGTGGCCAGCAATGCGGACAGGGCGACGATGCCACAGATCTCAAGGGCAAGAGCGCCGTCGTCAACGAAGAGCCCGATGAGTTCGCGGAGCACGCCCTTCATGCGGAAGCCCTCGGATCAGGGCGCCGTGCAAGGACGACGGTCACGCACTGGGCGCCGAAAAACACTAGTGCAAAAGCGATGATGGCGAGATCGGCCCCCGGCCACGCAACGCCAAGTGCTTCCCCCGTCCAAAACACGCCGAAGGCGGATAGCAGAACTCCCACGATAAACTTGAGCGCATTTTCGGGAACGCGAGCTAAAGGACGGTGGATAGCCAGACCAAGCAAGAGAACAAGGCTGCAGGCTGCAATCGCTCCGGCGGCAGCAGAGGCAAACATCCCCTTTTCAGTACCGAGAGCGATGACTACAAAAACGACCTCCAATCCTTCCAGCAGAACCGCCTGAAAAGCCGTGAGTGAAGCGATCCTGTCGAGCCTGGCTTCGCTTCGATCCACCAGTCCTTGAAGTTGGGAGGTCTCGACCGCAAACGCCGCCTCCTCATCATGCAAGGCGACCAGACCGGCTGCGCGCAAAATCGCCTTTCGCAGCCATCGAAGGCCAAACAAGAGTAGAAGGCCTCCGATGATGAATTGGAGCAGGTGCACCGGAATCTGATCCAGCGCCGGTCCGAAGAGAACGACGATCCCGGACAGCGCGCACAGTCCAGCAAAAAGTCCGATCGCAGCCGGGCGCCACCCCCTTATGGTGACGACCGCCAGGATGATGGTGAGAGCCTCCACCGCTTCCACCAGGGAAGCGAGAAAGGCAGCCGTCACGATGGGCCATACCAAATTCATGCCGTTCTCCCTACTGGCGTTGGTGCAGGTTTCCACGTTCCGGCCCAGGCGTAGGCGACCGCTGTCATGAGCGCCAATCCCGCCAAGCCGGCCGTCAACTGCACCCAGAGCGCGTTCGAGCCCAGTTCGATCAGGGCGTGCGCGCAGAATGAAAGCACGACACCAAAGCAGAACACCGGAAGCGAACGCTTGCCGCAGGCGATCATCGGCGCAAGCGCGCGCCAGCGCAAAGCCGGCGAATCCGGCCGCAACAGCTTGTTGGCGACAATAGCCAGCGCGACGAAATGGATGATCCGCGACGGCGCGAGATTGGTCTTGTGTGCGGGGTCGAAGGGATTGGGGATCCATGCCGGCAGAACCCCGAATTGAGCTTGCAGCGCGATGGCCAAGGTCAACCCGAGCACCCCGATCGCGATCCAGAACACCACATGCGATCGCAGGATCGGCCCGATCGGTCTCGCAGCCCCGAAGCCGACCCAGGCGCCGAGGAAGAACAGCAATTGCCAGGTGAAGGGGTTGAAGAACCAGACTTCAGCATGGACGCCGGGAAGGTTCCAACCGAAGTGGCGGGATGCAAGGTACAAGCACATCGAAAGAGCGATGGTGAGCGATGGCTTCCTCGCCAGCAACCACATGCCCGGTATGAATGCGCCCAGCAACGCGATGTAGAGCGGTAACACGTCCAGATTGACGGGCTTGTATATCAGCAGGAGCGCGTGCGCCAACGCGCTGAAAGGCGCGTCAGCGAATGCGGCCACATTGAACTGGTTGACGTCATCGGGATCGCCCGAAATGTGCGACACCCAGACGATCGCGCCGGCATAGACAAGCAGGACGGTAAGGTGGGCTGCATAGAGCTGAAACATCCGTTTCGAGACCTTCGCGGCCGCCGCCACATAGCCTTTTTCACGCATGATCCGGAGAAAGACCAGGGCGGCAGTATAGCCGGAGATAAAGACGAACAGGTCAGCAGCATCGCTGAAGCCGTAGTTTCTGACTGTCAACCAACTCAATATCTCATGCGGGGTGTGGTCGAGAAAAATGGCCCAGTTAGCCAGGCCTCTAAAGAGGTCAAGCCTCACGTCGCGGCCAGAAGACGCATTCGCAGTCGAGCTGCTCATGACGATCTCCGTCCGGACATCAAGATGACGCTGGCGCAGCGGCGATCTGAACTAAATCGCCGTTCGCGAGCGTCTCCGGAGGATTGTTCACGACGCGATCGGATGCCGTGAGACCGGCAAGGATCTCAACGGTATCGCCGAAGTCGCGGCCAAGCTCGACGCTCTTCAGCACTACCTTGCTGTTGGCATCGAGGATCGCAACCTGTGCGCCCTTGTTATTGACGACGAGCGCCGTTGACGGAAGCCGGAGATGGTTGGGATCCGATGGAATCTGAAAGTGCACGTTGCAATAGGCCCCACCGAAGAACTTGCCATCCGCGTTGTCGGCCTGCAGCTCGACCTGCATGCTGTGGGAGGTGCTGTTGATCGACTTCGAGATGTGCGACAGCGTCACGTCGAACTGGACACCAGGGTACTGCGGCATCTCGAAGGTGGCGGCCATTCCCTGCTTCAGCCCGGCTGAGAAGGACTGCGGCACCTGCACGTAGATACGGACTCTGTGAAGGTCCGACACCTCGAACAGGGGCTGTCCTGCGCCTCCCGAGGAGATCAGCATGCCGATCTCGACGTTGCGCGCTGTTACGATGCCATCAAAGGGAGCCGCCAGCGTCTTGAACGACTGCATCGCCTCGAGCTGCTTGACGTTGGCCTCGTTGGCATCGACGACGGCCTCCTTCGCCTTGGCGTCAGCGTCGGTCTGGTCGGCGAGCTGCTGCGCGACGATCTGTTTCTGAAGCAGGACATTGTTCCGGGAGGCTGTCAGATTCGCGATCTGCAGATTGGCGCGCACGCTTGCCAACGTCGCCTTGGCCTGGCTGAGCTGCTGGTCGAGATCGGGCGCATCGATGTTCGCCAGCGCCTGGCCGGCCTTGACCGGCGTTCCGATGTCGTGTTCCCAGCTCTTGAGGTAGCCGTTCACCCGCGCGTAGATCGCGGCCTTGTTGAAGGGCTGGACGTTGCCCGGCAGTGTCAGCGTCTGGTGTGGAGGCGTCGGAATGAATGACGCCAGCGAAACCGTTGCGGTCGTCTGCTGGTTGGTCCAGTCCACGACCTCCTGCTTGCTCTGCGCCCGGCTCATGAAGCCGTAGCCTGCGATAATCCCGGCAAGTGCAAGGACGGCACCGGCAATGGTCAGCAGGCTTCGTTTTGCGGGGATTTTAACGCCATCTGTCGACATCCGTCGCTCCGCTCAATCCGTTGAAGTGGTCTCGGGCGAGGCGCGTCGATGCCCGCCGTGCACCAGGCTAAAAATTGTCGGCACCAGAAAAAGCGTGGCGCAGGTCGCGAAGACCAGGCCTCCGATCACCGCACGCCCGAGCGGCATGTTCTGGCCTGGCTCGATCGCCATCGGCAGCATGCCGATAACCATCGCAAGCGCGGTCATCAGCACCGGGCGGAACCGCGAACTTCCCGCGTCGAACGCGGCCTCGAACGCGCCCGCGCCTTCCGCCATCCGCTCTCGGGCAAAACTGATGACCAAAATGCTGTTGGCGGTCGCGACGCCCATGCACATGATCGCGCCGGTCAGCGCGGGCACCGACAACGTCGTGCCCGTCCCGAACAGCATCCAGACGATGCCGGCGAGCGCGGTCGGCAGCGCCATCACGATGACGAACGGATCGAGCCAGGACTGGAAGTTGATGACGATGAGGAGGTAGATCAGCACGATGGCGGCGGCCAGTCCGACAAAGAGCTGCTGGTACGCGCTGGTCATCGTGCTCACCTGGCCGCGCAGCGCCACGCTGGCTCCCTTCGGGAGGTCCTTTGCGGTATCGTCGATCGATTTCCGGATATCGGCAGCGAGCGCGCCCAGATCGCGGCCCTGCGGCGTGGCGTAGATGTCGATGACCGGGGAGACGTTGTAGTGCGAGACCACGGCATCGCTGCGGCTGCGCGCAACATCGGCGATGCCGCCGAGCAACTGCGTGTTCGCTCCCGTGGTTGAGGTGACCGGAATGTTCTTGAGCCCGGCCATGGTGTCGATGTCGCGTTGCGGTGTCTGGATCGAGACCGCATAGGACACTCCACTCTTCGGATCCAGCCAGTAGGTCGGCGACGATTGCGAGCTTCCGGACAGCGTCGTGAGCATCGCCGTCGCGACGTCCTTTTCGCTGAGCCCCGCCAGCGAGGCCATCGACCGGTCGACGTTGACGTCGAGCGTCGGCTGCTGGAACGCCTGCTCGATACGCGCATCGGCAATGCCGGGGATCGACTTGATCCGGGTCAATAGCGCGTTGGCGTAGGTGCGGTCGGCGGCCAGATCCCTGCCGGCAACCTGCACGTCGATCGGCGCCGGCACACCGAAATTTAGAACTTGGCTGACGATGTCGGCGGGAAGGAACGCGAAGGACGTGCCCGGGAATTGCTGCGGCAGCTTCTCCCGCATGGTTTTGATGTAGTCGTCGGTGGGCGCGTGGTTGGGATTGAGGCTGATCAGGATGTCGGCGTCGCCGACGCCGATCGTGCCGGAATTGTTGTAGGCCATGTTGATGCCGCTGACGCTGAGACCGACGTTGCTGACGATGCCTCCGATCTCGTTCTTCGGAATGATCTTCTGGATTTCGGCGCTGACCTTGTCGCTGAGACTGACCGTCTGCTCGATCCGCGTCCCGGTGGCGGCGCGGATATGAAGCTTGATTTGGCCGGCGTCCACCGTCGGAAAGAAGTCCTGTCCGAGATATGGCGCCAAGCCGAACGACAGGACGCTGACGATCAGGAAACCGGCGACGACCTTGACGCGGTTGGCGAGGCAAAGCTGTAGCAGGCCGCGGTAGCGCGCGCGAACACCCTCGAACATCCGTTCAAAGCCGCGCTGGAACCGGGTGAGAGGGTTGCGTGATGGCGGCGCGCCGGCGCCCCCGCCGCCGTGATGGATCTGCTGATTGCGCAGCAGATAGTTGGCCATCGTCGGCACCAGCGTGCGCGACAGCACGTAAGAGGCCGCGAGCGCCAGGATGACGGCTTCGGCGAGCGGCCGGAATAGATAGCCGGCGACACCGCCCAGGCCGAACATGGGAACGAAGGCGATGCAGATGCAGAGCAGCGAGACCGTCGCCGGCACCACGATTTGGCGGGCACCGTCCAGGATGGCCGGTTCGATCGCCTTGCCCTGCTCCATGTGCCAATTGATGTTCTCGATCGTGACCGTGGCATCGTCGACTAGGATGCCCACCGCGAGTGCAAGCCCGCCGAGCGTCATCACGTTGATGGTCTCTCCGAGCACCGAGAGGCCCGCCAGCGCAGCCAGGATGGCGAGCGGAATGGACAGCGTGATGATCAGCGTGGACCGCCAGCTGCCGAGAAACAGCAGGATCATCATGCCAGTGAGGACTGCGGCGATGATGCCCTCCTTGACCACGCTCGAGACCGCGTCCGTGACATAGACCGACTGGTCGCCGACGGGGGTCAGCTTGAGGCTGCTCGGCAATGTCTTCGAGATCGACGGCAGCAGCGCCTTGACGTTGTTGATGATGTCGAGCGTCGAGCTCACGCCGGCCTTCATGACCGTCAATAGCACGGCGCTGGCGCCGTTGACGCGGACCGCGTTAGTCTGTGGCGGATTGCCGTCGTGAACGTAGGCCACGTCGCGCATGTAGACCACGGTACCGTTCACCGTCTTGATCGGAAGATTGTTGAAGGCGTCGATGGCTTTCGGCGAGTCGTTCAGATTCACAGTGTATTCGTAGGAGCCGATCTTCTGCGTTCCGACCGGGGTGATCAGATTCTGCAGCGAGAGCGCGTTGATCACGTCGTTCGCAGAGACGCCGTACTGGTGCAGCGCCCGCTGATTGAGATCCGCCTGCACCTGCCGCACCTTGCCACCGAATGGCAGCGGCAGCGTCGCACCAGGAACGGGCGCCAAGGCGGGCCTGATGAAGTTGAGCGCGGAATCATAGACCTGCGTTTCCGACATCTGTGAGCTCGACAGAGCGAGTTGCAGGATCGGGACGCTCGAAGCGTTGAAGGAGAGAATCAACGGCGGCGTGATGCCCGGCGGCATCTGCTTCAACACGGTCTGGGACATGCCGTTGACCTGCGCCAGCGCGGCGTTGATGTTCACGGTCGGCTGGAAGAATATCTTGATGATGCCATAGTTGACGATCGATTGGGATTCGATGTGCTCGATGTCATTGACGCTGTTTGGCAGAGAGCGTTCATAGAAGGTGACGATACGGCCGGCCATGTCATCGGCCGGCAACCCCGTGTAGCTGAACACGACGCTGACGACGGGAATATTGATGTTGGGGAAGATGTCCGTCGGGGTGCGCAGTGCGGCCGTCGTACCGAAGATCAAGATCAGCACGGCCATCACCACGAACGTGTAAGGTCGCGCTAGGGCGAGCCGCACGATTGCAATCATTCGAATCTTCTCCCGACGTCGGAACGGATCGGGGGCTGGGTCGATCCAATTCCGCCGCCGAGGTTCACGCTCAACACTCGAGATAATAACGTTGCCTATCTAATTAAGGTAATGCATTCTCTTCATACGGACATGGCTATCCTGAATTATGGTGCGTCCATTGAAGAAGTCGGCTCCCCGCCTCGCATCCATCGACCTCAATCTGTTGGTGGTCTTCGACGCCGTGATGCGGGAAAGATCGACGACCCGAGCTGGAAAGCGACTGGGCCTTAGCCAGCCCGCCGTGAGCCACGCGCTCGGCCGCCTCCGACACATGCTAAAGGACGAACTGTTCGTCCGCGGACCGCTCGGCATGATGCCAACCCCTCGCGCGGAACAGCTTGCGATTCCTGTCCGAGCGGCGATGGACGGTCTGCAGGAAGCGCTTGAACCAGATGAATTCGAGCCAGGCACGGCAACTCAGTCCTTCAAAATCGCCGTCGACAACTATGCAGCGATCGTACTCGTCGCGCGGATTGCGGCGAACGTCGCCAAGCTGGCCCCCGGGGTAAGGTTGGATTTTCGTCCGAGCGGGACCCTGAACGTTCTCGATCTCCTCGATCGAAGCGAACTGCACCTCTCGGTCGGTGCGTCCGACGTCAATGCCGAGCGTTTCACGCGGAAGCGACTGCTCCAAGACGAATTCGTCGCGGTCATGCGTCGAGACCATCCCTTGTCGAACGATGAGTTGGTCTCCAAGGAAGCCCTGGCCCACGCCAGGCAGTTGGAGATATCGTCGGCGCAATTCGGGAACGATACGATGGGCACCGAGAGTTTCGGCAGGCCGAAACGGCAGACCGGAATACGTGCTCCCATTTTGTCCGCTGCGCGCATTCTCGCGACTTCGGAGTTCGTGTGCGTCCTCCCCCTGAAGGTCGCCATCGAGATGACTCGGTCCCGTGAGCTGGCATACCGGGGGCTCGCGCGCCCTCCCAAGGCTATCGAAACGTCGATGCTTTGGCTCCGCAGATTGGACAATCAGCCCGCGCACGCCTGGCTTCGGAATGAGATCGCTAAGGCCGTTGATAGTGTCACTCAAGGCAGATCTCGGTAGGGCTGACAGAGAAGCGATTGGAACGGTTGACGATCGCGTTGAACAAGTGTCCCCACCGAGTGAAATCGTCTCGGCGGGGCCTTGGGCGACCACGACGCCCACCGGGCCGTTAGCGCGCTGCGGGCCGCATCTGACCACGCTGCCCTGCCAGAGTTAGGCGAGGCTTAGCGGCCCGCTTTGCCCTCAACGCCCCCTTTCTGCGCGAAGTGACCGTTAAGGCACCGCTGCAGTCGCTCTTCGTCGCGTTCCTGCTCGGAGTTTGGGTCACGACCGGCTCTTCCTTTCCGGCGAAGCGGGCTTGAGTTCAGCACCGCTTGGGCCGCGCGGAACGGCTCAGATGGCATCCGATTCACCTACTGCATCATCCCGCACAACGTATTCATCGCGAAGATTTCCTCGACCACGAGGCGCACGGTATCGTGGCATTCGCACGCCGCCGCCGCCAGCCGCGACCGGTCGATCTCGATCTGGCCTCGTCGGTCAGATCTGATCGCTCCGGAGTCGCGCAGATTGCGCATCAGGAGCGTCACCGTCGTTCGTCGCAGACCGAGCATTTGCGACAGCGCCTCATGGGTGAGCGGGAGGACGTCGTGGTCTACGCGGTCGCGAAGAAGGAGCAGCCAGCGCGCCATGCGGGCCTGGGCGGGATGCAGCGCATTGCAGGCCATGCCGAACTGAAACTGAATCAGCATCGCCCTCATGTGCATCTGGATTGCGTGCCGGATCGCAGGGCTCCGGTTGAACGCGGCCTGAAATCGCCGTGCGGAGATCCGCGAGGCGGTGCCCGCCGCACGGACGATGGCGGTACTGGCTGAAGGTGACGGCCCTAGCACGGAAAGAACCCCTACTGCTCCCTCGCGCCCAACTGCGGCGGTGGCAACCGTCTGCCCGTTCGCCATGTCGATCATCAGCGAAACGGCGCCGCTATGAGGGAAGAACACGTGCTCGATCTGTTCGCCCGCTTGCGAGAGGACCGCGTCCTGATCGAGCCCGATTATCTCTAAGCCGGGCACCAGCAGACCGAAATCTGCCGGGGCCAGCGCTGCCAGAAGGCGATTACCAATTTTGCCGCCAAGAATCACCGCAGGCAATCCGGACTAGGCAAGTCGCGCTGTCTGGATTCCGAGCGGCGGCGGATTGATCGCGGCGCCCGGGACGCCGAAGGCGCAGGCAATACACTCTGCGTCGAGAATGCGCGCGGCTGCATGGACTGCTCTCATCTTCATGTGAGACCCCGCTCAGTGCTGTTGGTTGACAGCATCTTCAAACTGCGAGGGGTGCATCTCAACGAACTTGATTTTATTTTCCGCGCTATGGCAGCGCGCATAAATCTCCTGGACATTCAGCGGATTAGCCAAACAGGACAGTGGAAACGGTATGTCGAGAGCGTCACGTCGTGAGGCTTGCCCTGACGTCTTTCGACTGCCGCGGCGGAGCTCCGTGGTCACCTCTTGCTCGCCGATGGCAGACGTTTTTCCGTGTGGCCCATGTCAGCTTGTGCCGCCCTAAGCGGACGTCGCTGGTGACGCGGCCAGATCTACCCGGGGCAGACAAGCCTAAGCCTGGGAGGAGATAGTCGCTACGTGAGCTATGACTTGTGCGGCGACACGGTGAAGATCGCCGCGCGTATCGAGCAGACCAAGAGCGCCGACCATCAGCGCCGACATCGCGATCTTCTTCATCGAGATTCCTTTCACAACAGCAATTCCGCCTCTTCGTCGGGCAACCAAGGTCGCGTCGACGTGCGATTGTTCGTCACTAGCGATGGTTGCCATACCTAAATGCGCGGCGGCGCTGGCCGCCGCGGCGGGTCAGGAAAGCGAACCGGCCGCTCTGAGCGCGGCGGCGCCGGCAAGCGGCTGGGCTCAGGCGCGCGATTGTCGCGCGTCATCCACGCCGCTAGACGAGCGTAGCTTCGCCTGAGGGCCGGAACGAGCCAAGCAGATGCGTCCTCGTGGTCCATGCCGCAGAACAGTATCCATGAACCATTTAGAAAAGATTGCCGGCTGTTCCCGATCCGTAACTGATCGTAAACGATGCGATGGCAACAAACGGCCATGGAAGCCGAACGCCCGCTTGAAACGATACGTCGAGACATCAGTGAGCAGGCAAAGCGCAGGCCGCTTTTCAATCAGTATCACCGGCAAATGCTCGACCCTCTTCGTGACCGCGACTGGGTGTCTTCTTCGAAGCTTCCCGATCACCCGGGAACAACGCTCGCCCTTTTACGAAACGGATGGATGGAGCGCCGCTCAAGCGGCGAAGGTGTCGAATATCGTATGACCGAAGCAGGTCTGACAGAACTTAGCCGCCGCCGATAATCCGCAAACCGGTGGGAAACGACGAATATGTCAAAGAGGCCATGGAATTGATCGTCGCTGGCTACGTGAAGGTGCGGGACCGTCGCGCGCTGACGGACTTGCTGGCGCATCGGCGCAAGGTGCTCGCTGTGCTGCAAGCTGTATCAGGCATCAACCCCGAAAACGCAGTAAGAGCGATCCAGGATGAACTGGCGGTGATCGAAGCCGGCCTAGACGAGCTTAAACCTCCGCCCGGTTCGCTGCCTGAGAACGAGTGGAGCTAGTGCGCGTCAACAAGATCAATTGGGATAAACTCGGCCGTGTAACCGAGCCGGGCCGATATAAGTGCTTTTTCGGATATCTAAACGTCACTTCAGAGGACATTGAGGTGTGGAGGCGCTATCCCGATGCGACGTTCGCGTTGATCACGCAAATGGCCGACGAGCAATCGGTGGGCGAAGAGTATTGTCTAGGCGCATTCGACATCGGCAATCCTCGACAGTAAGACGGTCCGCCGTCTGCGAAGCATGTCACCCTGTCGGTCGGTCGACCTGGTACGCTACTGGAGAGCTTCCCACGAGCGGCGACGCGTCCTACCGTGCCGCCATCCCAGTTTGGCGCCACAAATGTAGCCCCCACCTGGCGGAACACCAATCCCGCAGCATCTAGCTCGGCCGCGGTCGGTAGCGCAGCCCCGTTCGGCTCTCGGGTTCTTAGGTAGGGGCATAACGCGTGATCTCGATACTCGGAGGGGCGCTTATCCCGGCCTAGCACGCCAAAAGCCGCTTTCGATACTTGCTCGTTGAGGTGTCGGCAGAAGTGTCCTCGTTTGGAGGTATTAGCAGCTCCGAAGTCAGCCGAAATGGATGGAGCGCTGAGGATCTCCGCAAAACCATCCATGTTTCCAGCCCACCGCGCACTTCGTGGCAAGGACGGCTGCAACGTGCTCGAAAGGAGACGGTCTTCAAGACTGGCAATCCGTCACGCCGTCATTGGTCAGATATCGAGAACCCACGTCCGCAGTCTAATCAAAGACAAGCGTAGGCGCTATCTGGGTCTTACCTCGACGCAACCAATCTGGCGAAACTGATAGCAATGGCAAGATATCCCGATGGGGCGACCGTCTTCTCCGAACCTACCTGTACGAGGCGGCGACCGTCCTGCTTTATCCAACGAAGAAATGGTCCTCTCTCAAGGCTTGGGGCATGAAGCTCGCCAAGCGGATTGGCATGCGAAAGGCAAAGGTCGCCATCGCACTCAAAATCGCCATCGTTCTCCACTGTATCTGGGTCGACGGCACATCGTTCGACTGGGGCCCGGCGAAGGAAGCCTGATCCGATCTTGTAAAGTTCCTGGTCCGGTCTGCCGGACCGGCAATGTCCCGCTGGGCCGGTGTTGTGGCGACCTCGTTCAGTCGGCTGGTGGCGGCTCGTCCGCACTCCGCCGCAAACGTTGAGGCACCCGACCCGGACATCATCATGAGGCGCTGCGCGACCTCGGAAAGGACCATGATCGCAGCAAAGACATCAACCAGCCCCGGCGATCCAATGCCTGGCCGGCAAAGCACGTATCAGCCGCGCCCGCGCGGTCTCCGCAGTCAGGACAACTCCGACGGCGCGAGCACTACCACCGTGTCGTGGGCGAGTTCAGAAATGTAAGCTTGACAACAAACCGCAGTTTAAGGGCCGAATGACAGGCTCCGCCTAGCTGGCGGCGCGCAGACCCGATCCACCCATCCCGCGCTTGATGAGATCTATGGTCTCGTCAACCGTGAGTATCTTGGCGAAGGCAATCCCTAGAGTTGTGAGGGTGGCCTTCTTGATTTCCTCCACGCTCAAACCGCCGGCAGGGAATGTTTCGGTACCGTCGCTTGGGAAGAAGACGTGATAGTCCTTCATTCCCGCCTCACGGGCCGTCGTTTCGCAGCAGATGTTCGTGCAGATGCCAGTCACGATGATTGAGTCGATACCGTTCCCACGCAGCAATTGATCGAGATCCGTGCCGGTGAACGAACGGTAGCGTGGCTTGTAGAGCATGATGTCGTTCTTGCCGACATCGACGCCCGGATGAAGTTTGGCGGTCTCCGTGCCTTCATTGATGTATCCAGCCTGACCGGCTCGATCAGTTCGCCCATCGTGCCGTGGTTCGACCCGTCTCGGCGCGTGACATGGAGGGTGTGGATCACCATCATTCCGGCATCCCGGCAGGCCTTCGCCAATCGATTAACGATCGGAATGAGAGCCGGTCCATTGGGAGCCGATAGCGGGGTGCCTTCAACAAACGCGTTCTGCATGTCGACGTTTACGAGTGCGGCCTTAGACGGATCAAGTTTATAGTGAGCCATAAGATCTCCCCATCAATACGAGGAGAAACATTAGTATCCAACACAAACAATTTTCAAATGAAAACACCTGCCAGAAAGCTGGTTTTTTGACCAGCCAATGCTGAACCTGCAGGCTCCCGCCATGAGAGCCATGCGTGTTCCGATGTTGCGTCGCGACAACCGATTGTTTGGACGACAGACAGATTGGACCCGCTGGCTTTAGTGATGTGAACAGGAGCACCCAGGTGATTTGCGCGCATCCAGCACTCCCCTCTAGGCGTACTCACCCGAGCCCCGTCGGAGTATGCTTGAAGCTTGTAGACATTGAGCGAGTGCGCACGCTGGACAAGTGTCGCCAACAGATGCAGCCCTTCGTAACACGAGACACCGAAACGGTTCGGCACAGGCGCAGTCCCGCCGAAGCTGCGCCTGTACCGATCGCGAAACGCAACGCCTTCAGGGGTACTCAGTGCATTGCTAAAACCCGCACAAGAAAACAGATTCTCGGCATGCTGCGAGCCAATTCCCATGAGCGCATTCTCGCATAGAACTGGAGCTGCACGTGAAATCCCGGCGACAGAAGCTGCGCTGCCGAATTGTCCATTGAAGAGTATCAGATCCGTTCCGATCGATGATGGGGTGAAACTCTCGTGTGAGAGCGGGACGTACTCCTCGCCGAGGACTCCGTCGTCAACGAGCCAAATGTACTCCTTGGCTTCCCGAATGGAGTGCCGCGGGAGCTATAGTCGTTCCCGACAATGTTCCACTTGCGGGATCCCCGCTGGGATCGCATCCACTGGACGAGAGGACGCACCTGCTGACGCGGCGTCTCCCCGCACATGAAAACACCGAGCGCATGACGCTCACCTTCGTACTGAGTCGTGTATATCTATGGAATGCGCCTCCGATCGATCGAATCAGAGCTTCGCGATTTGGGCGTATATGAGAACCGACGATTGCCTGAACGTGCTGGTGTTCAATCATGCTTCGTGTTTGGTTGACGACTTCGTGCGCATCCCGGCCGGCGTCGCCGAAAACCAGAGAGATAGGGCGGCCAAGTAACCCGCCAGTTTCGTTAATTTCCGTTTCAGCAAGGTTCGCGCAATGAATGGAGGACGGACCGAAGATACCGATCGTCCGCTATGCGGCGTTAACAGCCCTATCCGGATGGCTTTGCACTCACCACGAACCATGGCTATCTCGCTCCTGCTCCGCACATGACCGCAAGCGCTTTATCTCACCTTTTATGATCAACACATATGTCGAGCAACCGGACGCTGCTGATGACAGACTTCGGGCCAATGCAGAATCTACCTTCTGGCGCTGCCAGCCACCGCATGAAAAGTGCTCTGGCTAGGGAGCTGGATCGGCAAGGCCTCTCCTTGGAAAGTTGGCGCATCCTCACTATGGTCGGAAAATCAGCAAGAACACCAATCTTTGCGAAACCGAGGTCGTCAAACCATACGGTAGTGTATGGATCGAGGAACTCGTCACCCGCTTCGAAGGACTGGTCGCAAATAAGTCGAAACCGGATCGACGGCATTGAAATAATCCCTGACCAGGTCTCGTAAGACCGGCGCTGGCACTCGGCCAAGCGCCCGCAGCGCTACCGGCATGATGGGACGGCCGGAGCTTCGATCACGCTCAACAGTGCCGAACGGTAAATTGCGCTGATGCAGACAAATGCAGCCCGGATTCCCGCGAGATCCCGGGCCGCAAGGCGAACACCAAGCCCCGTGGACTCCGGCAGCACGCTTACAGCGGCGTATAGCGCTGGACTTCCGCCCAGGGCCTTTGTCAGCGATGCCTGAATATCCGCGAAAGCATGCCACGGGCTCAGCACCAGGAACGCCGATCCGAAGGCCAGGTATCCGCGAAAGATATCGACGGTTGGCCGGTACAGGCGCGTCCGGTCAATCACCAGCGGCTCGCTCCCTGATCTCCTCAGGCAGAACGTCGATTCCAGCTCGCGAAAGTTGCGGGCTTCGCCGCTGGGATCATGCATCGTGAATGCATCGACGATCAAGGCAGAGCCGTCGTTCGCGCAATCCAGCTCCACGGACTGGCAAAGCGCGGCATCCGGAAACAGGATACGCGGCTCAAGCAGATATTCCAGGCTGGCGCCCCCTGCAACATGGAGATCGATCGTCTCCGTGGCACGGGCCGCTGGGTCGGCTCGATGCACGGCGGTTGCACCTTGATTGGTCAAGGAGACGGTCGCGCCGGAATTGAGCACAAGACGCTGCGCGAGGCTGTCTTCGCCATGAACGGCTCCGCTTCCGGTCTGCACGATCACGCTGAGGCAACTCGGTCGCGCCGGATCGAGATAGAAGCTGCGTGTCAGAACGAACGGCCAGGCGAACAGGCGGCGGTCAATGACCGTACGGTTGGCACGGCGGACAAAACTCAGGTCGAGCCGCGCACCGTCGCTTGTCGCCGCGGCCCTCACGTTCTGAACAGAACCTCGCGTTCGAGCAGATCGACGATCGCGTCGATCCCCTCACCGCGGCGGCAGTTGGTGAGCAGCACCGGGCGAGCGCCGCGAACGGCCAACGCCTCCTGGCGCATTCGCTCCATGTTGACGCCGACATGCGGCGCCAGATCGATCTTGTTGATAACAAGGAGATCGGCCCGGATGACGCCGGGGCCGCGCTTGCGCGGGATGTCATCGCCGCCGGCGACATCGATGACAAACATCCAGAAATCCGTCAGGTCGCGCGAAAAGGTCGAGGCGAGATTGTCGCCGCCGCTTTCGAGCAGAATGAGCTCGACGCCGGGGAAACGCCGCTCAAGGTCGTTCGCCGCCTCGATGTTGAGCGTGGGATCCTCGCGAATGACTGTGTGAGGACACGCCCCTGCCTCAACTGCAGACACGCGTGCTGGATCGATCAGCCCGGAGCGCCTGATCCGCTCGGCATCTTCGGCCGTAACCAGATCGTTGGTGATGACGGCGATATCGATGCCGCGCGCCGTGAGCACTGGAATCAGGCGTTCGACCAGGGCCGTTTTGCCCGAACCGACCGGCCCTCCGATCCCAACCCGCGCCGCCGCAATGCGCGGCTCGGCCAATCCCCCGCTGAGTGAGATCTGGCTCATCGGAGCATGTACCGTCTGGCCAGCGGCACCTCCGTCGCAGGCGGACACATCAGCAGTTTTCCATCGGCGCGGACCTCGAACGTCTGCGGATCGACATCGACATGAGGCATGGCGACATTCCGCACCATGTCGGTCTTGCGCAACTTTCGCACGTTCTTGATCTGGACGGGGTCACGAGACAGACCGAGCTTGCGGCTCACATCGGCCTCCATGGCGAGCTTCGACATGAAATTGATGCCCAGTCTTTGCGGGGCGGCGCCGAGCGCACCCCACATCCGCTTCTGGATCATCGGTTCCGACAGACCGAGGCTGCCGTTGCCGTCACCCATGGCGGCCCAGACGACGAAGCCGTTCTTGATCACCATGTATGGCTTGATGCCGAAGGACGCGCGCGGCCAGAGCACGAGATCAGCCATCTTGCCGGGCTCGATCGAGCCAACCGTGTGGTCGATTCCGACCGCGATCGCGGGATTGATGGTGAGCTTGGCGATGTAGCGCTTGATGCGTTCATTGTCCGCACGCGCTGTCTTCTCCTCGGGCAGACGGCCGATTCGACCCTTCATCACGCTGGCAAGCTGCCAGCATTTCGCGACGTTCTCGGCGAGACGTCCCATGCCCTGCGTATCGGTGCCGAATATCGAGATTGCGCCCATGTCGTGGAGAAAGTCCTCCGCCGCCATCGACTGGGCGCGCACCCGCGCCTCTCCGAACATGACGTCCTCGGGCGCGTTGTAGTTGAGCTGATGACAGATCATCGTCATCGGCACGCCCTCTTCCATGCCGTAGGACGTGTACGGGTTGGTCGGATTGGTGGACGACGGAATGACGTTGTCCCATGACACCACCTTGAGCAGATCCGGCGCGTGGCCGCCGCCGGCGCCCTCCACGTGATACATGTGGATGGTGCGGCCTTCGACCGCCGCCATCGTATCCTCGCAGAAGCCGTACTCGTTGATCGAGTCGGTGTGAAGATGAACCGCGAAATCGTTGCGGTCCGCCGCGATCAGGCTTTGGTCGATCACAGCCG
The DNA here is from genome assembly GCF_040548265.1 of Bradyrhizobium sp. F1.13.3. Classification (NCBI taxonomy): domain Bacteria; kingdom Pseudomonadati; phylum Pseudomonadota; class Alphaproteobacteria; order Hyphomicrobiales; family Nitrobacteraceae; genus Bradyrhizobium; species Bradyrhizobium sp. F1.13.3. The sequence goes on along the minus strand of NZ_JBEPRI010000034.1, from coordinate 20,999 downwards.
GCGCGGCACCGAAATCCTCGTGAATCTTGACAGACATGCCGCCCGATGCGACCGCTTCCTCTACCGCTTCGGGGTTTGACCCGGCCCGTCCGAACAGCGCGAAATTGAGCGGCGAGAACTCGATGGCCTGCAGGAAGCGCGCAAAGGTCGAAGCGGCACCGCTGCCGACGTCGAACACCGGGCCAGAGCCGTTGCCGACCAGGGTGGTGGTGCCGCCGGAGAGCGCGTGGTCGGATTGCTCGGGCGAGATCAAATGGGCGTGCGACTCGATGGCGCCGGCGGTGACGATGAAGGGACCGCCGGCAATCGGCGCCGTGGTGTGACCAACGATCATGTCAGGATGCACATCCGGCATCACATCAGGATTTCCGGCCTTGCCAATGCCGACGATGCGACCGTCACGGATACCAATATCTGCCTTCACGATGCCGGCGACGGCGTCTACGATCGTGGCGTTCTTGATGACGACATCGAGTATCTTGTGCGATGCCGTCCGGTAGGCGTTGACGCCCTCGCCGTCGCGCAGGTTCTTTCCCGCACCGACCAGCAGCTCATGTCCATAGGTTGTGTAATCGTGCTCGATCTCGGCCAACAGACTGGTATCGGCCAGCCGCACCAGATCGCCTTTGGTCGGCCCGTAGAGTTCGCCATAGGCGCGGCGCGACAGAACGGCCATGCTCAAGCTCCCTGATAGCCGCGGGCGCGAGCTTGCCTGAGCGCTTCATCGCGTGCCGTCGGCGCGTCCAGCGGGCCGTTGACGAGCCCGGCCTGCCCGTGCACCACGCGATCGCCGGAGATCGGGACAAGCCGGACCGACTTGGCGACGCCAGGCTCGAAGCGGACGCCGGCGCCTGCCGGCCGGTCCACCTTCATGCCCCAGGCCGCCGCACGATCGAAGCGCAGCGCGCGATTGACCTCAAAGAAATGGGTGTGGCTGCGAACCTGAATATCGCGGTCGCCGGTATTGACGACATCGATTGTGACGGCGGGCAGGTCCGCGAAGCTCTCAATGTCTCCGCCGCCTGCGATGATCTCGCCGGGTACGACGTCGTCGGCGCCGGACGCATCACTCAGGCCGACCGGCTCGAACACCGCCATCACCTTGGTGCCCTCCGCAAACATGCACTCGATATAGAGCATTGGAATCATCTGTCCGACGCCGGGCTCAACGTCGTCGGATGTCAACAACCGGCCCGCCATGTCGCGGATTTCGGCATACGGCATGTTGCGGCGTGCCGCCGTCATCACTTCGTCGGTGATGTAAGCGACCGCCTCCGGATGGCTCAATCTGATCCCAAGCGACCGATTGCGGCGCGCCATCTGCGCAGCATTGAAGATCACGAGGCGATCCATCTCGGTCGGCGATAGATTTATCATGGGACAATATCCTCTCTCAAGTCGTGAACATGCGGATATGCCGCAGTCGCCCGCGCGAGACCGCGATGTCGATGAACGGCGTGAAGCTGGCAGGCAGCGCATCCGGCGGCGGCGCCTCCGCGAGCAGCTCCGCCAGCAGACCGCGCGCGGCGGTTTGGCTCCGCTGCGCCTCGACATGGCCGACGATTCCGAGCCGCACCGCGGCGCTCACAAGGCCGGTCACGAGCGTCCAGCCCGAGACCAGCTCGGCTGCATCGAGACTGAACTCCGCATCCCGGCTGACGACGGCCTGCACAACCGGCAGATGGCCGAGCCGCGCATCCGACGAGACCAGCCCGCGGTAAGCGACCGACAGGGGACCATTGAGCTTACCCCATAAACCGAGGAGCGCCCTGCCCGCACGACGCGAACCTTCTCGCATTTCGGCTGAGGGCGTTCCCGCCTCGGCAAGGAGATCGACGCCAGCGATGGCCTGGCAATCCCTTGCGTAAAACGCCTGACGCAGGAGGATGCGGTCCATGCTGCCCCAGCGCCGCGTGAGCTGATCCGCGATGATCCGATCCAGCTCGCTACGATTGGCGAGCATGCCGTCCGCTGCGAGTCCCTCGAGCCCCCAGGAGAACGCAAAGCCGCCGGCCGGATAGGCGCTATCGCCGAGTTGCAGCAATGCCAGCGTTTGCGATCTGTCAAACAGCATCGCTCTCCACGACCTCCCTTGCCTCCAGCAGCGGCCTGATGCGCGCGCGGTACGAGTCCAGCGGTCCGTCGAGCAGCACGACAAGATGATCGGCCTCGAAGCGCACCCGCCAATGCAGATTGCCGGCGTTCCAGCCGAGCATGAGTGCGGCCGCTTGACCGACAGGCCTCAATCGCCAGCATTCCTGCTCGCCGAAGCGGACAATGACGGCGCGATCGTGTTCGAGAAAAAGCAGCGCCCCATCCGTCAGTTCTTCGTCGCGGTCCAGGCTGACGGCACAGTCGGTACCGCGATCAGTGGTCAGGCGAAACCGCTTGCGACCGACGTCGGACGGCGGCACGAACAGCAATTCGATCCCGCCATGATGCTCGATGTGGTGGAGACGACGCGCGTAGGCTGCGTCGTTGGATCTCCCGATGATGCCGTGAAGCCGTAACGTCACGATGCTCTCCCGCAATTGACCTGGCGCCTGCTTACCGGACCGTCGCCGACACCTCCGTCGAGGTCACAAGTATGACCTCGCCATCCAGAATGGGCTTGGCGATCCCGAAGAAGGTCGCGACGACCGCTGAGCCGTTGTGGCGATCCATCGCGGCCTTGTCGGCAAAGCGCTCATAGGTCGTGAAGACGCACGGATCTTCTTCGCTCTGCGAGATGAAGAACCCGATCGTCTCCGGCTCGTTGGCCGCGACATGAGCCGCGACAGCGACAAGCGCATCGCGCATCACGACCTCATGTCCGGACTTTGCCCTGATGACGGCAGTGATCGTGATCATCAGAATTTCTTCCAATCGCCATCGGCTTCAAACGCGCTGGCCGCCTGATAGATGGTCGCCTCGTTGTAATCCTTCGCAATCAGCATCAGCCCAACAGGCAGGCCGTCCGAAAGCCCGCAGGGGATGCTCATCGCCGGATGGCCGGTAACATCGAACGGACTGGTCGTGGCCGTCATCTCGAACGCGCGTTGGACGATCTCGGCGAGCGGCGCGCCCTTGGCCGGGATCGGCGTCGCAACGCACGGTAGGGTCGGCATCAGCAATAGGTCGTAGGATCCGAACACGGCGTCATAGGCCGCCTTGGCGGCGATCGCTATGTTGCGCGACTTGGCGTAATAGCGGCCGCGATAATGGCTGACGCCCCACTGCCCGACCAGCATGGTGAGCTTGAGCGTCTCCGACAGATCGTCGGCCCGGTTACGCCAGCTAGAATGAGCGTCGAGCAGGCCGACGTCGTAGAGCCCCTTCCAATTGAAGCCCATGCCGTTGCCGATCATCATCTGGACCAGGAAACCTTCGAGCGTGATCGGGTTCCAGGCGGCAAGCGCGTGCAAATGCTCCGGTATCGAGACCTCCGACACGCTGGCGCCGAGCTTGGCGAAGCGCTCTGCGCCCGCCTTGACCTTTTCGACGACCCCTTCCTGCATGTTCGACACGGCGAAGCCTTCCTTGAGGATGCCGATCTTCATGCCCTTCACGCCCTTGCGGAGCATTTCCGTGTAGCTCGTGACCTTCGGCGCGTATTGGCGCGGATCGAGTCCGTCGGGGCCGGCGAGCACCTCCAGCAGCAGCGCATTGTCGGCGACGTTGGCCGTCATCGGGCCGGTGTGGTCGATGGTGGATTCGATCGGCATCACGCCCGTGTAGGGCACCAGTCCATGCGTCGCCTTCATGCCGTAGATGCCGCAGTAGGACGCGGGAATACGAATCGAGCCGCCCTGATCGCCGCCGATCGACATGTCGACCTCGCCCGCCGCGACGAGCGCAGCGCTGCCCGAAGACGAACCGCCGGCCGAATAACCCATCTTCAGCGGATTATGGACCGGTGCGGGATGGGACGTATGGCTGCCGCCCGACAGGCAGAAATGCTCACATACGGCCTTGCCGACGATGGTGCCGCCGGCGTCGAGAATGCGGGTGACGATGGTCGCGTCGGCGGCGGGAATGAAGCCTTCCAATGTCGTCGAACCGTTCATCATCGGGACGCCGGCCAGCGCGACGTTGTCCTTCAGCACGACAGTTCGTCCAGCGAGCTTGCCGCTCGACGCGCCCTTGACCTCGGTCTTGATCGCCCAGGCGTTGTACTTGTTGTCCTTCGGCATCGGTTTGGCACCCGACGTGCGCGGATATTTGACCGGCGGCAGCGGGTTGGGCAGTTCGTCGACGACGTCATAGGCGTCGAACATCCCGCCCATCAGCGCAAGATATTCTCCGGCCTCCTCGACCGTCATGTTCATGTGCAGGCTCGCGGCGAGCTCGGCGACGTCTTCGGAAGTCGGGCGTTTGATGGACATGATTCATCCTTTCTTGTGAGGACAGACTTGGCGGCAAAAGCGATCGCGATGGCGCGGCGTAGCCGCGTCGGAATTTGAATCTAGGTTGGATGCATGGCGGCGTCCCGTGCCAGAAGGCTTTCCCGGTCGAGCTCTTCCGTGATGCGTCCCTTCTGGATATTGAGGACGCGGTCAGACAGCGACGTGATGAATTCGAGATTTTGCTCGACCACGATTAGCGACATGTCCCAGCGCTTCTTCAGCGCGAGCAGGGTCTCGATGATCTCCTCGATAATGGATGGCTGAATTCCCTCGGTCGGTTCGTCCAGAAGGATCAGCCGGGGCTTCGTGCACAGGCAGCGCGCCAACGCCAGCAATTGCTGCTCACCGCCCGACAGGGCGCCGCCGCGCCGGTCGAGCAGCCGCACCAGGCGCGGGAAGTCCTGCAGCACGGCATCGATCACCGAGCGGTCCTCCTTTGGAGCCGCCGCGAGGCCCATCCGAAGGTTCTCATGGACGCTCAGGTCCGGAAAGATCTCCCTGCCCTGCGGCACAAGTCCGATTCCGAGCCGGGAGCGTTCATGCGGCTTGAGATGGGTTATTGTCTTGCCTGCGAAGACGACCGAGCCGCCGGTCGTCGGCAGATGCCCCATCAGCGCACGCAAGGTCGTGGTCTTGCCCATACCATTGTGGCCGAGAATGCCGAGATACTCGCCGGCCTGCACCGTCATATCTATGCCGAACAGGATCGGAATACGGCCGTAGCCGGAGCGTAAATCCTTGACCTCGAGGAGCACGCTCATGCCGCGACCTTCTTGCCGAGATAGACGTCGCGCACGCGCTGATCGGCCATAACCTTGTCCACAGTGTCTTCGACCAGCACACGGCCTTGATGAAACACCGTTACCTTCTTGGCGATCTGCCTGATGAATTCCATGTCGTGCTCAACAACGATGATCGCCCGCGTCTGATTGATCTCGCGAATGATCGCGGCCGTGTGGCCGGTCTCTTCGTCCGTCATGCCGGCCGCAGGTTCATCGAGGAGGATCAAATCCGGCTCGGCCGCAAGCACCATGCCGATCTCCACCCACTGACGCTGGCCATGCGACAGCGTCGCGACGACGCGGTCGGCATGATCGGTCAATCGGATCATCTCCAGCACAGCATCAACCGCAGGCCCTTGGGCTCGCGGCGTCGCCTTGCGACGGACGGCAAGCCAGATGTTCTCGCGGACCGAGAGGCCGTTGAAGACATTGGGCACCTGGGTCTTGATGCCGATCCCCATACGAGCGATCTCGTGCGACAGCTTGCCGGCGATCGGCTGCCCACGGAATGCAATCGCGCCCGAAGTCGGAACGAGCTGTCCGGTCAGAGTCTTGAAGAAAGTGCTCTTGCCGGCGCCGTTCGGGCCAATCAAGCAACGCAGCTCCATCTCCTCCAAAGTGAAGGTGATGTCGTCATTGGCGACCACGCCGCCAAACCGCATGGTGAGGTGCTCGGCCTTGAGGAGAGGAACAAGGTCCGCCATGGTCATTCCGCTCCGGCCATGTGCGACGCCGCCACCGATGGTGGCACGTGCTCGTCTGCAAGCTGCGCGTTGGGCTTTTGCGCAGGCACGACGAGCCGCATCAGAAGATCGCGCGCCGTCGGCACCAATCCCTTGGGCAGCAGCAGCACGAAAACGACGAGCACGGCCCCGAGGACGAGGTTCGAATTCAAGGCTTGCTGCGAGCCGATATAAGCGACGATGTATTCGATCAGAACACAGCCGACGACAGGCCCGAGCAGGGTTCCGAGTCCGCCTACCGTGATCCAGATGATGATCTCGGCCGACAGCGACAGGCTGAAGATGGTGGGTCCGACGAATGCGCCCCAGTTGACGTAGAGCGCGCCAGCGAGTCCCGCAATCGCGCCGCTCAGGACGAAGGTGAGCAGCTTGACCTTGCGCGGGTCATAGCCGAGCAACGAGGCACGGACCTCGTTCTCGCGCACGGCCACGACGACGCGCCCGGCCGGAAGAGCCAGTAACAGGCGCAGCAGCAGGAATACCCCGAGCAACGCCCCGCCCGTCACCCACCAGGATTGTTCCGGCGACAACACCTGGTCCGGATAGAACGGCACGTTGAAGGTCGGTACGGCCGGCATGCCGTTGAAGCCGCCGAGCAACGCCTTGCCGATCCTGTACTCGTCGCCGGAGGTGGAATTGACGCAGTTGAACAGGATCAGGGTCACGGTCAGCGTAATCACGCCGAGATAGACGTCGGAGATGCGGCCGAAGAAGATGAAATAGCCGAGGATGGCGGCGAACAACGACGGAATGACGATGGCGAGCAGGATCGATGGCGTCGAATCCTGGAAGTTGACCGCGGCGATCGCGTAGGCATAGCCGCCGAGGCCGAAGAAAGCCGTCTGGCCGAACGACAGAATGCCACCAAAGCCCCAGATGAAGGCAAGGCTGAGCGCCAGCACCGCCATTGCGGCGAATAGCGTCAACTGCATCATCGCGAACAGCTCGACCATGCTGGGAATCAACACGATCGCAACAATCGCGAGAAGGACGGCAGCCGCCTGTGCCGCGAGGCGAAAGCGGATGGGCATTACAGATTCCCCTTGAAGAAGCGGCCCGAGATGCCTTGCGGCAGCAGGCGGATCAGGACGATCGCCGCCGTGAACACGAGGACTTCGCCATAGACAGGCGTCGTGAAATAGGCGCCGATCTGATTGACGGCGCCGAACAGGCTCGCCGCCGACATCGTGCCTGACAGAATGGCGGCCCCGCCGCCGACGACGGTCATGAAGGCTTTCGCGACGTAGGCACCGCCCATGCCGGGCGTGATGCCGGAAACCGGCGCCAGCAGGCCGCCAGCGAGACCCGTAATTGCGGCCCCCACTGCGAAGGTGGTCATATAGACGCGCGCAGGATTGACACCCAATGTTGCGGCCATCGCGGGATTTTGCATCGTGGCGCGGGCGATCAAGCCAAGGCGTGTGTAGCTCATGACGCCGTAGACCAGCGCCATCATCACGATGGCCATGCCGGCCAGGAACAGCGTGTAATAGCTCGACTGATACGACCCGATCGAGAAGCCGCCGAGCGGCGTCGGCACACCTTGCTGCGTGTTACCGTAGATCGTGGTGATGATGCCGATGATGAGAAGGCTTAGCCCCCAGGTCGCAAGCATCGAATCGACGAGGCGCCCGTAGAGAAAGCGAATGAGACAGCGCTCGATGACAAGGCCGACGAGACCGACGAAGAGCGGAGCAACGATCAGTATCGCGATCCAGATATTGACGCCGGCATTGGCTGAGATGACAGTCGCGTAGGCACCGAGCATAATGAACTCGCCATGGGCGAGATTGATGATCTTCATCATGCCGAAGATGATCGCCAGTCCGAGGCACAACAGGAACAGCGACGCTATTCCATTCAGGACGTCGAGCGCGACGATGAGGTAAATCGCCATTCTTGAATTCTTTCGGTCTCTTGATGCTGCGGGCCCCGCCGGCGGGCGAGGCCCGGCACGCGTCAGAGATTGATGATGTACTGCTTGGTGTCGTTCGGATTCTTGACGAGATCGCAGACACTCGCAGTATCGGCCGGCTTGACGTCGGAGTAGCTCTCCAACACCGACCATTTGCGGTCCTTCACCTCGGCGAGAAATGCGTTGCGGGTGGTGTGATGGGTCGGCTTGTCGAGCGAAACCTTGCCGCTCGGGCCGTCGAAAGCGATCCCGTCCTCCAGCGCCGCGATCACCTTCATCCGGTCGATGCTGGCGGCCTTCTTCACTCCGGCGGCCCAAAGCATGACGCCCTCATAGGTGCAGGCAGCGAGCTCGCTGATGTAGGGCGTATCGGAATGCGCCTTCTTGATATTCTCGACGAAGCTCAGCGAGGCCGGCGTGGTGAGCTCCTCGAAATAGCCGTAGGCGCCCAGAATGGAATCGCTCTCGGCAGCATCGAGGGTGCTTGGCTCGTTGACGAGGCCGAAGGTGGTCGATGCGATCGGAATTTTGCCCTTCATGCCGGCCGAGGTCCATTGCCGGTAGAACGCGGTATGATTGCCGCCGACCAGCGCCGACAGGATGAGGTCGGGCTTCGCCGCCTGGATCTTCGAGATGGTCGTGCCGAAATTGGTGACGTCGAGCGGGAAGAAGTCGGTCGACAGCACTTCGCCGCCATTGTCCTTGACGTACTTCGTCATCCACTTGGCGGTGATTTGGCCGTAATTGTAATCGGCGGCGATGATATAGGCCTTCTTGCCGGCCTTCTTCATCGCGCTCGGCACCAGCTTCTCCACCGTCTGCGCGGGCGTGGTACCGGTGCAGAACGTATTGCGATCGCAGACGCCGCCTTCGTAGAGCACGTTGTAGAAGTACAGCACCTTGAAGCGATCGAAGGTCGGGCGCACTGCCTCGCGCGAGGCCGAGGTGATGCCGCCGTGAACGACGTCGACCTTGTCCTTCACCGCGAGCTGCTGGGCGAATTGCGAATACATTTGGATGTTCGACTGGGTGTCGTAATGGATGACCTTCAGCGGCCGGCCGAGCAATCCGCCGCCGGCGTTGATCTCATCCACGGCAAGTTGCAGCGCGTAGACCATTGGCGTGCCGGAGGCCGCGATCGGACCGGACTGGTCGTGCAGACTGCCGACGACGATCGGGTTTTCGGCGCCGAACGCACCGGAGCGGAAAACAGCCGGCGCCGCGATCAATGTCGTCGTGGCTAAGGCCGAGTGCCGCAGGAAGCGGCGACGGGAGAAAGGCATAGACGTCCCCATGTGTTTTTTGATACGGAAAATATTAAGAATACAATAGTTGAAAAAGCAAGTGATTTATCGACGCGCGATGATCGAGAAGTCGTACCCCTCGACCTCGGCGAGATAGATGGGGTGCCGGCCCCCGACCACGGACTGAGCTTGATCGCCTCGCGCTGTGCGCTGCTGGAATGTTCGGCCGTAAAGGCGTGTCAACTCGCGCGCATCCAGGCTGGCGGCTTCCTCGATCAAAGCTGCGAGCGAATGGATGCCCTCGTAGCAGGATTGACCAAAGGCATTCACGGGCGGCGGACTATCGCCGAACGCCGTATGGTAACGCTCGAGGAACGCACCATTGTTGCGCGAGCGGATGGACGCATAATAGCTCGAGGCAGCGTAGAGGTTTTCGGTCTCGTTTACATCGAGTCCGTACGCGACGGTCTCGTCGATCGCCGAGGAGAAGCGCAGCACGCGCGAACTCAATCCCGCCGCGTAGAAGGCCCGGTTGAAAGCGATGCAGTCGCCCCCGAGGAAATAGGGAAGAACGACGTCCGAACGCGTGGCCTTGATCCGGTCGAGCATCTCGTCGAAATCATGCTGGCCGACGGGCAGGTAGCACTCACCCGTCACGACCCCGCCGAAGCGGGCGATCAGTGCACGCGCAATCTGAAGGGATGAGCGCGGCCATATGTAGTCGTTGCCGCAGAGAAAATAGCGGCGCGCCCGCCTTGATACCGAAAGCCACTGGATCGCCGGGATCAGAAGCTCTTCGGCGGTTTCGCCAGTCGCCATGACATCCGGCGTCGAGTGGCCCTCGAACTGCGGGGTGTATATGAACGGAACGCGGCCGCGAGCCGCGCGCGCCACGAAGTCGCGCGCAAAACTGGGTAACATCCCGACGATGCCGTCGACACCATCAATTTCGATCGCGTCACGCGCGGCCCAGCCGGCGGTCGCGCCAGTTTCTCCGGCGTTCACGATGCGCAGTTCGACCGGGCGGCGCAAGATGCCGGAAATCCGGTTGATTTCTTCGACAGCCAAGCGGCCGCAGGCCTCGGCCGAGGGGGCCCATAGCCCCGCAGCGCCACTCTGTGGGATGAGCAGGCATATCCGAATACTATGCAAGGGTGGTGTCTCCGCACTTCTAGACAGACCACTCACGAATCGTGCCAACGGCGATTCCGGTACGGGCAAGGTGCACTTGCAGCGAAAGCGCTCAGTCCGGCCAGCGGGTTGCCGTTTTTTCTGGCGCCAGGCGCCTTATCAGCCCGCTTATTGGGCAATTTGGAAGGAACTCGTTTTCCGCTTGCTCCCTTTTATGTTCCAAGGCAAAGGTTGAAATATCAACTAATTTCGAAAGAGGGCCAACAAAGTGCAGCTGCCCGACCTCATCCGAGGCGTGAACCGCCGACTCGAGCAAACGCTCGAGGCGCAGCTCAAGCCAAGGGGCAAGTCTCTTCACCAGTACCGTGTGCTTGAGGCACTGACTGAACGGAACGGACTGCCAATGGGCGATCTGGCCATTCGCCTCTTTGTCGATGGCCCGACACTCACAAAGATTATCGACAGGATGGTTGCATCGGCCGAGGTCTATCGTGGCCCTGATCCTAACGACCGACGCAAGGTTCTGATCTTCCTCTCGCGCAGAGGAGCAGCGCACTTCAATGACATTGCTCCCCTGATCTCGTACATTGAGCGAGAGATCCTGGACAGGCTGGGCGCATCAGATGCTGCGGCTTTGACAAGCCTGCTCTCGGAATTGCTCGGTGACCCCGTCTCATCGCGTCCACGTTCGTCTCATCGCCGGGAAGCCCTGAATTACAATTGGTAGTGGCGGCTTTGGATTGAGCGGTACGACACCGTATGGCCGTAAGTACGTCAGTCTGGCGCAGTGACCATGCGCCACAACGTCTCCGCCAGCAGGGCATAGCCCTTGTCGAGCGCATCCGGTGCCGTGAACTCACGCGGATTCGGCTGAGGCCTCCCTGGCTCGGCACAAATATGAGCGAAGCCGGAATACGTTTTTGGATCGCCAGTGCGTCGTGGCCGGTGATGGTCTTGAACGCCGTAATTTTGAGGCCGAGATCCCTCGCCACGGAACGGACCAATTCGGCTCCGTCCGGACCGAACGAGGCGCGGATAGCCGAACTTGACCATGCCGAGCTCGATGAGTCCGGTGGTTGCGGTGTCGAGCAGGATGCCGATCCTCGTTTCCTGTCCGGAGACCGGCCGCGGCGCCAAGCGCCGGAGCATGTTATTCGGCCTGCAATATTTTTCGATCCGATCGCGAGATTGACGATCATGTACATGGGATCGTCGAAGCCGATCGGAACCCTGATATTGGTCGAGGAAATAGACCAGGCAGGGCTGCTCCCGGCTGCCGACATGTCGCCGCGCTGCCACCCGCGCGAGGGGGGCTCATCGCGTAAGGCCGGAGAACCTGAACGATTGCGAGATTGCGGCGTCCTAGCGTTGTCTCAATCGACCAGCTCAGGCTGTTTGAGCCCGAGTGCCCTTGCTACTCCGGTCCCGTAGTCTGGATCGGCGCGCGTGCAGTTGTCGACGTGCCGCTGCTTGATGTGCACGCTTGCATCGCCCATCGCCCGCGCCGTATTTTCAAATAACAACATCTGCTGCTGCTGGGTCATTTTCCGGAACAAATTTCCAGGCTGCTCCCAATGGTCGTCGTCGACGCGGTGGTCCCAGCGCGCAGCGTCGCCCTCCATCGGCATTGGCGGCAAGGCGAAATTGGGCTGGTTATCCCACATCCCCGCGCTGTTGGGATGGAAGGTAAGGGTCCCTCCCAGATTGCCGTCGGCGCGCATCTTGCCGTCGCGATGGTAGCTTTGGAACGGGCATTTCGGCGCGTTGACCGGGATGTGGTTGAAGTTGATGCCGAGCCGATAACGCTGGGTGTCGCCATAGGAGAACAGGCGGCCCTGAAGCATCTTGTCGGGAGAAAAGCCGATGCCGGGAACGATGTTGGCGGGCGAGAAGGCGGCCTGCTCCACTTCCGCGAAATAGTTGTCCGGATAGCGGTTGAGCTCCATCGCCCCAACCTCGATCAGTGGATACTCCGCTTTCGGCCAGACCTTGGTCAGGTCGAACGGGCTATGCCGATGCGTCTTCGCCTGTGCTTCTGACATCACCTGAATGAAAAGCATCCAGCGCGGGAAATCGCCGGCCTCGATCGCGTTGAGCAGGTCCCGGCCGTGGCTTTCGCGATCGCCGGCCACGATGGCCGCAGCCTCAGCGTCGGTGAGGTTTACGATTCCCTGCTGGGTGCGGAAGTGGAATTTGACCCAGACGCGCTCATTGGCGGCATTGATCATCGAGAACGTATGGCTGCCGAAAAGGTGCATGTTGCGAAAACTTTTCGGGATGCCGCGGTCGGACATGACAACGGTGACCTGATGTAGCGCCTCAGGGAGCAGCGTCCAGAAATCCCAATTGTTGTCCGCGCTGCGCAGCCCGGTGCGTGGATCGCGCTTGATCGCATGGTTGAGGTCCGGGAATCGCAGTGGGTCGCGGAAGAAAAAGACCGGTGTGTTGTTGCCGACGATGTCCCAATTGCCCTCCTCGGTGTAGAACTTGAGGGCGGTGCCGCGGATGTCGCGTTCGGCATCGGCCGCGCCGCGCTCGCCGGCGACCGTGGAGAAGCGTGCGAACATGGGCGTCTGCTTGCCCACCTTTGAGAAAATCTTGGCTTTGGTGTAGCGGGTGATGTCGTGTGTCACCGTGAACGTGCCGTAAGCTCCCCAGCCTTTGGCGTGCATGCGCCGCTCGGGGATCACCTCGCGGTCGAAGTGGGCGAGCTTCTCGATCAGCCAGATATCCTGCAGCAAGGCTGGGCCGCGCGGCCCAGCGGTCATGATGTTGGTGTTATCGGCGACCGGCGCGCCGGTGGCGTTGGTAAATGGTTCTGTTTTGGACATGTTGGATTCCTGAGTGTTGAGCACGTGGTGGGCTAATGAAGGCGCGGGATTTCGCGCGCCGTTGGCCGCTCCAAATTGCCGATGAGAGGACGGGCGACGCCTACCCACGCCAGGCGGAATTGCGGATCACGCTGCAGAAATTGCCGCGGGTGAAATGCGGATCCTTGTCCGCGAGCACGTCAGCCTTCACGTTGCCGAACGTCGTATCCGGCTTTTGCTTGATGCCGTCGTAAAAAGCCTGGATGATGTCTTCCTTGAAGTGCGCACTGCGTGGATGCGCATGTACAACCACCTCGCGCTCAGTGGCGCTGTACTCGCCATACCCTAATCCGAGCACGTCCATCTCGACGCCGGCCGTGACCAGGGCGACGACCGGATGCATGTGCTGCGGGATGCCCGGCGTCGTGTGCAGGGCGATTGCGGTCCAGACCGTATCGACATCGTGTTGGGCGATCCCGCGGCTTTGCAGGAAGTCGCGGGCGACGTTCGCGCCATCGACCTCGAAACGTTCTTCCTTGCTGCTGTGCTGGTGCGTCAAGCCCATGTCGTGGAACATCGCGCCCGCATAAAGCAATTCCGGGTCGAACGTCAATCCGCGGCGTTTGCCTGCCAGAGCGCCCCAGCAGTAGACGCGACTCGAATGGTGAAACAGCAGCGGCGACTCGGTATCACGGACCAGCTCGGTTATCGCGCGAGCAAGCTCGCTGTCCGGTACCCTGATTCCCGCCAGATTGGCGCTCCTTTGAAGGTCGCTATTCATAACATGCCTCCTGTTGATTGTGATCGGAGAAGATTGCCAATCTCTTGAACGGATGAAGCGCGTGGGCCTGTCGGACCGGGCGCGACACTAAGAGGTTTGAGGCAGCTCGCTCAATCGTACGCGGGTAAGTGCCCGATAACGAAAAGGGATCGGGCGAATAATACGGAGGTTTGGGGTGCTGGCACGTTGCGGCCCACGTGGTTTCGCACCAGCCATCGCGCAACTCGATGGATTGCCGCGGGCGTTGCGTTTACAGATGCAGGCGAACGAGGGACGACTGGTGCGCCGTATCCCGACATCTGGGCGGCGGCTCTTGTCCGGCTGCATCGCAAAAGGAGCGGACGGCCTGCACCTGCCTCGCCGGGGGGTAGGAGGCGACGCGAAGCCGTCCGCAATGGCAGCTATTCGACACCGCGCGAGGGAGGAGCGCGACAAGGCTGCTTGGTTCAAAACTAGATCCAGCCGAGCTGTTGCTCCATTAAACAGAGGTATATCTCCACTAAATTGAAGTTTGACGGGATTGCCTTGGGCCGTTGCTTTCGCTGTTGCGCCCGGGGCCGCCATTCGAATTGCCGAACCTGTTCAAAATGCTCTAGTCTTGTAGGCGGGGGCACCGGGCGTCCCTGCGATGACGGGGCGCCCGCTCACTTTCTCCGAAAAGCCGCCCGGCTATCGTAGCAGGGACGAGCGAGCTGAATGGCAAGACCTGGTCTCAGTGAACGGTGGTCGGCGCGTTCTGCGATGTCTCGCTACGCGACAGCCGCCCTGTCGGTCGCGGTCGCGATCGCCGCCGCGGAGCTGATCACACGCGTGCTGAACGCCGAGGCTATCGCGTCCTCGATGCTTTGCGCAGTTATTTTCGCTGCGTGGGTTGGCGGGCGCGGCCCGGGATTATTGGCGATCACGCTCGCTCTCTTGGCCTTTCATTATTATCTGTTGCCGCCGAGCAGTTCATTTACCTGGAAGCATGGCCTTTTCGCTGTAGGCAATTCAGAGATACCGCGCCTAATCCTGTTCTCCATTACGTCTCTCACGGTTGCATTCCTAATCTCGGCGCAGAGGAAGGCAACAGAAGAACTTCGGCGTTCAGCACATGACCTGCAGGCAGCGATGGGTGATCAGAAGCGGATTGCGGCCGCGCTCCTGCACAGCGAAATGTATTTGATCGAAGCCCAGAGATTGAGCGGGACCGGGAGCTTTGGATGGAACGTCGCCAGGCGAGATATTTTCTGGTCAGAACAGACTTTTCGAATTTTCGGATGCGACCGGACTACGAAACCGACCTTGGAACTTATTGTCCAGCGCACCCATCCGGAAGATCGCGCAGCCGTGCAAGACACTCTCGATCGGGCGACCCGCGAGGGAAGGGAATTTGACCACGAATATCGACTGCTGATGCCGGATGGATCGGTTAAACATGTTCACGCCTTGGCGCGTGCCCTGGGAAACGCTTCGGGGAGCATCGAGTTTGTAGGCGCGGTCACCGATGTTACGACAGCAACGGAGACGGAACGAAAGCTGCGACGCAGCGAGGCCTATTTGGCCGAAGCCCAGCGCTTGAGCCACACCGGAAGTTGGGCTTGGGATGCGCGTCGGCGAGAGTTCGTGTTTCGGTCTCCAGAAGCGCTCAGCATGTTGGGATTCGATCCGGGTGAGGAGGCTGTACCACAGCAGCCCTTGTGGGATCGCGTTCACGGCGAAGACAGGAGCCGGGTTATCGAAATGGTGCGGCAGGCTCTCCGAGAGAAAACGGACTTCGAAGGCGACTATCGCATCGTTCTTCCGGATGGTGCGACAAGATATGTGCATTCCGTGGGACATGCCGTTGTCGGTCACGACGGTGAGGTGACCGAGCTGGTCGGTACGCATATCGATGTCACGGAGCAGCACCGCGCCAAGGAGGCGCTGCAAAAAGCCTTTGACGAAATCAAGAAGTCCGAGGATCGGCTTCGACTTGTGATCGACACGATCCCGACCTTGGTCTGGCGCGCAGGACCGGACGGGGTCCCCGATTTCCTCAATCAGACGGCGCTCGACTACACGGGCCTCTCACCGGATCAGGCAGAAACCGGCTGGCCTCGCGCCTTTCATCCTGAGGACAAGAAGGGCATGTTGATGAAGTGGAGCGCAATACGGGCGTCCGGCACGCCCGGTGAGCTTATAGCCCGCCTACGGCGTTTCGACGGTGAATATCGCTGGTTCCTATTCCGGGGCGTGCCGCTACGCGATGAGCACGACAACATTGTCAAGTGGTATGGGTCGTCCACCGACATCGAGGACCGCAAGCGGGCGGAGGAGGAGTTACGGCGAAGCGAAGCCAAATTGGTCGAAGCACAGCGAGTGAGCCAAACCGGCAGCTTCGTCTGGAATGTCGTTACTGACGAACGCGTTGGCTCCAAGGAATTCTTCCGTATCCTTGGATATGACGAGCCGGGTTCTGTTACCTCTGCAAACGTCCTTGATCGCGCTCATCCGGAGGACCGAGCTCGCGTCCAGGAGACGATCGAAGGTGCAGCCCGCGGCGGGGACGATATCGACTACGAGCATCGGTTGCTGATGCCGGATGGCTCGGTCAAATATGTCCGTGTCGTCGCCCATGCTGTCAGAGAGCAGGCGGACCAACTGGAGTTCATTGGGGCGGTTGTGGATGTTACTGCGACGAAACAGGCCGAGGAGAAGCTGCATCAAGCTCAGGCGGAGCTGGCGCATGTCATGCGCGTGACTACCTTGGGCGAACTGACAGCCTCGATCGCCCACGAGGTGAACCAACCGCTCGCTGCCATCATCACTAACGCTGGGGCCTGTTTGCGGTGGCTCGACCGCGAAACTCCAGACCTGCCCGCTGCGCGCCGTTCGGTGGAATGGGTCATCAATGGTGGCAACCGGGCAAGTGAGGTGATCCGGCGTGTCCGCACGCTCGCGAAAAAATCCGACTTTGAAAAAGTGCCGCTCGATGTCAATGACGTCGTCAAAGAGGTGATCGTGCTTGTGCAGCGTGAGTTGAGCAGCCAGCTAGTCTCATTGCGTACCGAGTTGGCGGCCGCTCTCCCTGCGATCCTTGGTGATCGGGTTCAGTTGCAGCAGGTGATCATCAACCTGGTAATGAACGGTATCGAGGCGATGCTGCCGATCACGGATCGGCCGCGCGAACTGGTGATCCGGTCAGGCCAGGACGAGGCACACCGCGTACTCCTGAGTGTGACGGATTGCGGCGTCGGGATCTCCGCCGAGAATGCGAGCCGGCTGTTCGATGCCTTCTTCACCACCAAGTCCAGCGGCATGGGAATGGGGCTCTCGATCTGCCGCTCGATCGTGGAAGCCCACGAGGGCCGTCTATCGGCATCGCCCAATCAGGGGCCGGGGGCTACGTTTCAATTTGTCCTGCCCTCGCAACAACAGAAGGAGGCGTCGTGACTGAGCGTCCCAAAACACCGCGTGAGCCTATCAGCGCGCGAGAGCCGCTCGTCTTGATCGTCGAAGACGACGAATTGATGCGTGAAGCGCTCAGCAATCTCTTTGCATCGATCGGACTGGAGGTTGAGGTATTCGGTTGCGCAGCCGAAATGCTGCAAACCACGCTTCCAGATGTCGCCAGCTGCCTGGTCCTGGACATCAGGTTGCCAGGAATGAGCGGTCTGGACTTCCAAGGTGAATTAGCCAAGGCGAACATTCATATTCCCGTTATCTTCATGACCGGCCATGGCGACATTCCAATGAGCGTGAGGGCCATGAAGGGCGGGGCTGTCGATTTTCTGACCAAGCCGTTTCGCGATCAGGACATGCTGGACGCCGTGACGCTGGCGATCGAACGGGATCGCAAGCGACGCGAGGCCGACAGGATCGTCGCGAACCTGCAAACTCATTTTCAGACCTTAACCCCTCGCGAGCGCGAGATTCTTGCCTTTGTATCGTCTGGCCTCATGAACAAGCAGATAGCTGCCGAACTCGGACTTGCCGAAATTACCGTCAAGATTCACCGTGGGCACATCATGAAGAAGATGGATGCGAAATCGCTGGCCGATCTGTTGCGAAAAGCCGAAACTCTCGGAGTTCATCGCGCCAAGGCTTAGCGCTCCTAGGGCGAGGATGGGGGGCGAAACAGACCTCCCGTTCGGTGTTTCAAACCGGCCGAATGCACCTGATGGCGCACCCGGTACCCGCATGGACAAACCTAAGTATGATTTCAGAATCCTGATTGGCGGCTCATTTTTTTTAAGGCGATGCTAAGAGAGCGTCTTGCTCCCGCGCCTGTAAGGCTGTCTTGTCGATGCTTTCGATGATTTCGGTTATTGACGACGGATGCAGCCGTCCGTGCAGCAATCGACAATCTGCTCAGCTCAGAAGGACATCTGGTCCGCACATTTGCGTCCGCCGAAGATTTCCTGCAGTCACCCCAGTTGCACGACTGCGCATGCGTCGTTGCGGATGTGCAGATGACCGGCATGAGCGGGGTTGACCTCCTCAACCATATGCGCGCGCAAGGGCACAGTACGCCGTTCGTTTTCATTACAGGCGTCCCCGAAGACAGCGTGCGGGACGGGGCGCGGAAGGCCGGAGCCGTTGGCTTCCTGGCCAAGCCCTTTGCGGCACCCGAATTGATCAAATATGTCGAGGCCGCCATCACGCGCGGGAGTGCCAGCTAAGAACGCAAGAGCCGGTTCATGATCTAAGGCCGCCTGCGCCAACTCGTCACGTTCTTCAGCATGCACGAGGCGTTTCGCACGGATAAACCAAAGGTATGGGGCCTCTCAAACCAAGACGACAGTCGGAACAACATCCGTAGGATCGAGCCGCTCGCGCTGTTCGGGTTAGGCTGGCGCGCGTAACTGGAATCAAGGATGCGCCGGGCGGTGCGGGCAGACGAGCGAAATGCGCAGGATGCATCCATGTCAACGGAGTCGTGCGAGCTCGTTTCAAGGCTTCGCAGCCACCCCTCAGGCCGAGCAGAACTGTGGAGCATTTCTGCGATCTTTCGGCGAGACAACGTGATGCACTTGCCTGAATTCATCCGATCCAGCAGGATGCGGTGGACCGTAGTGGTGACCTGCACCTTCGCGACATTTACCGTTGCTCTGCTCGGGTTCATCTACTTGAAGACGAAGCATGACCTTACGCTGCGATCCGACCGCGCGATCGCTGCGGAGATCGAAAATCTTGTTGCCTTGCGGTCCGGTGAGAGGCTCGACGCGATCAACGACGGCCTGCAGTACGATCCAGGGCGCCATCGGATGGTGGGACTGTTTGGTGCGCATGGCGACAGGATCGCAGGCGATATGGAAAGGGAACCAGCCGATCTCCGGATCGATGGCACGGCACAAAATGCGGTGGCCGATAGAATAGGCGGACTTGGTCGGGAGCAACAGGCCGTACGGCTGATCGCGCGAACGTTGCCGGATGGCAATGTGTTGCTGGTCGGACGCGATGTGGATGAAATCGAGGAGATTGCACGGGTCGTTGGGGGTACGCTCGCGCTGGGGCTATTTCCCGCGGTGTTCCTTTGCATTGCAGTCGGCACGGCGCTGAGCGCGCGCGCCCGAAAGCGTATCGTAGAGGTCAACGAGCGAGTACAGCGCATCGTCGCGGGTAATTTGCGTGAACGGCTCCCGCTTGGGAACAGCGATGATCCCCTCTCGCAACTTGCGACGATAGTCATGGCATGCTCGACGAGATGGAGACTCTCATCGAGTCCCTCGCAGGCGTCGGTCGGGACATCGCGCACGACTTGCGTACGCCTCTTACCCGTGCGCGTTTGATGCTCGATCGCGGTCGCCGCAACGCCACGACACTGGAGCAATTGCAGGCAGTTGCGGACAAGACGACGGAGGCGCTTGATCAATCGCTATCCATCATCACCGCCATCCTGCGTCTTGCCGAAATAGAAGTAAGTCAGAGATCAGCTGGCTTCGGCCACGTCGCACTTGCGGATATAGTAACAGAAGTCGGCGACATGTATGAGCCGATAGCGAAAGATAAGGGAATCAGCCTTGTCGTCCAGTCACCAAACAAACTTACCGTTCATGGTGACCGTGATCTTTTGATTGAGGCGGTCGCCAATCTGGTCGACAACGCCGTTAAATTCACGCCGGCGGGCGGGCGGGTGGAGATCGGATTGGTACGCAGCCACGACGAGACCATCGTCCGCGGCAAGGATACCGGCTCGGGCTTAAGCGAACAGGAGCGCGACGCTGTCTTGAGGCGCTTCTATCGGTCGGACAAGATGAGGCACACGCCGGGCCTGGGCCTCGGCCTGAACCTGGTTGCGGCAATCGTGAAGCTGCACGGATTCCGATTGACGATCCATCCAGGGGCTGGTTGCAACGTCGAGATCGCTTGCCCTTATGCTCCGGAGCGAACGTGACATACGATTCGGTGACGTGAGGTGCCTAGTGACGCGGTCGCGGTGTTCGCCATCTCGGTGTCGGCTTCCTTGCTCATGCCGGCAACACGGACTTCGCCCACGACTTGGCCGTTTATGCGTATCGGAACGCCGCCGTGCAGTAGCTGCGATGCCGGCAGTGACAAACGCAATTCGGGCACGATTGATGTTGTCCTCCATATTCTCCTTCAGTTGTCCTCCATATTCTCCTGCAGCCGCGCAGCGGTTCGAGCCTTGTCGTTGGCGAGTCTGCGCTTGCCGTACGCACGCCATCCATACGCCGGAAAGCAAGTAGATCGCCGGCTGTATCATCCGCTGCGATCGCCGAGGGCGCATTCCGTTGCTCTGCGCTCTCCCTGGCCACTTGCAGGACGGTCTGGGCTCCCTGCTCACGAACGCGGCTACGAGTGGCACCCCTGGGCGGCGACGCGCCGAGTGCGGACGATAATGCGCGGTACTGATTGTCGAATCCAGTTCAGCAGTTTCGTCGGCATGAACAGGATCCGCTTGCACACCGCCTACGCTTAAATACCTCAGAGGTCTACCCGCAAGTCTATTCAAGCCGGTGCGCTCGACCCGGAGCACTCCTCGGGTAGAGATTACATGAAACTGAGGATCATCGCCGCAGGTTCGATTTCCTGGCGATGCGGATGAACCCGGTCGAGGGCGACAGCTCGTGCGCGACTGCCACCGCGAACTCATTGTTGGTCCTCTGGTTCCACAAATGTTGTTTTCGGCTGACCAAACCAATCAGAACGGCGAAGCCGTGAAATTGGAGGGTTGCGTCACGTCGTAGGCAGCCTTGGTCACGGGCACAGCATAGTTGACGGTG
>NZ_JBEPRI010000033.1:0-41111 GCF_040548265.1 Bradyrhizobium sp. F1.13.3 | reverse complement strand
TCTGGAGAATGGGCGGTCAGGCTAACCAGCGCCGTGCTTGATGGCTTCAAAGGTGTCCATGAAGCCGCCAGCAAGAAAAGTTGCGATCTCACCCAGATCCCCGTCTCCTCGGGAGACGCCGCTCCGCCGTGGCGGAAGGAAAAGGCGCGCGTGGAAGCGGCGCGGTCGCGGAGGCCCTTACATCGCCGCAGCGACCCGGCCGCGCTTGCCGCCGGCGCCAAACCGGAACGTGGTGCCATCGATCCAGATCTTGTGCAGCAGCACGGCGAGCGCGCGCGCCACCGCGGTCGCGGCGCGCTTCAGACCCTTCTTCCTGGCCAGTCGCAGGCCCCAGAGCCGCAGCTTAAAGTTCTTCGGAATGCGCGTCAGGATCGCGATCGCCGCTTCATAGAGCATCGCGCGCGTCAGCTCATCGCCGCATTTGGAGATGTTGCCGATCCGGTCGGTCTGGCCGGATTGATAGCGCCGCGGCGTCAGTCCGAAATGGGCGCCGACATTGGTCGACTTCTTGAATCGCGCCGGGTCATCGACGGTGGCGTCAAACGTCGGCGCCACGCGATGCAGTTTTGCCAAACGCTGCCGCATGGCGCTGCGGGCGTCCAACAGCGGCGCGACGATCGCTTCCGATTCCTTCTTCCCGGCCAAGATATCGCGCACCCGTGCGTCAAAACGGCCGACCGAGATCTCGCTGACTTTGAGGCCGAACGGACGCAACAGGCCGCGGATCATGTTCTCCAAGTCCAGCACCTTGCCGAGCATTGTCTTGCGCCCGACCAGCAGCGCCCGCAACGTCTGTGCGCTCTCCGACTTGACAAGAACCACGCGGAACCAGCCGGCCCGCATCATCTGCGCAACGCCTTCGACGTCGTTGCGGCGGGTCTTGTTCAGTGTCGCGTTCAGCGCCGCCTTGGCGTGCCGGGTCTCTCTGCAGATCATCGGGAGGCCCTTTTCGGCAAGCGCCGTGAACAGCCAGGCGCTGGAGGAGAAGGCCTCAAGACTGACACGTTTCAAGTGAATGCCCCATTTCGCCAGGAACAGCTCGATCGCATCCGGATTGGTCTCGAGCTTCGCCTTCCTGCCGACGTTGCCATCGCCACCCACCGCGCAACTGTTGGTCGCCTCCAGCGACACATCAAGACCAGCATAGAATTCCATCATTCGCCTCCACAGCCGACCGTCGGCACGCACCGCGCGCGCCGCTCGCGGATCGTTGCGAAGCATCTTCGCAGCAGCACGGCCGGCGAGGGGGCACCGGCCACTGCCCCGGCTAACCTGGAATCCCTCGGATTCCTTGTAACGAATTGGTGCCACTCGGCTGCGATCCGGCAGCGGCAGGAGCGCTGCATCGCTTCGACAACGCCAATCATCGACGCTTCATTGCGACCATTCGGCCAAAACCAAGGCTCTGACTTCGATGCGCTGGCGACAGCGCACCAGCATGTCCAAAATTCCTCTCATGACTATGGAGTGGCCAGGTGAGAGACCTCACAACTGTTGAACTCTTGTGGCTCGAGAAGCGTATCGAGAACCGAATCCGGTTCGGCAAGCCTGCATCGGAGAGGATCATTGACCAGCACCGGCGCATTCTCTCATTTGTGCCCGGCAGCATCTTCGCATTCGTGCGCTGGACGTCCAATGACTTCGGAACCACCCTGTCTCGCATCGACATTCTGCGCGCGATCACGCCGGGGCAGCGGTATTCGACCGTGCCTTGGGTCAGCCCCGGTGGCGAAAGCCTGCTGCGGCTAGCAGGCTGGCAAAAGGTCGAGCGCGTTCTTCAGTTGATCGACGCCGTGGAGTCACTCGGCATCGATCCTGCCGATGCAGCCCCCGAGTACTGGCATCACGTCCACAACCGGCTTTCCGTCAACGAGACGCCACGACCTTATACGCGTGCGCGCCACCAGGCGTGGCTCCGCCGGCGCAGGATGGTGTTCTGATGGGGCGGCTAAGGATCGTCCTTGCAACGTGTGGGGCCACAACGCTCGCGCTTTGGCCGGTCACTGACACCTCACTGTCGTACATCTGGAACGCTTCCGAAAGCGTGCCGATCGGCCTCTACCGTTTGCAAGGGACCGCACGATTGCACATCACTGAGCTCGTGGCCGTCCGGCCACCGGAGCCGCTTGCGAGCTTCCTCGACTTCAACGGCTATTTGCCGAGCGGTCTTCCGATGCTCAAGCGCGTGCTGGCGTTGCCCGGACAAACCGTCTGCAGAACGGGACTCAAAATCGTCGTGGACGGGATCGAAATGGGCCAGGCACGCGAGCGCGACCGCCGTGGCAGGCCGTTGCCGGCCTGGCAGGGTTGCCGGGTCGTCGCTGAGGACGAGGTCTTTCTCATGAACTGGCAGTCGGCGGAGTCCTTTGACGGCCGATATTTCGGACCGCTCCCGACATCGGCCGTCATAGGGCAAGCGGTACCGGTGTGGACCAAGGAGGACTGACAAATGGCGGCATTGCTCCAATGGCTTGCGGTCTCTCTAGTCGGCCGATCGCACTGTCATTCCTCCATCCCGGCCGAATTGTCAGCAATCGGCGCGCGTCGCGGCCGTCTCGCGCCGTCTCAGTGCCGGCCGGGAAGAGCTCTGTCCTTGGCGGCTGTCCGCGCATTGCTATCTCGAGCCGCTGCATGCTTTTTGGGAATTCT
This sequence comes from Bradyrhizobium sp. F1.13.3, assembly GCF_040548265.1. NCBI lineage: Bacteria > Pseudomonadati > Pseudomonadota > Alphaproteobacteria > Hyphomicrobiales > Nitrobacteraceae > Bradyrhizobium > Bradyrhizobium sp. F1.13.3. The sequence goes on along the minus strand of NZ_JBEPRI010000033.1, from coordinate 38,462 downwards.
GCTGACGCTCGGAGCGCCATCGGCCTGCAGAGCGGAGGTTGGATCGCGCACACAAGCTGCGCGCTTCTCAAACCTGCTTCCGGGCCTTGCATACGCCGCGTTCGTGACCGAAGCCCCGCATCGGTTCGCGGTCCCGGAGCGTTGGATCCGTGCTGTCATGCAGGCCGAAAGCGGCGGGAACGCGCACGCCATGTCACCTCGGGGAGCGCTCGGGCTGATGCAAATCATGACGGCGACCTGGGTCGAGCTGAGCGTTCGTCACGATCTCGGTATCGATCCGCTTGATCCTCACGACAACATCATGGCTGGGGCAGCGTACCTTCGCGAGATGCTCGATCGTTTCGGATCGGAAGGGTTTCTCGCGGCCTACAATGCGGGACCAAAACGGTACGAGGAGCACCTGGCCACCGGTCGCCCGCTTCCCGATGAAACACAAATCTACATCGCTAGACTCGCACCATTGATCGGCTTTGCGCGGCGCAACAGCAGCGGTTCGGGTGCCAGACGCTTCACCGCGTGGCAGCAAGCGCCAGTCCTTGTCGAGCGGTCCGAGAGCTTATCCCCTGACGGCAACTCGGCATCTGGCGTCCGCACAATGAAATCGTCGAAAGCAGCGCCTAAGCCTAAGGCGGGTGCAACTGCACTCGTCCCTCGCGCGACGGGCCTGTTTGTGCGGCGATCAGACGAGGTGCAGGCCCGATGATCGCAATCTCATTTCGTCGCATGATGTCGAAGCCAGTCGCAACGTTGAGAGTGGTCGGCAGAGAGCCGGGAGTGAGCGACCGGGGAGGGCAGGGTAAAAGCCGCAAGGTGCGGCCGGTCGGTCGGGGCGGGAATCACCAGCAAACTCAAATCACGCTGCAAACATTGCCAACGTCCGGCAAACTTTGCGACTTTCGGCAACGCGCTATTTTGGTTCAGCTTTCGACACCCTTCGGAGCGAACGATGGCCGGTAACGATGATTTCCGCATCCGTCCCGGCCGCATCCGCTCGACGCGCCCGGCTCGGACAAAACCGTTCCTGGCGCAGGCCCTCAAAGCTGCGCAGAAGGCCGGCGGCCTCTCACGTGGTGGCCTTAAGCGCGGCAGCACGTTTGGGCGCGGCCGCGCGGCGAGCCTTGCCGCGACCCGGCTCCTCAGCAACCGTGCCCGCAGCGCCATCGTCAAGGCGCGTGTTGTGCGCCGCATGCGTTCGCCAGGCGCGCTGCGTGCCCATATCGGTTATCTCCAGCGCGACGGCGTCACCCGCGACGGAGCGCCCGGCAAGCTCTTTGACGCGAGCGGCGATGAGGCCGACGGCCGCGCCTTCGCCGAGCGCTGCGAGGACGATCGGCATCATTTCCGATTTATCGTCTCGCCCGATGATGCCACTGAGCTGGAAAGCTTACGAACCTTCACCCGCGAACTGATGGATCAGGCTTCGCGCGACCTTGGCACGAAACTCGATTGGGTGGCGGTTGATCATTGGAACACGGAGCACCCGCATATCCACGTCCTCGTGAGAGGCCGTGGCGATGACGGCAAGGACCTCGTCATCAGCCGGGACTATATCGCGAGGGGCTTGCGCGCCCGTGCCGGGGATCTCGTCACCCGTGAACTCGGTCCGCGATCAGAGCTGGAGATCCGCCAAAACCTCGACAGGCACGTGACGGCTGAACGTTGGACCAGGCTCGACCGGGTGCTGGCCCGGGAAGCAGGGGCGGCGGACGGGGTCATTGATCTCCGGCCGGACCGGGAAGCCGCGCGCGACCCGTTGCGGGAGATCCGGATCGGAAGGATGCGCAACCTCGAGCGGCTGGGCCTGGCCGAGCCGGCCGGGCCGGCTCGCTGGGTGCTGGCGGCTGACGCGGAGCAGCGCCTGCGAGAGCTCGGGGAGCGCGGCGATATCATCAAGCGGCTGCACAAGAGCCTCACAAAGGATGGCGCCGCACGTGCACCCTCATCCTGGGCACTCGAAGGCGAACACCATGGCGAACCCGTGATCGGCCGCCTGATCGCACGCGGGCTTGACGATGAGCTCAGGGGCACGGCCTTCGCGGTGGTCGATGGGATCGATGGGCGCGTGCATCATCTGAAGCTGCCGGACGTCGAAGCGGCTGGCGACGGGCCTATCGGTGGCATCATGGAGCTGCGGCGGTTTGAGGACACAAGGGGCCGCCAGCGGATCGCGCTGGCTGTCCGCTCAGACCTCAATCTTGACCAGCAGGTGACGGCGGATGGGGCGACCTGGCTCGATCGCCGACTCGTCGCGCGTGAGCCGGTCGAACTCTCCCGCGCTGGTTTCGGTGCCGAGGTCCGCGACGCGCTCGACCGGCGGATCGACGTGCTGGCGGAGCAGGGGCTTGCCCGCCGTGACGGCGACAAGATCACGGTTGGCCGTAACCTGATTGGTACCCTGCGCAACCGCGAGCTCGAGACCGTGGGGCGGCGCTTGGCCTCCGAAACCGGGCTGGCGCATTTGCCCGCGGAGGCAGGAGAGTCCGTTTCGGGGGTTTACAGCCGGAGGCTATCGCTCGCCTCCGGCCGCTTCGCCATGATCGACAACGGCCTCGGTTTCCAGCTCGTGCCCTGGTTACCGTCGCTGGAGCGTGAACTGGGCAGGCAGGTGAGCGGCATTGCCGGTCCTGGCGGGGTGGATTGGAGTTTCGGCCACAAGCGCGACCTCTCGCTCTGACCCGCCGATCTCCGCGCCAATCTGCGCGCGACTACGATGCCTAGCGGATCGCCGTTGCACAGGCACCAGACGTTGCCGCATTGCCTCGGTCCATGTCCGCGACAAAGATTGTCTGGAGCCAACTGATCGTCGTCTCGCTGGTGGTGCTCGCCTTCCTCTGGACAGCGACCGAGTGGACGGCCTGGCGTCTGGCCTTCCAGCCGCAACTTGGGCCCGCCTGGTTCGTGATCGGGCACTGGCCGATCTATCAGCCGGCCGCGTTTTTCATCTGGTGGTTCAAATTCGATGCCTACGCACCCGTAATCTTCATGCAGGGCGCTTGCATCGCGGCCGGAGGCGGAATAGCAGCCGTTGGCCTCGCCATCTTCCTCTCGGTCTGGCGGGCCAAAGAAGCGCAGAACGTCACGACCTATGGCTCGGCGCAATGGGCGGATGCGCGGGAGATTCGGCGTGCTGGGCTTCTTGGCCCCGACGGCGTCGTGCTCGGCCCCTTTGGCCGCAACTATTTGCGGCACAACGGTCCGGAACATGTGCTGTGCTTTGCTCCGACGCGCTAGGGCAAGGGCGTCGGCCTTGTCATTCCGACACTTCTGACCTGGCCGAGCTCCACCATCGTCCACGACATCAAGGGCGAGAACTTCCAGCTGACATCGGGCTGGCGCGCCCGCTTTGGCCCCGTGCTCCTGTTCGATCCGACCAATCCGGCAAGTGCCGCCTACAATCCGCTGCTCGAGATCCGCAAGGGCGACTGCGAGGTGCGGGACGCACAGAACATCGCCGACATCCTCGTGGACCCGGAAGGAGCCCTCGAGCGCCGCAATCATTGGGAGAGGACCAGCCACTCCCTGCTCGTCGGCGCGATCCTACATGTCCTCTACGCGGAAGCCGATAAGACGCTCGCCGGCGTTGCCAACTTCCTGTCCGACCCGTCGCGGCCAATCGAAGCGACGCTGAATGCGATGCTGGCAACGCCGCATCTGGGAGAGCGGGTTCACCCCGTGGTCGCTTCGGCGGCGCGCGAGCTCCTGAACAAGAGCGAAAATGAACGCTCGGGCGTCTTGTCAACGACGATGAGCTTTCTGGGGCTCTATCGCGATCCCGTAGTCGCCAGGGTCACGGGCAGATGTGATTGGCGCATCCGAGATCTCGTGGACGGACCCCGACCCATCTCGCTCTATCTGGTGGTACCGCCATCCGATATCGCCCGCACGAAACCCTTGATGCGGCTGGTGCTCAACCAGATCGGACGGCGCCTGACCGAAAGCCTGGATACCACCCGGCGGCGCCAGCAGCTGCTCCTCATGCTCGATGAGTTCGCGGCACTCGGCCGGCTCGACTTCTTTGAGAGCCAGCTCGCCTTCATGGCCGGCTACGGCATTCGCAGCTTTCTGATCACCCAGAGCCTGAACCAGCTCGAACGCGCCTATGGGCCGAACCACGCTATTCTCGACAATTGCCATATCCGGATCGCGTTCTCGACCAATGATGAGCGCACCGCCAAGCGGGTATCGGACGCGCTCGGAACCGCGACCGAGATGCGGGCGATGAAGAACTACGCCGGGCATCGCCTCTCGCCCTGGCTCGGCCACCTGATGGTAAGCCGCCAGGAGACCTCCCGCCCGCTGCTCACGCCCGGGGAAGTCATGCAGCTGTCGCCCGATGAGGCGGTCGTGATGGTCTCGGGCGTGCATCCAGTGCGCGCCCGCAAGGTCCGGTACTACGAGGATCCGCAATTCCAAAGCCGGATATTGAAACCGTCGGGCACAGGTCCAGCCGCACCGATCGCTCTGCCGGATGCGTGGTCGGGCCAAACGCCGATTCCGCCCTCCGTCGAGCTTCTCGCGACCTTAAAGCACAGAGCCCGGGATACGAATGGCGGTATTCGCCGCGAACCCGAACTGCCGCAACATGAGGAAGTGGTGATCAGCGCCCCGCTTACCGAAAACGAGTTCGACACCGCCCCGGATGATGGCGACGCCGACGTCGCCCAGGCGCAGGCCATGAGCCGCTCGATGCAGGGTCTTGCACGTTCTGTCAGCCTCGACCCGGACGACAAAATGGGGCTTTGAGCGGTCGTCATGAAAAAGGTCCAGCTGAGCATCTACCTCGATCGAGGTATCTTCGGCAGCCTCGAGGCTCTCGCAAAACGTCACGGCAAGCCCAAGTCTCTGGTCGCCGAGGCCGCGATCTCTTCATTCCTCTCGCCGGACGACTCCGACCGGCGGGAGGCTGCCATAGCCAAGCGGCTCGACCGCATCGTACGCATGCTGGAACGACTCGAACGGAATGACGGTGTCACGCTGGAGACGATCGCATTGTTCGTCCGCTTCTGGCTGACGTCTACCCCCGCCTTGCCCGAGCAGTCGAGCCCAGCCGCGCGTTCCAAGGGCGGTGAGCGCTACGACCGCTTTGTCGAAGCTCTGGGGCGACGACTTTCTAGTGGATCGACGGTACTTAAGGAAGTGAGCATGGAATCAAGCGATCCTGGGAGTACGACGCCAGTCACAGGCGATCCCGGCTCGCATTGATCGACCGACCATTCTTTCTTTTCCTACGCCAGAACACGAGCGCCGTCTCCTGTCGCTTGATATCGTTGCGCTGCCTTTCTGCCGCCGTCACTAGGCGCGGTTGGATGGGCAAGGGCGCTACGCTTTTATTGGCGGCAATAGGAAGGGCGTGCGGTTGTCGCCGATTTCCGACGATACATGCCGGGCTCAAATCGAGGGCCGCTGGCTCGCCACTGCGTGAGGTCTATTCCGTGATTCGCTTTGTTGACCCGAACAGTCGAGAGCGCTGCGGTCCGGGTTGAGGCCAGCCGCGACGATGCCGAGCGCCTGGCTCTGGACTGCCCGGTTTTCGACGCGCCGAGGCGTTCCGACCTCCGTGAAATCGATGACGGTGCCGCTTCATCGGCGCACGCGGCCTCGTGCGGTGTTCATCCTGATGACGGATTCCCGTTTCCAATTGCTGTGGCGTGGCGTTCGACTGTATCAATTTTCCGGCAGTTGTATCAAATTTGTAGTACAACTATGGCATCTTGGATGGTCGACAACCAGCGGCACACGGCGAACGAGCATCACTCGAGGCGTATATCCGAGCGGCCATCCGGAAGAACTCGATAGGAGCCTTGGGATCGCAACGTTCGGAGTAGCCTATCCTGGCGACAGTCGCCGTCATTTTCTCCGCGCGTGCGGCAGCATTTAGATAAAACGGGAGCCAGACATGAACGCGCAGAACGACTACAGGAAGGACATCACCGACCCGCTCATCCGTCTGTTCTTCGACAAGTACCGGATGAACTTGCTCAAACTACCGCGGGCCGACCTCGAACCCGGGCAAGCCATCGTTCAGTCGAATGACGGATTCTTCGGTCCAGCCTCGTTGGGACTCGTCGTTCCGAGCGTAACGTTGCCCCACGTCTCGCCTCCGGAAGCGTTGGCCGACATCGGCGAAGCATTCTCCGACGCCCGCGATACAAAGGCGCAGATCGGCTTTTTCGAGGGGATCTTCACAAAGTTTCTGCCCGGCGCAAGCCTTGGAAAGGTCTCCGCGAACGTGGAAGCGCAAGGCGGCCGGAAGTTGAGTATCCGTTTCGCCAGCGCCAAGCGGCGTTCGATCGATCTTGCGGCATTGGCCAAGTCCATCGCCGGCAAGCCCGCGGACCTTGCCGCGTTCGACGCTCCCGAAATTCTGAGAATCTTCTGCGTTACCGATATCTATGCCTGTAACGATCTCGAGGTTCTGTGGACCGACGACAGGGGCCACGCAGTCGGCGCGGAGATCGCGCTGAAAGAACTGGCGAAATTGGAAGCTAATCACCAGACGAAAAACGGCGTCAATGGCTCCATCGTCGTAAAAGGTCCCGAAACCCTCGCATTCGGATTCAGGGCGGTCGAATTGGTCCGCAGCCAAAACGACGCCGGACTTCGCGTACGTCTCGAGTACACCTACATCGACGTGCTGGGAAGCACCTCGGACGAGCGCGATTACTTGCTGCTAGGCGACCCGTGGTCAGGCAGCGCTTTCCTGGACCTTCGCACGTACAAGACCTGACGCCGGCGGCTCCTCGCGCGTCACGGTCAAACTGTCCAGTCGGAGGAACCGGCGGTCGACGCGACGACCGCCGAGGACCACATCGAGCGTTGCCGTCTTGGACGCATTATCGTCGTTCTCGAACTCGACCACGCCATCGAGGACGAGGCCGGACGGCAGGTCTCTTCGCCAGGAGAACTTCTTGGTCTTCGAAACCAGACCGTAACCCGACAACCGGATCCGCGGATCGAGGCGACTCAACTCCTCGGCCGGCGAACCGTGAACGACGCCGGGCAGCGCCTCAGCCATCCAGCGACGAAGTCGTATCCGCGCGTTGTACTTCTTCTTTTCTGCCTTGGCATCGGTTCGGCCGAGTTCGATTTCGAGAAAGAACGGCCGGCCCCGCCTCTCGAAGTAGCCCGACACACCGTCGGCAATCGCCTGCGGCGTCTCGTCGGTGGCGCCCGACGCCGCCGTAGCCCGATAGATCGCAAGGGCAGCCAGCGATCTCAAGTCGCCGTCCTGTGCCGTGAAGACCCGTTCGGCAGCGCTGGCCGCCGCCATCCGCTCCCAAGAAGGCCGCTCCGTCCAGTCGGTTGCAACCAGCCTTCGCAGGGGCTTGTCCATCTGCACGCCGCTGCCGCTGCGCAACGCGTCCAAGGTTTCGACAAGATCGGCATGAGGCTCGGTCGTCGCGGAAACGGGGATTGGCGCGGCGCCGGCACTGGCCGCGCTCACCGAGTCGAACGCGCCCCGCGTTTGCGGCGCAATCTCCACAATCCTCACCGGATGATAATCCTGTCGGTGTCCACGCTTACGGCGTGAGTTCTTTCTTCGCCGCTTCTTGAGCGTGGTGACCTTCCGCATCCTCGCGTCGTCGAGCAATTCACCCACCACCTTCGCGCCATGAACGATCGGTTGGCCGAGCACAAGCTCCGCATCGGCCTTGACGGCGAGCACCTCGTCGAAAGTGAAAAGGCGGCGGCCGTCGGCGTTCGCGGGTATCGCCCGCGTGAATTCGGAGCTCACGTTCACGACGTCGCCGATACCGACCCGGTATTGTTTCCCACCAGTCTTGAAGATGGCCCACTTTTCCCGCGCGGGAGGTTGCTGCGGCATCTCAATCGTCCTCGAATGTTCGATCTAAGCCGAGCGGGCGGTTTCCTGCGCGTCCGGAAGCGGGACTGAAGGGAGTGCGAAGTCATCCATCGCGTGAAAGGAGTAACACAGGCTGGCCAGCGTACCGTCGTTGCGCAAACTGTCGCGACGCGCGCGGAACAAACTTTTCCCTACCGACAATTCGCCGCTCAGCGCATGCGAATAGAAGCGCTCCGCAAAATGCGTCGCGAATCGGTCGTGGATCAAGCAGTGCGTGGCGATCACGCCTCCAGCCCCCAATTGATTTAAACTGTCGGGAAAGTTCGTGTCGTCGACAATCCCAGATTGCGTACCCGCACATAAGTTCAGGAACATGAGGGGTTGGCCTAAAAACGTCCTCGCCCCCTGCTGTCGATTGAGAAAGTCGGCTCGAACCTCAAGTCCGTTGTCCAACACGAAAACGGGCTGACCTGCTCTCGTTTGGGTGTGACTGGTTATATGCCAAATCGGACGATACTGGGCCCAGGCGCGGAAAAGCGCGTGAATGTCAGCCACGTTCATGACAATGCCCTGGGGGTCCCTGAGCGGCGTCTCCTCGTGCACGCGCTCACCGGGGATCTTCAGCCTCTCAAATGCTGCAAAGATGCCATCAGGATTCCTAAGCCGAACGGATTGGACCCCGTTTGTACCGAGAAAGCCGATCCTGAGATCGCTTTCCTGGTCCCCCGGATAGTCGTTGTCGGCGCGGGGCGCATGGACGATCGGCGCCCGCGCCCCAATGAATCGCTGCAAGTCGACGGCCGCCCCGAGAGCGCCGTAGTGAAGCGCGTCGAGCGGGATCCCCGGAACGTCGCTGTCGAAGTTTATCCCTATGAGGTTCTTGTGATCGAGGAAGTAGCGAAGCTCATTGACACGGGCGACGGTCAGATCGTCCGTCTTGTGCCGGAAAATCCTGAGGAAGAACGCAGCCGCAGCATTCTGAAGCGCACGGGTTTCGTCCGGCGTCGGAGGATTGGGGTTGTTCGGCGCCCATGGTCTTCCGGCAAATCTCGCGAGTTCGGCAGTGAAAGCCTTGCTCTCGTTGATGATTTCGGAGCGCCGGGGGCCTTCCTCGAACTTCAAGGTCACTTGGTCGTCGTTGCCCCGGAGCACGTTCACCACGGTCTTCGTGGGGGCTTCGAATCGCGTAGACAACGCTATGCGGATCTTGAAGGGATCAATCGTAACCCGATCGCGCTTGGAAAATTTGCCGTCTGCCATAAAACTACTGACCCGGAAAAACGCAAAATCAAAAATCGACTATCTCTACTTTCCGTTGTAGCTTTGACACAACTCTCTCGTGTGTCAAGAAGGTGAAGCGCACATCGTGGATTCCCGCCTGACCACCGGTAGCCCGGAAGTCGATTGGTTTACCCACCCAACCTCGCTTGTGCTCTGGGGCAACATTGAGCCCGTTCGAATCGGCGAAAACGGTGACTTCCCGTCCGTCCCCGTTACTTGCCATTCCGATCAGTTGGTAAAATTCGCCGTCCAGAAGGGCTGAAACACGAGTTTCGCGGCCGAGCCGAAGTCTCACCGGATCACGCCCGGGCCGCGGGTGACCGCGCCGTTTGCCGAAGGAGACCGAAGCCCGCAGCACCCTCAAATCCTTTGGAAGGAGCCCACTCAGGATAGCGTGGTCGGCCGGCATAGAAAAGAGGTGTTTTCGTTTCGATGAAGCCGATTCTCCGTCGGATAGGGAGTGCAAAGGCAGCGCGGGGAGCGCCGCACAGAGCAGCCGATGCACGCCGAAGCCCAAACTTGGGATGTAAGAGGCAGAACCGGATTCGGCGAGCGGATCTAGGAACGGAAAGCGCCCTTGCTGCCGAACGAATATCGCTTCCTCGACGTCTCTCAGTCTTCGCTCCGCAGAATCGGCGCAAGACAAAAAGTTCGAAGAGCTGAGATCGTGCACTGCGTTCCTGAACAAGGCTGCGGCCTGGGCAAGCAGTTGTTCCGAGACTCCGGCTGAAAGTTCAGTCAGGATCTTCGCCATCTCGAACCTGATCACACCTGTCAACGATTTCGGCACGCGATCGTCGACCTGGTCGAGCCAATCGGCCGCGATCTGCGTGCGCGTAGTCGCATCGACGTCCTCGGAAAAGAGCTCCGAAATGACCATTTCGATCAATCGATCTGGAGACGCAGTGTCGAGGCTCCCGCTTGGTCCTTGACGAAAATCCAACACGACGCAGGAAATCTGTCCGCGCATTGGGTGCAAGAAGCTTACCAAGCGCTCCCCGAGCATGGGGACATAAAACCCCAATCCGTTTTGGCGAAGACCTTGCGGAAGTCTGGTCGACATCCATGCCGGCGCAAGGCATGCGATTTCGTTCTTTCCCCGCTCGACCATTAGAATGACGTCATTCTCGCCGATCGCGACACGTCCATTCCCGGCATCGATCAGGATATGCTTTCGCTCGGTGAGCGCCCGCCCCAGTTCGGCATCGCGACCATCCCTGTCGGCCACCAACCAGCATCGTGCGGCTGGCGCGCCGGAAGGAAGCGCTACCCATTTCTCAAACGGGAACAGGGAAAACTGTTCGGTCATCGGGGAGACCACTGGTGCTAGGGCACGTCGAGGATACGCCAACCGCGGAGGTGGCCGTTGCGTCAAATTCGGCCGAACGGCGCCAATGCCGAGCTATCCACAACAAAGGCGCTGGATGCGTTCCAGCTGCAACACACGCAGCCCGCACGCGCTGTCCTAAGCTATCGTCCCGTGCAGCGCCTCCCCAAGCGTAGGTCCTCCCGCGGAGCTACCTCGGGCGAAAATGAAATATCTTCGCTTGTTGCCGATGCCACGCTGCGGCACAAGCACCATCGCTTTGTTGAAACAGGCGGAGCGTACGAAGACTTGGACCGTCGGCAGTGGCGAATGCGCAGATTCGATGGCTCACCACGGTGCTCACTGGAGCATCTCTGGGCTTTGAGGGCGCAAAGCCGCACTAGTTAGGTACTTTGCCGGCCATGCGAACTCTAACGTCAACGCTGCGCGCCCGCCCAGTCGTTCGTGCTCGGCGACTGTGAGCTGCGGCATCAGTTACTTGTCGGTTTCATTTCCGACCCAGACAATCTCTCCGCTCGTGAGGTAGATAACCGCGCCCCGATTGGCATGGGTTGCCGACAGATAGTCGAGCAGCTGTTGCGCGTGTGCCTTGCGAACGGCGCGTGTCGGGTTGACATCCGATTTCCAGTCAATTGCGGCCTCGACACGCTGGCCGCTGATGGCCAAGGCATCGGCGCGACCGGCGACAAGAACGTGCTCATCCGACGCCCAGACTGGAACCTCAGGTACAAGATAAGGCCGCAGTTCAGCAATTGCGGGCAAAGCAAGGGTACGAAGCGCCGCCGCCGCCATCTCATTGGGATCGGGCCGAGTTTGATCATCGCCGGTGCGAGGTGTTAGCTGATCGAGCAGGAAACGGGCGCGTGCGACGCTTGCCGCTAGTTCATCCGCGAGCTCGCCGGTCAGGAGTTCCTCCATAAGCTTATGCAGGATCACTCCGCGCCGAGCGCCCGCGCCTGAAATTTCGAGACGCTCGGCCTGGCTCTCCAAGGTGATTACCCCGTCAAGAGAGGCGCCAAGACGATCGCCGTCATGCTCGCTTGGTCGACGCCAGACCAGAGCCGGCGAGCTGTCCTCGACGAAAAGCTGTTCCGTCGCAAAAATTTCAGCCGACTGTTCATTTGGCTGAGAAGCGCCAGAACGGGCTGCCATCGGCGTGAAGGAGGAAAGATCTAGTTCTGGGACTTCAAGTTGACGAAGATCGACGGAGCTGAACCACGAATCCTTTGACGCTTGGGGGATATGGGGAAGGATCAGGAGGCTTCGTGCCCTTGTGCACGCCACGTACCAAATTCTCTCGCGCTGATTGGCATTCTCGAGGCTTTCCGCGGCGCGCGCCGCCGCGAGTTCCGGAGGTGCGACGCCACCGATCATCCAATGCAGGCTGTTGTCGGATTGCCTGTGAACGAACTGGTCCGGCCGATAGAGCTCGGTCGTCGAATTGATCGGAATAACCACAGGCCATTCCAACCCTTTTGCGCTGTGGATCGTGACAATCTCGACCGCATGCTCGGCGGCGTCGATGCGACCCTCTGGTGCTCTGGCCTTGCGCTCCCAGTCGGATTGAAGATCGCGAACGAAAGCGCGCAGGCCGGCGACCCCGTAGCTGCGCGCTCTCTCAATCAGCGCATCCAGGTTGGCGAGCGCCCGTGCGTTTCGGTTTCCGTGCCGCGCCGCGATAATGACGCGCGCGTTCAGGCGCTCGATGGCCTCAGTGAGGATCAGGCTCGGTGTGACGACGGGCGCTTTGCGCCGCAGGCTCTGCAGCAACATGAGAATTTCCTTGGCAAGCGGATGCTGCACCAAGTCAGGATCTGTGCGCACAGTAAAGAAGGTCTGAGCCGTCCCATCTGCAGAGAGGGCGGCGGTAATGTCGAGCAGCTCCTGCTCGCTCAGCCCAACCAACGGACCGCGCATGAAGGCGCCGAAGGCGAACGTGTCCGAGGAATCCGCCAGCACCCTCACGAGTGCCAGGACATCCTGCGTTTCCTGCCGTCGCAGTAGGGTCTGGCCAGCTTGCGATGAAACCGCAAGGCCCCGCTGTTCGAGTGCTCGTTCATAACGCCAGAGTTCCGTATGACCCGGCGATAGAAGCGCGATGTCACCGGCCTGCAGGGGAGTGTGCGTTTTGTCGGCCCGCAAAATTGGCAAGTTTCCGACCAACGCTGCGCAGATATCCGCGACCCTTTCTGCTTCGGCTTCCCGAAACATCTCCGCGTAGATGCGCTCGGCGTTAGGAATCTCGATGGTGGAACGCGCTACGCAGGGCAGGGGCTGCGACGCGTCGGACAGTGTTGGAGCAAGAGCGACATATCGGGGCTGGGAAGGCTTTGCAAAAACCGGCTCGAAACATGCATTGACGTGATGGATAATCGGGCTAAGCGATCGAAAATTGGCCGTGACCTCGATGACCGCTCCCCCGTCCTGGCCTTGGATCAGCCTGCGGCAAAGCTCGTAGGCCTCGATATCGGCACCCCGGAAGCGGTAGATCGCCTGTTTCGGATCGCCGACAAGGAAAAGCGCTCCGGCACGCAGCCGCACGGCCTCCCAATGCGTCGGGCGTTCGGCGGTCGCAGCAATCGAGAACAGAATCTCACTTTGAATGCGGTCCGTGTCCTGGAATTCGTCGACCAGAATATACCGATAGCGCCGCCCGACTGCCTGCCGAACCTCTTCGTGTGAGCGCACAAGGGACTGAACGTGAACTATCAGATCGTCGAAATCCAAAATTGCCGCCGCGCGTTTGCGGGCGCGATAGCTCTCCAGAAGTTGGTCAAGCGAGCTTGATAGCGAACAGACGAGCGTGCTCGCGATGTGGCCAATGAGCTGGCTCCACGCGTCGTTGACCGCTTCGAACAGCGCCCGCCCTGAATCGTTGCCAACATCATTCTTGTGAGCGCCAAAACCGCGGGCGGCCTCGTCATAAGTCTTGAGCTGCAATCCCTTCCGTCCAAACAACCGGCCCGATTGCGGGTCGCAGAGTTGCCACAACGAGCGAAAATCCGGATCGCCGGTGAAGCAGCCTTGGTAGCGTGTCGCCAGCCTCCCGAGTTCCTGTGCGATTTCTCGCGCCCATGCCTCGTCCCCGATGCTTGCTCTCCATCGCTCGAAGTCGTCGACTGCCTGGACGAAATCGATGTCGGGTCGAAGATCTCGGGACGGAGCGATCGGCTCAGCATCGGGATGCTTGCGCCGCAGGAATGCAAGTTCGCGGACGAGGTCGACCACTTGCAGCGGGATTTGCTCCGCCAAGACAACGATCGGATCGTCCTCTGAGGCGTCAATTGCGAGCCGGCGTGAGAACCACGCTGATAATTCTGCCATGAACAAATTGTCAGCGACGATCGCGTCGGCGACGCGAGCGCCAGGATCAAGCCCTGCCTGGACGCCATGGCTGCGAATGATCGCCTGACAAAACCCGTGGATGGTTGTCGCAGTCAACTCGTCGAGTTGTGCGGATGCGGCCATGAGTGCGTTTCGCTGCTGGCCGGACAGCCCCTGCGGAATGACCGCCTTCAAGAAGGCCGGAACCACGCCCACCAGCAGGAGGTCGACGGTCTCTCTAATTCGCGCGGCAAGTTGGCTTGCCGCTAACTCGGTAAAGGTGATTGCGGCGATCTCTTCGGGGCGGTGCCCTGCGGCGAGCATCATCGCCACCCGCCCGGCCATGAGCGACGTCTTACCGGTTCCCGCAGCCGCTTCCACCAGCAGGATCGACGAGAAGTCTGTCATTGCCCGGCAACGGTTGTCCTGATCGACGAGCGTCATGTCACGGCGCTCCAGAGCTTGTTGAGTTGCTGGTTGGCTGCGCGGAATTCCGAGGCCTTGCGACGAAGATAGCTGTCGCGATCCGCTGGGAGCGCAAGACGCATGTCGTCATAGAAGGCGTCTTTTTCCCAGCGCGGCGCAAGCCGTCCCCTGCGCAAGATTGTCGTTGCCGCCGACAGGTATCCGATGGCCTGCGTGATTGCGTCGCATAGTTCGTCTCCCTTGAGCTCGAAGGTTGCCGGGTCATCCGCCAAATAAACCAGACGTGCGATCACTGTTCTCACCTCAGGCAGTAGGGCCCGCACGGCAATTGCGTAAAGCACGCGTTGTAACTCGCGCCCTTGTCCAAGGGTGATGCGTTGAGCTTTCGGAGGCGGCTTGATGCTCTTGTAATCTGTGATCCTCGCGGCGTCGCCAGTCGCCCGAATATCTAATCGGTCCATCCGGCCACCGAAGATCAAGCCGGTCGGCTCGATCGGAACGGCCGACGTTGCGTTCCATGGCACTTGTTCCGATACCAAATCGATTTGGCCGAATGGCACCTCGGTCCAGCTTCGCGTGTCGGATCGTACCAGATCGTCGGAGGCAAGGCCTTTCGCCGTCCTGCGCGCCGCTTCCTTCACCGTGTGACGCCAAAGGATCGGCGGCGGGACGGATCGTTGCAACGGCCACGAGGTAAGGACAGCCGCTGAAGCGCCTTCGATTGCCGCCTCGATTTCGTTGGCGCTTGCGCGTGCAAATCCCGGCGCGGGCTCAAGCGCTGAGATCGCACCGCTGATCAACTCGTGTACCAGTTCGCCAAACGACGTCGGATCGAGCTCCAACGGTTCGGGCTCTTGGCGAGCCGAGCGCCAGCCCAATGCATATCGCCAAACGAATCCGAGCGGGTCACGCAGCAAGCGCTGCAATGAGGTCGTCGACTGGACCCGCACAAGGGCGGCCTCGATCGCTGGATGATTGGCGTCCGACAATCCGTCATGTGCGGTGAGATCCGCGCGCCACTGCCAGTTTCGCCAGCAGAGCTGAGCCTGCCGTACATGGGCGAGCTGTCCGGCGTCGCGGGCGCGCGCCAACAACCGGTCGGCTTCGCTGAAGGCGTGTTCTGGCACGCGGTCGCGTTTGTGAACGACCGTGTCGCCGGGCCATAAGGTGCTTGGCGATAGCTGGCTGCCTCTGGCGTTTCGCTGAGCGCGCGACAAGACCAGTTGCTCGCGCGTTTGTGCCCTTATGATCTCGAAATGAAGGCGGTCTCGCTCGGCGGTGCTGACCGGATGCAGCTTGCGGCGCTCGAGCAGATGATGCGGGATGAGGGGATCGTCATGGTCCGATCGTGGCCAGGATCGGCTGGTGAAGCCGAGCAGACGTGTGAACGGTCGCGGACACGACACCAACTGCGATGCCGGACACCAGACAACGCTATTGGCAGGTTCGCATTGATCCGCGACCCGCAATGATTGAAGTGACAGCGCAATTGCATGCGGTGGGGCGCTTCGCAGTGCCTCTTCCCACATCGTCAGGCTGGCGCCGCTCAAAAGCCGCGTGCCGGCTTCGCTTCCAGCCTCTGGTCCGCGGGCGAGGAGATCGAGGATCGGCAGAAGAGTTTGCTCGGCAAGCTCGGCCGTGGACCGCCGTGGCCTGGCCGCGGTGAACGCTTCGCGCCATTGATCAAGTGTCCGTAGCGCTGCCCCTCTCGGAATGCCGGCGAACCAATCTTCGGGAAGTGAGCTGGCGAACGGCCGCGACGGAAGGCGCCGGAGCAGCCGCCAGACGCGTTCCTGGCTTAGACCGTTGCCTAGAATATCCGCAAGGGCAGCGCAGGTCTGACCATCCGCCGTGCTCAACGCCGGCACGCCATGAGAAAAATGAACCGGCAGTGCCGCACTTCTCGCGTAGGCAAGAAAGTGATCGTCCCAGTCTTGCGTCGAGGTCGCGGCGATTGCGATGTCCTGTGCCTTGACCTGGCCCGTCGATAGCAGTCGCCTAGCCCATCTCAGCGCCTCCACGACCTCTGATTTCGGATCTGCGCTCGCTTCGGCGGAAATATGTGTAGGTCCAGGGGCTGCGCTCTTGCGGGTCGCGCCGCCGAACCAGGGCTGCTCAACGCCGTCCGGCATATCCCAAGACAGGTCGGCCACGCGTATGATTGCATTGAGAAGGGGACGCCAAACCGGATCAACCTCGACGATGCCGGCAAGTGTGACAGTGCCCAGAAGGGTGCGGGTGTAGTCAGCGCGTTCGACGGCGGCGTCGCGAAGGTCGCGGGGCAGCAGATGGGTGGCTGGTAGGCTCTCGCGGATTCGCGCCTCAATCAGAGCAAGGTCATGGAACCGCACGGCTTCGTGGGCGAGTGAGGCTAAATCCAAGTCCGAGCGCCAGACCGAATCGAGCGATTGAAGGACGGCCCGTGGCATGCCTGGCAAGCCCGCAATGCCGGCAATATCGCGAAAACCTCCTGCAGCAAGTGCTGCCTGAATCGCCGGGTAAAGAACATCGGTCCCCGCGGGCGTTGTAAACCCGCCGGCAAGGCGACCGGCGAGAAGGGGAAGCGTCAGGATTTCGCGGCCGATGGCACCGCTCATGGCTGTTGTAGCGCGAGCGCTGCGTAAGGCGAGCAAACCGTCGACGATGTGGGCGGAGCGAGTGATCATTTGCCTACGTTACGCTATTGTCGGTCGAGTCTCGATGGTTGCTCAGACTCTCGGCCTACCGAGATGTCAGGCTAATAAAGAGATACAATCCTGGGGGCACAATGCGTCTAAGCAAGTTGAGCATAAGAAATTTCAGAAATTTTCAATCTATTGATATTCCGCTGGCTGGCAATGTCGTGCTGCTCGGGCAGAATAGAGTCGGAAAAAGCAATCTGCTGTTTGCAATCCAGCTCATACTCGATCCGACCCTCCCTGACTCGGCCAGGCAGCTGAAGCTGACCGACTTCTGGGATGGAGGGCCGGCCGATTTCAGTGCGCCCATCGAGGTACATCTGGAGCTTTCGGATTTCGCGACGGATATGGCCCTGACCGCGATTCTAACCGATTTCCGCGCCTCACATGATCCGACGATCGCGCAACTCAGCTACGTCTTCCGCAAGAAGCCCGAGGTTGCCGGTGCTCCACAGTCGAGTGCCGATTGTGAATTTATCGTTTTCGGCGGCGGCGACGAAACCCGCTCGCTTCCCAGTAGGGTTCGCCGCCGCATCGCGATCGAATTGCTGGACGCATTGCGAGATGCTGAAGGGCAGTTGGGGAACTGGCGTAGTTCGCCATTGCGTCCTCTGCTTGAGGATGCCGTTTCCGGGATCAGCCGTACGGATATCGACGCTGTCGCTGCCGAGCTCGACAAGGCGACCAAGACGCTCGAAACGTTTCCGACGATCAAGACGCTGGAAGATGAGTTGCGCTCGGGCATCCTCCATCTTTCGGGAAAAGCGCATGACATCGACGCGCGCTTGAGATTCGCGCCGACTGACCCGCTGCGCCTGTTTAGGGCGATTGCGATGTTCATCGACAACGGGAAGCGTGGCATTGGGGATGCCAGTCTTGGATCGGCCAACGTGGCGTTGCTTGCTCTGAAGCTTGCTGAGTTTTCATGGCGCCGCAAGAAGAACGAACGAAACTTCTCGCTCCTGTGCATCGAGGAGCCCGAGGCGCATCTTCACCCGCAACTCCAGCGATCTGTCTTCAAGAAGCTGCTGGGCAGTGTCGACGCCTCGCAGGCCATGATCGTCACCAGCCATTCGCCGACTTTGGCCGCCGTCACCCCGTTGCGATCTATCGTGCAGTTGAAGAGGCAGGGGGGCTCGACCCAGGCGTTCTCGCTGGCGAACCTGCCGGTAACTTCGGACGAAATCGACGATCTTGAAACCTACCTCAATGCGACACGCGCTGAGTTGCTGTTCGCCCGAGGCGTCATTTTTATCGAAGGCGACGCAGAGGAGGCGCTCTTGCCAATCTTCGCCTCATCACTCGGCCATTCGTTGGACGAGCTTGGGATCGCGGTCTGCAACGTCGGCGGGGTCAACTTCCGCCCCTATGTGAAGCTCGCTGAAGCACTGAAGCTTCCTTACAGTGTGATCACCGACTGGGACCCTCTCGATGGAACGAAGCCTCCTCTGGGAAGGAAGCGGACACTCGATCTCTGGCAGGACATGCTTGCGGTTCGTGGCCAGCCTCTCCTGACGGCCGCGCAACTGGCACCGTGGGAAGCAATGGACCATGCCGCGTTCAGCGCGGGCGCTGCAAAATCCAGCATTTTTCTCAACGAACAGACCTTCGAGGTCTCTATTGCGAACACGCCCACATTGCTGAACCCGCTGCTCGATATCCTGAGTGAGCAGGACTTCGGCTCCGTGCGCAGTCGGCGCATCGCTGCTTGGCGAGCTGGTACGACAGTGGATGCCGCACAATTGCTTGCAATGATTGCAGATATTGGCAAGGGCAGGCTCGGCGCGCGTCTTTCGAAGAAAGCCGTTGGTCTCAAGCCGCCTACTTATATCGAAAGCGCAATCAACACGATCGTTGGACTGGTTGCTCATGTCTAGTGATCGCGCGCTTCGTCAGGCCCTGGCTGAGCTCCAGGCGAACCCGGAACAGTCCGCCGCTGTCGTTGAGACCGGGCATTGTATCGTGCTGGCGGGGCCCGGAAGTGGGAAGACCAAAACTCTGACGACGGCTATGGCGCGGGTTTTGGCGCAAGACGTGGTCGAACCACGAGGCGTTGCCTGTATCACCTACAATAACGAGTGTGCGATCGAACTCGAAACTCGTCTTGCGCGCCTCGGCGTTACTCCTGGAGAGCGCGCCTTCATCGGGACGGTGCACGGGTTCGCGCTGAGCCAGGTAATCGGTCCTTATGTCCGTTGCGTGCCCACAGGCCTTCCTCCTAACTTCCGGGTCGCGACGCGATTGGAAGCGAGGGCGGCCGTGGAGGTGGCGTACCGGAACTCCATCAACGGCGCCGACGATCCCCACCGGCGCTGGGAGTTCGCGTCCGAGAAGCGCAAGCGCGACGTCGATCGCTCGCGGCCCGAGTGGCGTGGCCGCAATCCCGAACTTGCGATTTTCATCGAGGCTTATGAGGCGGAACTGCGCCGACAGGGCTTGCTTGATTTCGACGATATGCCGCTTCTCGCCTATCGCATGATCAAGGATCATCGTTGGATCCGTGAGGCGCTCCGCGCACGGTTCCCGGTCCTGTTTGTGGACGAGTATCAGGATCTCGGCCACGCATTGCATGAGCTCGTCCTGCTCTTGTGTTTTGAGGGGGGCATCCGGCTTTTCGCCGTTGGCGATGCCGACCAGTCAATCTATGCCTTTGCCGGCGCCAATCCTGAACTGCTTGAAAGCCTGACGCGGCGCGCCGATGTGCGGACCATCAGGCTGCGCTTCAACTATCGTTCGGGCGGGAAGATCATTCGCGCTTCTTTGGGCGCGCTTGGCGAAGAGCGCGATTACCACGGTGTCGACGGGACCCCCAAAGGGGATCTTAGCTTTTGGCACGTCCCATATGGCCATGACTCACAGGCCCAAGCCATTGCCGTCACGATCATCCCAAAGCTCATCGAACAGGGGTTTGAGCTCGGGCAAATCGCGGTTCTTTATAGAGCGGCGTGGCTCGGCGACAAGGTCGCGAGTGCGCTAAAAGAAGCCAATATTCCCTTTGTCCGAACAGACACCAACGCCCTCGTCAGAAGAAACTCGCGCCTCGCGCGCTTCATTGAGGATTGTGCCCGCTGGGTGACTGGGGGATGGAGAGAGGCTGATCCACCTTATGCGCGGCTTCTGTCACAGGCTATTGCGCTCGTATTCGGGCGGCATGCCAGCGAACGCGAGCATCAGGATTTGTCCGCGCAGCTTATGACATTCCTCAATGCCTCGATCGGCAGGCAGGAGACAACGCATACATGGCTGGAGCGCTTCCATCGAGAAATCATCACGCCTTGGCGCGACGTTGCCCGAAATTCGGAAGTCGAATGGCACATCTGCGACGAGATGATCACCAACACAGATCCGACGCGAGATCTCGATCTTTCGCTCGCGCACTTCGCGGGGCGTGTCGAAGGTGCGGGACGCGTAAATCTCAGCACCCTACATAGCGCCAAGGGCAGGGAGTTCGACGCCGTCATCATGTATGGCGTCAACGCCAGCGACATCCCGAGCGAACGCGACAGGCGCACTCCGGCGGGGCTTCGCGAAGCAAGGCGGCTGTTCTACGTCGGTGTGACACGGACAAAGAAGCATCTCAGCCTGGTGTATCAAGAGCACCACCACTCGCCGTGGGTCCTCGAACTCTACCAGAGAAGCCAGCGGGACTAGGAACGCCTCACAATGGGCCACGCGCCGAAAAGAGAGGAAAAGTGAAGAAATATCATATTGATCTCAGCGAGAGCGAAGCTGAGCTTCTTCGAAGGATTGATCTTGGCGTTTAAAGAGCCCATCCTGGCGCTCTTGGGTTCTTTGAGCGAGCGCAAGGCGGTGCCGCTACAAAGGCTAAACTACTGGAATGATCCTCGGTACAATTTTGGTCGGATCAAGGATTCTCGAAAAGGACTATTCGAGCACAACGGGTGCACGGGAGCCGATATTTACACGTATCCTCATTTTATCCCGTACTTGAGATATTTCTTGTTCGGTCCTGAACTTCCCGATGACGTCATCGCAAAATTCGAGGCAAAGGTCGGTAATACAGAATGGGTGACATCGAGCGATGTCGTGCCAATCGGGAAATTTGCTAGGGATCTGACAAGGCTGCATCACCTCGATGTTTCCGACGCGCCGGAGGAGTTCTTCAAGCTGTGCCTCGATATGGGCCTAAGCCTCAGCATCGCAGGGAGCGTCATGCGGTCGGTGCGACAGGTTCGCTGAGAGCTGCACCTTGCTCGCTGGGGGTCTGCTTCTAACGTTCGGTACCTGATCGCTCAGCGTGTCAATCACCGGTTCCTATCTCCCTAAGCTCGGCCAAGAAGACTGTGCCGATGTTAACGGCCTGCTTTGCAGCGTCTGCATCGACGTCGACTCCGTGCGAGGCCTCGTTCATGACCCGCAGGGCCCTGAGCATCTCCTGGGTGCTGGCCGGTGCGATCCCGTGCCGTTGTAGGTCCCGTAGCATATTCATGATACCGACCGGCCGGTTCGCCGTGACGCCCTTTGCCACGGCGAGGTCGCGGAGCGCTCGTTCGATCTCAATGCGAAGCTTCACCACTGACATCAGCGGGAACTCGCGTGCAAACTCCTCGACCGTCGGAAGGTCCCGTGCAAGCTGAGGCGGAAGCGCATGGGAGAGCTGATATTGAGCCACGCCCATTGGCTTGCTGGAATCCCGGAGCGCATATTCCACGATGACCTCGTTGATGATGCCGATGGTTGGCTTGTCGTCGGAGTGGCGCAACTGATCGTCCACGGCCGAGAGGTAGAAGTTCATCTTCCCGGAAAATTCCGGTTTGAAGTCCTCGATCTTCAATTCGATCACCACGAAACAGCGCAGGCGTAGGTGATAGAAGAGGAGGTCGAGATAGTAGTCCTGGTCACCGACTTCGAGATGGTATTGGCTACCGACGAAAGCGAAGCCCTTGCCGAGTTCAAGGATGAGCGAGCGCAGATGCTCGATGAGACCACGTTCGAGATCGCGCTCCAGCATTTCGGGGCCAAGCGAGAGGAAGTCGAATGTATAGGGATCTTTGAGGACATGTTGGGCAAGTTCGGATTGCTCGACCGGCAGGGTCCGTGAGAAATTGGTCAGCGCACTGCCTTGACGAGCGAAAAGATTGCTGTCGATCTGGTGGGCAAGGACGTTACGGCTCCAGCCGTGCTCGATCGCTTGCCGGGCGTACCAAGTGCGTTCCTCGGACGCTTTGACGGCGTCAAGAAGGCGGACGTTATGGCCCCAAGGCAATAGTGCAACAACCTGTTGCACAAGGTCGCTGTCGGGTCGGCGAAGGCGCGCATATATTTCAGGTTTCGGGCCGAGAGGCCGGTCATCTCTGGGAAGGCCCGGCGGAGATCCTCCGCCAACCGATCGATGACCTTGGCGCCCCAACCCTCTCGCTCCTGTCGGCCGAGAATGTCCCGACCGGTGGTCCAGTACAGGAGGACGAGCTCCCGATTGACCGAAAAGGCCGGCCCGGTGCCGTGCCGCTGCGATTTTCTGTTTCAGATCGCCGACAAAGGCAGAGTAGCTCTGCAGGTCGATCTCGACGGTCGCCTTACCAGTCTTAACGTGCCGATGGGGCTTACGGCCATCTTCACGCGCTTCTTGGCGAACATAGCGCGGACGAACTTGTCCCAATTTCGCCATGCCGGCGCGTTTCTCCGCCATGTAGTTCCAGCGGTCGTAGTGCTTCGAGCTGACGTCCTGAAGCGCATGGTTCTGCAATCGGTCACGAATCTCCTTCGGGATGCCAGCCTTGCCCGCCAACGTCTTGAAGGTCCGGCGTAGATCGCGGTTCGTCACATAGGGGATCACGCCGCGGTCCCGCTGGCGCCACATGAACGAATAGAGCGTGCCATGGCTGACGGGCTTCGAAGGGTCCTTGGCCGAAGGGAAGAACCAGCCGTATTCGTTGACGTTGACGGATGAGATGAGCTCTGCAGCCAGATCTGGCACCGGGACGGCATGGGGCTGATCGTTCTTGGTTGTGCAGCAATCTTCGGTCAACGGATATTGTATTGAGCAAAAACGCATTATCGTCGAAGCAATAAGTCACTGGGGTATGGGTCTGAGATCGGTAATCTGTGACCCAACGTGAATGTCACCATCGTAACGTCTACGCACGCTCCGTTTGCTCATGACACGTTGGATCCCGAACAACTCTACATCAGTTCTCCGCACTCTGAAAGGCGGACATGAGCGACAACAAAAGCAGATGGTTGATGCCCGCGAGTTGGCGTCACCCTGACCGTACAACTTCGAAGCCCAATAAGCCCGACGGGTATGACCGCCGGGCTTACCGTTACGATCTGCCAGACACTCAATCCCAAGCGCGGCGCCAGAAGCTTGACGTTCCCTTGGGCGGAGCCAGCTGGACAGGAGCTTCGACCTTTGGCGACTGCCTGAGTGCGTCTTGGCGGCGCCATCACGACGGCGCTCGGCTTCGACCTGTTCGTCATTCCAAGGACCGGCTTCGATCATCTCGCCGTGGTCGATCACATAATGTGATCGGCACTTCAATGCCCAATCGCTGATCGGCGGACGAAGCGGAATGGACTCTCCGTCGAACGTCATCTTCGAGTCGGCGTAAAAGACGCGACAATCTCCCTCGCAGCAACTACAGCAGCAGCTGTGGCCGAAAAATGGGCCGATGTGGATTGGCGCCGCGTTAGCGATCTGCGTTTCGGCCTACTCGCGAGCCAACGCTGTCACTGGATCGAGGAGCGAGGCATTGCGCGCGGGCATGTAACCAAAGATCACGCCGATCAGCGTGGAGGACAAAAAGGCGATAACAATCGAGGTCGTTGAATAGATCAGGCTGAAAGTCGAGACAAAAAAATTGAACAAGGCGCCGAATCCTAGCGCCAGACCAATGCCCAGCAAGCCGCCTATGAGACACACCAAGACGGCTTCGATCAGAAATTGCTGCAGGATATCGCTCCGACGGGCGCCAACGGCCATGCGCACGCCGATTTCACTCACCCGCTCCGAGACGGATACAAGCATAATATTCATGACACCGATTCCGCCGACGATCAGCGAAATTACGGCGATGGCGGCAACCAACAGGGTCAAAGCCTGCGCCGTAATGGTGATCGTTCGCCGAATATCATCAGTATTCAGAATAAAGAAGTCCTTGGTGGCGTGTCGCTGCGTGAGGAGCTCCGTGACTGCTCGCTCAGCGACATCGGTCGGCGTGCTATCGCCGACACGTACGCTGATACTGCGTAGCGAAGAAGCTCCGAGCAAGCGGGATTGTACCGTCGTATAGGGAAGATAGATCGACGGATTGGCGCTTGAGCCGAATCCAGCTTGTTGTGAGCGTGTCACGCCTACGATGCGGCAAGGAACCCGGCCGACCATGATGATCTCTCCGACCGGGCTTGTTGCCGTGTCTCCAAACAAGGCATTACGTGCATTATCATCGATCACGACGTCCTGCGCGACGCTTCGGACACTGTCGGCGTCGAAGTAGGCGCCTTCGGCGAGTTGTGTTCCCCTCACCTCAAAATATTGATCGCTGACTCCATTGACCTGTACGCGCGCCTCAGTTGAGCCGAAGCGCAATGTGCTACTGGTTGACACGGTTGGTGCTACCGCAGCCGCATAAGGCTCTTGGGCTAGTGCACGCGCATCGGCCACCACGAGAGTTGTGATCTGCGCTGAGCGGACATCGCCGAAATCCCTACCGGAAAAGATCTCCAGCGTGTTGGTGCCGAGATTATTGATGCTGGCGAGCACCTTCTCCTGCGAGCCTGCCCCCAGTGCGACCACGCATACGACCGACGCGACCCCGATGACGATACCGAGCATCGTCAGGAACGTACGGAGTCGATGAGCATTCATCGATAGCATCGCCATCCGCAGAGCCTCTCGAAAACGGTCGAGCAGCAGCTTCCATGCGATCCTAGGTGCGATGGCCAACGCTCCCGGCTCTGCGTCGCCTTCCGCAAGTTCGAGGCCGGACGCACGACGGTTTGATTGGTCGGATACGATAATGCCGTCACGCATCTCGATGATGCGTTCAGCCCGGCGGGCGAGCGTCATATCGTGAGTTACGATGATGATCGTCCGGCCCTCGGCGTGAAGCTCGTCAAGGATGCGCAGCACCTCCTCGCCGCTCTTACTGTCCAACGCACCGGTCGGCTCGTCGGCGAGGATCACGTTCGCGCCGTTCATGAGCGCCCGGGCGATTGACACGCGTTGCTGCTGGCCGCCGGAAAGCTGACCGGGTCTGTGATCGACACGGCCAGCCATGCCGAGGCGGTTAAGGATGCTCGTCGCCTTTAACCGCCGTTCACTCGGTGTGAGGCCGGCATAGATCGCCGGCATTTCCACATTGCCGATCGCCGTCAACTCCGTGAGGAGATGATATCGCTGAAAGATGAAGCCGAAATGCTCTCGCCGAAGCGCCGCAAGCTCGTCCATGTCGAGCGAAGCCGTCTCGCGGCCGAAGATCCGATAATTGCCTGAGGTCGGCCTATCGAGACATCCCATAATATTCATGAGCGTCGATTTTCCAGATCCGGAAGCACCGACGATCGCGACCATCTCGCCCGTTTCGATTTTCAGATTGAAGTGGGCGAGCGCAACGACTGTCGTTTCACCTGAAGGATACGCGCGACCGACGTCTTGGAGTTCAATGAGCGGCAAAGTCATCGCGACATTCCCACGGACGTCGGCACCGGCGTCGCGCTCCGTTGGCTTACAACGTGCTCCCCGTCCTTGAGGCCGTTGAGGACTTCGGCCGTGATCTTGTTGTTCAGGCCGATCTTGACCGTCTTAAGTGTCGTTGTGCCTGCGGTTTCGATGACCTGCACCGTGTAGCTGCCATCAGCAGCTGGCCCGTTGAGCGCCGCGGCGGGAATGGTCAAGACGTTTTGAGCTTCGCCCAGAACGATGTGGACCTGGGCCGTCATGTAGGTGCGGAGACGATTGTCCGCATTGGGTACGTTGAAAATGCCGTTGTAGTAAATGGCCGCTGACGAAGAAGACGAGGATGAACCGTTGGAAACGGATGAGCTGGATGAACTGAAGCTGCTGTCGCTCCTGATGGAGTCCGGCGCAGGCTCAATAGATTGAAGGGTTGCACGATAACGATTGTCGGGCTCGCCAAGGATCGTGAAATAAACGTTTTGACCGGGCCTGACCTTGACGACATCCGCCTCGGAAATCTCCACCCGGATCGTCATGGTATCGAGTTGACCCATGACGACAATGGTCGGTGCGGACTGCACCGCATTGACCGTTTGCCCTTCCTGGGTCACGACGGCCAGTACCGTGCCATCGATCGGAGCGGTGATGCGGGTGTAGGAGAGATTGATCCGGGCAGTCTCGACTGCAACCTCTCCCTGAGTGATCTGGGCGTCCAATTGTGCGATCTGCGCGCGCGTCGCCTTTACATTAGCCTCGGCGGAGTCATAGTCGGCGCGAGACGATGCTCTCTGCGCCAGCGTCATTTGCTGGCGTGCAAGAGACGACTCCGCAAGAGCGAGCGTCGCCTCCTTTTCCTGACGTAGGGCACGGGTGTTTTGCAGCACGGCTTGCGCGGTTCGCAACGAATTCTGCTGGGTCAATGAATCGATTTCTGCGACGAGGTCGCCAGCCCTGACATTCTGGCCAAGCACAACTTTGAGAGACGTTAAGCGGCCGGAGACTTGCGCGCCGACTGCGACGAGCTTGACCGGCTTCAGCATGCCGCTTGCGAGAACGGTCTGCTCGACATCGCCGATCGTGACCGTTGCAGTCATCGGGTTCGCTGCTTGTCTTGGAAAGAGCCTTGTTTTTGCGAACCAACCGAGAGCGAGAGCAACACTGACAATCGCAACCAGCAGAACGGCTCGACGTTTGGTGCGGGAGGGAGGCGAATGCGTGGGACTGCCATTAGGCCCTTGTGAAGGCGCATCGGGACCCGGCCGTTGCGGAAAGTTTGGGCCGGATTTGCGCTCGCCCTTCGATCTTTCCGCAATGTCGCTTGTCATTGGCATCATGGTAATAGGCACTCGGTCTCCGGAGCGGTGCACGACTTATCGCTTCCGCGCGAAGCGTGGACCGGCGTTGGTATCGATGATTTCTGGTCGGGAGGCGTCGATAGTACCATCCCAGCCGCCTCCCAGAGCTTTTGCGAGCGCAATATAGTTTTTGGCGATGGCTGTACGGCTTTGAAGGAGTGCGTCTTCAGCCGAGTATCGCGAGCGTTCGGCATCGAGGACATCCAGAAAGCTGGTTGAGCCTGTCTCATAGAGCGAGCGCGATAAACGGAATGCCTCTCCGTAGCGTCGTGCGGCTTCCGCCAAACTACGGATCTTGATGCGGTCCTGTGCCAGCGAGACGATCGCGTTCTCGACATCTTCGAGAGCCTTAACCACAGCGGACCGCCAGGCGATGTCGTATCGGTCACGCTGCGCTTGGGCGACTGTAACGGCGGCGCTGAGTTGGCCGCGATTGAAGACAGGGACGCTGAGCGTGGGTCCGAACGACCAGCCGATCGACGAATTCTTTCCGAGATCTCCGATCCTGAGCCCTGTGGTGGAAACGGAACCGGTCAGGCTGACAGTCGGATAGAGTGCCGCTTCTGCTTGGCCGATCCTCGCTGTGTATTGCGCCAGCTGCCGTTCCGCGCTGCGGACATCGGGCCTGTTCACGAGGACATCAGCAGGAATCCCGGTGGGTAAGGGCAGTCTCGGAGCCGGTATGGCGGTGGAGCGCGCCATCCGCTGCGTGAGAACCGACGGGTCGCGTCCGAGCAGGATACCCAGGCGATGGACCTCTTGTGCATATGCTGCGTCGTAGGTTGGAACGTTGGCTTCTGTGCTCGCCGATTGCGCGAACGCCCTTTCCACATCAACGGCCGCGGCCGAGCCTGCCTCGAAGCTTCTCTGCGTCAAGGCTGCGGTCTCGCGTTGGGACGTAGCCGCCCGGCGGGCAAGTGCACTGCGTGCCTGGTTGCCGCGCGCTTCGACATAGTAGGACGCTACATCTCCGATCAGCGTGAGGAGTGTCGACCGCAGGTCGTCGTCGGCAGCGTCGACGCCGTAGGATGCGGCTTCGACAGCCCGGCGCTGAGCGCCGAAGAGGTCTAGTTCCCAACTTGCATCGAACCCTGCCTGGAATTGATTGTAAGCCGAGGCTGGATCCGATCCAGTGGCAGAGGCGCTCGGCCTCCCGTTCCGTGTCGCCAGGCCGCGGCCGTTGACCGATGGAAACAGCGCGCCGATCGCCTGTTGGTGATATGCGCGCGCCTCGCGAATTCTGGCTTTCGCTGCCGCGACGTCGAGATTGTCTTGCACCGCATCCGCGATCAGTGCATTTAGTGTCGGATCATTCAGACGTCGCCACCATTGCGCCAGAACGACGGCTTGTGGCGCGGGCGTCTTCTTATCTTGATGCCAGCGCGTTGGCAGATTGATCGATGGGCCTTCATAATCCGGGCCGACGGCGCAGCCCGCCAGCAGCGACGCCGCAGCTACCAACACGAGCTGGAGTCCACATCGATTTGGTCTGATGTCATTGACGGGCTTCACGGCTTGCTCGCTGGAACTGCACCGTCATCAGACCATTCGGGCGGCAGGCCAATACTGTCGGCGATCATTCCCGGAACGCCGGGATCGCGGCCGAACCCCTCGCAGGCAGCGTATTTGGCCTTTCCGCCAAGCGACCAGTCGATTTTCTCCCGAGAGGGCGCATCCGGCAGCTTTCCGAACGGACTGCCGCCCGTGACAAGCAGGCGGCTAAAGTCCGCGCCGAAGGAATTCGCCAGGGTATAGGCGTCTGCTGCCTTGGACATCTCCGGCGAAGCTGTGAGGGAGTCCGCGCCGCAAGCCCAGATCATGGCGGCCTGCTGCCTGTTTGTGCTATCCACCGCTTCGGCCTCAATCGTCAGGCTTCCCAGTCCGATCGGAATACGTGGGACCGGAATCGGTACGCCGAGGCTGAGCACTGCTGGAATGATCGAAAAAATCTTGGATGCTCCCGCGACCACTTCATCGGTGGCCGCGGCATGGGTCACAACCGCACGAACGGTCAAGTCGGCTGGCGCGTTCGGAAAAACGATTTGAAACCGATCGCTCAAACCAATGCACACCGATCGGTCGACGGCGTTGCCGACCAGACGCGCGAGTCTTCGCTGCGAGAACCTCGTTCTTCCTAATTCGAATGAGAGACTTCGACAGTACGCCGTTCGATGGAGCCATGCCGTCACGGGACGAAAGCGCCGCGGGTCATTAGCGCCGTAGCGCAGCCGGACAAAAGAAACATCGATACGCCTGCGGCGGAGATGCGCGGCGCGAATTTATGAGCTAAAGCAAATCCGGACAGCCGGATGGCGATGATGATCAGGTCAAACGCAAGCATCGCCAATGGCACCCCTCGAGTAATCGAAGCGGCACGATAAGACGAGATGTCCCGAGAGGGGATTAAGTCATGTTAAGAGATGTTTCGTGTCACCGAGTTGGCATCGGGGAATCAGGCTTCACAGGGGATCTTAACAAAAAAACACAACTGCAACGGTGACCGCAGCAATACGCGCCCATAAATTGACGTAATGGCAGCCTTACAGGATTGCGTGCTTTCCGTGTTCTCCGCCTCTTCTGACTCGAAAGCACGCATCCTGTGTGTTGAAGACGACGTGGAAATCGCGCGTATGCTGTCCGAGGTTCTCGAGGAGAACGGCTTCAAACCTTCATTCGTCGGATCAGCCACGGAGATGGACACGGTATTAAGCCGGGAGAACGTCGACCTCGTGGTCCTCGACATCATGTTGCCGGGCGAGGACGGACTCAGTATTTGCCGCCGGCTCAGGGCTACTTCCTCGATCCCGATCATCATGCTCACTGCGCGTGGCGACGACATAGATCGGATAGTAGGTCTCGAGATCGGTGCTGATGATTATGTGTCGAAGCCCTTCAATTCTCGCGAGCTCGTCGCGCGCATACGTGCGCTCCTACGGCGTGCTGAGACCACGCCGGGGCTTGTGCGCTTCCGAACGCGACCGCTGGTCTTCGCCGGATGGCGGATTGATGCCTCCCTCCGCGAACTACATAACCCCGAAGGTGTCAGGATTGCATTGACCTGTGTGGAGTTCGATCTTCTGCTGGCATTCTGCCGCAATCCCGGCCGAATCTTATCGAGAGAGCAGTTGCTCGAGCTGATCCATGGCGGCCATGTCGGGCCCATTGAACGCAGCATCGACGTTCATATCAGTCGCATCCGTCAAAAGATTGAGGCTGATCCGCGGGATCCCTTGATGATCAAAACAATACGTCTCGCGGGTTATGTGTTTACGCCGGCGGTGGAGCAGACCTGATGGTGCTGTTCGACCGCCTGAAGCCGCGCAGCATCACTACTCAGATAACAGGTATTGTCTTTGTTTCTGTGCTTCTGGGCATGATGCTCACAATCGCGATCGTTATCGTCTTGTTCGGAGTGAAGGCTCCAAAAGACAGTCCGGCCGCCGTGGCGTCACGTATCAGCCACGTGACTCGGCTTATCCGAGCGGCCAAAGGTCCAACGGAAACCGATATTGTTCTATCGGCGGCTCGAACCGCAGGCGTTCAGGTCGGTCGTATCGCAATGTCAGAGCTGAAATCTGGGCCACGAGACTCCAACTTGCCGGCCCAATCCTGGTCCTTCATGAGACAGTTGGATTCCGAGCCGGGAATCGAGGTCCTTGAGAGTCTCCGATATGCGCCAGGTCCGGAGCAACAGCTCGCGGTAAAGCTTGATGATCAGTACGCCCTGATCTTCGACGCGACTACAGAAACAAGTCTCTGGCCAGTCTTCCTTACACAGACGGCATTGATTCTGACAATCGTTCTGATCTTTGTACTCCTCCTTTCGATGTACGCGGTACGCTGGATAATCGCACCGTTGGCTGCCGTGGCCCAAGCGGCACTGTCGTTCGGCCGCTCACCACAGGACGACCAAACCATCAAACGTACGGGCCCATGCGAAATCACTCAGGTTGCGGATGCTCTCAACGAGATGCGCACGCGCATCCGCGCACTCCTCGACGACCGTACTCGGATGCTCGCCGCCATAAGTCACGATCTCAGGACTCCGCTTACACGATTGAGGCTGCGAGCCGAGCGCGTGATGGAGCGCAGCCTAGGGGATGCCATGCTCAGTGACATCGCCAATGTTAGCCGCATGCTCGATGAGACGCTGGACTATTTACGTGAAGAGGGGAAATCCGAAGCAATGTCTCGACTCGATCTTCCCAGCCTCCTGCAGACGATTTGCTCGGAGTTCGGTGACGTAGGGCATAACGTCTCTTACGAGGGGCCTCCTCGGCTCGTCTGGTCGGCTCGGTCGAAAGCGCTGACGCGTGCTGTAACCAATATCGTTGAGAATGGTATCAAGCACGGCAACACGGTCATTGTGTCTCTCAGGTCTGGACCCCATAAGGGGCTCGAAATCGAAGTTGGCGACGACGGCCCAGGAATTCCCGAGACGCTTCGCGACAGGGTGTTTGAACCGTTCTTCAAAGGCGACAGCGCGCGTACCCAGGACGGAGATGGGTTCGGCCTTGGCTTGTCGATCGCGCAAGATATTATCAAACGACACGGCGGGAGCATTGACCTACTTGCACGCGATCCGGCGGGCCTGACGGTCAGGATTATTCTGCCCGCCGAAATATCTCTTTAGACGTAAGATCGAGAGACGACGTAAGGTCAAGAGTCATTTGAGTTCAAGCGGCGGCTCAGGACGCAGACCGTGCTGCCGTCCGCAGACACCGCTGCCATACCGTTATGGGCGCTGCTCGCCTCCCGCCAGATCAACATGCGCAAGGTCGATGGTTGGCAGACGCTCGCCACCGAACCCATCGATCAGCCAATTGACCTCGCCGCCTGAACCGCTACCTTCAATGTTACCGGAGATCGCCACCGCGAATTCCAACTATTCCCCGGGTGGCACCGCAAGATCTGCTCGTTGTCGCTCTCCTGACACACCTCGTTCTGGTCCCAGCTTGGTTTGTCGTATCGGAGACGCGGCGACGCTCGGCCTGCACGCCGCCGCACGCTCACTTTAGCCGCTGAATAGGTGCAGAACGGTGTTCTGGGTCTCCACCAACGCAGTTGGCACGATCCTTGATCTCCTCTCTTTGCGCAGCGACCCCAGACTCCATCACTCATAGAAAGAGTGCAAACAATGAAGACCGACATGTCATTCTACGGTGTAACCGAACTAACTCCTGAAGAAGCGTCCGCAACTTCGGGAGGGGGTTTTTGGGCGGTTGCAGGAATAGTTTTCCCCGTTGGGGGAGTAATAGCCGGCGTGATCATTGCGGGTAAGCTTGTATGCGACGCGATCCGCGGTCGCCACCACTAAGCGGCCCAAGCTCATTATAAGTCATATTGAGAGCGCGGCGCTGGTCCAGTGTATGCTCATACGGAAGCACACCAGCGTCGCGCGGTGAAGACAGGGTTTCCATGGAAACTGCCAATTGTCAAAGATCCTACTTCCTCCTGAAACAATCAGCTATTCTGCAGAGAGCATTCTCTCGCGACGATCAGGACGATCTTTGGTCATCTACAAGATCATTGTGCTCTTCGTTGTTGCGGCGTTGGTGTCGCTGCCACTTATAACCGTAACGGTTTCTGTTCAAAGTCCCGGTAGCATTCGCCCCTCCCTGGAGAAGACGCCCCTGATCGCACCCGTCTCAGGACGGATCTCGCGTATTCTTGCCGTTGAGAATGACTTGGTTACGCACGGGCAAGAGATCCTTGCCCTCGATGATAAGGTGGTTGTGGAAAAGCTCAGCGCGCTTACAGGCCAAATCCGCGTAAAGAGCGATCTCGTCCGTGACCTCGAGAGCCTAATCTCTTCCGGCGCGCAGGCAGATGTCCCCATCCGCTTCTTGACCCAGTCCGCCACGGCCGAGCGGCTGCATTTTATCAACCTACTGCGGGAGAACCAATATGCCCGCAGTAATGCCGCGGCAGAACTCGAACGCGCTCAGCGACTCGTCTCGGTTAATGCAGTACCCGCCAAGACGGTCGAGGAAAAGGCTCTCGCTCTCCGGATTCTCGACGTGAAAGGCGAGATTCTCACCCAGAGCAAATCGGCCGAATGGAATCAGAAGCTCTCCGATGCTAACCTCCGCCTTACGGAACTCACAGCCAGCTTGCATCAGCTCGAGAACGAACGCGATCTGACCCGCATTCAAGCTCCGGTGTCCGGCGCTCTCGAGCAATTCTCCGGCCTCACTCCCGGCAGCTACGTCCAGGCGGGCCAAACCGTTGCTTGGGTCTCGCCGGACCGCGAGTTAGTGGCTGAAATCTACGTTTCGCCGAACGACATCGGCTTCGTGCGGCCGGGCCAGTCGGTGCGGCTCCAAGTGGATGCCTTCAACTACAATCAATGGGGTGTCATCGACGCGACAGTGCTGGACGTGGCGCAGGACTTCACGCTCCATGATAGGAGCCCGGTCTTCAAGGTCCGCTGTGCGCTCTCTCGCAGCCATCTCGCACTCAAAAACGGGGTCATCGGTCACCTGAAGAAAGGCATGACCGTGCGGGCCCGCTTCCTTCTGGCCGACCGCACCCTCCTGCAACTACTCTACAATGAGGCCGACGCTTTGCTCAATCCGCTCCTGGCGGCCCGCTAATTCTTGATTTTCCAAGCCAGCGAGCCGCCATGTCGAGCAAGGTCATCAAGTTCAAGCAGCGCGACATCACAGATTGCGGGGCCGCCAGCCTTGCTTCTGTCGCAGCATCCTATGGCTATAAGCTGCCATTGTCGCGCATCCGCCAGTATGCCTCGACCGACCGCTCCGGCACCACAGTGTTGGGCCTCGCGCAAGCGGCTCAAAAGCTCGGCTTCATCGCCAAGGGTGTGAAGGGTGGGTTCGACAGCCTGTACAAGATCCCCAAGCCCGCCATCGCGCACGTAATCGTCAAGGAGGTCCTCCACCACTTCGTCGTAATCCAGGCGATTGACACGAGATGGGTCACCGTCATGGACCCCGCCTATGGCGAAATTCGCAAGCTTTCGCACGAGGAATTCAAGACGCAATGGACTGGCGTCCTGGTGCTCCTGGTTCCGGCAGACAACTTCAAGCGCCGCAACGAGACCACCTCGCCCCTCGCCCGCTTCGCCGGTCTGGTTGCGCCACACAGGGAGGTGATGGCGCAGGCTCTGGTCGGGGCGCTGGTGACGACAATCCTCGGTCTCTCGACGGCCATCTACGTCCAGAAGATCGTCGATCATGTGATCACAGCGGGCAACCGCAACCTGCTCAACCTTATGAGCGTCGCCATGCTGCTGATCCTAGTGCCACAGGTCCTGATCAGTCTTGTCGGAAGCCGGCTCGTCCTGCAAACGGGGCAGAAGATCGATGTCTGCTTGATCCTCGGCTACTACAATCACATCCTAAGCCTGCCCCAGAAGTTCTTCGATAGCATGCGAATGGGCGAAATCGTATCCCGCATGAACGACGCGGTAAAGATCAGGAGCTTTCTGAACGACGTCTCGATCACCATGTTCGTCGACGTGCTGGTGATACTGTTCTCATTCGGGCTGATGTTCCTCTACTCATGGAAGATCGCTTTGGTTGTGGCGGTCTCCATCCCACCGTACCTCTTAGTCTACTGGGCCATTAACCGGCTGAATCGGAAGCGCGAGCGCGCCATTATGGAAAATGCAGCCGATGTGGAGGCGCAGCTGGTTGAATCACTCGGAGCAGTCTCCACGATCAAGACCTTCGGTTTAGAAAGCTTTGCCGGCTTTAAGATGGAGACCCGCTTCGTCAAGACGCTGCACTCCGTTTACAGCTCCGGCCTCATCTCGGTTTTCGGAGACAACGCCTCGACTTTCCTCTCGACCCTATTTACCATCGCGCTGATGTGGTTTGGTGCGACGCTTGCCCTCGATCAGACCATTACGCCCGGCGAATTACTTTCCTGCTATACGTTGCTGGGCCATATCACCGGGCCGGTTGCCAGCCTGATCCACACAAATCGGCTCGTCCAGGATGCCCTTATCGCGGCGGATCGCCTGTTCGAGATCTTCGACCTGGAGCCGGCAAGAGGGGGCGGCATTATTGCCACCAAGTCCGACCTTGGCGATATCCGCCTGGAGAACGTAACGTTCCGCTATGGCGCGCAGCCGGAGCTCTTCCAGGATCTCAGCCTCACCTTCCGTCGAGGCGAGATCACGGCTGTGGTGGGGGAAAGCGGCTCGGGCAAGAGCTCGCTTGCGGCGCTGCTGCAAAATGTCTACCCGCTTGAGGGCGGACGCATCCGGATCGGCCGCTATGACCTCCAGGACCTCACGACCGTATCTCTGCGAAAGCTTGTTGCCGCGGTACCGCAATCGATCGACGTGTTCTCGGGCTCAGTGATCGAGAACATTGCACTTGGCGAGTTCGAGCCGGACACCAAGAAGATCGTGCAAATCTGCGATCAAGTAGGGCTGCGAGAGGTAATCGAGCGCTGGCCCGGCGGCTTCCAGGCCCATCTGGGTGAGAACGGCGTGCGCCCCTCCGGCGGCGAGAAGCAGCGCCTTGCGTTGGCTCGGGCTTTGTACCGGGATCCGGAGATCTTAATCCTCGACGAGGCGACCGCCTCTCTCGACTCCCACGCCGAGACGTTTGTGCTACAAGCGGTTGAGGATCTGCGTCGGGCCGGTAAGATCATCGTCGTCATCTCTCATCGTCTCTACACGATTTGCGGAGCCGACAAGATCGTGGTCTTAGACAAGGGGCGAGTTGTTGCGGAAGGAAGGCATCCTGATCTGCTGACGGCTGAAGGCGCTTACGCTCGCTTGTGGCGGGCGCAAACCGGATCCAGCTAACAGGTTCAAGTGGGGAGGTGATCGCAGATCCCGGGATCCTTCACCACACAAGAATGTCGAAAGCCCGACAAAAGAGCCCAGATCGGGCCTGCAAGAATGAAGAAGTGGCGCAAAGCAACAGGTGCCTAATCTGGCGCGTAAGTTGCTGGATTTGGCTGCCAGGCGCGTTTCCGCTCCGGTGCAGTAACACACTTGTAGCGGCTCCCTACCTTTGGGGAGACCGATGCTTAGGCACCCAATGGATCCAGGGCGACCGTTAACTGCGAATCTGGTCCGAAGCGGGCTCAATCGTCGGCGGTTGCGTTTGAACAATTGGACGCGTCGAAACAGAGTATAGCGGATGAACGTTTGTCAAAGTGTCGGAAGGCTTCCGTCATGCTTCGCGCGAACGAGCCTTTGCGACTTGGCGCGAAATCTCCGCGACAAGCGCTATCGCCGAATCTCGAACCTTTGAGAATCGCCTCCTTCGGCTCGGCGGTCGATTAAGTTGACGATGCCCCTCAGGCAGATGTTCGAGTTCGGCGCTAGAAGCAACCGTCAGAGTTTGAAGTCGCCATGTTTCGCCATATCGAGCTGAAGACGTTATGTCCGCAACTGCACACTGAGGCTCAAATATTTCGGCGCCACGGCGCGAAGCGCGTGCTCTTTCGCTCTTCAAGCAGGATTTGTACAGCCTCTTTGTGGCACGCAAATTGCTATATGGTGAGGAATCTATAGAATATAGCGATCCCGTGGTCGCCCGCCCAGAAAGTCAGATGAAGCCTTGTTCGACTGATTCAAATCACCGCCATAGACGCTGCAGGGTTGACTGCGGTCCCGCCAATTGACGCTTAGTCGCGACCGTCGAAGGTGCCGCTCTTGCTTCTTCGCGCTGGATAACTCTCAAGGCTGGCCGGATTTGACTAGCATTTCGCACGGCAGCTCTCGAGCAAATCCTGCGACAGGCCTGAGTCTCTATGGTGCGGGGCGCCTTGGGTGGGGCCGCTCGACCTGCGCGATGGATTGGCTAAGGGATGAAGATGGTGCATCGGTCTCCTCCAATGCGGACGGATGCTTGCGGGCTAGGCGAAAGTGGTGGGCTCCAAGCTGCAACTCCGTCAATCTATTCTAGCGTCTTTGTTGGTGGTGGTACGCTAGCCATCAGGTGTGCGCAGCTAGCACGGGAGATGGGCCACGACATCCGCGTGGCGCTGTGTGCCGACGCCACATTCGCCAATTGGGCCGCTCGCGCTAATATCCCGTGCGTTGTGAGCGTTGAAGAGCTCGCCGCGTTGCTGAAGGCCGAGCCGGTGGAATGGATTTTTTCCGTTGCCAATCCGTTCGTATTGCCGCCGGAGGTGTTTGGGCGAGCCCGTCAAGGCGCTTTCAACTACCATGACGGTCCGTTGCCGCGATATGCGGGAACTCATGCGACGTCTTGGGCGCTTCTTGCCCGAGAGACTGAACATGGCATCACGTGGCATCGTATTGATCATGGGGTTGATACTGGTGAGCTGGTAGTACAACGCCAAGTGTTGATTGCGCCGAGCGATACGGCGTTGACGCTGAACCTGAAATGTTATGAGGCTGCTATCGAGGGCTTCCGCGAACTTCTAATCGGCTTAACAAATGGAGAGCTCGGTGCTCGTCCGCAGGCGCTAGCGGACCGAAGTTTTTTCCCGAAACATCGACGCCCAGATGCTGCGGGCTGTCTGCGATGGGATCAATCCGCACAGGGGCTGGCAGCGATGACGCGCGCCTTAGATTTTGGCCCGTATCATGCCAATCCGTTGGGGCTGTCCAAGGCTCTCCTAGGCGATGATGTCGTCGCCGTCAGGCGCTTGGAAGTAACGGCTGGGCGCTCGGGCTTTGCGGCGGGGTCTCTAGTTGAAATCCATCCCAGCCACTGGCGTGTCGCGACAGGCACAGAAGATGTTGATGTTTGGTTTGACGACTCAGATGGTCAGGCTCTGGACGCGCGGGCACTAGCCAGGCGTTCTGATCGCGATGTAGGCGACCGACTCCCGATTCTAAGCGATGATGAGGCGCGGGGCATAACGGTTGCGCATGAGATGTTGGTGCCTCGGGAGAGTTTTTGGCGACGGCGGCTAGAGCAGTTCAAAACATCCCAGCTTCCTTTTCTATCCTCTGTAGAAGCCTTGGCTACGCCCAGATGGCAGTCGAGTTCGTGGCGAATTCCAGGTGCGTTGGCTGAGCTGTCCCCCAGTGATCGCACGGAATTCTTACTAACTGCTTGGCTGATCTATCTCGCCCGCGTCACGGGGGAATCAGAGCTTCAATTGGGATGGACTCCCGCGCCGAATGGATCGCGAGCCGGCTTGAAAGCGCTCGAGGTGCTTGTCGCGTCTGTCGTGCCGATGGCAATTGCCATCGACCTCGATAAAGATTTCGCGGAGGCGCGTACGGCGGTCGCGGCCGAATTCGCTCAACTGAACGAGCAGGATAGCTTTGCGCGCGATCTGGTTGTTCGATGCCCGACTTTGCGCAGTGTGGAGGCGCTACGATTGCGCCGTCCCTGGCCGGTTGGCGTTACGGTTACTGTAAATGGCGGATCTGCAACTGGCGATTTAGCTTCGAGCCCGATTTCTGAGGCGGCCCTGGCTGGTGAGGCGCTAACGTTTGAGGTTTGCGCTCTGGATGGGAGCTTCCGATGGCACTTTGATGCAAGTCGCCTGGAGCTCGATCAGATCGACCGTATGACACAGCATTTGCAGAATTTGTTGTGTGCTGTGAGGGCCGATGCGCAGCAGCCGGTGGGGCGGATTGAGCTGCTGCCACCTGACGAGCGGGCGTATCTGGTGGAGGAGCTGAACCGGACGGCGGCGGCCTATCCGTCGGAAGTGTGCA
>NZ_JBEPRI010000032.1:0-45115 GCF_040548265.1 Bradyrhizobium sp. F1.13.3 | reverse complement strand
CTGGCTCAGAGAACTCTTGTGCCTCTTCCCGATCCAGCTATCGCATACGCTTGCCTGTCCGCTCCCGCTCAATTCGGCTTCTTAACGGACGACTACTGATCGCCATAGGACATTTAGGAAATCGATCGCACCATCCGGGCAGCGTTGCCTGGTCGGTAGCAGCGCAGTCAGATTTTCGACTCGCAGCGGGCGACATGGGCACTCGGTGTTGCGCGTCGCGATAGGCCAGGGCGCGTCGACCTCCTTCCAGGCTCGCAAGACCGCTTTCTGAAACGTGGCTACCTCCCGTTGTCGTGATTCGTGCGCCAAGGTGGCCGTTAAACCGCTCCCTCGGTTGGTGATGCTGCCCGCAGCAGGTGCCCTTCCGCAGCAAGAACGGCGCAACAGATGCAAATGGGGCGTTTCACCGAGTTGTGAAGCGTGACTCCAGCAGGTCAAGTTCTCTGACTAGCTTCCGAGACGTATCGTCGGAGAGTTGTCGAGCGCGAGCAATTCGGTAGATTTCGGTCCGTTCCGCACGAAGCCCGATCAGGCGCAGTCTGTGCTCGATCTCACTGATTTTTTGCGCCAGTGACCTGTCTTTGTCGCTCGTAGAGCGCCCATCGATCCGTTGACGGTAGAGCTCCATAATATTTAGGCCGGCATCGGTGTATAGATCAGCATCGCTGCGGCCTTCCCCCATTTCATGCTGCGCCTGTTCGATCGCCCGAATCGCTGCTTCCGCAGCGGCGATGCGTGCCCGGTCCTCGTCTTCCTGATGCGATGGCTCAGGTGGCAATTCGAGGTCCTGGAGGAGAAACGGCAGGCCGAAACTCGCCACAACCAGTGAGATAATGATCACGCCGGCAGCGAGAAAGATCGCAAGGTCGCGCGCCGGAAACGCTGACCCGTCGTTCATCGTCAGCGGCAGCGTGAGCACTCCGGCGAGGGTGATGGTACCCCGAATGCCGGCGAGCGAGGTAGCCGCGACGAGACGCCAGCTTGGTCCATATGGGTTCCGACCCTTCAACGCTGCCCGAAA
The DNA here is from genome assembly GCF_040548265.1 of Bradyrhizobium sp. F1.13.3. NCBI lineage: Bacteria > Pseudomonadati > Pseudomonadota > Alphaproteobacteria > Hyphomicrobiales > Nitrobacteraceae > Bradyrhizobium > Bradyrhizobium sp. F1.13.3. The sequence continues at coordinate 44,094 of NZ_JBEPRI010000032.1, read as the reverse complement.
CAACGTGAAGCGTAATGACGTCCAGACCCATGTAAAGCGCAGCACCGCAAGCGCCAGGTTGATGGCAACCACATACACAACGAGCCAGATCGACTCATGGTGTCCGGCTTCACCCACCACCCGCGCGGCGCCGGTGGCGAGCTGCGGAAGCTGTTCTCCAAGTAGAACGAAGATGATGCCACTGCCGGTGAACCGAATCAGGTCCCAAACCGCGCTGCGTCGAACCCGGGTGATAGGAAGCGCCTGACCACTCAATTCAACATAGCTCATGGTGATGCCGGCAGCGACGGCGGCGAGAATGCCAGAGCAATGCAGGTGCTCGGCCAAAAGGTAGGCACCGAACGGAATCAAAAGGCTGATCAGGATCTGCGAGCCCGTCTCCTCACCAAAATGCCGCGACACCCAGTTCTTTGCGACGGACGCAATCCAGGTGACGCCCGCGCCGATGGCGATAGCGCCGATCGTGAGCCAGAGGAACATGCCGGCCGCGTCGGAGAGTGAGAAGCTTCCCGTCAGTGCCGAAGTAACAGCGAAGCGCATGCACACGAGCCCGGAAGCGTCATTGAGCAGTGCCTCGCCCTCAAGTACGTGCATCAGTCGCTTGGGGATCGGAACGCGGGCTGCGACTGCGGAAATGGCCGTAGGGTCGGTAGGCGAGACGATTGCGGCAAGCGCGAAGGCGACGGCCAGTGGTATCGCCGGGATCATCCAGTTGATGAAATAGCCGACGCCGACGACTGTGAACACGACGAGGCCGAGCGCCAACTCCAGGATTGTCCCTTTGTCGCGGAACAGCCCTTCCTTCGGAATGCGCCAGCCATCGAGGAAAAGTAGGGGCGGCAGGAACAGAAGGAAGAAAATATGCGGCTCCAGCGTCACGCCGAGATTGGCGACCGAAGCAATCAATGCACCGAGCGCAATCTGAACCAGCGACAGCGGAACGGGCATTGGGGACATGCGTGCGAGCGCGCTCCCGACCACGACGGCCAATAGCAAAAGCAAAGCTATAGCAATCGTCTCCACGCTCTACTCGCGATGGTTGATTCGGGCGGAAGATCGGCGCGCCAACCTATCTCCTACTACCGCGCTGACGGCCGGGGAGGCCGGACGAACTGGCCGGGCTCGATTGGCTGGCGCCCGCGCCTGCGCAGCTTGCTTTGACGGGACAAAGCGCCGTGTGCCGTCCGCGTCGAGCACGCGACTTGGAATGCATCCGGCCATACTCGTATCGCGCACCAATGCGAGGCGGTTGTTGTCCAGGATCAAAGACTGCCCGTCCACATGGGCTGCCACGGCCGCATGATCCTCCTTCGGCAGGATATTTCGCATTTCGGGAACGCCGGCGGTATTGCCGCGGAGGCGGCGATTGTGCAGACCCCGACAAGAATGCGCGCGCCCCGGCGTAAGACGTGTCCACGACGCGGGTTTGAAAGGACTGCCCACACAACTAAGCGATACGGTCTCTCTTCGGATTTTCCTTCGATATTTTGTTGCTTGGGCACGGCAGTGACAACGGAGCCAGCCAGCTCTCGCGCAAACGGCGTTACGCTGTCCTCTGATGGGGCGACTTCAGAAGCCGGGCTCGGCCCGGCCTGAGTCAAGCCGTCACGGCGCATCAACAACACCTCTGAAAACGGCGAGGCGGCCGCGCGCTCAAGCAAGGTTTGGAGCTTCGGATGCAGGCCCTCGCCACGCGATGTTGCGAAAACGTTAAATTGATGGAGAGACGTCATTGCACGGAATCCTATGTCACTCCGTCACCGACACTGGGCCAGAAACTCATGCAATCGCCGGGTAAATGGCGGTCAAGTCAGCGGCAACGCGCCCAGCACCTCCCTGATCAAGCAGAGATAGGGGGCGGGGCGAGCTTGACGATTAAATACAAGTTAATTCTTTATCCACTGCCGCGACGCAGCCTGTTCGCGCTGGATGGGCTGTTCAGCTCGCCGAATTTAACGTTCAACTTAGTGGGTGTCGGCGTACAGCGAACCTACATGGACTTCATGAACCTCAACTGCAGAAAATAGGATGCATTCGTTTGGCCGTAGGCCTGTTGATCACCATGTGTGGGTCTGCCAGTGCCCCAACGACTCACCTTCCCAACATGTCATTCGCCCCAGTCAAGGATACGTCTTTCCTCGCCGGGCCTATCAAGCGGTTCGGATAACCATGCTGCGGACGCAGCCGCTCGCCGTACCGGGATTTTGTTCGCAATTTACTCAGAGACCCCTCCGAGGTTTGGCTGCATGCTTACGACCATCAGCTGTGCGACGCCGGCCGTTCCCTGCTGCTGGCACTCTACAGCCTCGGCCGCAAGGCGGAGGGCGCAGTTCTCCCACCGGCCTTCAACAAGCTCCACGTTGCACGCGCGACGCGGAGGAGTTTCCCGCGACGGCCGGAAGACTGGGCTATCGCCATGGCCGAACTTGCCAATGCGTTCATCCGGCCGACGGGAGGCAACGCCTTGGAAGTTATTGATCCCTCGGTGATCGACCCGGTCAGCGCAGTCGTCCGCAAGCCGCCCGAAAAGCTGGTCATTGGCGCAGTAGATTTCAGCCAAATCGAACGGGTTTGGAAGTTAGGCGAGGGCGGTTTCCAAACGTTAGAGCAGCTCTCATCCAGGGCGGCGTACCTATTGCGGCTGCTATTGCAAGCGTTATAGCGAGGCCGCATCGGCTGGTCGAATTTCAGACCGGGACTGGCGTGATGCAATGGACAGAAGGAGCTCGCTTCGCCGCAATGGTCCCTCTTGCAGACGCGATGAAAACTGAGGAATTGCTAGATCCGGCCAAGTCGATTGAGGTTGATATGTCCTCAGGCTGGCGCGACCGTGCAGTTTCGATCAACGATGGTGTTGATGCTCTGCCCGCTCTCGAGCGCGTCTCCTGGGAGCGACTTCAATCCTCAACACTGGAGCGGAAGCTGGTCGAACAGCTCGTAAGTCAGGCGCAGGTCTGCTGCAGGACGGCCGAGCTCCGTGAGATTGTTAGTGTACTAGACCTCGAGGGGCCAAGAAACGCAGCGATCCTAGCTGCACTGCAGGCGGCGCTCGAAAAATCAAGAAATGAGATTGCCTCTGAGATCGGCGACTGCCGAAAAGAGGACGACTTCAAGGGCCTTCGAGAAGACTATGAGTTATTTGCGTCGGCCCTTGGGGGCAACTTTAGTCTGGAATTGGAGAAGCTGGAAGAGTCCTATTCTGAGTATACGGATTATGAAGAACAGAGAGCTGACCAGATGATGGATGAGTATATGGATCGCCAGCGGGAGTCCCGCAATTCCGAGGCAGCGTCCCGGACATGTTTGGTTCGCTCGGTGGGGTCTAAAAAATCTATTGGAGCTTTCGACTGCATACTGATTTCAGTCCGGAGGATCTCCGCGAAATCGGTCCATGGCTTGAAGTCCGAATGACTGCAGCATCAGAACCCGTTGTGGCTCTGGATCAGCCGCCTGACTTTGGCACAGCGACGGCAGCAATAATGCGATGTCCAGCGCAGCGGTGAAGGGCCGCCCGCAAAAAGATCGCCATGAAAAGGCAAATAGCCAAAATCGCATTGCTGTCCTAGTCCCCAGCCGAGTAGGCACATCGTAGCGGTTCGGCCAAATGATTAACAGGTAGAAGGTGGCTGTCAGCGCCCGTTGAACGGGCATTGGGGCAGGGAGCAAACCGTTGTCGGCCCCGCGCATGACGATCCTGAGCGCATCGTCGGACAATGGCTGTTGCAACGCCTTCGTCTCATCCTATGGCGCGCGCATCCACGCGTCGCGCTCCTCATCGGTCGTCGGGATCACCGGCGTCGCCTAGGTGTGGCCCCGGTCCGGCATTAGCTACGCACTTGCGAAGCATTTGCAACAGAATAGTAACACCTCACTAGCGCAGTGAGCCTCCGCTGCGAATTTAATTGCGCTTGGCAAGGTGACATCGTTAGTTCCCTCCGAGAGCGACTGACCGGCAATGATGCTGGGCGAGAAAGCGCTGAAAAGAGCAACAGCAAGAACAAGCACTTTCTTCCTAGGAGAGCCAATTGCCCGGCATCGTTTATGTCGTGGATGACGACGCGTCGTACCGAACAGCCATCCAGCGACGATTAGTGAAGGCAGGGTACCGGGTAGTCACTTACGCATCGGCCCAGCAGTTGCTGGATAAGTGCCCGCACAAAGACGGCTCGGGCTGCATTCTGCTCGATGTTCGATTGCCTGACTTGAGCGGTCCGCAGCTACAGAGCCGTTTGACCGAACTTGGGTCGACGTTGCCTATTGTGTTTCTCAGTGCTTATGCCGACGTGGGCACCACCGTGAAGGCCATCAAGGCGGGGGCAGACGACTTCCTGATCAAGCCTGTAAATTCCGATCAATTAATTGGCGCAATTGAAAAGGCGATAGCGCGACACGAGACGGCACTTGCATTGAAAGGCGAAATGGAAGCGCTTCGCGCCCGTCTATCGACCCTGACCCCGCGCCAGCGGCAGGTCTTCGAGATCATCGTTCGGGGTAAAACAAACAAGCATGCCGCGCGCGAACTGGGCAGCACCGAGCGCACGATCAAGGCGCATCGGCAAGTGGTCATGGAAAAAATGAACGTCCAATCTTTAGCTCAGCTGGTCGTCATAGCCGAGCGGCTCCGCGTTCTAGCCCAAGCGTCCGGCCCCTTGAAAGATGAGACCGGCGCGGGATAGTCGGGAAACACGCCCGGCATCGGCGCGAGATTGCCGACATAGAGGTTGACGACGCGAAACAGTGCGATCATCGCGGCTTGATTGATGGTGATGCTGTAGAGGTTGCACATGCGCTTTGCGGACTACCGCTTCTTGAAAAATGGGCCGGGCATTTTGCCCGGCTTTTTGTTTGACGCCCATTTCTGAGAAAGTTTCAAGGCGCTGCATCAGATTCAAAAGGCTGGTGCGCGACATGGAGTGGCCGCTCAAGCAGCAGAGCAAGTAAGCCCGACAGGACCATAAACCTTTGTATCGTTCCATCACCCCTTACGTTCAATTGAGCCGCTGATCGCGATCGTCTTAGCTAAGGGTATGCGATAGCTCGCTGCTATCGTTGCCCTCCCTGGGCGTTTCCTCCCTAGACTTGGGCCGCTTGTGGCAACGCAGGCGGCCTCCCTTTTTCTATGGCCGTCACGTCCGCAGCAGTTCCCGATCTGTCACGTCGCTGTCTGCTCCCTGAGAGGGTGCCCACCGGTCGACGATCACGCCAGCAGCAGCGCGACCGGACGACGACCACCGCGATGAAGATCAGCGCCTGAGCGTTCGACATGCGCCAGAGGGTGCGCCGCCATCCGTCGATGCCCCGCCGCCGGATTTGTTTCACCAGCGCGCCGGTCGTCAACGTGCAGCAGTGCCATCGAGACCATGACAACGATCCGTCACGACCCTGATCGGCTGCTGGTCCGATCCAGCGACACGTGTCACTGCCGGGGATCAGCGTCAACGCCACGCCCGCAGCCCGCGCCAAGACCACCCTGGCTTGCTTTTTGGGTCCCTTGGGGCATGCCATAAAGTGAGATTGCAACGCGGGCAGCGTTGCGGAAATCGCGCAGGCCCTGCGGCGTCAAGGGTTGCCCTGCCGGCGGTCTTGATGAGCCGTACGGCATGTGTGAACGAAATGGTAGGCGACGGGTGACGCCCTCAGGCATCGACGTCGAGGCCATTAGAAGGCCGTACAGCGCGCCGCCAGGGCAGGGCTAGGGACCACCGGCCAGCCCGCGTCAGCGCATAGGCTGACTCCCGCCGCGATCTGCCGGGCCATCATCGCCGCCGCTTCCGCAGCGGGACGATCTTTTTATCAGGCACCTTGGCAGGCGGGTTGACGTTGGAATTCAGCCGCTGCGCCCATGCCTCCAGCGCCTCGGCCTTCTCCTACTCATACTCATCTGTGGACGCCCCGCGAGATGCAAGCGATTTTTGAAGAAGATCGGCACGTAGTCGGATGCTGCCATCTGTCCGGCCTCTGATGGTGCAGCGATGAAGCTGCGGGCCCGTATGGGAGTTCGCGGACCGAAACCAAATCATAAACGCGTGCTCTGGGCACGATGAGTACACCTGGTTCTTCCGGCCCCGTCTCGCCGACTGTTGCGCCATACCCTCCTTCGACCGACTACATCTCTGACGACCTCAGGCCCCCCAAGATCAAGCCTTGGCTGAGACCGGAGCCCTGTAATTTTCGCGCTTTACAAGTAATGTCCAGACGATCCGGGCCATCTTGTTCGCAAGTGCGACCGTTACCAGCATGCGAGGTTTGCGGGTCAACATCTGTTCGAGCCAGGAACCCTTTGGCGCTCCGCGTTTGCTCGCCTGTTGCACAACGGCGCTGCTGCCGATGATGAGGAGGCGCCTGAGCGTCGCTCCCCCATCTTGGACGTCGCACCAAGCCTCTGTTTGCCACCCGTCGATTTTTGAAGAGGCGTGAGACCCAACCAGGCGGCAAAGTCGCGCCCCTTGGTGAAAGTCTCGATCGGCGGCGCCAGGGCGGCGATCGCGGTGGCGGAGATCGGGCCGACGCCAGGAATGGTCATCAGTCTGCGCGATACCTCGTCTTCGCGAGCGCGTCGCGTGATCTCCTTGTCGAGATCCGCGACCTTGCCATTCAACTCGGCGAGAAGGTCTAGCATCACTCGGAACATGGGACGGGCCGCTTCGGGAAGGGAGCTGGCCATCGCTTCTTCCTCGATCAGGTCGGCAAGCGTCGCCACATGCGATGGCCCCTTGGGCGCTATCCAACCATATTCCGTGAGGTGTCCTCGGACCGCGTTGATGAGCTGGGTTCGCTGCCGCACCAACAGGTACCGGGTTCGAAACACCAGACCCGCAGCCTGCTGCTCTTCACTCTTCACGGCAACGAACCGCATGTTCGGCCGCTGCGCAGCTTCGCAGATCGCCTCAGCATCGATCGCATCATTCTTTTGCCGCTTTACAAACGGCTTTACATAGGCGGGCGGGATCAGCCGAACCTGATGGCCAAGCTGCGTGAGCTGCCGGGCCCAGTGATGGGCTCCGCCACATGCCTCTAAAGCTACCGTGCAACTCGGCTGAGCTGCGAAGAAATCCAAGAGCTTTCCTCGGCTGATCCGTTTGCTGAATACAGCCTGTCCTTTCCCGTCCGCTCCATGTGCGTGGAAAACATGCTTGGCGATATCCAGACCGATTGTGCTAACCTGCATCACGGACGCCTCCCTTACGTGGTGCTAAACACCTCCACTTTGGCACATCGATGCCGTCGGCGGGGCGTCCACCCCATCATAAACGTTGTAGGTGCCGACGACACCGGGTGGCCTGTGCGCCAGCACGGCTCCGCGACATTGTGCGGGACGCGCCAATGCCGACAGACCGGAGCGAACGGCGCGGCGCAGATCGGGGTTGACGCATCCCGGCAGATCGACGGCCTGATGATCCTCGCCGCGCCGGGCCATCGCCTTCAAAGTCCGGAAACGGTCCAGATCGGCCTTGATCGGGCCGGTCACCGACATCGGCGTTTTCCCGGCCTTGAGAGAGAACCGGAACGGCCCATTCTTGATGTGCGGCAGCGATGCAATGACCTCCCGCGCCGCCGACGATAGCGGCACCAGATGTTCGCGCGCCTTGCCCTCGCGGCCCTTCATCCTCGATGCCGGAATGACGATCGTGTCGCCTTGAACCTCCGGCCACGAAATCTGCGCGGCCTCGTTCAGCCGCAACCCGGTGAGCAGCAGCATGCGGTAGACCGAACCAGCCGGGTAGCCCATGCGCCCGGTGGCCCTCCAAAACGCGTATATCTCGGCGTCGGTCAGGCGTCGGTCGCGCGACTGCAATTCACCGATCAGCTTCTTTCCGGACAGCCCCTCGCATGGCGATGTGGACAGGCCGTAGATTTCCTGATCGAAGCGGCGCATCGATCTTCACCTACGCGCAGGCAACCTGGACGCAGGGGCTCGCCGACTGGATCAGCGGCCACGTCGGTGCTTCGAGACGATCGGCGGCGTGCCGACGCTGCTGGTGCCGGACAATACCAAGGTCGGTGATCAAGGCCTGCCGCTACGATCCGCAGCCCAACCGCAGCTACGCCGACATGGAGGCACATTGCGGCACCAGCATTCTGCCGGGGAGGCCTCTACGGCCACGGGACAAGGCCAAGGTCGAGCAGGTGGTCCTCATGGTCGAGCGGTGGCTGCTCGGGCGGCTGGAGAACCCCGTCCGAGTTCGCGATGACCTGTCACCCGCGCCGGGATCTGGCGCTGCGCTATGCCGAAGGCTCCGCGCCAGCTCCCGTCGCTCCCACCGCCCAGCAGGGCAAATCCAGCGGCAAGGACGAACTCAGAACTGGATAAAACCTGGGGCAAGGTCACCGATCGTGATAGATCGCATTTTTAGTGCCTGTTTTTGGATTGACGGGCGAGAGCAAACGTAACCTAATCAAGGTCCTAAACTAGTCCTCCTCGCAGGAGGCCCGAGTGAACGAGCTCTCGAGGTACGTATTCTCGCCGCTAAGGGAGGGAGACATCACTCTCTACCGCGGCGCCGCTAACGGCTTGCCCCCGATCCTACTTGTTGCTGCGGAAGAAATCTCGCACGATTGCGTCGAACGGCTTCAACACGAATATGCCCTTAAGGCCGAACTCGACGCTGGCTGGGCGGCGCGACCCGTCGCTCTCACGCGCTACAACGACCGCATCGTGCTGGTGCTCGAGGATCCCGGCGGAGCGCCGCTCGATCGACTGCTTGGCCGACCACTGGACGCATCGCATTTCCTGCGCATCGCGATCCCTCTCGCGGGCGCGCTACGCCAAGCGCATGAGCGAGGTCTTATCCACAAGGACATCAAGCCGGCAAATATCCTGGTGGGCGAGGCAAGCGGCGGGGTGTGGCTGACAGGGTTCGGCATTGCCTCGCGTCTGCCGCGCGAGCACCAGCCCCCTGCGGCGCCGGAGGTGATCGCCGGGACGCTCGCCTATATGGCGCCGGAACAAACCGGCCGGATGAACCGCTCGGTGGATTCCCGTAGCGATCTCTATGCTCTGGGTGTCACCTTCTACGAGATGCTTACGGGGAGACTGCCCTTCACGGCTGCCGATCCGATGGAGTGGGTGCATTGCCACATCGCCCGGCAACCGCTGCCGCCCAACGAGCGGATTGCGGCTGTCCCCGGGCCGCTCTCGGCTATCGTGATGAAGCTCCTCGCCAAGACCGCCGAGCAGCGCTACCAGACCGCCGCCGGCGTCGAGGCCTATCTCCGGCGGGGTCTGGCGGAATGGGAGTCGCATGGCCGCATCGACCCGTTCCCGCTGGGCGATTACGACGTATCGGACCGGCTGCTAATCCCGGAGAAGCTCTACGGCCGGGAGCGCGAGAACGACGCGCTGCTCGCTGCCTTCGACCGGGTCGTGGCGAACGGCACTTTGGAGTTCGTGCTCGTATCCGGCTATTCGGGTATCGGCAAGTCCTCAGTAGTCAACGAACTGCACCGGGCGCTTGTGCCACCGCGCGGGCTATTCGCGTCCGGCAAGTTCGATCAGTACAAGCGCGACATCCCGTACATCACCCTGGGCCAGGCCTTCCGGAGCCTTATCCGGTCGCTACTGAGCAAGAGCGAGGCCGAGCTTGGCCGGTGGCGGGACTCCCTCAGCGAGGCGCTGGGCCCGAATGGTCAGCTCATCGTCAACCTCGTTCCCGAGCTGGAGCTGGTAATCGGGAAACAGCCGCCCGTTCCAGACCTTCCGCCGCGAGATGCGCATAACCGTTTCCAGTCGGTATTCCGGCGCTTCATCGGCGCGTTCGCCACGCGAGAGCACCCGCTTGCGCTGTTCCTCGATGATTTGCAATGGCTCGACGCAGCAACGCTCGACCTCCTCGAGCATCTGGTCACGCACTCGGAAGTGCGGCACCTGCTGCTGGTCGGCGCCTACCGGGACAACGAGGTTGGTCCCTCTCACCCGCTTGTGCGAACGCTGGAGACGATCCGCAAAGCCGGAGCGCGGGTCCAGGAGATCGTGCTGGCGCCGCTCGGACTCGCCGATATCGGCGAGCTCGTCTCGGATGCCTTGCACTGCGAGCCGGAGAATGCGCGGCCCTTGGCCCAATTGGTGCACCAAAAGACTGGCGGAAATCCGTTCTTCGCGATCCAGTTCTTCACCGCGCTGGCCGAGGGGGGGCTACTCGCATTCGACCCCATCACGCGGGCATGGCGATGGAACGTGGATCGCATCCGTGCCATCAGCTACACCGATAACGTGGTTGATCTCATGACCGCGAAGCTGAAGCGGTTGTCTTCCAGCGCCCAGGAAGCCCTGAAACAGTTCGCCTGCCTGGGCAATATCGCCCCGATAGCCACCTTGGCCTTGGTTCACGGGGAAACGGAAGAGGCGATCCATGGGGCCCTCTGGGAAGCCGTCCGCGCCGGGCTCGTCTTTCGCGAGGACAGCGCCTACAAATTCCTGCATGACCGCATCCAGCAGGCGGCCTATTCACTGATTCCCGACGAGCACCGAGCCGACGTCCACCTGCGCATCGGCCGCGCGCTACTGGCGAGCTTGACCGCGGACGAACTCGCCGAGCATCTGTTCGATGTCGCGAATCAGCTCAATCGGGGCGCCACACGGCTGATCGGACGGGACGAGAAAGCCCAGGTGGCGGCGATCGAGCTACGTGCCGGGCGAAAAGCCAAGGCGTCGGCCGCCTATGCGTCGGCCAACGTATATCTCGCCGCCGGCATGGCGCTGCTCGACGAGACGTATTGGGCCAGCCAGTACGAATTGATGTTCAGCCTCCGGCTCGAATACGCGGCGTGCGAGTTTCTAACCGGTGAATTCGATACAGCGGAGCAATTGCTTGCGGAGCTCCTGGAGCGCGCGGCGGCGAAAGTCGACGGAGCGGCCGTCTACCACCAGAAGATACTGCTCCATACGGTGAAGTCTGAAAACGCACAAGCTGTCGACAGCGCGCTGACGTGCCTGCGGCTGTTCGGCATTGACCTCCCGGCGCATCCAACCCAGGAACAAGTCCAGGCGGAGTACGAGATGCTCTGGCGCAACCTGGAGGGGCGCCCGATCGAGAGCCTGATCGAGTTGCATCTGATGACCGATCCGGAACTACAGGCCGCCGTCCAGGTGCTTTCGACCCTGATAGCGCCCGCCTACTTTACCGACCCCAATTTATTTCGCTTGCTCCTGTGCCGCATGGTGAACGTCAGCATTCAACACGGAATGTGCGGCGCATCCACGCACGGCTGTGCCCATCTCGGGATCATCCTCGGCCCGGTCTTTCACCGTTACAGCGAGGGGTATCTATTCGGCAAGCTGGCGTGCGACCTGGTCGACAAGCACGGCTTCGTCGTCTACCGTGGAAAGGCTCACTACGCGATGGGAACGACTGCCTTCTGGACGCAACCGATCACGACCGCGATCGATTTCACCCGGTCGTCATTTCACGCTGCGATCGAGACGGGAGACCTGACCGCCGCGTGTTATGACATGTTCCACATCTGCAGCCTTCTTCTTTTGCGCAACGATCCGCTCGATGCAGTGTGGCGCGAGTCGGAGATGGCGCTGGACTTCGCCCGGGAAGCTAAGTACGGCGACATCGTAGACATCATCCGGAGCCAGCAACGCTTCGTCGCGACCATGCAGGGCCGGACCGGGAACTTCTCCACCTTCAGCGATTCGCAGTTCGACGAGGCGGCATTCGAGGCCCAACTCACGGCAGGTCGCATGGCCTTGAAACTCTGCTGGTACTGGATCCTCAAACTGATGGCGCGGTTCCTGTCAGGGGACTACGACGAGGCCCTTGCGGCAGCTGATAAGGCCAAGGCGCTGCTTTGGACCTCAAGCCACCGGGTTCAGGTACTCGAATATTTTTACTACACCGCGCTCACGGTGGCGGCGCTCTACGAGAACGCTACTGCGGACGAGCAGAAGAGGTGGCGCGAACTCCTGACGGCGCACTTAGGACAACTGCGCGAGTGGGCCGACAACTACGCACCGACTTTCGCCGACAAGCACACGCTGGTGTCGGCTGAGATCGCCCGCCTCGAAGGGCGAGACGCCGATGCAATGCGTCTGTATGAAGAGGCCATTCACTCAGCAGGCGAGAACGGCTTCGTGCAGAACGAGGGCCTGGCCCATGAGGCGGCCGCGCGCTTCTATGCGGCACGCGGCGTCAAGACGATCGCCCGTGCCTGTTTGCGGGAGGCGCGGCGCTGCTATCTTCGCTGGGGCGCGTTCGGCAAGGTGCGGCAACTCGAACAGCTCCATCCGCATCTCCGCGACGCACCGGCCGCTGCATCCCCCACCGCTACAATTGGCGCGCGCGCCGAGCAGCTGGATGTCGGAACGGTGCTCAAGGCCGCGCAGGCCGTATCGGGCGAGATCGAACTTAGCAAGCTCATCGAAGCGCTGCTTCGGATCGCGGTCGAGCATGCCGGCGCCGAGCGTGGCCTGCTCATCCTCTTTCCGGGCGACCAGCCACGGATCGCGGCGGAAGCGACGACCGGCCGTGGCCAGGTTGAGGTCACGTTGCGCCAGACGACCGTGTCACCGGCCGAGATTCCCGAATCCGTGCTCCATTACCTGATCCGAACGCAAGAAAGCGTGATCCTTGATGACGCCTCGGCGCAGAATCCGTTTTCGGCCGATGAGTACCTTCATCAGAAGCGCGCCAGGTCGGTCCTCTGTTTGCCGCTGGTGAAACAGTCCAAGCTGATCGGCGTGCTCTATCTTGAGAACAATTTGACATCGCACGTGTTCACGCCAGCGAGGATCTCGGTACTGGAACTGCTGGCGTCGCAAGCGGCGATCTCGCTGGAGAACGCCCGTCTGTATTACGATCTCCAGGAGCGTGAGGCCAGGATCCGGCGTCTGGTCGATTCGAACATCATCGGGATCGTAATCTGGGATGTTCAGGGCCGGATCATCGATGCCAACCAGGCCTTTCTCGATATGGTCGGATATGCCCGGGAAGATCTCGTCTCGGGTCGCCTGCGATGGACGGAGCTGACGCCGGCCGAATGGCGCGAAGCCGACGAACAGATCGTCGCGGAGCTAAAGGCGGTTGGAACCCTCCAACCGCGTGAGAAAGAGTACTTTCGCAAAGACGGTAGCCGCGTGCCGGTTCTGGTTGCCCGCGCGCTTTTCGAGTGGAAGCCAGACGAAGGGGTTTCCTTTGTCATCAACATGACCGACCGCAAGCGGGCGGAAGAGAAGCTGCGCGCCAGCGAACGGCGCCTCCTCGACGCCCAGATGGAGCTCGCACACGTAACGCGCGTGACGACACTGGGCGAAATGACAGCTTCCATCGCCCATGAAGTAAACCAACCGCTCGCCGCTGTCGCCACCAACGCCGAGGCCTGTCTGCGCTGGCTCGACCGTGCAACTCCCGACCTGGACGCAGCGCGCCGCTCGGTGGAATGGGTAATCAACGCCAACAATCGGGCGAGTGAGGTGATCCGGCGCGTGCGGGCGCTCGCGAACAAGACTGAGATTGAGAAGGTGCCGCTCGACGTCAAGGGCGTCGTCAGCGAGGTCATCACGCTGGTGGAGCGTGAGTTGATCAGCCAGCAGGTGTCGTTGCGAACGGAGTTGGCGTCACCTCTACCCATGATCCTTGGGGATCGGGTCCAACTGCAACAGGTGATTATTAACCTGTTGATGAATGGCATTGAAGCAATGCAGTCGGTCACGGACCGGCCGCGCGAACTGGTGATCCGATCCCGCCAGGACGAGACACAACAAGTGCTGGTAAGCGTGACGGATTGCGGCGTCGGTATCTCTGCCGAGAATGCAGACCGGCTCTTCAACGCCTTCTTCACCACCAAATCCAGCGGCATGGGCATGGGACTCTCGATCTGCCGTTCGATTATCGAAGCCCACGGTGGCCGGCTGTGGGCTACGACAAACGTACTCCACGGTGCCACGTTCCAACTCACCCTGCCGGTCAACGTAGACACTGCATCGTAAGTTTGCGCCCGTAAGCCGTCCAAAGAACAGGCCCCTCGGCTGCGAGTTCAGCTCTGGGTCAATCGCGTTGGTCTGCCCAGAGTCGGGCGCTTCCGGTCTAACTGCGCATAAGCGGACATCGCCAGACTGGGCAGGCATGTCTCAAACATGCCACAAGCCCAGATTCATGAAGAATGCGCGACCATCATGCCGCTAATTCGTCGAGCAGGGCCTTGGCCTGCTTCAAGTCAAATCTATCAAAGCCGTCGGTGAACCGGCCGTAAACCGGAGCGAGGAGATCGCGGGCCCCATTCCGTGCGCCCTGATCGCGCCATAGTCGCGTCATGCTCATCGCAGCGCGCAGCTCGAACGATCCCGACGGGATCAACCACTGCGATTGCCGAGGACGCATTCCGCTGCTGCGTCCTTCGCGTCTTGCCGGATCGTCTGGGCTCCGGCTTGATCGGGTGCCTACGTGATGATCTGTGCTCGGCTGATGGGCAGAAGTCCGTTGCCAAGATCCCACTAATTGACAGTCTGATCATAGCAGGTAATTTCACTTCCCTTGAGTTTTGGCCGCGCAAGCTCCTATCGCGGCGCTTATGTGTCGCTTCGCGGAGACAAAGAAGGCAAGCAACGGCTGGCCCATCAAGACGCGATTAGTGCATAAACCCATCCGTCAGCGTCTGCATGAAGAGAACGAGCGCGTCCTCCTCTGCGTCCGACAGAGCCAGACGACCAACTTTGCTCATGTTCATATTGGCGGTCGACTCCGGCGCTGGCCAGCAGGTCGTGCCTTCGCCCGGATCATGGGGCTGGCAGCGCGGCAGCACATCGCGCGTGTTGTAGAAATGCACGATCTGCTTCAGGCTGGTAAAATATCCATTATGCCCGTAGGCCTTCAAGAAGGCCGGATCAGGCCGCTTGTCCACGTTGCGCAGCGTCGGCACCCGCATTCGCGCCTGGTTGTCGGATCCCGGCTTGATCCATCGCGCATCGACCGCCGAGGGCTGGCTGAGCAGATGTCCGTTGCTGAGAAAAGTACCGACGCCCCCATCGACGAAGGACGATCCCAGCGGATTGGCGACATAGCCCCACGCGTCGGGCCGATCTTGGCCATAGTATGGAAGCCTCGGGTTGGCGGGAGTGCCGATATTGCTGGCGGTGAAATCGGTAAAAAGCGGATCCTCGCCAGGTCCGCCGTCGCGGTGACATTCATTACATCGCGCCTTGCCGCGGAACAGATCGTAGCCCTGCTGCTCCTGCGGCGTAAACTGCGTCTTCTTGGCGAGCACCGCGTCGAATTTCGAAGTGAACGACGTCACTTCGGCCGAGGCTTCATAGCCGGCAATCGACTGCGCCAGCTGATCGAAGGTCGCGCCGACGCGGCCGCGATCGATTAGGCTCAGATGGACCGGCAACGGGTCGGCGGCGGCCGTCGGTCCGGGCCTGTTGCAGACCTGCTCGACGTCGTCCGGCCAAGCTACCGCAAAACTCTGCGGTCCCCACACGCTCTCGAACAGGGCGCGATAGGGCCGCTGGGAGACGCGATAGACCGCGCAGGCGATGTCGGGCAGCCCCATCTCCACGGGATTGGTCGGCGGACCTTGCGCCTGCTCGGCGGCCGGATTGCCGAGCCGGCGTCCCGTCGCGCGCATGTCCCAGAAATTGCCGCCGACGAGGTCGCCCTGCCCGGGATTGTAATGCAGCACGGGCGATAGCGGCGCGTAGGCGTGCGATTGTGGCTTGCGGTCGCTGAAACGCGTGCGCACCGACCCCGGGTAAGCGCCCGTGGTTCGGTTCAACTCCGACACCGGACCCGTAAAGCCGGTCCCGGGCATGTGGCAAAATGCGCAAGCCTCGTTGCGGTTTACCGACAAATCCTTGTCATACAGCATCAGCTTGCCGAGCAACTCGATCTGCTGGATCTGATTGTCCGGCGGCGCCGCAAGCCGCTCGATTGTTTCCGCTTCGATGCGGTCAATCTCGGCCTCGACCTTCGCAATTTCCTGCAACACCTGAGGCGAAAGACTTGAGTTTCTCTCCTCCGCGCCCGCGCCCATAGTGACTGCTAGAGTGGCTGCCGCGATCGACAAAATTGTGCAGTGTATCTCCATTTCGGATATTCCTCAAGCCGGCGCCGAATGGCCTGTGCGCCGGCATTTTAGGAGTTTGCAACACTACGTGCCAATAGGCGACACGCACATCGCCACCGGGCAGCTGCGTAACGGCCGTCACACTCAGGCTGCCGCTCGAACAAAGCGCGCAACCCGGATCTCCTCAAGGAGGTCATCGACGCCCGCCAGCGCAAAGCGCAGCGTGGCTTCGTCGACAAGGCGCCCGTCGCGGACCTTCTCATGCACGCTCCCGATCACGATCTGGGGCCGAAGCACAGGGCGTACCGGGATCGATGCGAGTGTCTCGTTCATCTGCTGCTGTGCACGCACGCCACCAGTGAAGGCGGGCGAGGCCGTCATCGTCAGTACCGGCTTGCCCCTCAGCACCGAACGTCCATAAGGCCGGGAGGCCCAGTCGAGCGCGTTCTTCAGGACGCCGGACATGCCGTGATTGTACTCGGGCGAGACCATGACCACGCCATCCGTTGTCTCGATGGCCGAACGCAGGGCGCGCACCGATTCCGGCGCGTGCTCGCCATCTTCATCCTCGTTGTAGAGCGGCAGCCCGTGCAGGGAGAAAATGTCGAGCCGAGCCGTGGGCGCAAGCGCGTCCTGAAGACCGCGAAGCACCGCGGTGCCGTTGGAAGCCCGGCGCAGGCTGCCGGAGAGGCCGAGAAGTCGGAGTTGGGTCATCGGGCGCAGTTCCAGACGGCTGGAATTTTGTGCCACGACAAGCATCATCCAACGCCGGTCAGCTCAAGTAAATTTGAGTTTAATATTCGACTTATGGGCTCCGCGTTGGCCGTCGCGCGAATTCCGACGAATTGCTCAATGTGCGATTGCGCAATCTTAACGGATTTTGTGGCGCTCAGCTCTTGAGGTTTCGAAAGTGCCAAATAGCTTCCAAGGGGCGGGTGCAGCTGGAACTGGATTGAAATGCAATGGCGCAATAATAGCAGCCGGTATGGGGCATTGGCGCTTGCAGCACATTGGTTGACGGCCTTGCTCGTGCTTGCCTCCTGGCTTCTGGGAACCTACGGCGATTTGTTGCCGCGAGGTACGCCTAGTGAAGTTGGCCTCATAGTTCACATGTGCGTGGGTCTAACCGCGCTCACGATCTCGCTTTCGCGTCTGGCGTGGCGGCTAATCGACCAACAACCCATTCCTGAGCGGACGCATCTCGGAGATGGGGGGAGCGGGTATCGACAATCGTTCATTACGCGCTCTATGCCTTGCTTTTCGCGGTGCCCATTCTCGGAATTCTGACGCAATTTATGCGCGGGCACCCACTGCCGATCTTTGGATTGTTCGAAATTGCTTCCCCTTTATCGGCCGATCGAAGCCTTGCCCGATCCTTGAAGGACGCCCACGGATGGCTCGCAGACGGCATTCTGATTTTGGCAGCACTGCATGCGGGTGCTGCGATCCTACATCATTGGGTTCTTCGAGATAATACGCTGCGTCGTATGCTTCCTATTTCACGCTAAACTTATTCCTCGCCTAACTGCGACTTGTGAGCCCAACAGGCACATTGGCCCTCTTCATGCGACGCAGTTACTGAACGAGCTTGAACCTTTCCCCCTCGCTAAACAAAGTTTTAGTGGTCAGCTGGGTCGGCTCTTTATTCGAGAAATGCTCGCATAACAAAGGAGGCAACCATGAAGTCGTCGGTAAACGCATCACGCTCTCCGTTCGCGGTCGATCACGATGAATGGATCAGCTATTCTCACTGGGGCTGCGACGAAAATCTTCGAACTCGCGCGAGGGGGCATGAGCTCAGGTTGTTTCCCGCGGAAAAGCGCACTGAGTTTTGCGGTCAGGCACTTTCTTCAGCAATACGGGGACAGCTGCGATAGCGGCTCTGACGGGAAGCTGACCGCAAAGCCCGATCGCAAACAGCCGAAAGTGATCTCGCCTTCCGATCCATCGTCGGCATGAACGGCGAAGGCCAACAAGCGTGTGCAGTTCGGTATAGGCTCAACTATCTTATCGCGTCGGAGCAACGCGGTGAGTCTTGTTGTTCTGCATGACGTACGACCGCAAGACAGCCAGCGCCTCGCCATCCGCCTCAGGCCGCCTTCTTGCGATTTTTTTCGAGCAATTCGTCGACCAGCGCCACGTTGGCGTCGAGCTTCACGGGCAGTTCGATTTTGCCCTCCGGCGCGTCGAAGCGCACTGCCTCGATCTCCGTTTCTATCTGACGCAGGATCGAGGTGTATCTTTCGTCGTCGAACCTGGCGACCTTGAAGTTGGTCGGCAGCGTGACCTGCAGCACATTAACTTTTTCATCCGGCGGCCGGATTGCCTGCGGGTCGGGGCTGCACAGCGTCAACAAGCCTGGTTCGAAAGCGTCCCACACGCTCGCATCCGTATAGGCCGGCTTCAGGGCATCGTAATCGAGACCGGGCATCCGCTTCACGAAAGGCAACGGGGCATGTTCATGATCGACATGCAGGGCACTTTGGAAGTCGCAACCAAATGGAGCAATTCCCGCACGCCGGGCGAGCGGTACTGCGGCTCCTGCATGGCGAGCCCGATCAGGTCGTACTCCCCAGGGTTTACGCCGGCCGCGCCGCCGGCCGTGATCTTGCCAGGCACATCGCGCGAGTTGAGTTCGACCGGGTCCTTGCGACCTCGCACCGGCAGCCGGACGCGAAACCCCTCGGCATTGATCAGGTCCGCCTCCGCCGGAAGGCAAACAAGATGGATCGAGTGGCCGCCAAACAACATTTTCGAAGCCAGCAGCGATCCGTAAGACGCGCCCATGATCAGGATTTTATAGGTTGCCATAACGTCCTCCCTGACTTGGCTCGGAGTGCCAGCTCAGGCAAGGCACTAAAGGAGCCTCACCCGGGCCCGCTCGGCCAAGATGAACTCAATTATGGCATACAAATTAAGAAGATTGCATCCATAATTGGTTGGACGGGGATAATAAGGGCATTGCAACTGCGGCGCCGCTCTTTCGGCGGTCCTGGGTCGTCTCCGTCGCGTCGCCTCAGGGCGTCGACGATGTGCTCGTGGGCGCGCCGGTGGCGGCAGCGCCCTCGCTGAGGTGTTCGACGGCAGCCGCCCGCTTTTGGCGCAGATGTCTGAACAGAATGTCGCTGAGTTCGTCACCGGCGCGTCGGCGCAGGGCGTCCAGGATGGTCTCGTGCTCGCGCATAGCCTCGCCCCAGCGCTCACGCTTGCGGGCGAAGTTGGCGGAGTAACGGATCCGGCGAATCCGGCCGGCAAAACTGCCGTAGGTCGCCAACAGCGTCGCATTGCGTGACGCCTCGACGATCTTCTGGTGGATTAGTTGGTTGACCCGAAAATAGCCGGGCATGTCGCGATGCAGGTAGTAACCGTACATTTCGTAATGCAGGCGTTCGATATCGGCGATCTCGTGGTCCGTAATATTTTCGCAGGCGAGTCGGCCGGCGAGGGCTTCTAGTCCGCCCATCACGTCGAACAGTTCCCGCAGGTCCCGTTCGCTCAGTTGGCGAACGCGCGCGCCGCGGTTCGGCAGCAAATCGACGAGGCCTTCCGAAGCCAGCACTTTCAGTGCTTCGCGCAGCGGTGTGCGGGAGATGCCGAACATTTGGGAGAGTTGGCGTTCCGGAATGCGTCCGCCGTCCGGGATGTTGCCTTCCACGATGTAGTCCCGGAGCCGGGCAAGCGTTTCGCCGTGAAGCGAAAGTTCGTCACGAACCTGCTTTTCCCCAAGGCTGGTTACCGGCCTTGTCGAGGCCGGATCGATCGGAATCATGGTTTTCATGGCCAAAGCCTAATCCATAATGGCACGTGCGTCGATGAACGCATTTTTTAATTTGCTGAATCCAAAATTGAATGCAATATTGACGGTGAACTCTGGTGGCTATCGGGAAACGCATTATGACTCGGTATCAAGGGCGCCATTTCTTGCAGATACCCGGCCCCAGTCCGGTCCCCGATCGCGTGCTGCGCGCCATGGACATGCCGGTAATTGATCACCGCAGCGCCGAATTCGCCGAATTGGGCAAGGCCGTGCTGCAGGGTAGCCAGAAGATTTTCAAGACCGCCGGTCCGGTGATCATTTTTCCGTCGTCCGGCACCGGCGCCTGGGAAGCATGCATCGTCAATACCTTGTCGCCCGGCGACAAGGTATTGATGGTGGAGACGGGCCACTTTGCGACCCTTTGGCGCCAGATGGCGGCCCGGTGGGGGGTCGAGGTCGATTTCCTGCCGGGTGACTGGCGTCATGGAGCCAGTCCGGGGGAGGTCGGCGCAAAACTCGCGCGGGATACCGGCCACGAGATCAAGGCCGTCATGGTCGTTCATAACGAGACGTCTACCGGGGTCACCAGTCGGATCAGCGAGATCCGCGCCGCGATCGACCAGGCGAAACATCCCGCTTTGTTGCTGGTCGACACGATCTCGTCGCTGGGGTCCGTTGACTACCGCCACGATGAATGGGGCGTGGACGTCACCGTCAGTTGTTCGCAGAAGGGGTTCATGCTGCCGCCGGGGCTCGGCTTCAATGCGATCTCTGAAAAGGCGCGCGCTGCGGCGAAAACCAACAAGATGCCGCGTTCGTACTGGGATTGGGAAGAAATGCTGAAGCCCAATGCTGGCGGCTTCTTCCCTTACACGCCGGCGACGAACCTGCTCTACGGGCTTCGCGAAGCCATCGCCATGTTGTTGGAAGAGGGGCTGGATGCGGTGTTCTCGCGTCACCAGCGTCTCGCCGCGGCGACGCGTGCGGCCGTGAAGCATTGGGGCCTGGAAGTTCTCTGTCTCGAACCTGCGGAATACTCTCCGGTGCTGACCGCGGTCCTGATGCCGCCCGGACACGATGCCGATCAGTTTCGACGCATCGTGCTCGACAACTATAATATGTCGCTCGGTGCCGGGTTGTCAAAGCTGGTCGGCAAGGTCTTCCGCATCGGTCATCTCGGCGAATGCAATGAACTCACGTTGCTGGGCGCGCTGTCGGGCGTCGAGTTGGGTCTGTCCGCAGCGGGTGTGCCGCACCGGGCGGGCGGCGTCGCCGCGGCAATGGCCTATCTCGATGGACCCGTGGAGGCCAATGCTCCCATGCACCTCAAGGTCGTCGATATCTGACACGGCCGGCCAACCGAAATTCGGTTGTGCCGGAGACAATCAGATCCCGATGCATGGTCGCCAGCCGCGTGTCGATCGAACTGAGAAAAAGCGTCAGGCGTAAACGCCGACTGGAAACGAAAGGGATGAAGCAGATGCGCAAGGTGTTAGGCGGATTTGTCATGGGGCTGGCGTTCGCCGCGACAAGCGCGCCGGTGTTGGCCTGGGAGCCCACCAAACCGGTTGAGATCGTGGTCGCAGCAGGAGCCGGCGGCGCTTCCGACCAGATGGCGCGGATGATGCAGGCGGCGATCCAGAAAAATAATCTGATGAAGCAGCCGATGGTGGTGTCGCTGAAGGGCGGCGCGTCGGGCGCTGAAGCGCTGATGTACATGAAATCCAACGATGGCGATCCCAACAAGGTCCTGAACGCCTACTCGCTGATCTATATGCTGCCGCTGTCGGCGAAGATCCCGTTCAACTGGCGCGACCTGACGCCGGTGGCGGTCGTCGCGATGGACCAATTCGTGTTGTGGGACAATGCCGGCGGCCCGAAGACGGTGAAGGAATTCATCGCCGCCGCGAAGGCGGCATCGTCGCCGTTAAAGATGGGCGGCACCGGTTCGAAGCGTGAGGATCACGTGCTCACGGTGTTCATGGAAAAGAAGACCGGCGCGAAGTTTTCCTATTTGCCGTATAAATCCGGCGGCGAGGCGGCGACGCAGCTGGTCGGCAACCACACCGAAGCCAACGTCAACAACCCAAGTGAAAACCTCGAAGTCTGGCGCGCCGGGCAGGTCCGCGCACTCTGCGTGTTCGACAAGGAACGGATCTCCTACACGACGAAGGTCACCGAGACGCAGTCGTGGAACGATATTCCGACCTGCAAGGAAGAGGGCATCGATGTGCAGTATCTGATGCTGCGCGCGATGTTCCTGCCCGGCAAGGTGACGCCGGAGCAGCAGGCGTTCTATGTCGATCTGTTTCAGAAGGTGACCCAGACGCCGGAATACAAGGACTACATGGAGAAGCAGGCGCTGAAGCCGGTCTTCCTGAAGGGACCGGAGATGCTGAAGTTCCTCGGAGAGGACGACGCGCTCAACAAGTCGCTGATGACCGAAGCAGGGTTTGTGGCGAACTAACTGATCGCAGCCATGACGCCTCAGAAAAGCAACGCGAGCAATAGGAGCTCGCTGGATTATCCACGTCCCCCGGCAAATGCCGAACGATGGCTTCGCGAACCTCTCTTTCGCAGCTCCTGCTTTCCTTCCTCCCTTCGATTGAAAATCCATGTCCAGCTCTGATCTCGAAATCGTCGTCGAAGACCCTACCGCGCCGGCGGCCGACTCGCCTTCGGTGGTTGATACCCGCGCCATCGAGATCGCCGTCGCGCTGCTGCTGCTCGCGCTGGCCGTAGCGCTGGGTTACGACAACTGGCGCACCGGCATCGCCTGGGACTCTACCGGGCCGCAGCCCGGCTATTTCCCGTTCTATCTTTCGGTCATTCTCGGCGGCGCCAGCCTCTATGGTCTGGTCACCACGTGGGTGGCGCGTGGCGCTGCGGCCGAGACCTTCGTCAGCCGCGCGCAACTGCGCCGCGTCATGCTGGTGTTCGTGCCGACAGCGCTGTTCTGTCTGGCCGTGCAGTATCTCGGCATCTATGTCGCAAGCTTCGTGTTAATCGCCGGCTTCATGCGCCTGGTCGGCAAGATTGCGCTTTGGAAGTCGCTGTTCACGGCATTTGTCTTCACCGCGATTATGTTCGTCACCTTCGATGTCGCCTTCGACGTCATCATGCCAAAGGGGCCGATCGAAGCGGCTCTCGGTCGTTAGGACTGCTGGATATGGAAGCCTTTGGGTTGCTGCTGCAGGGTTTCGCCGTCCTGCTGACCTGGAAGATCCTGGCGCTGATGATGGTCGGCCTGGTGCTCGGGATTTTCGTCGGCGTGCTGCCGGGCCTCGGCGGCCCTAACGGCGTGGCGATCCTGCTGCCGCTGACCTTCACGATGGATCCGACCTCGGCGATCGTGATGCTGTCCTGCATCTATTGGGGCGCGCTGTTTGGTGGCGCCATCACCTCGATCCTGTTCAACATTCCCGGCGAAGCATGGTCGGTTGCGACTACCTTCGACGGTTATCCGATGGCGCAGCAGGGCCGGGCGGCGGAAGCGCTGACGGCGGCCTTCACCTCGTCCTTCATCGGCTCGCTGGTGGCAGTGCTGTTGATTACGTTCCTAGCGCCGATGATCTCGTCCTTTGCGTTGAAGTTTGGACCACCGGAATTCTTCGCGGTCTATCTGTTGACCTTCTGCTCCTTCGTCGGCCTCGGGCGCGAAGCCAAACACAAGACGGTCATCTCGATGGCGCTCGGCCTCCTGATCGCCGGCGTTGGCATGGATACGGTGTCCGGCACGCTGCGTATGACCTTCGGCTCCACCGACCTTTTGCGCGGCATCAACTTCCTCGTCGCCGTGATCGGCCTGTTCGGGATAGGCGAAATCCTGCTCACCATGGAAGAGCGCCTCGCCCTGCGAGGCCACGCTGCCAAGATCAGCCTGCGTGTGGTGCTGAGTGTCTGGAAGGACCTTCCGAAATACTGGGCGACGCTGCTGCGCTCGTCCTTCATAGGCTGCTGGCTCGGCATTACGCCGGGCGGCGCGATCGCCGCTTCGTTCATGGGCTACAACCTCGCCAAGCGCTTCTCCAAGGATCCGGAAAGCTTCGGCAAGGGCCGCATCGAGGGCGTGTTCGCGCCGGAGACGGCGGCGCATGCCTCCGGCACCGCGGCGCTGCTGCCGATGCTGGCGCTCGGCATTCCCGGCTCCGGCACCGCGGCGATCCTGCTCGGCGGGTTGATGGTGTGGGGGCTCAATCCGGGACCGCTGCTGTTCGTCGAGCACAAGGATTTCGTCTGGGGCCTGATCGCCTCGATGTATCTCGGCAATGTCGTCGGCCTTGTGCTGGTGCTGACGACGGTGCCGATCTTCGCCTCGATCCTGCGCGTGCCGTTCGCCGCGGTGGCGCCGATGATCGTGGTATCCTGCGCGATCGGCGCCTATGCGATCCAGAACGCGATGTTCGACATCTGGCTGATGCTCGGCTTCGGCGTCGTCGGCTACGTCTTCAAGAAGATCGGCATTCCGCTCGCACCGTTCACGCTGGCGCTGGTGCTCGGCAACCGCGCCGAGGATGCGTTCCGCCTGGCCATGATTGGTTCCGGCGGCAGCGTCGGCATATTCTGGTCCAACGGCTTGGTCGGCGCGATCACCACGCTGGCCATTACGCTGCTGTTCTGGCCGGTGATCGATAAGGTGTTCACCGGCATAGGCCAAGTGTTGCGACCGGCGAGGGCGCAGATAAATCCGGCCCGGTCAAAGTGAGTCGTGTACCTAGGCAATCATCAACAGAATAATCGATTGCGTTTCAAACATGATGACGCTCCCGATGATGTCAAATGCACATCAGCCGTACGAAGACCACCTTTCCAAAAGCATCGTGTGCCGAGAGTGTGCATGACGAGGGTTCGATTCCCTTCGCCCACTCCAAGCTCAGCAACACTGATAAACTGGCTTTCTCAACAACATGCAGAACTACCATACGCCGGTGGTTGCGCCCGCCGTCTCAGGTTTGATCGCGTCGCTATCACCCTTGGGGCCGCTGCATCCGATCTTCTTCATGCGGGCAATCTATCGATGCCCAAGGTGCTTTGCGACCTGAACGGTCGGCGCTGCCAATCCAAACGGGGGAGAGAGTGAGTCCCTCTAATTAATTGATTTTAATGGCCTCTCGCGCCAATCAGACAGAAAACCGGAGCTGCCGGTGTAGCCCCTAGGTGTAGCCCCAATGGTGGCTCGTAATCTGCCACGGCGCGGGTCATCACCGGCATCATCACGCGCATCGGCACCACACCCACCATCGCCGCCCCGGCCGCCGTTTCCGCCGACGAGCAGCCATCTGGGCTGGCCAAATGGTGGGCGGGCGTCACCGGTGACGCGTCACGCGTAACGCTCGCGAGGAAATACCTTGGCGAAACCGCGGCCGGGATCGAGGCAAGGTCGCAGCCCTGTGCGGGTGCACTGTTCGGCGTCGCTGAACGTCAGCTTCATAAACCGCTTCCGAACGCCTCAGCTTGGTCGCCTTGGTGACGACGGTGTAGCCGTTGTGGTCGAGCCAGTCGATCAGCGGCCGGATGGAGGAGTACTCCTGATCCTTGATGATCGCGGTGTAGTAGAACGCCTTCAGCAGCGTCCCGCGGCTCTGAAACTCCTTCAGCAGCCGCTTGTAATCGATGTCGAAGCCCAGAGCTTTCGCCGTAGCGTAGAGATTTACTCCATCGATGAAGAGCGCGATCTTGTCGGTAGAGGAAGGTGACATTTTGGTCCGCGTTTGGCACTGCGAGTCGCCATCGTCTGCGACGCCGGCGGCGCAATGTAGGCGATCTGCGCCTCGTCATCATTCGGGTAGCAGGCGGCTACGGATTCGGTCGCCTTGAGATAGGCGTGCGCGCGTTGGTCATCGGGACCGAGGCGTGTCTAATTCGGTGCTGCCGACGCGCGACAAGCGCTAGATTGGTCTGCACCCCGAGCAAGCCGCCCGACGCCACTTCCGATCGCCGGACCCAGGCATCGCCATCGAAGTGGCCATCGCCCATAAATCGTGCCTACCCGGCTTGATCGTAGGATTGTAAAATTCGGACAAAATCGGCCATGCTGGATCGATCCTGGTTTTCAGCCATAGCCGTCACCTGAGAATCGGACGCGGGCTTGCTTCCCTGCCAGAATCGCATTACGAGATCGGCGATGTTTCTCATGGCGTACTCTATGTACAACTGTGCAGCAAGCGTTCGTTGAACGGCAAAGCGCCGCTAGATCGGGAGAAAGAACCCGCGGGCGCTACGCCGCCGGCCTTGTCCCGCAACTGCCGGCTCGCAGGCCGGTTCCGTTGCCTTCCACGCTGGATGTAGCGGTAACACCAAGCACGCGGTCGGCGCCATCTTGCGCAGGTATGAAGTGACGATACTTAGGTAGGCTTGGACTAGTGAATCGGTAGCAGGCGCCGAAGTCTCGCTTTGCTCGCGGCAGGTTGGCGACGTCCGCTGATGGGCCCAACTCGGACTTGCGTGAGTTGCGCGAAAGCGCCCCTCTCAGGAGGCAGAACGGACCTCAGACGAAGTGCAGTGCAGGTAGTGGTACAATCATAAATCGATCGTTGAGTAAGCAGTTGAAAATTGTAGCGAACTGATGTCCGGTCCGCCGATGTCGTGCTCAACATCTGGCTCGTCAACGTGAACCTGCTCCGCCGGCCAACATCATGACGCCGGCCGCCTTGACGCTCCGCCACGCACCGATGGCCGATTATGCCTGCTGCGACAACTCCGGAGGGCAATTGATGGAACGAACCCAAACGTTTGATCTCATGGCGAGCTTAAGCTCTACGGGATGGAAAGCCGGCTCGGACGAGATCATGACGACTGGCGTGAAACGCCAGCACGGACCCCAGCGCATCGCCGGCGATCTGCTCTCCGCCGGCAACGAGAAGCAGGCCCGCTCGATCTTACCAGCTCACTATCCCCAAGTTGCGGTTTGCTGAAGGACAAGGGTTATCTCGACAATTGCGTCTTGATCTTCATGTCGAACCATGGCGACAATCTCGGCGAGCATGGGCTGAGCCAGAAATGGTCCATGTACGAGCTGGTGACGCGCATCCCGCTGCTGTTCTGGTCGCTGACCCTGTTCTCCGACGGCCGCCGGATCCGCGAAAAATGCCAGCTGTTCGATCTTGCACCGACCATTCTCGATCTCGCCGGCGCCGAGCACCCAAAGCCGTTCCAGGCCCGCAGCCTACTGCCTGCGCTGAAAGGCGGGGAGTGGGCCGGCCGCGATTTCGTGTTCACCGAGCAGGCCGGCGACGTCGCCATGACCGGCGCAAGGCTGATCACCATGGTGCGCGACGATCGTTGGAAGGTCATGTTCATCCACGACGCCGAGGACGGGTCGATCTCGCGAGCGACCCGCTTGAGCAGCGCAATCTCTGGGGCGTGCCCGAGCACAAAGGCGAGATCAGCCGGCTCAAGGATACCTTCATCGACTGGCGGCAGAACAGCCTGCTCGAGACCATGGACCTGAACGCCGCAGCACGTTAGCTGCACTCGGCGCCCTTGGGGTTAATCCAGAATGCCTCGCTTCAGGCGGGGCTCGCGTTTCGAACACATCGAGTGGACAGATTTTGCCGCAGCGGAGAGAGCGGGACTCCCTGCCCCGATGCCTAAAATGCGCGAAAACCGCCGAAAACTAAGAATTCTACAAAGCCCGGTCTTCGTTTGCGACCACCGCTGTGTACCACCCGCTAGACCTTGCGGGCCGCGAATCTCAGCCGATTTCGCGACGGGCGAAGGCGGTCGATGCCTCCTCGCGCCGGGCCGAATTCCGGAATTGTTCTTGGGAGCAGGTAACCGCAAGCGGCATCTGCCTGCCCTGGTGGATTTCGGCGACGACGAGCCGGTTTCCGGACGTCGCTGGCGAAGCAGCAGACGAGCAGGAAAACCCCTTCGTTTTGCCCAGGGCAGGCCGCAAGTCGCCGGCAGAATCGAAGTTGCGGAGCGACCAAGGCGGGAACGCCGGTCCGCGGACCGCAATCTGTCGACCGGCGACGGGCGCGCGGTTCTGTGGACCAGACACGCAGCGGAGCCCTGGAGTTGGCTACCATCAGAAGTAGACGCGACGGTCGATGAATGAAGACAGCTGAGGCACCAACTCCTGCTCTAAAACTAATTTCAATTGAGACTGCAACACCGACCCACACCTATCGCCTGCCACCTCGGCGCCACCGTCCTATGTGTCCGGTGATAGCGCGCAACTAGCAGCAATCCCGGACAAACCATCAAGGTCCTCCTCGAATGGGTAACGCTGCGATGAGAGGAATTGAAAACCCCACGCTCCTAACCCGCCGACAGGTCCTTGCGTCCGGCGTTGCGATGGCCGGCGCGGTCCTCTTCCTGCCGACAACGCGCGCTACTGCCGCGCCCGAACCCCGCACCTCCAAGCTTCGCCTGACTGCTGGCACCAGAACCCTCGACGTCCACGGCAAACCGGCGCGCGTGTTCGACCTGGTCGGTCCGAACGGAAAACCCGGCATTACGCTCTCGCCCGGCGAGCGCTTCGACGTCGATCTCGTGAATCAAGCCGGCACATCCACCATCGTCCACTGGCACGGGCAGTTGCCGCCTTGGAAGCAGGACGGCTTTCCCTGGCCGCAAACGCCGCCGATCCCGGCGGGTGACACCCGCTCCTATGACTACGCGCCGATCGCTGGCACGTACTGGATGCACTCGCATCAGGGCATGCAGGAACAGAGCCTGATGACCGCGCCGCTGATCGTGCACAGCGCCGAGGATATGCGCGCCGACCGGCAGGAGGTGGTGCTGATGCTGCATGATTTCAGCTTCCGCTCGCCCGACGAGTTGCTCGCCGGACTAACCACATCCAGCCGCAATCGGAGCGCGATGCCCAAGAGCGGCATGGATAAAGCCGTGAGCATGGGGTCGGGCAGCCCGGGTGGCATGAACATGAGGGCTATGGGGGCCATGGACATGGCGCCCGGCACGGCGATGGACCTGAACGACATCGACTATGACGCGTTCCTCGCCAATGACCGCACCCTCGCCGATCCGGAGGTCATCCGCACCGAACCGGGCGGGCGGGTCCGGCTAAGGTTGGTGAACGGCGCGGCGTCAACGCAGTTCTGGGTCGATCTCGGTGCCCTCAGCGGCACCGTTGTTGCCGTCGACGGCCATCCTGTTCGACCGGTGCGCGTCACCCGTCTCCCGCTCGCCATCGCCCAGCGGCTCGACGTGCTGATTGATGTTCCTGGGAACGGCTCCTATCCAATCTTTGCGCAGGTCGAGGGCAAGCAGGCACGCGCCGGGATCATTCTCGCTGCGTCCGGCGCGCCGGTGTCACGCCTCGGTGCGGAGGCCGTAGAAATTGCTCCGCCGGTCGATCTGTCGCTTGAAGGTCGCCTCGAAGCGACGACCCTGCTGGCGCCGCGCGCACCCGACGTGACGCTTCGCATGATCCTCGCCGGCGCCATGGCGCCGTATGCTTGGTCGCTGAACGGCGAATATTGGCCGAACGTGACTCCGCTGATGGTCGCGCCGGGGCAGCGCGTCGCGATCGAGATGGTGAACCATTCGATGATGGCGCATCCCATGCATCTTCATGGCCACGCTTTCCAGGTGGTCGCAATAAACGGTGCGCCGCTCGCAGGTGCCGTGCGCGACACCGTTTTGATACCACCGATCGGCAGCGTCACCATCGCCTTTGACGCCGACAATCCCGGCCGATGGGCATTTCACTGCCACAATCTCTACCACATGATAACCGGCATGATAACCGAGGTTCGTTACCCTGCGATCATCTAAGCACAACAATTGTAGTTGTGGGGACTTCTGTAATTGCGGGGACTTCCGTTCAGGTCACTAGCTGACGTCAACCTGCCTCCGTTCACGTCCGCACCGTGCGCAAGCCTCCGCGACCCTGAAAAGGCTGAGATTCAGCTACAACGGCGGCAAGCTCCGGCAGCGCCGCGCCCCCTGTGAATCCTTTACCGACTAAGATGGCGGTTTCGGCAACGATCGGCATGGGCAGCGGAACGGCAATCTGCGCGCCCGCGCCCGTTAGATCATCAGTTCGTGCCATCCCGACCAGCCGGTGTAGAGACCGACGAGCACGATCAAGGCTGCGGAAACGAAGGGAGCGCGATGCGCGAAGCGGCTGAAACCGCCCCAGTGGCGCTCGATGTGGCGGATGCTGAGGGCGGCGGCGACACCCGCCGAGACCATAGTGATCGCGAGGCCAACGCCGAAGCACAGCACAAGCACGAACCCGAGGCTGAACTGCTTCAACTGGATGCAGAGCAACAGAACAGTGATCGCCGCCGGGCACGGTATCAAGCCGCCGGTCAATCCGAACAGGATGATCTGGGGCGTGGTCACGGTGCGTCCGGCGCAACGCTTGCGGATGTCGGCCGCGTGGGCGCGCGCATGCGCATCGTCCTCTTCGCCGAGATCCATGTGATCGTGATCGTGTTCCTCGAACAGCACTTCGGTCTGTCGCCAGCGAGCGCCACGTGCGCCTTGAAGGCGTGCGGCTCCGGAATCTCCTCGAGGCTCTCCAGATATGCATCGTGGTCGGCGAACGCGAAAGTCTGCTCGGAGCCGTCCGGACGAACGGTCGTGATCCGAATGTCGCCGCTGCTGGGCAAATCTCCGGTCTCGCTGCGGATCCGCCAACGTGGCGGAGCGCCCTGTTCGAAGACTTCAATCGACAGAGTGCGGCCGGCGAGCGGGACGACCTGCGGCGCGTCGTGCTAATGGTCATCGTGTTCTTCATTCTGCTCGCGCCACGTGCGCCAGACCATCCAAGCGGCGACGCCGAGAATGATCACGGCGGACGCCAGTTGCAGGTAGGCTTCGCTGCGTCCGCCCGAGAGATCCTGACCGAAGTAGAGGCCGAGAAGCGCCACGGCCCATACGACCGCGGTATGAGAAACCGCGATAGGCCGAGAAGCACCGCCTGGAAGATGGTACCTCTGATCGCGACGATGAAGGCGGCCATCATCGTCTTCGAATGGCCAGGCTCAAGCCCGTGCAGCGCGCCGAGAAGGACGACGCTGGGGACGAACAGCCATGCGTGAGCGCTGCTCTGTTGCAGCAGGGAAGCCAAGTCGGTCATGTGTTCACTTCAAGTAGGTTCGAAGGACGTCGATCAGGTCCGCAGCGCCTTTGGCCTTGCCGGGATCCCTCTCGGAAGCGGGATCGACGACGTGATGGCGGATGTGATCCTCGAGAAGTTCGGTGGTCAGCCCGGTGACAGCGCCGCGAACCGAAGCAACGAGCATCAGCACGTCGGTGCAGCCGAGTTCAGCCTCCAACGCCCGTTCCACCGCTTCGACCCTGCGGCGGCTTGCTGAAGTGGTGACCGCGATCGGCGGCAACTGCGACCACGGTGCCCTCCAGCGCGAAGCCGTGCCCTTCCTGCTGTTGCTGCTTGTCGCGCTGGTTCAGGCGGTCGCTCTTGCTCCCACGACCGCAATTGCCGATGCGCTGTCGGTCAATGCCGCGCGGCCGCAGATGGCGGGGAGGGCGTTCGAATATGGCTGGATACGAGGCGGCGCCTCGGCGGCCTTCGTGCTGGGCACGTTGGCAGTTGGGCAGCTCATAAGTCCTGCGGACCTTGCGCCGGTCGCGTGGCTGAATGCGATCCTCCTGATCGCAGCGGCCGTCGCAACGACGTGGGTTCCCGGGCCAGCGGCTCAAGCCGCATCGATTGTTGCTGTGGACGGAAGGTTCGCAGTTCTCAAGATTCCGGGGTTTCGATCGGTGATAGTGGTTTCAGCTTTGGTCTACGGCAGCCACGCCATGCACGATGCGTTCGCGGTGATCCGGTGGAGCGATTCTGGCTTGGGCGCGCCGACAATCAGCCTCCTATGGTCCGAAGCGGTCGTGGCGGAGGTCGTGGTGTTTTTGCTCATAGGTCCGGCTATCCTTGTCCGGCTTGGCGCCCGTGGTGCCGCTGTCGTGGCGGCAGCGGCCGGCGTCGTGCGTTGGTCCGTTGCGGGCCTGACGACATCGGTCTTGTTGCTCGCCGTCATACAGCCGTTGCACGGACTAACCTTTGCGCTGCTGCATCTCGCTTGTATGCGCCTCATGGAAGCCATAGTCCCATAATCACCGCACGACGGCTCAGGCACTGTACGCGTTCGGCTCCGGACTGGTGACCGCGCTGCTAACCCTGGTCTCAGGCTTTCTGTATGGGACGTATGGCGGCGCGGCGTTCATTCCGATGGCAGGTCTTTGTGTGTTCGCCCTCCCATTCGCCTGGTCCGGTTTGCCCGACGGACGGCGCGGTCCGGAACCTTCGGTTGAGAAAAGACCGGAACGTCTGACCGGTTCCCGCCGATGCATGGGTTCGGCTCCTCCCACGCCATTTCCGCGGCCCCGGCGTACAGGTTGCTGAGCAGCAAACGCCGTGACTTCGAAAATTCAGCAGACGAGCGGCCGTGCCTCTTGAAGTCCAAAATGATGCTTCTAATTGATTGCGTGCCACGGATGTGGCGTCGGATGCGTTTTTACGGTCCGGCAAATGCCGCCGGAACATCCCGGCGCTGCTCTTATCCATGTTGCTCAAAGGAGGATGTGGCTATGAGGACCTATGATCTGTCTCCTTCTGGCGTTCGAGTATCGGGTTCGACCGAATGCTTGACTTGGCCAATGATGCGATGAACGACAGGGACAATTATCCTCTGTACGACATCGAGCGTACCGGTGACGACCAGTACCGAATCTCGCTGGCGTTGGCCGGATTCACCCCGGATGAGATCACGATCACCGCAGAGCAATCCAAGCTCACCGTGGAGGGCCGCAAGGCCGACAAACGTGATCACAACTTCCTGTTCCAAGGCATCTCCATGCGGCCGTTCCGCCGCGTGTTCAACCTGGCTGACTACGTCCAGGTCAAGAAGGCGAGCTTCGAGAACGGTATGCTGATGATCGATCTGGTGCGGGAAGTGCCGGAACCGATGAAGCCGCGTCACATCGAGCTCGGTGTGGCTGGCAATGACAACCAGCAAATCGGGCAGAAGCAAGTGGCCTGACCGGTCTGCCGGTCAGAGCTACGGGCGATGACAGCGCGCGGCGCGGCGGCGCGCCCCGCCCACATGCAGGGCATAAAGAAAACAAAGAAAGGAGAGAATTCCATGGCACTGCGAGATCTCATCCCATTCGGCAACGGCTCACGGGAGATGGCCTTGCAACGGAACGAGGCCAATCCCTTCTTCGCACTTCACCGCGAAATGAACCGGCTGTTCGACGATGCGTTTCGTGCGTTCGACATCGCCCCGTTTAAGTCAAACGGGCTCGGCTGGCCGAGTGTCCAGGTTAATGAGACCGAGAAGGAAGTCAAAGTGGTGGCGGAGCTGCCCGGTCTCGAGGAAAAGGACGTCAACGTCGAACTGCGCAATGGTCTGCTGACAATCAGCGGTGAAAAGAAGAGCGAGACCGAGGACAAAGAGCGTCGCTTCAGCGAACGCTATTATGGACGGTTCGAGCGAGCTATCCCGGTTGACGACATCGACCAGGATAAGGTCGCTGCGTCGGTAAAAAACGGCGTGCTGACGGTGATGCTGCCCAAATCGCCCACTGCTCAGCAGAAGGTGAAACGGATCGCAATCGACAGCAAATGAGTGTTGAGCCGGCGGGAGGCCGCCTTTCCCGCCGGGCACCTGCATCATGAAGGAGACCAACGATGCATAGCACTTGGAGAAAGGAGCTGATTCCCGACATGCTCAATCTTCTGCTCGGGGTCGGCTTGTTGGCTCCTGGGCTTTTCCAATGAGCGTACGCCAAGCTGGAACGCCTGGGGCAGCGGTCTCGCGATCGCCGCGCTGTTTCTGGCCGCGTTGACTGCATTCGCGGAATGGGAGGAGTGGATCGCTCTTCCCGTGGGCGTTTGGGTCACGCTATCGCCCTGGCTTGTGCAGTTCTCGAACAGCGCCACCGCGACACCGGTCCAACGTCATCGCCGGCGTCCTGGTCGCTGTTCGTATCTGGTACGCCCGTGGCGGCTATCCTCAGGTGACAGCGTAAGGACCGATTGGGCTGATGGACGGAGGCCGTTAGGCTCTCTCCATCTAATCGACCCAAGTAGCTGTAACCAAAGCGTTGCTTACCTTTGATTCAGCGCAAGGAACGCGTTCCAGGCGGCGGTCGCCAAAATCTGCGACGGACGGGGCCGGCAAGCCTTCTCGAGTTCAGCCAGCATCAGGTCTGTATCGACGATCGACTGCTTCTGGCCGCTTGCCGCGGCCACGTAGTTTAGCCCGCTCCAGAACCCCTCAACCCATTTCATCACGTCGTCCTTACTGGCGCGTCCGGTCTCCATGACATCGCAGCGTTCGGTGCCCAGGCCAGCAATGTTGACATGGACGCGAGCGCTTTCGGAGTGGCAGGGCAAGGCAAACATTACAATCAGCATTGCCGCCGGGGCGCGCCGCCAAGCAGGGATGAATGAAGGGCAGATGCTTGCCATCGATGATCTCTGGAAGGACTGCGCTCCAGAGTCGCGTTTAGGTCGCAATCTCTGGGATTGAACTCGCGCCAAGCTGAATCGATCCAACCGTGTTTCCGCCCTGGGGAGGATCGTCATCGAGCGGCATTCGCCTCGTCCATCGGACAGTGCCGCCTCTAGGAGCGAGGTGTTGCTCTCGGAACAGCCAGGAAAGTCCCGCTGCTCGCGGTCGAACGCGACGAAAGCTGGTTTGTGTGACAGGCGCAGTCGCAGGGTCTGCCGGTCGAGCATCGCGGCGACTGCTCGCCACTCGCGATCTTGCAGGTGCGGATGGTCACGACTCCGCGCGCCGACGCATTGCCAGCAACGTCGCCGGGACTTTCGTGCCGATGCGGCGATGACACCGGATCGTGCTGCCGGGGCGGCTTCTGCCACTTACCTCCCGGCGGCACGGGCGCGGGATGGGCGACCTTCCCGCGCCACCTCTATCAGAACCGCGCCGTGGCACCAATGGTCGGGCTGTCCATCGTCGCGCAGGGGCGGGATGGCGCTGGCGCATCATCCCGGCCCGCCCGGCGACCGACGACAGGCCGTTATAGCTCGCTTCTCTAAGCGGCTCATGCTGTTGCGGGAAAAGCCATTTGCGGCAGCGTGCATATTCCCTCTTTGAGACGATGCCGAAGGTATTTTGATGCCGCCCTCTATAAACCTTACACCTGCCGGTGTAGCGTTGTTGCGCGACAACGAATCAAACGCAACGGTCCTTCAGTTTCCGGATACCTTACAAGACCTGACCGGGGGCCAAATGCCGGGGCGCGATCTTGCATTGACCAAGGAATTCGCCTTGTGCTTTCGACAAGCATGAACCGTTCACCCGTTGCCCGCTCTTCTGACGAGAATTGGACGCGGTGGTCTTGCCGACAAACAGCTCGATTTCCTGCGCGACGCCTCGTCAACCCGGGAAGCGTCCGTTTTCTATGCTGGCGATCTGGACATCCCCGACTCGCCTTGCGTTTCCATCGTCGGCACGCGCGAGGGTTTCGGAAAATGGCTGGAAGCGCGCGTCCAAGCTGGCGCGCCAGCTGGCCGATCTGCGGGTGACAATCGTCAGCGGTCTTGCAAAGGGCGTCGATACTGCCACGCTATCGAGTGCGATTGACAATAGCGGTCGGGTCGCGGCGGTTATCGGCACGCCGCTGGACAAGGGCTATCCGGCTGAGAACGCGGCCTCCAACAGACGATCTACAGCCGCTATTTGCTGCTCTCACCCTTTAAGGAAGGTGAGCGAGTATTCCGATCAAACTTTCCCGTGCGCAACAGGGTGATGGCGGCGATCAGCGACGCCACCGTGTCATCGAGGCGTCCGATACGTCGGGCACGCTGCACCAAGCAGCCGAGTGTCTACGGCTTGGGCGTTGGTTGTTCATTGCAAAATCGGTGCTGGACGATTCTGAATTGACATGGCCCGCAAGATTTCTGACTGACCAAAAGACCGTCCCGCTGGAGTCCGTGAACGACATCATGGACCGGATTTCAAAATAAAGAACATCGTGCTGAACACAGCCTGCCAAGCGCAATATCTTACGCGCGATGTCGCCGGCATGCGCCGCGCGGACTGCGATTCGACCCATCTGGTGAAGGCGGTCAAGGGACTGGACCTGCACGCTAATTCTTACACGTGGGTACCCATCGACGAAACGAACACCAAGATTGTGAATGCCAACAAAGACCTCGCGATCAAATGGTTTGCGGCGTGGGCCGCCGCAAAAATAATCGCCTTGGGTGCGCAGGCAAAAATTTTGATACCGATTCCGTGCAGCAAGACGATCGTGGCATCGCCGGAAGATTTTCGGACATTCAAGATCGCGCAAGAGCTCGCCGCGCGAGTGCCGAACGCGACCGCCACATCGGTTTTGCGTTTCGTCGAGCCGAGACCAAGCTCACGCGAAGAAGGCGGTTCACGCGATCCCAATATTATCTACGCAAGCCTCACTCTGACGCGAGCGATACCGGCGGGGCAGGTCGTCCTGATCGATGATATCATGACATCCGGCGGTCACTTCATCGCCGCGTCGTGGGAACCGGACGATCACGGCCTTGCCGCTCAATTCGCGCTGGCCGGCGGCCGTTCGCTGGATGCTCAGATCGACGACCCGTTTGCGGTGGCTCCTGAGGATTTGGACGTTAGTCAAGCGTAAGCGTTAGGTCACCGTTCGCCGGCCACCACGTCGAGGGCACGGCTCGATGATGCTGGAGGGACGCCGCCGCTGGACTATCCGCAGGCTGCTCCGCCTTTATTTCCGAGAAGCTGGTCGTATATCGGAAAAATCGGGCTTGGCGGCATCTGGAATTGGGACGCCCGCGGATTGCGAACCACGTGTACCCAGCTCTTTGTAGTAGTCGTTGAGCGGCGTGCCGTAATAAACAACAACGAACGTGAGAACCAATAGCACCGCGGTCGCCCAGCCCCAATGGGATCGACTAAACCAAATCCATCCCCAAGCGGCTCCAAGAATTAAGGCCGGGACAACGACACCTAGGTGCCAGGCAGCCGCCATTCCTATCGTCGCGCGCTCACGCGGAGTGAAACCGAATATCCAAACTGAGATTGCGATGACGACCAATAGTAGTCCTGCGCGCGCCCACGCGCTCTCTCTAACGACCGTCAGAAATTTCATCACTCAGCCATAACGGGGATGCTACAACAGTGCAATGGACTTAACACTTGCCGACCTCCGTCGTGCCGCGCTGCGCGCGTTGGTCCCGCCGCCGCACATCGCGTTGAGCGAACCGCTCGAGCCGTCATCAGCCGGTCCCCATGCGCGCTTGTGAAAACATCGGCCTGACCTCCGCGTCGCGCTTGCCGCAGGCAGTGCGGACGAAGCCCGGCTCGATGTCCGACAGCCTTACATCATCGCCCCAGTGGTCGGCGCTGATCTGGGGATGTCCCGGGTTCTGTTGAATTTCTGAAGAGGTCGGCGTTGCCCACCTTGAGCCGGTAGGCTCGGGGTGCTGATTCCACAAAGGAGAGCAACGCCATGACGAGAGATATCACACCGGCTGGTTCGCCGGCGACCGGGGCTGTGGACGAAGCGTTTGCAGAAGTGCGGGCGAGCTTCGATCGGTTCTGCCTTGCGGCAGGGATCGAGGCGCTCGGCACGATGATGGAGGCGGATGTCACGGCGGCCTGCGGGCCGCGCCACGATCGCGACGCGGCGCGGCGGGCGCACCGTTGGGGCCGAACGCGGGGACGGATCGGCTTCCACGGCGGCAAGATCGAGGTCGAGCGCCCGCGGGTCCGGGGCGTGGATGGCGGCGAGGTCACGATCCCGAGCTGGGAAACGGCGGCGCAGGAGGATTGGCTCGGTCGCTGGGCGATGAACCTGATGCTGATCAATGTGTCGACGCGCCGGTTCGGCCGCGCCGTCCGGCTGCCCGAAG
The DNA here is from genome assembly GCF_040548265.1 of Bradyrhizobium sp. F1.13.3. Classification (NCBI taxonomy): domain Bacteria; kingdom Pseudomonadati; phylum Pseudomonadota; class Alphaproteobacteria; order Hyphomicrobiales; family Nitrobacteraceae; genus Bradyrhizobium; species Bradyrhizobium sp. F1.13.3. The sequence continues at coordinate 6,502 of NZ_JBEPRI010000032.1, read as the reverse complement.
GTGACGTGCCGGCACCGCCCGGATCGGGGGTTTCGAAGTCGGCGGCCTCGCGGAGGTTCGTAGCGCTGTCGGCGGCGCGGCTGGCTGACTTCATGGCTGCCGATCTGTCCGCGCTCGACCTTCTGGTGGTCCAAATCGACGGGCTGCATCTCGGCGACGATCTCGTGCTGGTCGCCGCGATCGGAGTTGACGGCGAAGGCAACAAGCATCCGCTGGCGCTGGTGGAAGGGGCGACCGAGAATGCCGCAACGGTTCAGGCCCTGCTGGACAACCTGGTCTCGCGCGGGCTCGACCCGACGATGCCAAGACTGTTCATCGCCGACGGCGCGAAAGCGTTGTCGAAGGCGATCCGCCGCACCTTCGGTTCGGCCGCTGCGATCCAGCGCTGCCAGATCCACAAGGCGCGCAACATCATGGAACGCCTGCCGAAAGAGCATCATGCGCCCACCCGTCGGGTGCTGCGCCAGGCGTGGGGGCTCGATGACGCCGACAAGGCTGAAAAATTGATCCGCAATCTCGCGCGTCGCCTCGACCAGCAATGGCCCGGCGTCGCGGCCAGCATCCTCGAAGGCCTCGACGAAATCCTGACTGTCGTCCGGTTGAAGCTGCCGAAGGAGCTTCGTCGATCGCTCGCCTGTACCAACATCGCCGAGAACATGATGGGCACCATTCGCCGCGTCACGCGCAACGTCAAACGCTGGCGGGATGCCGGTATGGCCTTGCGATGGGTCGCGGCCGGCATGATCGAGGCCAACAAGGGCTTTCGACGATTGAAGGCGCATAAGCAATTGTCGGTTCTGCGTGCAGCCCTTCAAGCTCACCACGATCGCATGACGATCAAGCCCGTTGCCCACGTCTCGAGGGCCGCGTAACATTCATCCCGGCAACGTCGGCCCGACGTAGTTCAACACCGATCGGGACATCCCCTCGCGCAGGTCCGGGGCATCAAAGCGGTGCGCCGCGGGGTTAGGCTTAGCTTAGGAGCGTGACCGGTCAGCAACACGCCCGTGCAAAGTGGCGCGAGCCGGCGTCCAACGTTACTATCCGAACCGACTGACAGCGGAGAATCTTCTCCAATCACTCCATTGCGAGCACTTAAAGCTTACTTGCGATCAGTCCGGCGCAAGTGCCGGGCTTATTCGCTAAGGATCCTCATTCTCGCTCGGGACTCAATTCTCGAAGAACGCTATCATTTCCCTTCGGCGCCGCGACGGGACGCTCCGGGACTTGCTGCGGTGATGACCGCGCGTTCAGACGGATCGCGGCCGATCTTAGCTCGGAGCTCGACAAGGTCGGTGAACAGGTCGACTGGCGGCGAAATTCGTCGGCGATCATTGCGGGCTGGTTGGCAAGGTGGAACCGCGGTGCCCGCACGCGGCGGCGCTGCAAGCATAACGGTGATATGACCATCGTGTGTATAGGTCCGATGCGTCGCCTTGCATGCCTGAATAGATGTCGCCATGCATGCCCGAATAGATGGAGAAGGTGGGGTCCGCGGCTAATGCCGCGGCGGGTTCCCATGCCGAGGCGGGCGTCGCAAGGGTCGCGGAGAAAACGAGCGCCGCGCCCAAAAATTTGAAGCTGGTCATGCTATCCTCTTGTTACTGGCGTGTAACGGATGGCGTGCTGTCCATTGACATGAATGACAGTTAGGCGTTGGCATTCCCTTCGCGCAGGCTTGGCGCAATCACGCTTCGACGATAGGCGTGATGCTGATGTCGGGCAACCGGCCGCGTTTCGCGAGCCGTTGAGAAACTCTCTCTGGACTGTGAATAACATTTTAGCTGCCGATGGCGCGTACACGCACAACGGCGCGTGGCGAGTCGGGCCGGAATTTGTGATCGATTCCTCCGCCGATGCGCAGCGGTAAACGACTATGAAAAAATTATTCAATTTAAACCGCCGGTCGCTCCACCTATTTCCAAAGAGACGCCGAAATGTTTCGGCTTCTGTATCCAATGGAGAAACTGGAATGACCAGATTCAAAGTTCTGTCGGCTGGGCTAATCGCTGCATCTATGCTGACCACGCCCCTGATGGCTCGGGAATATCGGTACGTCGCGAGGTCCGATGTTAGCGCCCCGCGTGGCGCCCTTGATGGGCGCGGCTGCGTCCGCGCTCCTGACGTCGGCGCATATGCGTCGGACCCCTACATCAGACCCCCGTGCGAACCCGCGTCGTTTAATTGATCAGTCGGCGCCGCATCGAGTTGAACGGCCCAGGCGATGAACCCGGATCGATAACAGGTGTGCCCTTGGCACTGTAATGTCGGGAGCGTGCGAATAGTTCGGGCTGGGAAGCCGATTTGTCACCAGCCCGAATTCTTTAAATGACCCACGCTGCTGCTGCCGAGCACTCCAATTCGCTGCGGTGCCACCTGCCGCGGCAGACGGTGGAGAACCGCGTGTGACCCTGAGCTGACATCGGCTCACGAATGCTGAGGTCGATTCCACCTTTTCTCGCTCCTGTCCTGTCGTAAGGTGCTAGGCTTTCAGTGGTCGATCAGGTTTTCCCGTGAGGGGGCACATGCAACGGCGCGAGTTTATCACTCTTTTTGGCGGTGTAACGGCTACATGGCCACTCGCGGGTCATGCGCAGCAGCCGGCAAGGAAGAAGCGGATCGCTTTCGTTCACCCGGGGATCAAAGTCGGCGAAATGAGCCTGAGTGGTCCGCCGCAATACCGCGCATTTTTCGAGGAGCTAAGCCGCCTTGGCTACGTCGAGGGCCAAAACCTCACGATAGGTCGCTACTCTGGAGAAGGTCGACCCGAGCGCTATTCCGAATTGGTTCAGGATGTGGTCAACACGCATCCCGACTTGATTTTAGCGGTGGCGGCGCCTCTATCGTTAGATTTTAAAATGGCGACTACGACAATTCCGATTGTGACGATAGTCAACGACCCGGTAGCCTTGCGACTTGTGGCCAGCATCGCGCGGCCGGGCGGCAACATTACAGGCGTTACCATCGCGACGGAATTGGAACTCATTGGAAAGCGTGTCGAGCTGCTGGTCGAGGCGATGCCGGGGCTGTCCACCGTCGGTTACCTTGTATCGCGATCGTACTGGGAAGACCCAAGAGGTGCGGCAGCGCGAGAAGCGGCAAAAAGAGCAGGTAGCGCTGCTCTGCTGGGCAACGCTTTTAACCAAGCAGAGTACCAGCGCGTTTTCAGATCGATGGAGCGAGATCAACTGGATGCGCTCATGGTGTCTGATGAAGCCGCTCACACACCAGCTCTCTTCTAGATCAATACGAATTAGCGATCGACGAGATCGTGGCCGATTGTGACGGTGACGTGCGTGGCGCGCTCAGGGCATTATGCTTGTCAATGCGCTGCTGGAGCAAAGTTTGGAGTGGATAAGCGCTCAATTGGATGATCAGTCAGAGGATCATCATCAGGCAATGGAATTCCTTACTAGCCGCCGCGGCTCGCTCCACTGAAGCAATCTTCCCGAGCCGGCGCGCCGTTGGGGGGCATGGCTCACCGTATTAGCACGGCATCTGAGTTGCGCCCGACCGGCGCCGGATGGTCGAAAAAAGAGGCTTGCCATTGCTGTAGGCTCCCAACGCAGCTGTCGAACTGCGGGTGACCTGCCCCTGCCGATTTCCTCCGACGGCGACCGCAACTTGGCCCATGCTCACGCTTGGATCGGTCTCGCCAAGGTTTACATCGGCCGTGCAGTGGAGACCGAAGCCGATGTGCAGGAGGCACTTCGTTGGTCTCCTCGCGATACCCTTCCTATATTTGGCTGATGATCGTCGGAATGGGCAAGTTTCACCTTCGCATATAGAGAGGCGGTTGTTTGGCTGCGCCGCAGCATTCAGGCCCATCGAAATCATCCGCTGGCGCATTTTTGGCTGGCTGCTGCGTTGGCACAGCTCGGTGCTGTCGAAGAGGCGAGGCGAGCAGCAGGGGCGGCACTTGCCCTCAATCCAAGTTTCTCCATACGCCGCGTGCGCTCGCACTTGCCCAGCGACAGCCCGATCTACCTCTCCGGACGCGCGCAACTGTATCAGGGGCTGAGCTTGGCGGGGGTACCGGAGCAGTGACGTCGCTTTGGGTCAAAGTGCGAAGAACTCAAGGTGAGCAAAACAGGTCCGCCATGCGCGAGTGGACTTCTTGGGGGCTGCCGCCACTTCGCCGATAGTCCCATGTGTGGACGGCTCCAGGTTGGCAAGAAGAATCTTCACGTCGCAGAATTGGTCGGAGCAGCCATGTGTTCGGCCTATTTACGCGGTTCACGTGACCGCTGGCCATAATGCCCTCCGCGGATCAGGTCCCGGTCAATACCTCGCATTCGACGATGCTATGGCCCATGTGGGTTGTCCTGATCGCCGGATCGACCGGCACTGCATTACGTGCTGTTCGCCTTTCCAACCGTTACGTCACGCCGGGCTTTCCCGTGTGATCTCATTCACGCCGCGAGAGCGGCGGGTTGCTTGTAGCGTTCGTTCCGGGCCATCATCGCCCAAGCCATCCGGGCGAGTTTGTTGGCGAGTGCGATAGCGGCAACCTTGGTGGGGCGCCGGGCCAACAATCGAGTGAGCCAGGGCCGATGATCGGTGCCATGGATCTTGGCATAGCGGATGACGGCGAGCGCGCCAGCCGTGAACAGGCTGCGCAAATAGCGATCGCCTTGCTTGCTGATACTGCCGAGCTTGTCCTTGCCCCCGCTCGAGTTCTGCTTCGGCACGAGTCCTACCCAGGCCGAGAAGTCCCGTCCCGATCGGAAAGCCTTGGGATCCGCAATGCTGGCGACCAAGGCTGTTGCCAACGCCGGCCCGACGCCGGGGATCGCGTCCAGCCGTTTGCTCGTCGCGCTTGATCGATGCCAGGCGATGATGCGTCGGTCGAACTCCAGGATTTGAGCCTTCAATGCCCGCAACTGATTGCCGAGAGCAGCAAGACACGCTCGGGCGACCTCGGGGAGCCGGTGGTCGGCTGTATCGGCGACGACTTCCAGCAGTTGCTCGACACCCCTGCGCCCGACAGGGGCGACAATCCCGAACTCGGCGAGATAGGCGCAGATTGAGTTAATCGCGGCCGTCTGCTGGCGGATGAAGAGATGGCGCGCACGGTGAAGCATCAGACAGCTCTGTTGCTCGACCGTCTTGGTCGGCACGAACCGCATATTGGGTCGCGTGACCGCCTCGCAAATCGCCTCCGCGTCGGTGCTGTCGTTCTTCTGCCGCTTGACGTAGGGCTTCACATAGGCCGGAGGCATCAATCGCACCGTATGCCCCAACCCCTGCAGCTCGCGGGACCAATGGTGCGATGATGCGCAAGCTTCGATCCCCACCAGGCATGGCGGCAGCTTCTGGAAAAACGCCAGGACGTACCGGCGCCGCAACTGACGGCGTACGACCACCTGGCCGGCTGCATCAACGCCATGCACTTCAAAGACCGACTTCGCGATATCCAGGCCGACTGTCGAAATTGACTGCATAGGCTGCTCCTCCGAATCGTGGGAGCCTCAGACGGCGCCCACTCCTTGGCACTTTCGTGCCGGTGGAGGAGCCGTCCACAGCATCATATCCGGACTGTGGCATGCACATGAATCGCGTAGACTATTGCTGCGATCTGCTTTCAAGCAGCAGGTCGCGAATCTCCTCCGATACAAAGCGCTCCGCCCGCTGCCATGCCTCGTCGTTGTCGCCGCGGAACTGGAAGTCTTTCCTAAACACGATGTGCTGGGATTTTGTATCGATAGCAACAGTCTGCGCAAACTGCACCAGCGTGCTCATCTTATGAAAGCCGCCGATGATCAGGATCTGCGCGCCGGCCTGTGACGCCGCGCGCCGCCGATCGCGCAACATCGGTCCATCGGTCGGACAATTTGACGGCACAAGCTCAAAACGGTGGTCCGCCCTGACATCGTCCCGCAGCGCGGTCATGAAGGCCTCGACGTGTCTCTATATTTGAAATTGTCGACGGAGACAGCCAAGGCGTGGCCGGCGGTCTCGGCGGATGCATCTGAGATGAGGATGGATCCCAGGAACAGACCGGCTGCGGTAACAGCGTGCAGGATTGAGCTGTGGCGCATGGCGATGGCTCGATCTCCTCCGCTTAGTCCATCTTAGAAGATCAATTCTTTCCATCTCCTATCGAAGAAATCCTTGGTAACGCTACGCGGCCGCCCAGGCGGCCGAGCGCTATGTCTGCAGTGGGTCCAATCGCGTCAATCCCGACGGCATCCCAGCACATCCCCTTTGACGCCGCCAACAGACATCGACCCCTGACCGCATAAAGGTGCCGGAATCGGCCATCCAGATCGTTTACCGAAGCGACACCCATTCGCGAGCACTATATCGGGAGTTCCAATGATTGCCGCGAGCATTGGATGCCTCCTTTAAAGTAAAAAGCCGCTGCCGCATTAGCCTGGGCCAAGAATGCAGGGATGTAAACTACTTAGTCGTCCGTTAAGAAGCCGAATTGAGCGGGAGCGGACAGGCAAGCGTATGCGATAGCTGGATCGGGAAGAGGCACAAGAGTTCTCTGAGCCAG
>NZ_JBEPRI010000031.1:0-45389 GCF_040548265.1 Bradyrhizobium sp. F1.13.3 | reverse complement strand
CAAAGAAGGCGCGGTCGATGCCGCGCGGAGCGCGCAGATCGACATCTTCGACGATTGCGGCCTGCCGTAGCGAGGCGAACTTCAGGCGCACGATGAGCCTTTTGTTCTCTCGCTCGGTTGCTTCGCGATCGATCATCAGGCCGAGGCGCTGCTCGAAGGTCAGCGCGGTAACGTCCGGTTGGCGTTGCTGATCGTCGAAGGCCTTGGCCATGCCGGCGAGCCCGAGAGCAGCGAGACGTTCGTGGGTGTGGTTGCTGAGCATAAGGTCTCCTTGTTGGTGGTCAGTGGTAGTAGCCGCGGCCACGGATGTTGCCGTGCTGGATGGGATCGGCCTCGGGGGCGGTGTCGGGAAGGAAGGCTTTGTCCAGGCCGGTCTTGAGGATCGAGACGATCGACCGATAGCTCGCTGAGCCGATGCTGATCCCACGGCGGCACGCGGCTTCCAGACGTTGCGTCCCATAGGTCTTTTCCAACCGCAGGATGCCGAGACAGGATCGGAAGCCCTGCTCGGGATGGGGCTTTGTCCGCATGATCGCCTGGCACAGCGCGATCGTGGACGGACCGATCTTCTCGGCGGCGGCCAGCAGACGTGCCGGCGTCCAGAAGGCGTATCGGCGATGTGCGCTCGGCATGTGCTCGGGGATCGTGGTGTGGCGGCGCCTGACGCCTGAGCGTGCGTGGCTGGCGATCCGGGTGCCGCGATGGAACACCTCGATGGTTGCCTCGGTGGCCCGCACCTCGACGACCTGGCGGATCAGGCGGGATGGCACCGAGTAGAAGTGCCCCTGAACCTCGACATGGTAATCCGGCGCTACACGGGCACGACGCCATTCGGCGTACTGATAGGGTTCGGCCGGCAGCGGCATCAGGGCCGGACGATCGATGGTGTCGAAGAACTCGCGGCGGCTGGCACCGAGCTTGCGCATCAGGCGGGCGTTGAGTTCGTCGACCAGGATGCGGATCGCAACGTTCAACTCGGCGAGCGAGAAGAAGCGCCGGTTGCGCAGCCGCGCCAAAATCCATCGCTGGACGATAAGAACCGCCGCCTCCACCTTGGCTTTGTCGCGCGGCTTGCGGGGCCGCGCCGGCATAATGGTGGTGCCGTAATGGGTGGCAAGATCCTGGTAAGTCCGGTTGACGCCTGGCTCGTAGCGGCTCACCACCGTCACCCCGGCCTTCAGATTGTCGCAGACGAGCGCCTTCGGCACTCCGCCCAGGAAGGTGAGCGCATCCACATGGGCGCCGATCCAGTCGGGCAGCGCCTCGCTGAACCGGGCTTGGACGAATGTGTAGTTCGACGCTCCCATGACCGCGACGAAGATCTTGGCGGCGCGCACCTCCCCGGTAAGCCCGTCGAACACCGGCACGGTATCGCCGGCGAAGTCCACGAACAGCTTTTCGCCGGCCGCGTGGGTCTGCCGCATGGTCGCCGTGATGCCGTGGCGCCATTCGACGTAGAGGTCGCAGAACCGGCTGTAGCCGTAGCCGTCGGGATGATGGCCGCGGTATTCCTCCCACAGCAGCGCCAGCGTTACGCTGCGGCGGCGCAACTCGGCATGGACATGCCCCCAATCCGGAAGCGGCTTCGATCGCGGCGGGTTGTAGCCGGCTGGCGCAAACAGCTTGCGCTCCAGTGCTGTGTCGTCGAGCTCCTCCGGTATCGGCCAGGTGATGCCGATCACCGCGGCCCGACGGACATACTCCGCGATCGCCGTGCGACCGATCCCGACCGATCGGGAGATCACCCGATCGCTCACCCCACAGGCATACTTCAGGCGTAGAACTTCTCGAATCTTCCGCATCGGCAATCTCTCGGCGGGCATCGGACCTCCCATTGCGTGAACCGCAAAAGGAGGGACCTTGCCCCGTTCAGATTGCCGACAACGCCCCCCGTCTCACCCTATCAACAGGGTGGCCGCCTTCGTTCGGATTGGGTGGCCGCTTTCGATCGGAATCGCTGGCCGCCTTCCGTCGGAATCGGTGGCCGCTTTGCCTCGGATTCCGCAACTTATCTGGATGAAGAACATCGGTTCCGTCAGGAATCGTCCACCGGACAGCTCTTTGTGGTAGGTCTTTCGACTATGATTTTCGCTTGGATTTTCTCGTCATGCGTGACTTCGTTGAACTTACCTCTGCAGACGATCCGCAGACATCTACGATGGTTTGGCTACGCACGCCTGCCAGCAGGAGCTTCTGCTCGCCGCCTCGCCTTAATAAGCCGCAGCGTTATGGCGTTGAGCGATCCGTGTTTGGTCCAAGACGCCAGAGCTCGACTGAAACGCCTCACACCCAAAATGGCGGCGGAAGACAATTCGCGTGGCGTGATCCGGTGAGCCGGTTACTTTGTCACCAATGCACGTTGCCGGCTTCAGCAATTGATGCAAAGCGACGCTAAATGCTTCGCCAGTTCGTCGCGCGAGAGGCTTGTAATTTCGCCCTTGCGGCGATCAGACGGTGGGCTTTCATCTCATTCCTTCCCATGTATACCGGTTAGCCAGCTTGACGCCCGAGACACCGTCAACGCATCATCTAAGTGGCCGGCACCCTGACTCACAAGCGATTCTCGGCCAGAGGCTCGGACGCGCTGACCGCACTTTTGAGCAGCCTCGCTCATTAGGGTTACCGATCAGGACGTTTGCCCTAGAGCCGTCCGACGGCCGAGGCTTGCGCTGCGATCACAACGCATTGACCTTCGATGCAACCGTTCGGTCCGGCGGGGATCAGAACTGCCCGTCAACCTCATTTCTTTGCCGCTGCTCCGCGCGGCGAGCCAGCTTATCATATTCCTTGGCGATCTTGAGGAGCCTGCGTCTGGATGTGTCGTCCTTGAGCGACTCCGCTTTTACTCGCGTCGCTTCCGCACGGCCTCGCCAATGTTTGGCGTCGGGGAATGGCTTCTTCTGCTTCATGCAAAAGACGATGCAATTTTTACATCAAGAGAATGCGACACATGCCCTACGTAAGATCCCGTAGGTTGGCTTTCGCAAAAGCACCTCATTTGCCTTCATCTGCCGCCCGCTCTGTCAATGTCTGAGATGCGACAAACCATTCGTAGTAAACGCAAGCGCGTCGAGTAAGCTGGACTACGGTCTTCTTGGTCGAGAACGCCCGCTTGGAAACACCACGCCAACGCAAGTTGATAGTGGAGATTGGACGCACTAGTGGTCCGCGTCAGATCGCGCGCCAAATGCGCGACTCTCGACAAAAGGGCTTGAATCGGACGTAGCGTCAGATTGTAAGGTCTTCAATCGGGGCTCAACGATCGGCCCTTTCGAGCAGGTCGCATGCCCGAGGCGGCCATCCTATGGCCTGGCTCGCCGCGCGAGTTGAGCAAGCAGAGGCAGTGGAACGGCTTCTCGGTGCAGACGGGTCGCTTACCACCTGTCCGCACCGCAATTCCACTGGTCGCACCCAAGCAGTGGAGCGACGAATGAAGGCGAACGAAATCCGCCGGATTACAAACTTTCGTATGGTCCTTCAAAACCGTTTCGATGTGGAACGTTTACCTCCGTACAGTTGAGCGGTCGATGCAATGTCTATACACGTCCAGAATTCGGTGCTTCGAGAGCATGACGCTTCGGCATCGGAGACCGGCGCCTAAGGTCGCCGATCGCGGGACGACATTAACATGCGCAGAGAAAAGATTTGTCAAACCAAGCGAGCAAACGGCGGGTCGCTCTCATCACTGGCGTGACTGGACAGGACGGCGCCTATCTCGCCGAACATCTGCTGTCGCTCGGCTATGTCGTGCACGGCATCAAGCGGCGCTCGTCCTCGTTCAACACCGCGCGGGTCGACCATCTCTACCAGGACCCGCATGTCGGCAAGGTGCCGTTCCTGATGCACTACGGCGACATGACGGACTCGACCAATCTGATCCGCCTGGTGCAGCAAACCCGGCCGACCGAGATCTACAATCTCGCGGCCCAAAGCCACGTCGCCGTCAGCTTCGAAAGCCCCGAATACACCGCCAACGCCGACGGGATCGGCGTGCTGCGCCTGCTGGAGGCGATCCGCATCCTCGGCATGGAGAAGGAGACGCGGTTCTACCAGGCCTCGACCTCCGAGCTCTACGGCCTCGTGCAGCAGATCCCGCAGAGGGAAACGACGCCGTTCTATCCGCGCTCGCCCTACGGCGTGGCAAAGCTCTATGGCTACTGGATTACGGTGAACTACCGCGAGGCCTACGGCATGTTTGCGTCCAACGGCATCCTGTTCAACCATGAGAGCCCGACCCGCGGCGAGACCTTCGTGACCCGCAAGATCACGCGCGGCGTAGCGCGCATCGAGGTCGGGCTCGAGCAGACGCTCTATCTCGGCAATCTCGATGCCAAGCGCGACTGGGGCCATGCCAGGGATTATATCGAGGGCATGCACATGATCCTGCAGGCCGACATACCGGACGATTTCGTGCTCGCCACCGGGGAGACGCGCTCGGTGCGGGAGATGGTCGAGCTGTCCTTTGCGCAGATCGGCCGCCGCGTCGAATGGCGCGGCGCGCACGTCGACGAGACCGGAATCGATAACAAGAGCGGCAAGACCCTGGTGAAGATCGATCCCACTTACTTCCGCCCCACCGAGGTCGATCTCCTCGTCGGCGATGCCACCAAGGCACGCGAGGTGCTCGGCTGGACACCAAAGCGGAGTTTTGCGGAACTCGTCGCCGAGATGGTGGCGAGCGATCTGGCGGAGGCAAAACGGGATGCGGCCAATGGCAAACGTACCGTTTGAGCTCAACGGCAAGAGCGTCTACATCGCCGGCCATCGTGGCATGGTCGGTAGCGCGCTCGTACGCCGGCTCGCGCGAGAGGATGTGAAGCTCTTGACGGTGGACCGGAGCGAGGTCGACCTCTGCAACCAGGCCGCCGTGGTCAACTGGTTTGCGAGGACGCGGCCGCAAGTCGTGTTCCTTGCCGCTGCAAAAGTCGGCGGCATCGTCGCCAACGCCACGCTGCGCGCCGAGTTCATTTACGACAACATCGCGATCGCGGCCAATGTGATCCATGCCGCACATCAAAACCGTGCCGAGAAGCTGATGTTCCTCGGCTCGTCCTGCATTTATCCGAAGCTGGCCGCCCAACCGCTAAGCGAGGACTCCGTGCTGACCGGCCCGCTGGAGCCGACCAACGAGCCCTATGCAATTGCAAAACTCGCGGGAATCAAGATGGCGGAGGCCTATCGTAGCCAGTACGGGTGCGACTTCATCAGCGTGATGCCGACTAATCTTTACGGCCCCGGCGACAATTATCACCCTGAAATGAGCCACGTGGTCGCGGCCCTGATCCGGCGCTTCCATGAGGCCAAGGTTTCGGGCGCAAGAAACGTCGTAGTCTGGGGCACCGGGACGCCGCGGCGCGAGTTCCCTTATGTCGACGACATGGCCGATGCCTGCGTGCATTTGATGAAGACCTATTCGAGCGCGGATCTGATCAACATCGGCACCGGCGAGGACATCACCATTGCCGAGTTTGCCCGCATCGTCGCCGAAGTCGTCGGCTACATCGGCGAGATCAGTTTCGATACCTCCCGGCCCGACGGCACGCCGCGCAAGCTGCTCGACGTCAGCCGTCTCGCGAGCCTCGGCTGGCGCGCGAGGACATGGCTTACACATGGAATGCGGCAGGCTTACCACGCCTTCTTGGCGGCATCGGCTACATCGAACAAACGGAGTGAACCATGCAGCTGCTAGCCGCTGATGGCGCTCATTGTTCGGTTCCAGAAAGTTGCTTTAGGATCTTCCGGCGAATTCGACCGGGCTCCGGCGTCGCTTGGAACTCGCGCACCGCCGGGTGACGCGTGCCCGATGGAGGGCAGGCACGGGCTAGACTGGCCGATAGCTATGGCGAGCGAACGGGTCAGGCGAGCCGTGCGGGACGCTTTGTTTTGAACTCGAGGTAAACTGATTAGCATGTGCGGAATTGTCGGCATCTTGGGGCGCGGTCCGGTCGCGGATCGACTCATCGATTCACTTAAGCGACTGGAATATCGCGGCTACGACTCAGCAGGCATCGGAACGCTCAAGGGAGATCATATCGAGCTTCGGCGCGCCGAGGGCAAGCTGAGAAACCTTGAGACACGCGTTCGCTGCCATCCGCTCTCAGGCCATGTCGGGATCGGGCATACGCGCTGGGCTACTCATGGCAAGCCGACCGAGCACAATGCTCATCCGCATGCAACGGACAATGTTGCGGTGGTCCACAACGGCATTATCGAGAATTTCCGCGAGCTGCGCGCGGAGCTGAAACAGCATGGCGCCTGTTTCGCTTCTGAAACAGACAGCGAGGTGGTGGCGCATCTTATCGACTCTTATCTGAAAAAAGGCTGCTCGCCGCAGGACGCGGTAAAAGCGTCGCTGCCGAGGCTAGTGGGCGCGTTTGCGCTTGCAATCCTGTTCAAGGGTCAACACGACCTCATGATTGGCGCCCGGAAGGGCTCACCGCTTGCGATCGGCCATGGCGAAGGCGAAATGTATCTCGGATCGGATGCTATCGCGCTTGCGCCCCTTACCGGCTTGATCACTTATCTTGAGGACGGCGATTGGGCCGTGCTCAACCGCAACTTCAGCGTGGTTTACGACGCACAAGGCACAGTCGCCCGCCGCGAGGTGGTGAAATCTGGCGCGTCGTCGGTTCTCGTCGACAAAGCAAACTACCGCCACTTCATGGCCAAGGAAATCCACGAACAGCCAGAGGTGATCGGGCAGACGCTGGCGCATTACGTCGATATCGCCACCGAGAGCGTGGCGCTGCCGCAGGAGCTTCCGTTTGATTTCAACGAGATCGGACATATCTCGATCACGGCGTGCGGTACGGCGGGCTATGCCGGCCATATCGCCAAATACTGGTTCGAGCGGCTGGCTCGTATTCCGGTCGAGCTCGATGTCGCCTCCGAATTTCGCTATCGTGAGGCACCGATGCGCAAGGGAGATCTTGCTATCTTCATCTCACAGTCCGGCGAGACGGCCGATACGCTGGCCGCGCTCCGTTATGCCAAATCGCAAGGCCTGCATACGCTCTCGATCGTGAACGTTCTGAGTTCGACCATTGCGCGCGAAAGCGGGACAGTGTTGCAGACACTCGCCGGACCTGAAATCGGCGTTGCCTCGACCAAGGCGTTCACATGCCAGCTTGTCGTCCTGGCGGCGCTTGCGGTCGCTGCGGGCAAGGCGCGCGGTGAATTGTCGGAGAGCGACGAGGTCGATCTCGTGCGAGCGCTGATCGAAATTCCCCGGCTAGTTATAGCGGCGCTTGCCAGCGAGCCGCAGATTGAGAAGCTCGCACGCGACATCGCCAAATCGCGTGACGTGCTATATCTTGGTCGCGGCACCTCGTTTCCACTGGCGCTGGAAGGGGCCCTGAAGCTGAAGGAAATCTCCTATATTCACGCCGCTGGCTATGCGGCGGGAGAGCTCAAGCACGGCCCCATCGCCCTGGTCGACGAGAGCGTTCCCGTAATCGTCATCGCTCCTTGCGACCGGCTCTTCGAAAAGACCACCTCGAACATGCAGGAGGTCGCCGCACGCGGCGGCAAGATTATCTTGATAACGGACGCTTGCGGAGCCGCGGAGGTGTCCATGGATACACTCGCGACGATCGTGCTGCCGGAGATGGGGACGACATTTACGCCCATTGTCTATGCGATTCCGGTGCAGCTCCTGGCCTATCACACGGCCAACTTCATGGGCACGGACGTGGACCAACCGCGAAATCTTGCGAAATCGGTTACCGTCGAATGAGCCATGCCAATTGCCGAAAATATGCCGGAAACGTCAGGCGCTTACAGCTTGGTCGATAGCGCCATGATGGCAGATTCGCGGCCATGAAACGCACTCGGCCGGCGTGAGATTTTCTCCGGAACCGGCCATTTCAAACGAGAGGAAGCTCGCCATGTCACCAGCGTCCATTGGGCACGCGTCAAATGCCAAATCGCGCATTGGCGCCATCTTACGTGCGACGAGCGGCAACTTCCTCGAGCAGTTCGACTTCTTTTTGTTTGGGTTCTACGCCAGTGCCATCGGAAACGCGTTCTTTCCATCAGAGAGCGAAACGGCTTCGCTGCTCAACACTTTCGGTGTGTTCTGGCTGGGTGCCTTGATGCGACCTGTTGGCGCGATCGTGCTTGGAGCCTATATTGACCAGATTGGCCGTCGGCAAGGCCTGGTGATCACGCTTTCGATCATGGCCATTGGCACCATCATCATCGCCTTTTGTCCCGGCTACGCGACGATCGGCATTGCCGCACCCGTGATCGTGCTGTTCGGACGGCTGTTGCAGGGATTTTCTGCCGGCGTTGAGGTTGGCGGCGTTTCCGTCTACCTCTCCGAGATTGCCACTCCGGGCAACCGCGGTTTTTACACATCGTTTCAGTCCTCGAGCCAGCAGGTTGCGATCTTTGTCGCGGCTCTTATCGGATATTTTTTGAGCGAAGCACTTCCGGCCGAAATGGTTGCCTCCTGGGGCTGGCGGATCCCGTTCTTCCTTGGCTGCTTGATCGTTCCGCTTATTTTCTTCCTGCGCCGGACACTGGAGGAAACTCCGGAGTTTCTGGTCATGAAGAACCACCCAACGGCCCGCGAGGTCTTCGCCTCCACAGTTGCGAACTGGCGCATTGTCATTCTCGGCATGATGATCGCCATGCTGACGACTACGACCTTCTATTTCGTCACGGTGTACACGCCTACATTCGGCAAGCACGTGTTGCAGCTGTCGTCGCAGAACACGCTCTTGGTAACGCTTTTGGTCGCCGTGACGAACTTCATCTGGAACCCAATTGGCGGCGCGATTTCAGACAAAATCGGCCGGAAGCCGATCTTGCTGACGATTGCCGGCCTCGCCTTGGTGACCGTGTATCCGGCGTTGTCTTGGCTCGTGACCGACCCAAGCTTTGGCAAGATGCTGGTGGTGGAGATGATATTCTCGTTCTACTTTGGCACCTATAGCGGGGCCATGTTGGGCGCTCTAGTCGAAATCGTGCCGAAGCACGTTCGCACAACCTGCTTTTCTTTGGCCTTCTCACTCGCCGCAGCTCTCTTTGGCACGTTGACGCCGCTCGCATCAACTTGGCTGATCCATCGGACCGATGACAAGGCTTCGCCAGGTTTTTGGCTAATGTTTGCAGCTTTGCTCGGCATCATCGCCGCGCTCACGATTTATCCAGGAAGCACGAAGAGAGTTGCGAAACCGGCGAGACCCGAGCGGTCTAACAGGGCCGTAACCGCGCAATTTGCCACGCATTAGCACGCGCGCCCACGGGGACGTTGACGGCCCGAGACCGAACTTCGTGCGCGACTGCCCTTGCGGTGATCTCACGGTGGTGCGCGGCCGACTCTGCCGGTCACGGTTCTTCCTGTGCGATCGCAGGCAGTATCGGGACGAGCTTGCGCTGATGTTGACCGGGGATGGCTGAGCATTATCAGCTAACCCCTGTTCTGTCATCGAGGGGACGATGATAATGCCCGCACTTTGCAGTCACGCGAAACACTCAGATCTCGCGCGAGGGGATAGATCCCTCGCGCGAGCTCCGCGCAGCGAATTCGGCGGGGTCTCTGTACGGCTGCCACACAAACTGAACGGTCACCTCGTCAGGCTGCATGAATTTCCCGAGCGAACCCGTGTCTTGCACCGCGAGAGGTCTGGTATGTGGACCAGATACCGGCCGCTCGGCGCTCAGATACGCAAGTCGGATGTTCACCCTTTTTATGTATTTCGAGAGGAGCGGCCGAAAGGTCGATGCTGCCTCGTGCAATCGAGCGACGGGCCAAGGCATGACCACGACCCAGGCCATTGTTGGCTCTGCTCGATCGGCCGCGGCTTCACGCGCCGGTCGCTTGTGCGGGCGAGGTACCGCGCGCGAGCTGTGCGAGCTCCTCCTCAAGCATAGGGTTGCGCTTGAACATGGCGTCGATCAATGCTTGCGCCGGTTGCTCGGCCGCCTCCACCCACGTCGCCTTCTCCGCGCGCGCCGCGGGCGCGAAAACACGTTTGACCACCGTCGGGGACCCCCTCAGACCGCATTTGGCCATGTCATCCACGCCAGCATTTTGGGCGCTCCATTTCACGATTGTGGCACGGGCGGCACGCAGCGCATCTATCATTGCACCGCGGCGAATTTGATTGGTTGCCTCCAACATGCTGACCAGACACGGCAGCTTTGTACGCAACACCTGGATGCCGCCTTCGCAGCGCCGTTCCGCCTCGATTGTGCGTGCCTTGAAGTCCAACGCTTTGATTGTGGAGACGTACGTAAGCTGCTGGACCCCGAGCCTCTTTGCAATGCCAGGCCCCACCTGCGCCGTATCGCCGTCGATCGTCTGCTTGCCGGTGAATATGACGTCCGGCGGGCCATATTCCCTCCCGATATTGCGAACCGCGCACGCCAGCGCGTAACTCGTCGCCAGCGTATCGGAGCCCGCGAAGCTACGATCGGTGAGCAGGACAGCGCGATCGGCACCAAATGTCAGTGCCTTTCGGAGAGATTCTTCGGCCGACGGTGGCCCCATTGTGAGGACGGTAATTTCGCCGCCGAACCTAGCCCGTAGGTCGAGCGCAGCTTCCAGGGCGAAGAGATCATATGGGTTGATGATTGTCGGCACGCCCTGGCGCATGATCGTATTGGTAACAGGGTGCACGCGGATTTGCGCGGAGTCGGGGACCTGTTTGATGCAGACGATGCTGTGCATTACTTCTCCTAAGATGCTGAGCCGGCTCCCGACGAGCAGCAAATGTCATACCACCCCGGCATTTCGGCGAAGGACGGCATGCAAAGACTGACGGCGAGTCGGTTGTCGCAACTGCGACGTCTTGAGCATGGGCGTGATCTTGAGCTGATCTGAGTTACGGGCAGCAACGGAGCCGCAGCAATCACGCCCGGTTTCACGCCAAGCCAGTTTGCAGGGGGAACACGTTGCAAACAGACAATGACAAGACCAGCCGGACGCGAGGACGCCCTACACTTCACCGGTGAGCGTATCCCAACCAAGGCACGAGGCTAGTATTCGTATCATGCATCAGAGCTGGCAACCGCCTCTTGCCACGCTCTCCTATCGTAGTCGGACGAGCGCGAGAGAGGAGCGAGCCCGACGCTTCGTTCAGAAGCGCTTGATCTCGACACCGTGTCTACGCAAGGCATAGCCAATCTGGCGCGGGGTTAGTCCAAGCAGGCGCGCCGCTTTTGCCTGTACCCACCCGGATCTTTCCATGGCTGCGATGACGCGCTCGCGATCGGTGAGTTTCGCAGCACCCACCGCGGGTCGCCCCGGTGGCCCTAGCGGTGTCAGCTCGCTGCTGACCGGCTGAACGGCTGTTATAGCTTCTGGAGGCGGCATGCTCAGCCTCGCGGGCAGTGAGAAATGCGGGCTCGGCTGTCGCGCCATTTCCTCCTCTCCACACTTCCATAGCATGGCCGACAGGCATTGCCCGTGGCAGCATGCAAAATCATGTCTTACGATCGACGATCCTTGCGCGAGGGTTGCGGTCCGCTGCACGCAGTTCTCGAGCTCGCGGACATTACCGGGAAATTCGCAAACCGTGAGGACCTCAATCGCACTTGAATCGAACACCAGAGCACGGCCGTTTTCATTGTTGAAGTTCTTCAAGAAGCGAGCGGCGAGAAGCGGAATATCAGTGCGTCTTTCGCGCAGCGGCGGCAGTAGCAGAGGAACCACGCTGATGCGGTAGTAGAGATCGGCACGAAACTCCCTCCTTGCCACCGCCTCTTCAAGATTCCTGTTCGTGGCTGCAATCACGCGGACGTCGACTTTGATTGTCTGATTGCCGCCCACCCGCTCGAATTCCTGCTCCTGAAGCACGCGCAGGAGCTTCGCCTGGAACGACGCCGAGATCTCACCGATCTCATCTAGAAACAACGTTCCCTTGTCGGCGAGCTCGAAGCGACCCTTGCGCGCATTGAAGGCGCCCGTAAACGCCCCCTTCTCATGACCGAACAATTCGGATTCTAGCACCGTCTCAGTCAAGGCTGCGCAATTCAGCTTGATAAAGGGGCGTTTGGCCCGCGCTGAATGCTCGTGAATGGCCTTCGCGACCAGCTCTTTTCCGGTACCCGATTCGCCACGCAGCAGAACCGTGCTGTTGGATTTTGCGATCACCTCGACCTTCTCAAGTAACGCGCGGAGCGCCGGGCTGTCGCCAATAATTCCGTCGACTTGAACCTTCTTACGCTCCCGCCCATGAGGCTTTGGTTCGGACAGCTGCTTCTGCAGCCGGAACTCCTCGTCCATAAGGCGCCCGCGATCGCGCTCAAAAATGGAATGCAGCTTCGCGGTCTGGCCCACAAGGCTAGCGACCATGGTCAGCAGGTGGAGGTCGTCATCGAGCTGCGCGCGCATCCCATTGTCGGCGATGCGGTCAATGCTCAGCGTACCCGCAACTTTCTCGTCAATGTCTATGGGAACGCCGATGAATGCAACACGCATATTACCGGCGGCATCTAGCATCTCGACGTCCGAAGAACTGAAGGCCGAATGCAGCGCTACGTTCTCAACGATGAGCGGCTGCCCCGACGCCACGATTTGATCGATTGCTCCTTGCGGCAAGCGCACCCCGCGGCGCGAATCCCGGTCTTCGTCCCGACCGTCGCCTACGATCATCTGGGGCACGCCGTCATGACCGAAGAGACACACGATTCCGCGGCGCATCTGCACGAGCGATTGCAGACGCTCGATGACGCTCTCCAGCTTGGCTTCGAGCTGGGCTAGGCCGGTCAGCGTGTGCGCTATTTCAAAGATCGTGCTTAGCGATTTCTCTTGCGACGGCACAATATAACCGGAGGGGTCCGCGTCGGAGGTTGAGTTTAGTTTTTCGCGCAGGGAAACGTTGTCCAGCATAACGACTTCTCCGTTCCTTTCTTCATCCTCCCATGATCTTGATCGGACTTGTTGGACGCGTGTTGCATGCCCCTCAATCTGACATCCGGTTCTCAGGGAGGGCGAGAGATCACGCCTCTTCATGGCACGTGGCAGCACCTACAGTGACTAGATTTGCTGCGTTAATCTTTCAACTCCCTGGCGGATTCGCCCTGGCCAAAATGACTTCCATCCGGGATGGCCCAGATGAACCGGGCTTCGCCAGGGGCGAGTTCATCACAAGTGTTGTCCGCCATTGATCGGGACTTCGGCGCCAGTGACATAACTTGCCGCATCTGAACATAGGAAGAAAATGACCTTGGCGACTTCCTCGGGTGTACCCACTCGGCGAAGTGGGATCTTTGGCACAAGATGCGCTTCCGTGGCAGGCGACAAAATGTCCGTCTTGATTTCTCCGGGCGCGACCGCATTGACG
This sequence comes from Bradyrhizobium sp. F1.13.3, assembly GCF_040548265.1. Lineage (NCBI taxonomy): Bacteria > Pseudomonadati > Pseudomonadota > Alphaproteobacteria > Hyphomicrobiales > Nitrobacteraceae > Bradyrhizobium > Bradyrhizobium sp. F1.13.3. The sequence goes on along the minus strand of NZ_JBEPRI010000031.1, from coordinate 32,094 downwards.
CGAATGCCATGTGAGGCGTAATCGTGCGCCATTTCGCGCGTGAGACAAGCGAGCGCAGCTTTCGAAGTCGCATATGCCGTGCCTGCAAATGGATGCACGCGCGAGCCGGCGATCGAAGTCACATTGACGATCGAGCCTGAAGCCGCTTTTAGCTCATCGAACAGACCTTGGGCGAGCAGGATCGGCGCCACCAGATTGAGGTGGAACACGCTCATCCAGGTATCGACTGAGGTTGCCAGCGACGTCAGCCGGGCACCGTTCGGCATTTTTGGTGACTTTCCGGCATTGTTTACCAGTCCATGCAACGGTGCGCCGGCAAGGCACTCCTTGATCTCGGCAATTACGCGCGGCAGCGTCCGATGGTCGCTCAGGTCGACCTTGATATAGCTGTCGCCCTCTGAATTCCATGGGCAGCGCACCGCGTCGAATGGTTGGCGCGCGCAAGAAATGACGCGCCAACCGGCTTGCGAAAACAATTTTCCGGTGGCGCGACCGATGCCGCGCGATGCTCCGGTCAATACCAGCGTCTTCCGCTCACGCAGCAGGCGGCGCGCTCGATCGGCGTGAATTGGACCGCCAAAGTCCTTTTCCGACGATTGAGCTGGGACCGCTTTGTCATTTAGTAGACCTAGATTCACATGCCGCTCCCGTCCGCTTCCCTCGGCTGAGCACCTGGTGCAGGATCCGGGCCAAAGCGATGCAGGGCACAAGCGGCGAACCTTTGCGACCCAAATGGCAGGTTCGGAACATCTCGCCTGTTTGCTTTTCGACAATGGCAACGCCCCGGCAATGGCAGGACCATCGCCGTGTTTCCGGGCGCGTTACAAATGCGTGCGGGCTCGATCTTCGAGTCGAAAAGCCGGCGTTTACACCGCGAGCTGACTACATCGCTCTCCCCAGGTGACTTGAGGCTCATTCGCCAGGGAAGAGAGATCAGCTCCCTTTGGCGGAGATCAGGACCGATGCTAGTTCGTGCAATTCCTTCTCGACCGTTGTGCGCGCGCGCGCACATGCGGCTGTTGATCAATCCGATACGATGGGCCAGGGGTCTTGCTGTTCGCAAGGTCCAACAAAAAGGACACGATGGGCGCATGAATGAATAAGACTAGCTAGTGGCAAACAGATGGCCGAGCAAAGGCGATCTATCCACCGGGCGCGCCTTGTTGCTGCTGGAACATTCACACGTGATTGGCCTGCTGCGTTGAAGGCCGGACAACAATCACTGTGCTCTTCGCCGTCTGCCCGGGGATGGCAGTTTTTGGCTACGATGATGATACGGCCAAAGCCCTTCCGGACGACACGGCTTACGCATGGTGGCGCGAAGCATTACGTAGCCAAGCCGCTGGCGCTCGTGGTATTGGCCGAGGCTTCGCACCCGTATGCCTGATCGTGCCGGCAGAGCATCCGTCGGACAAGCAGCCGTATTAACGGTCGGCCGGCCAGGCGTCGCACCCGGGGCGGAAATCACCACCGTTTCGTTTCTGCGATATACCTCGCCAAGCAGATAGGTCGAGGCCAGCACTAACAGCCCGATGATCTCGGCAGGCCATTAATTAGCCCGAGCAGCCTCGTGGTAAGTGGTTCGGCGTGGAATAAGGCACCCCTTTGGTCCGCGCGCTAAACTGGTAGCGCTCGCGTCCTCGGAACTGGTCGGGGTTGCGGAGGCAGAGAAGCGCGGGCTGTTCGAGCATCGTCGCGGCCTCCCTCGCGGTCGTTTTGGGTCTCGACGATGTCGCGGTGATGGGCGCCGGATTTTGGAATCGGCGAGCACGGTCGGCCATTCCCCGGTCGACGTCAGGCTCAGCCAGGCCTGCGCGATCTCCTTGGCCCCCCAACACGTAGCTGGCGGCCAGCACTCAATGCCGCGCCGCAAGCTTCGTGCCCTGGCTTTCGCGGTCAACTAAACCACGCTCTCCGCTGCACGCGGCCGTGAGCATAGGACTCCTGCAGCCGGATGCGGCCGCCATCATTGCGGCTACATCCAACAACAGTGCTAGTCACATGAAATCATCCTCGTACGCGTATCTGGGGGAACCTGGTGCGCTCTCGGTATCACTGCTCCCGTTCTCCTCAGCTTTGGAGAGATAGAGTCGAGGTTTGTCCGCACGCTGCCATTCACCGGCACTGTTCTTCGTCCACTTGTCCGGATGCTGCGTAGGATCGAGTACCATGCCTCCATCAGCCAGTTGGACGAAACCCATCTTCGCTGCACGGGCTTGTGCTTCTGGATTGTCCGGATGCCATTCAGCAATGGTCGTTCGCCATCGATCCGAAGTTGATGCTCAAGCAGAATATCGCCGGCGTTCTCGACAAGTGGATGAGCGACCTGAAAATCCACGATCGAGGTAATCTCAGCCCGGCCAGGAAACTGGTGTCGCCAATCGTCCGATTCGAATTCAGTCATGCTGAACCCGCCTTCCGTTCTCATCAGTCCGGCGCTCTGGTTTCCCAATTGGTAGCTGAAATACCGCGCTTCGTCCGAATCTCGCCTCACCGCGTATTGCTTAGCAACTTCCGCGGTACGTCTCGCCCTCGAGGATACGAATTCCGAATACTCTCGTGGATTCTCGGCAATGTGCATGATATCATCGCCATGAAACCGCCTCGCTTCCCTCCTGAAAGACGTGATGTCCATCTCCATCACTGGAGGTCTGTCATTCAGGATGTATGCTGGTGCTCCCGCAGAAGATGAGCTTCCGCCAGAAGTCGATTCGTCTAAGCGCATCTGTGCAAACGTGTCAGCGAAGCTTTCGGTTCCCGCATCGGTTTGCCAGCTGGCGTCATGCGTGTAGGCGCTATCGGAGGATCCACCAATTCGACCATACATAGCTGTTCGCTCTCCTATTTTTTGCATTCGGTTCAGGCCAGCAAGGCGCGGGAGATACCCATAAATTGCTTAGCTGACGACTAGCTGTTCTACCGGACGCACAAACCAATCAGAATTGGCTCAAGTCGACGAAATTAGGTTGCAACTCGGCTTGACGAAGCTCGCGCATCGGTTCTGCTACGTCCGCTGGATCAAAACGGAAGGGCCGTTGCTGGCTCCAGGCGGCGGGGCCTGCTACTGCAGCTTCGGCTCCCGGTCGACGGGCTTCACTAGGCTTGGCCAATCATTGCTTCATGCCCCTGCGTACCAAACCTAAACGTCGCCACCAACCCGCAAGATCGGGTGGGACTGCGCGGCCGACCTGCTGTAAACAGTCCGACTTGGGTAAAGGCAGTGTGACCAGCGAGACCAGAATAGCGAGCGCCGAGAGCAAAAGCCCATGCGCCCGCTGTCGAGATTTGGACCTGATCTACGCTCCAGACAGCGGCTTCTGGAAATGCCACATATAAGCTCTGACCGAACGCCGCACTCGATCACGTGCCGTAAAGGGGCAGGCCTCTTGTTGAGAGGCACCCACCAGATGGCACCAATGTCAATCGGCGTCGCGGTTGGTCTCAATGGGCACCAAAAAGGTGAAGCTGCTAACGCCGAAACGGCGTCACCTTTTGAATGCCGACTGAGACCACTGCAAGCCGATCAACGCGGCAGTTCATGAAGCCGCAAAATGTTCGTATGGATTATCGATCATCGTCAAATGCACCGGATTGCTCAGATCGAATTCAATAATGCGGGGCACGAGCAGGCGAGCGTAGCGCGTGAAGGCGCTGGTTGGGGGAAAGCGGATCACGGTAGCGCATCGCGCAAGAAGATACATGTCGACGAGAGCGGAAGCTCCACCTTCAATTCCCATTTCCGCACTATGCAACGGCCCTGCCCGATCGGCCTGGAAACGTTTTGGTACGGCGAGGACATTGGGAAACATACCCGATACGTGATCGAGCACCTGTGCACTGTCCGTGCACAGGAAGATCTTTACAGGCTTTGGATATGGCAAAGCCTCGGCTTTACGGATTGCCGTGCAGACCTGACGAAGGGCGAGCTCCGAATCGGCCCAGTATGGCGCATGCTCCATGATGTCTTCGCCATTGCCGTGCCGAACATGAACGCCGATGATGCTATGACCGCTAAAGTGTTCCTCACAGAACGCGTCGATCCGCGCTCGAATCTCAGGCCTGAGTTTGATGTTCCGAAAGATCAGTCGTTCGGCTTCCTCGCTACAACGCCACATCAGGCAAGCGTCACAGATAATGGTGTTGGCTTCGTTATCTTCTCTTGACTGGAACAGCTCGGTCAGTTCGTCACGCTCTCGGAAGATCTGCTCATCCGGGCGATTGATGCAGTCGATCGATGGCCTATTCCACCACCGCGGGAAGAACGGTCCGGGAAACGAGAGCTGGTTGACCCGATCATCGCAAATCACCGGCACTCCAGCGATGTCCTCAACAGGCTCGAAGAACACCGAAAAGGCGTTGCTGAGCGGTTGGTCGACGTAACAGGAACCGCGCCAGTCGATGACGAGCGTCCGCCCGGTCCGCTGCGCGTACGACCAGGCTGACGCCAGCGACCAGAGGCAATCACCAAATCCGGTACGCCTCCGAGAAATAACAAAGCGTTCCTTCGTCAAATTATCAAACCCCTCTCGTCGCGCAGGATCAGTTTTGTGTGGCGTACCTACACTTCTGCGATTCCGATCCCTGCCAATGGTCGGCTGGTCACCTGGACGCAAGGCGATCAACCCGCAAGCCTATCCTTCACGGTACCGCGATTGGCAGGTCATGCAAGAGGCGTCCACAAAGCCCTCTTCCGCATTGCTCACCTTTTACGACCGCGCAGGATGCAGCCGAATACGGCGCTGATCCCAGAGCACGCGCAGTTCGTTGACGAGACCTTCGCGCCTAGTCCTGTCAGAGGTGACCCTTGCGAGAAGATCGGCAAGAACAGCTTCTCTCTCTATTTGCATCAGCATGTCGAACAGGTCATGCGAGACGCGCACGCTGTCATGGCTGGAGTGACCTATGCGGATCTCGCAGACTGTCTCCTGGCGTTCTCGGCCCGCATGAGCGCGAACCCGGTAAAGAGATGCATGCGGCGGCAGTGATACAGCGAGTTCAGTCCAGCTTTCGAGCGTTGTTGCCCGCTTCTTGACGAGGAATGACCCGACCACAAGTCCATCCAGCTCGGTCGACAAAAACGCCGTAATCGCATCGGCAACGGAATCGACGATCGGTTCGGCATTGTTGTTGAATGACGTATTAAGTAGAATCGGGACGCCTGTCCGGCTCTTGAACGCGTTGATGAGTTCCCAATAGGCGGCATTGTTCGTGCGGGAAACCGTTTGCAGCCGAGCCGTACCATCGATGTGCGTGATCGCCCCCAGCAGAGCACGCTTGGATTCACGCACGCGAACGACGAAATTCATAAAGGGATATTCTGCGCGACCATCCGGCAACTCAAAGAACGCGCCCGCATCCTCCTCCAGAACCGACGGCGCAAATGGTCGATAACTCTCACGCTTCTTGACCATCGCGTTAATCCGCTCCTTGTTTGCGGCGGGCCTCGGGTCTGCAAGAATACTGCGATTGCCGAGCGCACGAGGGCCGAACTCAGACCTGCCCTGTACCCACCCGATCACGGCGCCATCAGCGATCCACTCGGCTGCTCTGGTTGCGACGTCATCGGTCCGTTCCATCTCCAGGTGTCCGGTCCATCGCTTCAGTTCCTGTTCGATGCTGTCGTCGCTGCCGACATCTGGCCCCCAATAAACAGCCTGGAGTCGCTCGCGGGGCGCCGGCTGCCCGGCCTCTTTCGACACCATCAGTGCCGCGCCCAATGCGCATCCGGCATCATGCGCAGCCGGCTGCACGAAGATGTCATCGAAGAGGCCTGAATACAGGAGTTTTCCGTTGAGAGTGCAGTTGTGGGCGACCCCGCCAGCCAGGCACAACCGTTTCATTCCGGTCGACTCACGGTAGTGCCGAAGAATGTGAAACACGATCCGCTCCAGCGCCTCCTGCAACGATGCGCTCACATCTTGATGCTGTTGCGTGAACGGCATTCCCTTTCGCCGGACCTCGATATTGCGCAGCAATGCCGGGCCGATCCGGTCGAGGTGAACGCGGTAGCCACCGTTTGCGGAGAGCTCATAGAATTGAGCAAAGAGCTCGCGAAAGCGTGCGGGATCTCCGTAAGGAGCCAGTCCCATCACCTTATACTCGTCGAACAGGCCGTAGCCGAGATATCGGATCGTCTCCAGATAGAACAGTCCGAGAGAGTTATTCTCTGGAAACGTCGTAAGCTCGGTCATTTCGGTACCCGACCCGACCGCCAAGAGACCCGAGAGGAAGTCGCCACAACCGTCGATCGCGAGGACCAGGCTTTCTTCAAAACCCGACATCGCCAGAGCGCTCACGGCATGGGCCTGATGGTGGCCCACGAATGACACCCGCGCGGGATCAATTTCGGTTCCGAACTCCGCCTCCAGAAGGTGCCGTAATAGCAAATTGGCATTTAGCGGAATTGAGATCTCGGGTTGAGAGATGAACAGCCGTTCGAGCATCGCGTTGCAATAGGGTTCGGTGGCGTAGAACGCAATACGATCGACGTCGCGAAGCTCCACACCTGCAGCTGCAAGACAGTATTGAATCGCACCGCTCGGGAGCTTGTTTGAGTGTTTGATCCTGTTGAGCCGTTCCTCTTCAACGGCAGCGATCACGCGCCCGTCCTTCACAAGAACTGCGGCGCCGTCGTGCAGAAATGTGTTCGGTAGTTCAAGCGGATTTTCATAGACCCTATCGAGCCCGCCACTCAGTCCTAGACACAGCATCTTGTTCTCCGTTCATCCTGAGGGCCTGTTGGCCTATTTAGTATCGCTCGCTTTGCGAGTAGACCGCACATCGCGGCGGGCAGATCCGGCATCGCTAGCGTAACGAGGCTCACATCGGTGTCGCACGCGAATTGCGTTACGCCCGATATCTGATTTCGCCCACGCGATGCTTCGCTTCAGGTCTTTTTCCTCTCACCGCATTAGCCGTTGCCGAAGCAGTGCGGCCGAGACCAGGAAGGGAAACGCCGCGCAGATGCAAAGTGCGCCCACATGCAAGCCGACGCTGTCGACCGGCCGGCCGAGCATTGCTGGGCGAATGAGATCGACCGAATGAGTCAGTGGCAAGAAGGCGGCTATGCGTTGAAATGACCCTGGCAACTGGCTCATTGGGAAGATCGCCCCGCTCAAATACATCATGGGCGTGAGAATGAGTGACTGGTAGAAGATGAAATAGTCGTGGCTCGGTGCAAGTGCTGAAACGACCATTGCGAGGCTCGCGAACGTAACGCCAGTGAGGGCGATGGCTGGTAACGCATAGGGGATGGATGACCACTCGGCATAACCCAGTGCGACGGCAACAATCGTAATCGCAGTCCCGGCGAGCAAGGCCTTGCTCGCTGCCCATGCCACTTCACCGAGAACAATGTCGCCGAGCGTAAGGGGCGTACAGAGCACTGCCTCCCATGTGCAATTTGTCTGCATGCGAGCGTAGGCCGCATAGATCGTTTCGAAGGTTGCGGAGACCATCGCGCTTGTGGCGACCATGCCAGCGGCGAGAAACGAGATGTATGAGGTCCCCTCGACGCCACCGATGATCATTCCAAGGCCAAAACCAAGGCCAAAGAGAGAGCTCATCGGCTCGGCCAGATTCCCAAGAATCGATGCCAAAGCGACTTTCCGCCAGACCAGAAAATTCCGGCGCCATACCGCGATCCAGTTCCATGGATTGGCAGGGAGCGCCGGCGCAAAACGTTGCCACATCGTTCAGTCCTTCATCTCTCGCCCGGTTAGTCGCAAGAAGACATCCTCCAGATTTGGAGGACGCTGCAGAAGGCGGAGATCCGTGCGGTTACCAAGCCGGACGCGCACCTGCTCTGGATCCCTGACATAGCAGAACAGCGTCTCTCCGCTGACCTCAGCGCGCTGCACTTGCGGTCTGACCAGCGGCAGCAGTTCATGCGGATTACCACCGTAAATCTCGATCACTTGGCAGCCGATCTGCTGCTCGATCAGCGCGTGAGGCCGGCCTTCGGCGATCTTGCGGCCGTGCTCAAGCACACATAGGCGGTCGCACAATCGCTCCGCCTCTTCCATGAAATGGGTGGTGAGAAGAATTGTTTTGCCGCGCGCTAATAGCGAGCGCAAGCGTTCCCAGATCAGGTGACGGCCGTGCGGATCGAGGCCGGTCGTCGGCTCGTCTAGCACCAAGAGACGCGGGTCATTAATGAGGGCGCGAGCCAGCGTCAGGCGCCGCTTCATGCCACCGGACAGTTCGCCTACCCGGGCATCCGCCTTGTTCTCCAGGCGGGCGAATTCGAGCAGTGACGGCGTGACCGCTTTGACCTCGGTCGCGCTCATGGCGAAGTAGCGACCGAAAACGAGCAAATTCTCGCGCACCGTGAGCTGAAGATCAAGGTTGTCGAACTGTGGGACAACCCCGATGCCCCGGCGCGCTAAGCGAGCACGTGTCGGCACCGGCTCGCCAAGCACGCATATTTTACCTGCATCGGGCGATGAAACACCCAGGATCAAACGCGCAAGCGTGCTTTTACCCGCGCCGTTTGGTCCGAGCAGACCGAAACACTCTCCCGGCGAGACCGTAAACGAAACAGCGTCCACGACGACCCTGTCGTTGTAGGACTTGCTCACCTCGAAAAGGTCGACTGCCGCGGTTGACATTTGCTTACGCCATCGCGACGGACGTTGTTCGCGCCGCTTCCTGGGTCGCGCGCTTTTTTGTCCAAAGCAGGCCGTCACACCATACGTGATCAACGCGTCCCCACTGGCACGCGGCGGCGACATCCGGGAAGAAGCCGCGCCCATGCAGATTGGCGCTGGTATTGCAAAGCAGCGGAATGGCTGTGAGCTTCTCGTACTCAATGAGAAGCTCGGCCACTTTATGTGGAGAGGTTCTGGAAACGGTCTGTAGGCGGGCAGATCCATCGAGATGCACGACGGCCGGAATTTTGTCCCGCCATTCCGGTCGCGTCTGGTGATCGAACAGCATGTACGGATCGGGTACGCCAGGGCTAAAAATCTCGGCCGCGCGATCCTCCAGGCATATCGGCGCTACCGGCCTGAAATGCTCGCGAAGTTTGATATCGTTGAGATGATCTTTCATTCCTTCCCAGGTCGCGGCTGCGAGAATGCTTCTGCCACCCAGAGCTCGTGGTCCGATCTCGGCGGGTCCAGCAAGGAAGACGACCGGCTTGTCGCCCGCGAGAATTGCCGCAAGTTCGCCCATCGTGCAGGGCGCGCTCTCCCATTCGGGCGGCACTTCGCTGGGACGAACGGCCGGTCCACTGTAGACCGACCATTCCAGAGCTTTAAAGCCTTGCTGTGCCGCCAGTGCAGAGCAAGCGGCACCGATGGCTGAGCCGCTGTCGTTTGGAAAGGGGGGCACCCACACGGCATCGAACAGGCCGGTCGCACGAAATGCACTATTCCACTTAATATTCAAGCCACAGCCGCCGGCGATGCAGAGGTTACGCGCCCCCGCAAGATCCGAATGCCGCTGCACAACATCAGAAATTGTGCGAACCAGCAGACGCTCTAGAAAGAGGTGAAATGACGCAAGGACGTCTTCGGCTTGCTTGGCCTTTAATCGCAGTGCGCACGCATCGAAGAAGTCGTGCAGAGCTTCAAGTGGCGATCGTGAGCTGTTGGTTTCTGCATGCTCACGGCAAGCGCCGTCAGCATGCGTGGCAAAGTGCGCCTCATAGAGTTCCTGAAACGTCTCGATAATATCCCCGTCGGGCGATCCCAGCGCGATATAGGCCATCAGCTTGCCGGCTATACCGAGATCCCAGCTGGTCCGGTCCGCCCGCCTGTAAGGTCCAAAGTGATGTCCTGCCGTCGCATAGGCGTGACCTATCATCGGAAACAGGCATTCGATGAAACGGATGCCGTGGGGCTCGACATAGTAGAGGCGTGGAAACATGCAGCCGTCCCACACCAAGCAGAAAGCAGATTGTGCGGATTTGGCAAACGAGCTGGCGCAGTATGCGGATGCTACGTGCCCGGTGACATGGGGATAGCTTTGATAAGGATATAGCTTCCCGTCTAGCATGAGGCCGATGCGATCGCGGGACGTCAGGGGGCTGTCGCCGTGCCGTTCGACATACGGCGCGCCCTTGAGCTTGACGATCGTCGGCCCACTAAGGACTTCAAACTGCGATTCGAGCTCTCCATCCCAGCCATCAATGACGAACTGATCAACATCGCTCGGATCCAGCCCGTGCTCCGCCAAGGCGCCAACAACGGCATCCAGGTTGTCAATGGTTTGATAACGCGGATTGCTGTTCAGCTTCTCCTGTTCGACACAAAACACCAGCCGGCCGTCCTCGATCAGAGCGACTGCCCCGTCATGCGTCAACTTGATACCGCAGATACGCATAGTGGCTCCTTTCAAGCTCGGCCGTTAAGACGGACCGAAGATTGCTCCGGATTGAGAAAGCGGACCAACAAGCAGTCTTCGTCAGCTGACTGCCCCTGGCACTGCGCGCGTTCGACCTCAATGAGCGCTTCAGTCAGCATCGCGATGACCGTCTCGGCGCCAGCGACATGCCCCCATCGCTTGCAGGTGGCATCACGTGCAGATCCGAAGATCAGATGCCCACCTGGAGCAAGCATCTTCACCATTTTGTCGATCGCGATACGCATCTGTGTCATGTCTTGAAGATAGTAAAGAACTTCAGCGACCACGATCAGATCGAACAACTCTGCGGTCGAGAACTGCAGAATATCGCTCGCCGCCCAGCTGATATGCGACCACCTCTTGGTCCGCTGGACCGCACGACCGATCGCTCGCGGCATAACATCGATGACCGTGAGTCGTTTACAGTGAGGAGCAAGCTTCTCTGTGAATGCACCGGCCGCGCACCCGACCTCGAGGCCGTTTGAGACGGCGCCGTCCGACAGCGATAGCCGCAGCAATTGGGTGTGACGCTTACGTTCGAACGGATTGTCGTCAAGCCGCCACGGGTCGTCGTTAGCCAGCTCCCGTTCTAACGATTGATATGTGTTGTCAACACCCACGAGTTTATCCCCTACGAAATTGCTTATTCAGTCTCGGCCGCAACGTCATCCGACGCGATCAGCCGCTGGGCGGCGCGCAACCGACCTGCTCTGCGAATTGAGCCAGGCGTTCCCGATCCTGGGTTAAGGCTTGGTCCACTTGCCGCCTTTTCGATCGACGCCTTCGATTCATCAACGTCTGATTCCGCTACTTTGCGCGAGAGCCAGTCGCTGTTGCTCAAGGTACAGAGCGCGTAGGCCTTCATTGGGAGCAGGAGGAAGATGTTGATCGGGGTGTGCAGCGCGAATCCGAGAAATCGAAGCTCGCGGGCGCGAATCGCCGCCACGCTGCACCGAACCATGGTCATCGCGACGATGGTCAGACCGGTCCACCAGGGCACGCTGTCGGTGAGCGCGAGCTGAGCGAGCGCGGCAATCGACGAGATGGCGAGCAGCAGCGGCCCGAGGTTCTGTCCGAGCACATCGAGCGTGAGGTACCAATCGAGGCCGGGCAGCAGGTGCAAACCGAGTAGCGTATCGCGGTAAGTGCTCCGGGCCCAGCGGAGCTGTTGCCGCAGATACGGCAAGAGCTTGTCCGGGACCACCGTGGCGGCGATGGCGTCCGGAACGTACTCGGTTCGAAATCCTGCCTTGAGCATGAGGATCGTCAGATGGCGGTCCTCACCGAAGTCGCTCGGCTTTCCTCGGAAAAACTGCGTCTCGTACTGGTCGAGCAACAACATGAGCGCGGAACGGCGGTACATGGCACACGGCCCACAGCAGCACATGACCGCACCAAAGCGCGTCTGAGCCGCACGCTCCTCGTTGCAAGCCAACCAGTACTCCATGTCGATCAATCCGGTCAGCCAGCTGTCGTTGCGGTTGCTGGCCGTCAATTGACCCATGGCCGCGCCGACGGCTGGATCCTGCATCTTGCGTACGAGCTTGCTGACAACATCGCTGGCGATTTCCGTGTCGGAATCGACGTTAAGCACGAGATCGCCGAATGACCGGCGTATCGCGGCAATCTGCGCCTTGCGCTTTCCGACGTTGCTTGGCAGCAGAATGATGCTGACCCTCGGGTCATGCGCGTAGCTTGCGTGTACGGGTGCCACTGCACCGACATTTGCGGAGCCATCATCGACCACATAGACCTGCAATCGCCCTGTGTAGTCCTGGCCTGCAATAGACTTCAGGCAGGCCGCCAGCGTGCGCGGGTCCTCGTTGAAGCAGGGCACGATGACATCCACGCTGGGCAGAGCACCGGCGTTGACCGGGTCATACGGCGGCAGTGAGGCGTCGGTTCGCAGCGCATAAAGCGCCTGCGCGCTCTTATGGACGCTGGAGAGCAACGCGTAAGAGGCAACAGCAACGGTGCTGATGGTGGCAAGCAAGGTCATGGGCATTGATCGATTCGGTTAGGTTGAGGAAGCGACCGGATTGAAAATCCACGGTCGTGCAGTGCTGGAATGAGCTGGGCGAGCGCCATTACGGTCTGGTCGCGCCGACCAGCATCAGGGCGGCGTCCCAGCTCGTCGGGAGGGCATCCGTCATGCAGGAGCACGATTGCCCCCGGTTGCAGCGAGGTCAGCACTGCGGCAACAATCGCCTCGACGCCGGGACGAGCCCAGTCTTGCGGATCGACTGACCAGTGCAGGGCTGCCAGATCGGCCTTCGCCGACGCGGCGAGTGCCTCCTTAGTCCATATCCCGTACGGCGCGCGCATGTGCCGCACAGAGGCTCGGGGGCAGGCCACTCCGATGACCTTGTTCGTGGTAAGGATCTCGTATTGCGCCTCATCCGGCATGCATTTGGACAATTCCGGGTGGGTCATTGTGTGGTTTGCGATTTCGTGCCCTTCAGCAATGATGCGCTGGATCAGCTCCGGCTGGCCCGCTGCATATGCACCGATCACGCAGAAGGTGGCGGGGGCCCGATGCTGGGCCAGCACGTCCAGGATAGCTGGCGTGCAATGCGGGTTTGGACCATCATCAAAGGTCAGATAGACGCAGTGCTCTTCGCCGGCCTCGGCGTAGTCGCTCCGCGCTTCAGTCACGTCGTTTGTTGACGTCACAGCTCTGGCCCGTTCCGTTCAATCATCTCACCTGCCGGCCATTCGCTCATTGGCCTGGCAATCGGCAGAACGAGGCCGACCACGTCCTCCACTCGCGTCGGAGGCACAGTGAGATAGATATCCGGACGAGCGGATCGAACGCGGAGCCCTGGTAGAACAGTCGCTAAGCCCTGTCGTCCGAGCAGTCTGGTAATATGTTTCTGCAGGGCAGATCGGACCGTGCCAAAGCCGAATGGCACGCCAAGATCTCGCAATACGGGATACATCACGCGGATGGAGTGGCTGATTCCGAGCCCCTCGAGATCCGGGCGTACCCCGTACAATCCGAGTTCAGCCACGAGCAGATCAACCTCACCAACTTTTATAAAGCGGCGCAGTGCGCCGATGTGAATCGCGACGCCACGATCATCGTAGCCAATTGCCCGAATCTCAGGCCTTGCGCCGGCCCAGCTTCGATGACCTTCAAAGGGCTTTGCATTGAATTCCCCGGTCGGACCATAGGTCTTGCGGAAGAAGTCGGACAATTCAATGTGGTCAGCAATTTGAAGCTCATTCTCCCAGCACAGCCTCCAACGAACCGGAGGGCGCGCCGAAACACCTCGTGTGGACGCGGGCGCGATCATGTTCATGGAGAGTAACTCCTATTCATTATCTGGCTCCTGACGCAGGCCAACAGTTCGCAACGTTCGAAAGGCTTGCTCAGGAACTGGAGTCCATGTTGCAGGACTCGGCTCACGTGGTTTCCGCAGTCGTCTGTGAGCAGAACGGTGGGAATCGCGCCTCCGGATGCAACCAGATGATAAAAAAGTTCAAGACCACTCATCACGCTCGACTGCATGTCCGCGATCAAGCAAGACGTGATCAAACGGCGGCCCGATTTCAAGAACCCGTCTGCGCTCTCAAATGGTTCGGGCACGTAGCCCGCGGAAAACACCACATCCGTGAGACCTTCACGCGCTGACCGATCTGCATTCACAATCGAGACCACATCGAGCGTGTGCGCAACTCGCATCAGATTCGCAAAGGACGCCTTCGCTTGCATGTTCCGCACGATTTCACCCCAGCAGGGACGCGATCCAATCGACTGCGACCACAACACATTCGGCACCCGCAACCGGAAGGGTCCGACTGGACGGAAATCTACGGCCAAGTTGAGCGTTCGCTCAATTCTACGGCGGTACACGGCGGATATAGGATGGGTTGGCAAAGCCATACGAAGGTTTGCCCGTCGTATCCGCCAACGCAAGTTTGCGAATCCCCGCGGTTCTAGATCGGGGTATGGCTCGCGCAACACGCGCGAATCTGCGAACGCACGGTCTAGACGTCTTGACCGATCCCTCGTGCTGGACTGAGACGCGCAACGATTTGTAACCATTCTGATCGATCTGACTTCTCGCTATACGATCGTTTGCTATCGCCATTCGGTACAAATGGTAAAATCGATTGTGTCGATAGAACACATTCAAACCGTGGATCACTCACGATTATGCGTTTCAAGGGCCTCGATCTGAATCTCCTCGTCGCGTTCGACGCCCTGGTGACGCAAGGCAACCTCACCACGGCGGCAAGAAGCATCAACCTCAGTCAACCCGCCATGAGTGCCGCCGTCGCGCGGCTTCGCACCTACTTTCGAGATGAGCTATTCACGATGAGGGGCCGAAAACTGGTTCCAACGCCGCGGGCTGAAGCGCTTGCGGCCCCGATTCGCGAGGCTCTCGCTCACATTCAGCTCTCCATCATTTCTCCGGACCACTTCAATCCGTCCCAATCAAATCGGCGATTCAGGATCATCCTGTCCGACTTCATGACTGTCGTATTTTTTCGAAGGATCGTGGACCGCGTCGTGCGGGAGGCTCCTAGAATCCGCTTCGAATTGCTGCCGCCTTCAGAGGAACCCGATGAGCTTCTCCGGCGCGGTGAAGTTGATTTTCTGATGTATCCGGAGATGTTCATGTCGAGTGCGCATCCAAAGGCGGCACTGTTCGAGGACACTTTCGTTTGCGTGGGCTGCCCCATGAACAAGCAGCTGGCATCGCGACTTACGTTCGAGAACTACATGTCAATCGGGCACGTGGAAGCTCAATTTGGACGATTCTTGAGGCCCTCCTTCCGCGAATGGCTCTTGCTCGAGCATGGTTTCAAAATACGCACCGAGGTCGCTGTGCAAGGCTTTGGTATGATTCCGCCTATGTTATTAGGCACCAACCGTATCGCGAGCATGCCCTCAAGACTCGTCAGTCATTTCGCAAAGACGATGCCTCTGCGGGTTGTCGAACCTCCGTTGCGACTTCTGACATTCACGGAGGCCGTCCAATGGCCCGCCATTCATAATACTGATCCCGCAAGCATTTGGATGCGCAACATATTCTTCCAAGAGGCGTCCACGATGGTCTCTCCGCCCGGGACCAGCCAATTCCACAGCCCGTTGTAGGATTGTTCGGGCCGGTTGCGACCTGCTCTCGGTTAACCAGATCTACGCCAGGCTCGAGGGCTTCGGTCCTCTGACTGACGTTGGGCAAGGTCGAAATTGGCGCGCTTGGACGCGGTTTGATCGGGTCGTTGGCGCGATTGATCTCGCGCTGCCGTGACGATCTTGCGCATCATACAGCTCGCTCGGCGGCGCTCCCCAATGATTTTCCGCTGATCCGGACCAGCTCCATCGCACCGCTTCAAGTGAGCCGAGGTCAGAGCTCGCGAAATCATCCGGCGAGTCAGGTGAAACGATATCCCGCCTCAGCACTAAACTTCCCTTGAATCGCACGCCGCGTCAGGTTGTAGACCAGCACCTGCGATCGAGGCCGCAAGATGGACGCTGATAGCGCCCCCCTGGTCCAGCTACGGCTCTTGATCATTCCGGCCGGTATCTTCACCCAAGCCAAATCGGATGATGTATGCGGGGTCCTTCTTTCGGATCTCGCGACAGTGGTGTTCCTTTGAACGTGTCGCGGCGTGACGCGCGCGGTGCCGCTGCCGTCGATCTCGAGTTGCTGCCCCTCACCGCTGAGCCCGATGGGTGCGCCTTCGGAGCGGTAACATGATTTGCCTATCTTCCCCGAAGCATCTATGTTCAGCGCGCCGCACTCAAAGCGATACCGCTCGAGGATGCTACTCAGCGAGTAAGCTGCCGGACGAGCAAGCCAATATCGCGAGAGGAGAAACTTCGAGCCTATGTTCGAGAGGATACTCGCGGCGAATCCCCAGACACTGCCCCTCAGATTCGAGGGATCGCTTTGGCTTGAGCATGGCCTTAAGATGCGCATCAAGATCCTCCGCCAAGCTATAGCATCATCCTCCTTTGCTATTGCGGACCCCGTATGACGCGGCTACCAGGACGGCTCGCCAAGCTTTGTGCAAAGGCTATGCCGCTACGGATCCTTGCACTTCTAGTGCATTGAATCTGGCGAGGCCGTCCGATGTACTGCGCTGCGCGACGCTGATCCGGCACAGGTCTGGAAATGCGAGTTATTGCTGTGCACGTCGGCGTTTGCCCGGGCATGACCGCGTGGTGGGGGGGCCCCCGTCGACTGTTCTGAGCGCCTCCACGTTGAGCGGATGCCGGAGCGCTCCTTCGAAAGTCGGTCCTCAATCGCGAGCAGCGCTTCGCCCGCCGCGCCAAATGCGCTTGCGTTGAGATGCATGCCGTGGGTGCTTTTTGAAGCCCGCCTTCTCATTCTCCCGACGCTTTGCGGCCGCGGACTTGCGCCATTGAAGAGCCGCCATCATCCTGTGGCATTCCAAAGACCGACGTTGCGATGCGCTGCAATGGCGTCGCGCGGACAATGCCATCTCAACAGGACGGGCAGAGTGCTGAAAACGCTGCTAGGCGCCGAGCCGGCGGCCGCGCCACGACCTGGGGGTCGAATTAATCTGCAATGATTGACCAATGAACGCCCGACTCGACGATAGACATCACAGCAAGGATGGCGATCGAAAGAGGCTCATCTGATCAGATTCAGTTTTCTGGCTCCGCCGTTTCGTGCAGCAGTATCTTAAGATCAAGCAGCTGCATTCACCTGCTTTCGCTTCGGGTGCTGATCAGACAGAAGATGGCTGCCGCAGCGGCAGCATCCAGGAGACATGGCACCGTTTCAGCTAGCGCAGTCTTGGACAACGGGAAGCATACGCCGTGTTGCACAACGGCATCACGCGACCCTCCTGACACATTCTTTCGCGAACGTCGCCGCTCCGTCTCGTTTTTGCCCCACCACGGCCAAACGGCTTCGCCACGTGCGGCGCGAGTGCGACAATGAAAGGAGCCTACTCTTGGACGACTTGAGTGAAGTCTACGATCCGGAGGATCTCGCAATGTTGGGACACCTTTTTGATCAAGCAATCACATGTTTACCGAAATGCATGCGAACCAGCGAGAATCGTGCGGCGATCGCGAGACTTGTTCTGCAACGCGCAGCGAGGGATGAATTGGGGTCGCTGGCGAACTTAATGCTTGCACTTGTCTCGGCCGCTTGATCAACAGCGCGCTCTCAGTCCTTCTGCGGTTTGCAGCAAGAGACGCATCATCTAGATCATTGAAATAACACCTTGATTCTCACGTGGCGTCAGGTTGTAGGCTTGAAAATTGAGGACCATGACAAACGCCACACCACGACGGCGCCGATGGCGCATTGGAGAACTTGCAGAGGCGACCGGTGTAACGGTACGCACTCTGCATCACTACGAACATACCGGGCTGTTGACGGTCTCGGAGCGTACCGATGGCGGTCACCGCATGTACGACCGTGAAAGCCTACAACGCGTCTCTCAGATTCGCGCGCTGCGTGATCTCGGCTTCTCACTTCCTGAGATCCGCAAAGCAATCGAGGGCCGGACGTCTCTCACGGACCTATTGCGCAACCATCTGGAACGGGTTGAACTTCAAATCGCGCGGGCGACATTATTAATGGACCGATTACGCAATATGACGACGCAAGGTGAGACACAAGTCAGTGTCGACCAACTGCCGGCCACGTTAGACGCAATGTCGCGGATTGAGACGCCTACCCCGTCGGCGATCTGCACATGCGCCGCTAACGCTAACCGCGAAGACCGGTGGCGGAAGATTCGCGACGAGCTACGAAGCTGCATGGTTCAGGGCGAGCCTCCACGCAGTGAACGAGCAAAAGCGGTCGCGCGTCAGGCCCGATCGCTGCTGACTGAGATCGCAGGAGTTGATTCGACTGTCTCAATGATACTCAAGGTGCTGACGCGATTGACCGAACCACACAATCTCGCGGGCTGGGATGCGAGCCTCATGCGATACCTCGATCTCGCCCTCGCCGCGCTGGAGGACCAGCTCGGAAAGAGTTGACGCCCGGTTGCGCACGCTATCGGTTACCGGAATGTCCTTAAACCCAATGGGTTGATAGTGATCATTCAAGTCTGACTGACGATCGTTAGCCGGTCGCATTTCGCCTCCGAAGCTGCGTTGTCCGGGTCTCTTTGGATCTGTGGCTCTGTGGTTCTTGGCAAGAAAACTCAACGAGCACGCTTCGAAGTACTTGATTCGTACGTAACGTCAAATTGTACCATCTAACGCATCGTCGCAGCGGCGGTGCGGACAGACCGTCGGCTAGACAGAGGGAGACACCAATGCTCGGCATCGCTTTCGGAAATTTCCGGTGAGAGGCCTCGGCGAGAACACGTCAGTGGAAATCCAGATCGTCTATACGCAGGCTATTACAGCGAGATCGGCCTAATCATGCGTCAAACTGGGGAGGCGGGCGCACGGATCGTCAGCGATCCGCTGATCACAAGCGACCTTTTGGCAATTGCGGCCGACGCCGCAAACGGCACGCTCTTCACCTTTATGCCGGACCCGACGAAGAATGCTGCAGAGCCAGCCGCCGTCGCCAGGCTCATGACTTCGAGCCTATCTGCCGCGGGTTACACGCTCCACGCTTATGCCGCGGTGCAAGCATGGGCAGAGTCCGTCAAACAGGCCGGCACCTTCGATCCCACCCCGACCGCTGCGGCCCTACGCTCTGGCTCAATCAAAACGACCATTAGCACGGTTCGATTGGACTCCAAGGGAGACAATGCCGCTCCTGGCTTCATCGTTTACCGCTGGCGCGACAATAGCGTCGAGGCGGTCGAGCAGAACGGATCGCCCGTCCCAGCACCGCACGGAGCGTTCAAATGATGAACCATCCTCGATCTAGCGATTACGCGCTGCTCTCGTGCCTCGCAGTTGCTGCAGTCGCAGCATTTCTCGCCCTCGCGGCAGTGCTATCACAGGTGTCGTGCGCGCCCGAACTGCAGCCCGAAGAGCACGTTCCCATTCGCCTGGTGCCACTGCAGTGACCACCACTTCCAGACTCGTAAGGCAGACGAACATTGGCACCTTCTTCCAGCTAGTCAAACTGATGCGCGTCTCACTCTCGGGAGTGAGCTGTCCGCGCCTCTTCAGAAGGAACGCACGCACCATGTGGCAAGATGTCAGCCGCGCGCAGTCTGTCAGCCGATCGCGCGAGTTCAAGGCAAGCATTAGCAGGGTTGTTCGGCCGAGTGGACGTGGCGTTCCACCCGCTCGGACAGGTATTCGCTGGGATAACGCCGTGCGGCGCCTGATCCGTGCCGATATCGCTACCGGCCTTTGAGCCGGGCTCTGATCCGGTGCGGCGCTTAGATCTAAGCCGACCCATCGCCCCAAACACTCGCATTCAGTCGTGCCTTGCGCATGCCGGCCCCGAACATACGGCGCGTATCGACTAAGCTCAATGAGCGCCCTCAACCGCTCTCGTCGACACACCAAAGGAGAATACCAAGTTGGACGGGAAATTGCGAACTCTGCTTTCCTCGCTCACGCCGGTCGCCCGCGAGCTGGGCGCTCTGCCGTCCGGCCGGCCTACCCCGGACGACGGTTGCGTGAAACTGAACACAAATGAGAACCCATTTCCTTTGCCAGGCATCGTGATGCGAAGCGCAATTGCGGCTCTTGAGCTGCAATACCTTTATCCAGAAGACGACAATATCAGCTTGAGAGAAGCGGCCGCAGCTGCCTACGGCATCGCGACCGATCGCGTGATGGCTGGCAATGGATCGTCTGAACTCCTCAGTCTAATCTACAGAGCCTTTCTTGCCCCCGGCGACGGCATCGCAATGATGTCGCCTGGCTTCTCGTTCAATCGCAAGCTTGCCATGTTGCAAGGGGCGCGCTTCATTGAAATTCCCTGGTCTGAACCTGACTGCTTGCCGATGGATGAGCTGCTTTTCGGTCCCACTAAAGATGCCAAGTTCATTCTGCTGGCCAACCCAAACAATCCGACCGGAACCTTTGTTCCGGTCGCTGAGATTGAACGCCTCGTTATACGATCTGACCGATTGATCGTATTGGACGAAGCCTATGTCGATTTCGCACCTGAGGATGGCCTACGCCTTGTTGAGCGCCATTCGAATCTTCTGGTCCTGCGCACGTTTTCCAAGAGTTATTCCGCCGCTGGCATTCGCGTCGGCTTCGGTTTCGGCCATCCCGAGCTAATTGGACGGCTTCGTAACATCCAGAATGTTTTTAACATGAATGTGGTCGCTCATGCGGTGGGCATGAGCGTCCTTGCGCATCGCGACGCCTACGAGGAGAACCATCGCCACGTCAGGCTTGAGCGGCAGCGCGTAGCGGCCGCCCTTTCAGAATTTGGGTTCTCTGTAACGCCTTCCCACGCGAATTTCCTCCTCGCCCGTGTGCCCTTAGGCCAGAGTGGCAGATGGTGGCAGGCGGCGTTGGAAGACCACAAGCTCCTTGTTGCCTTCTTTCCGGATGCCGGCTTGGAGGAGTGCATTCGGGTTAGTATCGGTACAACGCGTCAGATGGATGCTTTTCTTACAGCTGTCGACAGCATTCTTGAAACGGTGGGATGCCGTGGCTAGTGGCCTCTTCCACTGATGTCACGGATCCCCGTTCGTGATCGATCCGGACGAACACTTGATGCGGCTTCGCGACGCAGCCATCCAGTCAGCGCATGACGCGCCGTTGAGAACGGCTTCGCAGCCTATGCAGCGCATTGCCAGCGCGCGCCTCTTGCACCCACACAACCCGGCGGACTTCGGTTCCCTCTATGTAGGAGATAACTGAGTGAGAAACGTTCTTCCCACAAACCTGACCTGCGGCATCTTTGATCATCTTGACGAGGACGGCCGCGATATCGCCCGGCAATATGCGGACCGCCTCGCGCTGGCGGAGGCCTACGACCGGCTCGGTTTCTATGCCTATCATCTGGCGGAGCATCACTGCTCTCCTCATGGAAGGGGCCCTTCGCCGAACTTGTTTCTGTCGAGCGTCATACAACGCACACGGCGACTTCGCGTTGGCCCACTGGTCATGCTGCTCAACCTCTATCACCCACTGCGTGCATTCGAGGAGATCTGCATGTTGGATCACCTGAGCAGCGGCAGGGTTGAGGTCGGCCTTGGCCGCGGCTCCCTGCCGATCGAACTGAGCTATTTTGGCGTTGGAGCCGACGTTGCCTCAAGCCGTTACGAGGAAGCATCCCAAATCTTCGTTAGCGCGATGAATGGCGGCCCGCTCTCATACCAAGGGCAACATTTTGCGCTAAGCGACGTTCCTCTGACGCTTTCACCTCACCAGCGTCCTTGTCCCCCAACTTGGATTGCTACAAATCGGCCAGAGTCCGCTATTTGGGCGGCGGCAAATGGCGCAAATCTGGCGTGCATGGGGCCTTCTTCTGCCGTTCGCAAGGTCACCGATCGCTATCACGCTCATAGAAGCGCGGAGCGTGACGCCAGCGGTTCAGCACCGTTTCTCGCATTGCTCCGCATGGTCGTAATCGCAAGCTCTGAAGCGGCGGCCCGTTCCCTCGCCGCGCCAGCCTACGAAACATGGCTGAAAAGCTTTAAGTTCCTGTACGAGCTCAATGACATCCCGCCTCCATCCAACCTGCCCCTGACCTTGGATGCCGCAATCCACAGTGAACTGTGCGTTGTCGGAACGGGCGCTTCGGTGCGCCAAACTCTTCTCGATCATGTGGAAGAGGCAGGGGCCAACTATCTTCTTTGCCAGCTCGCCTTCGGATCTCTGACACTGGATGCCTGCCTCAATACGGCAATGGCGATTCACTCGGAGCTCATAGGGGCAGACCGCTGACGGTGAGCCAACAGCGAGTTCCAGTAAATTCGCCATTGATCCGGCAACAAATGGCAACGCCGGGGCCGATGAATACCGAATGCATCTATAAGGCCGCTTTTGCGATCCAAACGGCTCTTGCGCGGATTCGACCGTTTCGACTACATCGCCAAACAGGAGCCTTAACGGCAATAAATGGCCTGTCCTTCACTTTGCGTGCGTTGACACTACCTGAGCGGTGGCTTGCTTGGGCAGGTAAGTCGGCTCACGCTCTTCCCGCTTTGGTGCGCCGGTTTGTCGATCGCATTCTAGGCGAATCCCAGGTGTGGCTTAGCGCCCGAGCGGGCCTGTCGTGACGCGGTCCCGGCAGCGCTCCGCTCAGACCGAAGAGATCGCGCGTAAGCTCGATGTCGTGCTGGCAGAATTGGCTTCGCTGCGCATTCTGCTGGCCGCGCACGGCATTAGCACCCCCCGACCTCTCGATGAGGACTACCTCACTGTTCAGCGGTTTGCGGCGATGAATCACATAAGCCCCGAGGCCGTGCTCTCTCGGATCCGCCGCGGCAAGTTACGCGCGGAGAAACGCGGTGGCCGGTGGTGGGTAAAATGCACGGTTTGCACAGCATAGCCGTGCAGGGACGCGGACAGTAAGACAGACGAAGTGAATCAATCCGAGATACGGACGCCGGCACAAGGAAATGATATGTGCGTTTAAGTAGCATCTCTTCTGAGCTCGACCAGACGGCCAATGGAGAGTCAAGACATCGATCGAGGTCAACGTGGCGCACGATCAACACACCTCCGCCAGATCGGCAGGCTCGATCTAAATGCACCCATGCAATTACAAAACGCGTGGGCGCGCCCTGAGCACCGGGTATCGGATGACCACCGTTGCGTGAACGGGATCACTCAGTCAATTCCGCCTGAACAACTGAGCGATCCAGTGAACAAGCGGATAAGAATTGGACGCCTGGCAGGAGAAGTCCAACTCCGATGCCGCTGGCGGTTTGTCGCAAACAGAACCACCCTACATGTCGGTTTTCGACCACCGCACGCGCCCGGGCGACAATCTGGAGCACAGGAAAGATAAATGCTTTGCTCGCAAATCGCGCGCTTTGCGTGCTTCCCTGAGCAACCTGAGTCTCACGCCCCTGGCAGAGAAATTGCACCCCAGTCATTCGCCTGTTTCAGGGTCGCCGCCCGCGCCGGTGTCAAACGGGAACAGATCTGATTTCGCTGGGATGGTCGCCAGAATCTGGCTGGAGAAGGAGATGGCAATGATGTCACCAAGACTGATGTCAGTCCTCGGTTCTATGGTAGCAGTCGAGCGCATGTTTTGGAAACTTCGAGAATTGATCGATGGAGACGGCTCGATCTCACCTGACGTTCGAGAGACGCTTCATGTAATGTTAGATGCAAAGCTTCTTTCCGCAAAAGATAAGATTATGAGCGACGCGCGCGCTGCGATCGACGCGACTCCTGATTTGCCGCAGGCGGTCCGCGACCGAGCATTCATGTCGCTCGATTTGGCAATGAAAATGCTGATGACCAGCGAACCGCCCCGCACTCAGGATCCTCTTAGCGGAGTCGATATCTGCAACGCTAATCGCAGGATGCATTGATGCATGCCCCGCTCCACCCATCGCCGGCCGCAATCTGGCTGTGCACTGTTGATGTTGGCTGAGGCGCTTCGACTGAGCTCCTGAGGGGCTTTGAAGCTGGTGGAATCGAGCGATAGCGACCTCGCTAATTGAGGAATCTAATGTCTGCTGAGGCCGGCACGCTCGTTGGAACCTGCCGAAATGCTGAAGGCTCGGGTTTGGCTCTAGCATCCGGAAGCAGGCTCTCACTGGCCATCTTTAACGTCCTCTGCGTCGAGCCAAAATGCGAGTCCCCCTCAGCTCTGTAGCTTAATCATCAAAAAGGGTTGGCCAGTCGTCGTCATCGGACAGTGGAGAGGGCTCGACTCTGTTCGTGGGAAGCAGTGCTCGAGTTGATTCAACTCAAGCATCATGGTTCGCGTTTTCGCGCTATGGCTGTGATGCTTGGCGATGAACTTCACCGAACCGAAGGTGGAATGTTGAGCCATTTTTCGGTATGCGCCTGATCAGTTGGATCAAGAGGACCGGCACACCCACCCGACGTTAATGAATCCCTCTTGGCCCATCCGCAGCATGGATACCTCCCATCAAAACAATGGATTTTACCAATATTTTCCAAATCCACATAGCTAGCCGCCGGCTATAGCAAGGACGGTCAGGATCAGGCGGGTGACGACGTATTCGCGATTTTCAACGCAATGTGCGGATGACGGGCAAGCGCCAGCACATGATCACCCCTTCCGTCCAGATAGAGGCAAGTGTCTTGGTCTCGCTATCGTGGCACGCGCGAGCTTCTTGCATGAATTAGTCCGGCCCAACATCAGTCATGAGACAGCATGGGCAGCTCGCCTTCAGATCTCTAGCAAGCCTTAGCAGGAGCGGCGCAGCGCAAGTCGATAGCGACAAGGGCAATCTAGCGCCGTTGGGTGCAGCGCCCTGGCAGCCTGAGCCCGGATGGCTGCGCGTGACGCGCATCGGTCCGGCGTCGCGTCGATCGTGAGTGTTTTGCGAGTCAACAAGGAACTGGAGTGTCTTTGATGCGGGCTCGTGGCCACAGCACATGCGTGCGCCGTACGGGATACGGACTAAGGAGGCCCTCGCCGCGTCGGCGAAGGCCGATCTGGCAGCCCTGCACTGGTCAGTCGATCCGCAGGACTGGGCTCGTCCCGGCGTCGAGGCGATTGTTGCCGCAGTGCTGACCTCGCTGCAAGCGGGGGCAATCGTGCTGCTGCACGACGGATGCCCTCCCGACGAGCTGGGACGCCGCCCTGATGCTGGTCGGCGCGACCAGACCGTAATGGCGCTCGCCCAGCTCATTCCAGCACTGCACGACCGTGGATTTGCAATCCGGTCGCTTCCTCAACCTAACCGAATCGATCAATGCCCATGACCCATCAGCACCGTTGCTGTTGCCTCCTACGCGTTGCTCTCCAGCGTCCACAAGAGCGCACAGGCGCTTTATGCGCTGCGGACCGACGCCTCACTGCCGCCGTACGACCCGGTCAACACCGGTGCTCTGCCCAGCGTGGATGTCATCGTGCCCTGCTTCAACGAGGACCCGGGCACGCTGGCCGCCCGCCTGAAGTCTATTGTAGGCCAGGACTACCCAGGGCGATTGCAGGTCTATGTGGTCGATGACGGCTCCGCAAATGTCGGTGCAGTGGCACCCGTACACGCAAGCTACGCACATGACCCGAGGGTCAGCGTCATTCTGCTGCCAAGCAACGTCGGAAAGCGCAAGGCGCAGATTGCCGCGATACGCCGGTCATTCGGCGATCTCGTGCTCAACGTCGATTCCGACACGGAAATCGCCAGCGATGTTGTCAGCAAGCTCGTACGCAAGATGCAGGATCCAGCCGTCGGCGCGGCCATGGGTCAATTGACGGCCAGCAACCGCAACGACAGCTGGCTGACCGGATTGATCGACATGGAGTACTGGTTGGCTTGCAACGAGGAGCGTGCGGCTCAGACGCGCTTTGGTGCGGTCATGTGCTGCTGTGGGCCGTGTGCCATGTACCGCCGTTCCGCGCTCATGTTGTTGCTCGACCAGTACGAGACGCAGTTTTTCCGGGGAAAGCCGAGCGACTTCGGTGAGGACCGCCATCTGACGATCCTCATGCTCAAGGCAGGATTTCGAACCGAGTACGTTCCGGACGCCATCGCCGCCACGGTGGTCCCGGACGAGCTCTTGCCGTATCTGCGGCAACAGCTCCGCTGGGCGCGGAGCACTTACCGCGACACGCTGCTCGGTTTGCACCTGCTGCCCGGCCTCGATCGGTACCTCACGCTCGATGTACTCGGACAGAATCTCGGGCCGCCGCTGCTCGCCGTCATCGATTGCCGCGCTCGCTCAGCTCGCGCTCACCGACAGCGTGCCCTGGTGGACCGGTCTGACCATCGTCGCGATGACCATGGTTCGGTGCAGCGTGGCGGCCGTTCGCGCCGGCGAGTTTCGATTTCTTGGGTTCGCGCTGCACACTCCGATTAACATCTTCCTCCTGCTCCCAATGAAGGCCTACGCGCTCTGTACCTTGAGCAACAGCGACTGGCTCTCGCGCAGACTGCCAGATCTGCCCGACGAAAATGGAAGGCCTGGCAACTTTTTGAACGCGGCCCCCAGAACCGATAAAGCGAAGGAGATTGTTTGCACGTCGCGCATTCAGCACCTTGAGCACCGCATTGCTTTCCAATTGGAGGTCATGGCTCAACTGATCTGCCAAGACAAATTCGCGCTCGGAGCGGTCAAGCTGCTCGACGAACTCACAAGCGAACTGGTCGCGGCAAAACTGGAACTCGGCGCAATAGGCGAGGCAAGCGCCAGCAGGCGAACAGTCCCAGCGGAAAAACACGGTGACCTCTTCTATCCAGAAGACCTCCGCATCCTAGCTAACCTTTTCGACGAGGCAGTCGCAGCTTTACCGCCAGATCGCCGTACTATCGCCAATCGTACGCAAATCGCCAAGCTTGTTCTAGCTCGGGGAGCGACACGTGAAGCCAAGTCCGACCCAAATCATAGCGCCTGCGTTCTTGGCGATTCGATTGATCACATGTTCAACTGTTCCCCTTCCAATCAAATCGAGGTTCCGCCTAGCAGCTGGCGGAATTCTGCGTAAGGCGCAGGTTTCATCACTCGAACGAGTAATAAGACATCACCCATGAGAAGACATCACCGCCGTTTTGATAACCGGCGGTCCTTTGAAGATCGCCGCGCTATGCGTATACAGGCATCCTAGTTTTCCTAACAGATTCGTCTCGTCAGCAGGCAGGCCGCGGGACAGGTGGCAGGACCACTTCTTCGGCCTCCTCAAGGCAAAACCCCTGTAATTTAGGCTCGTCTCAGAGGATGAGTGCGGTACGCCTTGCACCGCAATGCGACCGCCTGCCGGCCGCCCCGACGCAAATAGCTCCGGCGTCTTAACAGCACGCCGACTGCGCAGCGAGATGGCTAGCCTCGTCCACGTTTCAGCTGCCGCCGAACGTCTTCTCCGTTCCCCAGGGCAGGTCGGGCAAGCCGCCGAGAGAAGCGCGCCACTCTGACCAAACCACAGGTATCAGCCCATAACGAATGTCGTTTCCTACAATCATGGCGTCGGCCGTTCCGCGCATCTGCAGACTATGCCTGGCTCGCGCACACTGCGGCTGCAGGCCATCTCGAGTTAGAATACATTTTGGCTGGGAGCAGCCGAAGGGACTTGAATCGTACGTAGCGTCACGTTGTAGGAACCAGGCATCCGCCGCGTCGCGCCGACTAACTAGTCAACCCACCGATGGCGCGAGTGCGACGTAACACATCAAAGCAATCCTGCGGGTTAGACATCGAGATGACGACAGCACTCCTTTTGCTCACTTTGCTCTTCTTCGGCGGCTTTGGATTGGGCTACGCTGTGCGCAGCTGGCGTTCTCGCAAACGGCGTGAGCGCGCCCGGCTCTATGGTGCTCTCTTTCATTCCAGCACTTCTGCTCCGCCGCCGCTGCAAGTCCCCGCACGCCGTGGTTCCTAACGCGCATTCGGCCTTGCTCAAACAAGGAAATTGCCGATCCTCGACGGGAGGGCGCCCCCCGCCGCCAGTTCGTCGCGCACAGATTCGCAAGGCAGAGCGGAGGCGACGCGCGTGCTCGCGTGGAGTCAGTCCCAACAGCACGGTGTGACGTGTGACTGATCACCGATTTGACTGAGACACTAAGCGGTGAAGACCCCGAGCCGGCCCTTCACGGATCATCGGGTCGGCAGCGGTGGATTCGCAACCGGCCCCGGCCTGACAACGTATACCTGTGTGATCTTAGCATGTACGGAAGCGATTGCCGGACCGAATTCCAATCAGCGCTGGTGCGAACCGCGGAGAAGATATGTCTGCCACGCGAGCTAGCGTTTGAACTGACTGCGGCAGCGTCGACAAGGAGCACCTTTCACTCTCCTCGGCCATCTACAGCGCTTCGATGCCCGTCGCGATCTGCACTGGGCGAAAAGCGAGTTCCAGAGCCACGCATGACTTCGAGTATCATCTCACGTCGGGATCAACGTCGCGTTGACCGTGACCAATGCTTCCTGGACCCGTTCGATTCGCTGAACTCGCCTACCTAAACTGAGAGGTTCCGAAGGTGAGGCTTCCTTGTAGAACGCGATCCGCGATAGTCAGTACAGCGGATGCATCATGAAGCCTGACGAGCGCCTCGCCGAAGTCCTTGAAAATAGCGTATGTTTTGATGATGAGGCATGGGCGGTCTGGGCACAGTGCCTCTCACCCACAGGGCGGCTGGCGTATATTCGCAAGCATCGCTCTCTCTTCCGATTCACAGATTATGATGAAGTGATAGCTGTTGTACGGGGCCGGCGCTTCACCGGTTGCTCATCGCAGCTCCTTCGATGGCGCCACAGAACAAGAGCAAGGACGTTGCAAAGCGCTTTGCTCTTCTCAGTTGCGGTGTGGCTGGGTATCATCTGGCTTGCGGTGCGCTTAATCCGCTGAGATCAGTAGCCCGCTTTTCGTCGACACCTAAGCTAACTGTGTTCGCACGCGTCCGAGCATTGCGAAGCGGTTAGAGATGATCTGCAAAGCCGCAACCTGACGCAGCGTTCGGTTCGAACATTCCTTTCGGCGCGAATGTTGCGATGCAGCTACAGCAATTCGCGCAGACGTTGTTAAGACGCACGAGGCTCGGGGGCACTCAAGACACGAGAGTAGAAATGAAGAACTTGTTGCTCGCGACTGTGAGCATTGTGGCGCTTGGCGCGGTGGCGCCCGCATTTGGCGCGGATCTGGCTGCGCAGCCCGTCCAGCCTCTCTACACCATAGCTCCGCAGCCTGTCGCGGCTGCAATCTACGACTGGAGCGGCTACTATCTCGGTATGAACGGTGGCTTGGGCTCAAGCTCGAATTGCTGGGATTTCAATGGCGGCACGCCCGAGGGCTGTCATGATGCGACCGGCATGACCGTTGGTGGCCAGATCGGCTATCGATGGCAGATGGGCCAGATCGTGCTTGGCGTTGAAGGCCAGGGGAACTGGGCTGATTTGACCGGCTCGAATATCAGCGTCGCGTTTTCGGATATCAACCAGACCAAGATTGATGCGTTTGGCCTGGTGACAGGGCAGATCGGCTATGCCTTCGACAACGTACTGCTTTATGCCAAAGCCGGCGCCGCAGTGACGAGCAACACCTATCACATCAACTCGACCCTCACGGGCGCGCAGCTTGGAAACAGCGAGCACGTTCTTTGGGGCGGCGCGTTGGGAGCCGGAATCGAGTACGGCTTCGCACCGAACTGGTCGGTTGGCCTCGAGTACGATCACTTATTCATGCTGCCCGGCACGATGAACTTCGCCGCATCCGCTCGCGGGACCGATCGCATCCCCCAGGAGTTCGATGTTATAACGGCACGGCTCAACTATAAGTTCGGCGGTCCGGTTCTTCTCAAATATTGATCTGTCGTTCAAACGGCAGATCGAAAGCCCCGGCCCATGGGCCGGGGTGTTTTGACCTGTCGATCCGCTGTACAGGAGCTATACGCACTCTTTTGCATTGTTCGGAGGCGCGCTTGCTCCATCGAGCAAAACCGTTTTCCTGGGCTCGTATGTCGTCGCAATGCGAGTCCAAAAAGCTCACTTACGCGAGGATGTCACAGACCGAGACGGAACCGGGCAGATTCGGTCTGTATCTTGTGAAGCTGCTGTTCGAGTTGGCATCCTGGCGCTGAACGGGCCTCTTTGTTCTGGGGCCGCACCCAACCTCACGTTCACAGGGACTGCCCCTAAAGAGCGCGACCGCAGAAACGGGGACTCGTGCACTTAGGTCTCCGGCTCGATTGCGCAGATGACTGGCAAGAGAAGCATCCGAGCGTGTATGTCTTGGCCAGTTTCTTACGCGCCTATTGTTGAGCGTGCAGCAGTACGGGCTCGAGGAGCTCGGGCTTGCAGCGCGGCGATCAGAATGAAAGTGAGTATTGCCGCATGTAGCGGTGTTCCGATAGACCAGTCTGCAACCCGGCTACCTCTTTTGCCCAACCGCAGAGGATCGAATGCCGACAGAGAGACTATCCATGCGCCACATTCGTGAAGTACCACGCCTGCACTACAGCGTCGGCACGTCGCAACGCGCCGTTGCCCGCAGCCTTCGGCTTGGCCCAGGGCACGGTAGCAAGTACCTCAACCGAGCTCGCCGCGCCGGCCTGACCTGACCGCTGCCGCCGGAGCTGGATGACGACGTCCAGCTCGAGAACCGCCTGTTTCCGCCGCCTTCTGATCGGCCCAGCGATGAGCGTCCGCATCCAGACTGGGCGCTCGTGCATCGCGAGCTGCGGCGCCCGAACGTCACGCTGATGCTGTTGTGGGAGGAGTATTGCGACGCAAACTCAGACAGCTTCAGCTATGCTGTGGTTCTGCGAACGCTACAAGGAGTGGACCCGCCGTCTCAAACCGACCCTGCGCCAGGTCCATATCGCCGGCGAGAAGCTGTTCGTCGACTATTCCGGCCATACCATGGAGATGGTTGACGGGCTCAACGGTGAGGTGCGCAGCGTGCAGATTTTCGTCGCCGTGCTCGGCGCCTCGAACTACACCTACGCCGAATCCAGCCTCACCCGAATCCTGCCGGACTGGATCGCCTCAGGCCGGCGAAAGGGAAAAATCGTGAGCACCTCACGCGCGATCGCCCCGCCGGCCCACAGGCCCCTCCCACGCGCGTCGCTCCGTCGCTCGTGGCGGCACTTCGCGCCGCGCACGAATCCCTCCCATGGACCGCCGGGATAATCTCCAAACCAACCCGCCAATCGTGACGAGGAGGCCGCAGCACACATAAACTCGTCAGTAGTGTTCGTCTCCAGTGATCGCCATCATCTGGACTCCGTGATCACCATCGTCTGGAACGCCTGATCACCTCCCTGGAATGCGCAGCGGGGACTGGGACTGCCCAACGCTCTGGGAGCGTCCTCCCCCTCGCCGGAGTACCAGATGCCCTGTGGTCGGAGATCGGGTACCCAAGAGATATTCATCGGCTTGCACGCGCGGGTCTCGAAAAGGGCATGCACAGCATTTTTCGTGCTCGCCAGCTCAACCACATGGAATCCCGAGGCTCGCCTGCAGGCGACGGCGCTCTCGATCAGAGGGATATACTTAGCCATCGCGTGAGGACCGAGCCCGACGACTATAAGATCCTTCATTGTCTTCTACTCTCCTCTCGCCTGCGTTCCGGTCAAAACTTCGGACGCGAACCAGTCAGAGTTTGGGTCGATCCGACCGCAACCGAAATGGCACTCCTTGCAGAACCGACCGTTCCGATTCAAGGCTCGTCGGTCATCCGCAGGCAGGCGCGCGATTTTGAGCTATCGCCGAAAGTTGGTGACGACGGGAATCGGAGGCGGCATATCGTGGGGGTGCTTGAAGCCTCCACTTCTCCACCGAAGGAGCGATATGCCGTGTCCAACGATAACGTTATCAAGCTGATTCAGTCAGGATTGTTCGACGATCAACTCACCGAAATCTTGCGCAACGGAGCCCGTGCCCTGCTCGCCAAGGCAGTCGAGGCCGAGGTTGCGGACTTTCTCGACAAGCAGGCTGATTGAGGACGCAGGAGGGCCACCAGCGCCTCGTCCGCCATGGTCACCTGCCGGAGCGCGAGGTGATGACCGGTATCGGTCCGGTCGCTGTCCGCCAGCTATGTGTTCGCGATCGCGAAGCGGACGCCACCAACCCCGACCGCATCCGGTTCTCTCCGTCGATCCTGCCACCCTACATGCGCCGCTCGAAGTTGATCGAGATGCTGCTGCCGATCCTTTACCTGAAGGGTATCTCGACTGGCGACTTCTCGGAAGCGCTGCTGGGTGCCCAAAACCGCCAACGTGCTCGCCAAATTATCGAAGAGCCAGCAGCCGAAAGCCAAACCCGCGTTGCAGGAGATCTGGACG
>NZ_JBEPRI010000030.1:0-58848 GCF_040548265.1 Bradyrhizobium sp. F1.13.3 | reverse complement strand
AACTCCGGTCGGGCTACGCCCTCCCTTCGTCACGAGCCCGGCGAAACCCTCTCACCTTGATTGACGCGCTCTTCCATCCTGATCGCCGCGCAACAATTCCGCCTCCGCGGTACAGGAGGTGTGCGCGCAAGCTCAAAAAAACATGGCTTTGTTTTCTACCTACTCCCTCCGAAGACCCGAGAATTTTAAGCGGTGGGGAGGTGCGCACAGATTCAAGGGCGACGGTAATGTTTCTCTCTCGGTCCAACATCGCATTCGCAAGCCGATCGCTGGAGATCCCCTCGATGTTTGGGGTCGGCTATCCGCTCTGCTCCAAAACCCGCTCACAACACGCGAAGTTTGGTTGGTCCTTGGCAATATGCTGTCTGCGAAGACATTCTACGACGGACTGCAGAGCGAAGACCCCGAATCCGAAACGCTGCAGCTGAACCATCTTCTTCAGACCACGATTGCTGCCGCGGGAAGCGTAGGAGCTAAGCCGACCAGGACGAGGAGAGCGATCGCGGTTCGGTATCGCTGGGCTAGCTGTTCCACGCATTGATGAGCACGAAGGCGCGGCTGATCTGGTTGCTTGGCGCTGCCTACCGCTCGCTGGTCTCGAGGAAGAGCGCTCCACCAGTGCTGGCCCAGCTTGTCAGGTGTGTCGCTCTCGCAACGTCACAATTGTTCCATTGGCCTTCGAATCGTTTTTGACTTCACAGGGTGGCGAGCCCGGCGTTTGATTATGGCGGACCCCCGGGGTAAGAGCTTTTATCTCGAAGAGGCTTTGAGGCGGGTTCAAGAGGCCGCTGTCTAGCGCCAGCGGTCTCTTCGTTAGCTTCATCGAGAGAGTTCGTCCGATGCCGACGCAAATATGGGCTCTCGCAACGTCAGTCGGCTGGACAGTCATCGTGGCCGCGATCCTGCTCTATTTGATCTTCGCCCCCGGCTAATCCGGCGCTTATCTGCCGGAGCCTTGAAGGGACACGTCTAATGTGAGGTGATGGCAGCCGCAGTGACTACACGGGTGCAACGGATCGCGAGCAACCACCGATCACGCTCGACATCGACATCGATATCGGCATGCCGATCGCGGTGACGTTGATGCTGGTGCTGCCGTTGACGTCGACAGCGACATGTCGATGATGATCGGCAGCCTTGCTGCTGACCATCATCATCCTGCTGGCGGCCGTCACCGGAAACTATGCCCCACCGAGCAGTCGACGGCATTGCCCGGCTCTTGCGATCAGGTGCTCGGCGAGGCGCCCGATGATGGCATTGTCCAATCCGTCTTTCCGCGCTTGCTCCCGCACGGCGGCTACAATGTCCGGAAGCTGCTCGGCCATGGCAATCAGTCCGGCGATCACCTTGTCAGGATCGAGGCGCGTTTCGCGCGCGAATTTCTGCCAATCGCGTAAACTAATCTGGCTGAGCTTGTAATCACCGCCGATTTTCATCGCGAGCTTGATCTTCTGCAGATCGACGTCATCGTAAGGAAGAATGCTGGCGATGTCGTAGAGCGGCGCGAGCCGTACGTGAGGGCCTCCGGCCAGCAGCAGCGAATAGTTCTTGGCATGCGCATCCGTACCCGCAATCAGCCAATTGAAGCCTAGCGCGTCGACAAACGTGTCAACGTCGGCGACCCGATCCGTGGAGTAGGTGCGCAAAAGCCCGATCACATCGGCAGGGCTTGGTCCGCCATCGTTTTGATACTTCATAGTCGGCAGGATGCCGAGCGCCTGGCAGATGTCTTCCTGGTGGACACGGACGATCTCGTTCCCACTGAACTGCCGGTCGTAGCGCTCGATGACGATGGCGATTTCCTTTCCGAAATGCATCACCTGGGTGTCGGCGACGGGCAGACCGAGATGGCGCGCAAGCATGAGGCAGATATGTTCATTTTCCGCGTGTCCATCGAAATGGCCAGTCGGCGGTTTGAGGATATGCGTCGTCGGAATCCGCCCGGAGGGAATTCCCCATTTGCCCTTTTGCAGAAGCAAGGCGGTTTTGGGTTGGGCGCCTGCAAGGCTGAATTGTCCGGTATCGCGCGGCAGCCGCCAGGCGGCGTGATCCTCACGTAGGGTCTGCAGGCGTTTAGCGATCGCCGTTTCGTCGAGCCATTCGACCTTGTCTTCGGCGCCGCCTCGCAAGGCCTCCAGCCGATCGGGCGTGACGAACTGAACGGCACCCGCGCAGTCCTCGCCGACATGGGAAATAAGAGCAAACACGTTGCGCGCGGACACCTGAAATCTTCGAGCCCACCGTTCGAGCACGCGTTCGTTGTCGGGTAGGAGTCCCCAGAGGAAAGCCTGCACGGCGGAAGGGCCGTGCTCTTCAGCCGCGAGCGGCATGGACAGCGACAGCGGATAGGCTCCTTCGGCCTGGCGCCAGTACTTGTCATAGACGAAGGTGAGCCGGCCACGAGCGTCATTGCGCACGCGGCCGATTTCCTGAGCATCCAGCAGAGCAACAAGTTCGCTGGTCATGCCTTTTTCTTCCTGGCCTTGGCCACGATGGCGTTGATATCGACGGCTGGCCTGGCGGCCTCGCGGGCGGGCGCTTGTTCGGTGCCCGCATCCAGGCGAATGTCCAGGGCATCAAGGGCGCGAAGGATCAGCCCGAGCTCAGCGCGCGCGTGACCGTGCTCAACCTCGATCACCCACTGGCGGCTGACGCCAATGCGTTTGGCAAAGGTCGATTGATCGAGTTTGAGCTTCTTGCGCCGGTCGCGAAGGACGGCGCCGAGTTCGGCCGGAGTGCGTATGAGCATGGGATTCCCAAATGTCAACGTTCGCTTACTTTAGCATATGTCGACGTTCGCTGACAACCTAAAATGTCATCGCTCGATGACATCCACGCATGTCACCGAATGCCGACATTCGTATTCACGTGTGAATCGACCGAATCGGCGTCGATATTCACCCCGGCCCTCTACATCCGCTCCGGCTTCTTGATCGATTACGGACGGGTCGTGCTCGGCCATGATAGGCGACAAACCTCAGCATCTATCAGGCCGTCGCGCGTCGAGGCGCGGCACTTTCCGACGGATCACAAGGGCAATCTGATCAGAGGGCGACCCGCCCTCGGCGGCAATTCAACGCGCTGATCCAGCCGAAATTCTCACTGACGGCTTCGCCAGATGACAGGGCTAGACCTCACCGGGTTCAAACGACAGCCCCTTCCCACGTGATCTAATCGACACGACCGAGGTCGCGTTAGGCTGCAAGCCGATCCAAGCTCGTCGTAGACATTATCGAGCGCGAGAGGCCGACAATACGTCAGCTGGTGGAGCGCCTGGCTGAAGCACGCGGCAATCGGGTGATGGCCGGTCCGTCGGAAAAGATCACGAAAAAATCCAGACCCGGTTCGAGGCTGGTGCCGCCGACGAGATCAACGTCATGCCGCCTTTTCCTATCTAGCGGTTTCGACCAGTTTTCGAAGCAGGTGCTGCTCGTTGCGGCGATATGGCGTATTCCGGAACGGCTATACCGGTGCGACGCTACGGGAGCACTACGTCCTGAGACCGTCGCACCGCCGGCTGGTTACAAATTGGACTCCGATTTCCGAGCCGTCCAGTCGAATCAGCTTGCATCGCCGGTAAGCTAATCCGACGGTTGAAAGCAGCAGGAAGAACTGGCGAGCTTTGAGCACGTCAGTCGATCCATCAATTCGAAGACGTGCTCCGGTGTCGGAAACGTCGATGAGAATGCAATCGCGCCGCCACGTGCCGTCCAACCCTAAAAGCGTTGCCCGGTACTCGTGCTCGAAGCGAACGCGCTTTGATTTTCGCTTATCCCATCCATACATCCAATGGCCTTCAGTCCAGATCGGGCGAAGCGGAGTCAAATTGCTCCTCATCTAGCCTTGCATCTGCAATTAAGAGGAAATGACAACTACCAAGAGGCAAAATATCTGTCGGCTTGATACGAAAACAAAGATACTGAACGCGGGCCCGGCTCTCGCGGCCACTTTCCGAAGATGGTTCGTGGGGGCTCAGGCGACGTAGTTGGAGACGCTCCGGGACAACAGCGATTAAGGTCTACAAAGACGGCAACACGGCCGACCAGAAGCAGAGGTTGAGCAGAGGAGCGCAACTTCAGCTGCCGACAGCACCAGAAGCTGCTGCTGACAAGATCAACAATGCCTATGAGGAACTCAATTTTGGCGAGGAGTAGAGATCAGGTAATCTCCGCTCGGTTCGCCGGTTCATCATGAAAGATTAGTCAAATACGGCGCATAATTCCTGCTGGTCTCCCAAGGGTTCGCTCTTTTCCAGCACGATCAGCTGGCAGTGCGCCGCATTCACACACCGTTCAACCCTGTGGCGCGTAAAGGGACGCGATCACTAGTCCGCAGTAGAATAGAGCACAGCATCTGCGCTCAGATGCAGAGCAGGGCTGTTGAACGCGGGAAACGTCTCCGGCGTGGCGCAATCGCGACGCGAAGCCTATTGGGCTTCGTAAACAACTAGGCTGATGCCGCCCGATTTGAGCGCCGTTAGCTACTCCTCACTTACGACCGCCCTCTGGGCGCAATGACGGCTCTCTACAGTGGCCTGGGCACGAGTGAAAAACATAGGTCTGAGATCGTTTTTGACTTCACAAGTGGCGAGTCCGGCTTCGATTCTGGCGGTCCCCAAGTAAGGGCTTTTATCTCAAACAGGGTTTGAGGTAGCTTCAAGAGTCCGGCTGTCCAGCGCCAGCGTGTCTTAGGTTCATCGGGAGAGTTCGTCCGATGCCAATCCAAGTATGGGCTCTCGCCGCGTCAATCGGTTGGACAGTGGTCGTGGCCGCGATCCTACTCTGTTTGATCTTCAGCCCTGACTGATCCGGCGCCCCTTACATGGGGCGAGACGGCTAACCGTCGTGATTGCGCAGCGGTGTCCAGGGGAGTGCCGGGTGGATAGGGCTGGGCAAGAGGATCCACAAGCGCCCCGCGGAATTGGAAAAGCCCGTGGAGGAGAAATCGTCTTCTGCCGGAGCCTCGAAAGAACACCTCTAACGTGAGGTGATGCCAGCAGCAGCGACTACACGGCTGCCACGCATCGCGAGCCACGACCAATCGACATCGATATCCGCATGCCGATCGCAGGGGTGTTGATGCTGGTGCTGCTGTTTGCGCCGAAAACGACATGTCGATGATCGGCGGCAATCTGGCTGATCCGCCGAACATGGTTACGCAGGCTGCCGGCGCGGGACCCTCTAGCGGCGCCTGCCCCATATCATGCGGTCACTGGCGCTTTCCACCGCATGAAGCGCCGCTCCAGTGCCTCCAGAATGGCATTGAACGCCAGCCCGATGACGGTGATGCTGAGGATGCCGAAATACATCTGCGGAATCAGGAAGCTGTACTGGCTGTTGATGATGAGATAGCCGAGGCCGGCCTTGGCGCCTACCATTTCGGAGGCCACCAGCACCAGCATGGCCGACGCACTGGCGAGGCGAATCCCGACGAAGATAGTGGGAAGCGCCGCCGGAACGATCACCTTGCGAAACAGCTGCTGCGGGGTTGCACCCATGGTCCGCGCCGACTTGATCAGCAACGGGTCGACCTGCTTCACCGCGGCAACGGTGTTGAGCAGGAGTGGCCAGGCGCAGCTATAGATTACCATCGTGATCTTCGACAGCTCGCCGATTCCGAGCAACAGGATGAAGACCGGCAGCAGCGCAAGCGGCGCAGTGTTGCGGCAGACCTCGATGAACTGGTTCACGAGATTGCCAAGTCCCGCATACCAACCCACAGCCACGCCAAGCGGGACGATCAAGGCGACCGAAATGAGAAATCCGCTCAAGGCGCGCAGCAGGCTGGCGGCGACGTCATCATAGAGCTCGCCGGCTTGCGCAAGCTGCCAGCCCGCAGCGATGACCTCCGAGAAGGGTGGCAGGAACACGGGATCGATCAGCCCAAGCCTCGGAGCCGCCTCCCACGCCGCCAGCAGGGAAATCAACAGCAATGAGCGGTGTCCGAAGGCAGCCAGCCCGCGAGCCGTGGCGCGGATCCGGTCCGCCGCTGGCGATGCGGATTTTTCCACGCTGGTGAGCGGCTCTCGGCGCCTGTGAGCAACCTCCAGCAATGTCAACATTTCGAGACTAGACATGGGCAACCTCTTCCACTTTGCGGGCGGCACGCTGCGTACCAATGGCGCCGGCCAACTGTCCCTCCTGGGCTTTCAACACTTCCTCGCGCAACAGACTCCAGACCTCGTGACGCACGCGGCCGAACTCGGGCAGCGAACGTACGTCGTCATCGTCGCTGCGGAGCACATCCGGAATGTCGAACACCTGCTTGATCCGGCCCGGGCGCGACGTCATCACTGCCACCCGCTGGCCGAGCACGATGGCCTCGTCGATACCGTGGGTGATGAAGACGATCGTCTTGCCGGTCGCGCGCCAGATCCGCAGCAGCTCACCCTGCAGCGTCTCGCGCGTCTGGGCGTCGAGCGCGGCGAACGGCTCGTCCATCAACAGCACCTCGGGATCATAGGCGAGGCTTCGCGCGATCGCGACACGCTGCTTCATGCCGCCGGAGAGCTCATGCGGATAGCGGTCGGCAAAGCCGGACAGCCCGACCAGGTCGAGGAAATGCCGCGCGATGTCGCTCCGCTGCTTGGCCTTGAGCCCGGCGATATCGAGACCGAACTCGACATTCTGTTCGGCGGTACGCCAGGGAAACAGCGCATACTGCTGGAACACGATGCCGCGGTCGCGACCGGGTCCTGCAATCGGCCGGCCATCGAGCAAAATCCGACCGCTGGTCGGCAGCGTGAGCCCGCCCAGCAGATCGAGCAAGGTGGATTTCCCGCAGCCGCTTGGGCCAACCAGGGCGAGGAATTCGCCGGAGCGAACATCGAGCGTGATGTCTTCCAGAGCGGTGAAGTGGCGGCCTGGTCCGCCGCCCTCGCCGCGCACGACAAACTCCTTGCGGACATGCTCGAAGCGGATCTTCACAGTGGTCATTGGGCCTCCGCCGTCTTTCCGGGACGGAAATAGTTGAACGCATTGGTGTAGGTGTCGGAAGCCTTGACCTGACCCGGCTTAAACAGGCCGTCCTTCACCAGCCAGTCGATCCACACCTGGATCTCGCTGTCCGAGATCACGCCGCCCTTGGACGCAACGCCGGTGCTCTTCCAGTATTTGATCGAGGAGGCATCCTCGTTGCGTTTGCGCTCGGTGATGATCTTGTCGAACCGGGTCCTCACCTCTTCCGGAGGTGTGGTCTGCGCCCATTCGATCGCCCGCGAAATCCCCTCCACCAGCTTGCGCGAGGCATTGGGATTGTCGTTTATGAACTTCTCTCGCAGCACATAGGCACCGCCGGTGAACTGGCCGAACAGATCGGTATCGTTGAAGAGAGACCGGATGCCGCCGCGCTCAAGCGCCTTGTCGCGCAAGACGCCGCTCAACGCGCTCACTTCGACCTGGCCCTGGCGCAACGTTTGCTCGCCGCTGACTGGCGGGATCGCCACCAACGTGACCTGCTTGGCCTCGCTTGCGCTGAGGCCGGACCTGGCCAGGTACTCGCGCAGCACGAATTCCAAATGTGCGCCCAGCGTGTTGACCGCCACCTTCTTGCCGATCAGGTCACGCGCGGTCTTGATCGGGCTGTCGTCCTTCACGAAGTAGCCATAATTGGTGTTGACATCGGAGCCGTAGTAGCCGACCACCGCCTTGACCGGGGCCTTCGCCGCGATCAACTTGAGGATCGCCCCATAGAACGCGCCGCCGATGTCGATATCGCCGGCGACGACGGTCTGGATGTCCTGCGGACCGCTGATGGTGTTACCGACCCATTTGAGCTTGAGCGGCGCAAGAAAACCGAGGTCCTCGGCCAGCTCGATAAACGTCACCTGCCCGGCCGATCCCTGGTAGCGGATCTCGGTCTTATCGAGCGGCGGCTCGGCGAATGCCGGGGCCCTGAGGCCGAGCGCCACGGCGCCGGCCAGCAAAGCCCGCAACCCCTTGCGGGTGGCACGTCCCAACCGGGCGCGCCTTGCGCGAAGCAATCGAAATATAGCGTTCATCATTGCGAACTCTCCTGAGCGAATCCGGATCAAGCGGCTTTGGCGGTCTGGGGCTTGGATGTCTCGACGCGCGTCACGCTGCGGCGACCGTCGACGCTGAGCGGTACATCGCCATCGATGGTGGCGCGGCGCACAACGCGGCGCTGGTCGCCATAGTCGTTGACCGCGTAATGTTGCGTGGCGCGATTGTCCCAGATCGCAACGTCGCCGGCCTCCCAGCTCCAGCGCACGGTGTTTTCCGGCGCCGTGATATGCGACTGGAACAGCTCGAACAGCTTCTGGCCGTCGTATTTCGGCAGGCCGACGAAGCGCTGCACGAAATTGCCGAGCACGAGCGTGCGCTCGCCAGTCTCGGGATGGACACGGACGACCGGATGCTCGGTCTCAAAGATCGTTCCGGTGAACACCTCGTCGAAGTGCTTCTTGTCCGCCTCGGTTGCCCGCGTCTTCACGGCATAGTCATAGGCGTTGCTATGAACGGCCCACAGTTCGTCGGCGAGCTTGCGCAGCGGCGCCGGCAAGTCGAGATAGGCGGCTGCCGTGTTCGACCAGACGGTATCGCCGCCGTAGGGTGGAATCACCACGCCGCGCAGCACCGAGATTTTCGGATAGGCGTCGACGAACGTGACATCGGTATGCCATTGGTCGGCGCGGCCACCGCCCCGGCCTGAGTCCAGCTCCAGGATCGACGACGTGCCCTTGAGCGCGCCGACCGTCGGATGGGGCACCAGCTTGCCGAGCCTGATGGCAAAGCGTTCCTGTTCGGCATCGTCGAGATCTCCCTGGTCCCGGAAGAAGATGACCTTGTGTTCGAGCAGCACCTGATTGATGACACGGATGGTCTCGTCCGAAAGGTCGCCCGACAGTTTGACGTTCCTGATCTCGGCGCCGAGCCTGGCCGCACGCTTGACGATGTCGGCGCGCGGAATGACGTTGTCGATGGTTGTCGTGTTGCTCATGGTCGTGCTCTCGTCACTGCGATCCCGTGGACAAAGCTCCGCCATGCGCCGGTCGCGGAAACGACGGCAGAGATAGATGAAATCATTTCAGGCTAGGGGCGCTACTCGGCCGCAACGTGCTCCGGCAGATGGCCCGAGCCGGCACATCGGTCACGGCGATCGGATTAGAGCATGATGAAACGCCCTCGCATTGCGGGCTTGAATGGTACGAGCGATCGATCGTCAGTCAATGAAATGAAACCAGCTTTGTTTTCGGCGAGAGGCAACGAACGCTTCATTAGCAATGCTGACACTGAAAGATTTGCAATGATGACTGCCCGCCCGGCTGCAAGAGCGGCGCAATTTGACGCGACGCAACGCACTTCTCGTCCAGAGACGCGATAAAATCGTTACAGCCGCCGTCATTTCTCATCGTGACGACTGCCCTGGTTTTTGATTGGCGCTCTGGTCGCAAGCTTCATGCTTGCATCCACCTCAACAACGCAAATTCATTTCATCGACATCCGGGGGACTGCAGACGTAGAGTCTCGCTTGCTACAGCTCCCAATGCACGCGGATCTCACAAATGAGCGAACGACGGCAGCTTTCCCTCAACTTCTTCATCTATCCGGACGGCCATCACGAGGCTGCCTGGCGCCACAGGAGTTCGGCGGCCAATCGCATCCTCGACGTCACCTACTATCAGGAGCTGGCACAGCGCGCTGAAGCGCACAAGTTCGACGCGGTTTTCTTCGCCGATGGCCCGGCGCTGGCGGACAATGTCCGCTATGCCCAGCGGTTTCGGCTCGAGCCGATCACCCTGCTCACCGCGATCGCCTCCGCCACCCAGCGGATCGGCCTGATTGCCACGGCATCGACGACCTATACCGAGCCCTACAATTTGGCGCGGCTGTTCGCCTCGCTGGATCACATCAGTAGCGGCCGGGCCGGCTGGAACATCGTGACAACGAGCACGCCGCAGGCCGCGCAGAACTTTGGCTTGCCCGAGCATCCTCCGCATCACGAACGCTATGAGCGGGCGCGGGAATATCTCGATGTCATCACGCGGCTTTGGGACAGTTGGGAGGACGACGCGCTCGTCAACGACCCCATCTCGGGTGTTTTCGCCGACACCGGCAAGATCCACTCAATCAATCACATCGGAAAGCACTTCCGCGTGCGTGGGCCGCTCAACATCTCAAGGACGCCGCAGGGACGACCGGTCTATGTCCAGGCCGGCTCTTCCGACGACGGACGCGCCTTTGCGGCGCGTTTCGCCGAAGCCATCTTCACCGCGCATCAGACACTGGCGAGCGCCCAGGAATTCTATGCCGACATCAAGCGTCAGGCGCGCGCCTTCGACCGCAGTCCCGATCAGATCAAGATTCTACCCGGCATCAGTCCTTTCATCGCCAGCACGCAGATCGAGGCCGATCGGCTGCAGGACGAGTTCAACGAGCTGATCCAGCCCGAGTATTCGCTGAGCCAGCTACGCCAGATGATCGGTCTCGACCTCTCCGGGTTTGATTTCGACGGCCCCTTTCCTCGTCATCTGATCGATACCGAGGGCGCCCACGGCGCTGCCAGCCGCTTCAAGCTGGTGATCGACATCGTTGATCGCGAGAAGCCGACGATTCGTCAGCTCGTACAGCGCCTGGCCGGCGCCCGCGGCCATTGGGTGATAGCCGGACCGCCGGAAAAGATCGCCGACAACATTCAGACCTGGTTCGAGAACGGCGCAGCCGATGGTTTCAACGTCATGCCGCCCTGGCTGCCCGGCGGGTTCGACATCTTCGCCGAGCAGGTCGTGCCCATTCTGCGCAAGCGCGGCCTATTCCGTCACGATTACACGGGCACAACGCTGCGCGATCATTACGGCCTGGACCGGCCGGCCAGCATCTTTTCCAACGCCATTCAGGCGATAGCATAATTCGCCTGACAACACTGATTTGACGATGCCGCGAAGCCTAACGGGTTGTTTTCATTGGGTCGCTGGACGGCGAAGGCGTAAGCGAGGGGAGATTTATCTATGCCCCTCATAAGAAGTCGGGATCTGAGCGAGGTTCACTCCCGGTGCACGAATTCGGCGAATAGATCTGTCCTTCTGCGGCCGTGCCTTCCAGACATCTTATAAGTGAGTTGTCGCGCCGGGTTTAGCCGGCGGGTGATCAAGTCTCGACGGCAAGGAAGAATGACTCGGGGCCGGAAGGCGGGTTCTGGATGCGCCTCGTCCGATGGGGCTACCCGTACGTTTTCGATCGCTTCCGCTTCCGCATGACCCGAACCGATCGCGCTCCCGCCGATCCTCAGCCCAGGTACGGCAGGAGTTGGATGCGGTCTTCGCTCCCTGTTCCTCGACAATTAAGGGCTGGATTGTCGGACAGCCGACGAACG
This sequence comes from Bradyrhizobium sp. F1.13.3, assembly GCF_040548265.1. Classification (NCBI taxonomy): domain Bacteria; kingdom Pseudomonadati; phylum Pseudomonadota; class Alphaproteobacteria; order Hyphomicrobiales; family Nitrobacteraceae; genus Bradyrhizobium; species Bradyrhizobium sp. F1.13.3. The sequence goes on along the minus strand of NZ_JBEPRI010000030.1, from coordinate 47,517 downwards.
AAATCCTCTGCCTCGTTGGGCGGCAACACGCGCTCGTGGGCGGCAATAGACGAGATGCAACGCTGCGATCGCGCTTGAATTCGGCGTTCCGGCGACCGTTTTTGATGAATTCCACCGTGTCGATTGTGCAAAGTTGCGATTCTGTTAAGCGCAGAGCTGCCCCACTCTCGAGAGATATTCGAGCCGTTGTCCAGATCCGAGCACGGTCTCTTCCCGCATTGGGGGCAACCTGTGGCCAGAGCGTAAGAAATGTAGTGTCGCGCCGGTGTGCGCGACACTACGAATCGAGGGTCTCTTTTTGAGCGGCGAGCCTACTATCTTTGGTGAAGCCAATAGGTTGGCAAGCAGTAGCCGCCGACATGGAGGCCAGGAGTCTCGTACTTCGGGCCACTTCTTGGCATTCTCCAATAATCGACGGAAGTAAGCACGTGAGGCCCAACACATTGTCCCTGTCTTTGAACCTTGTCAGCGCGAACGAGCTTTGAGCAGGCTCCTAACATTCGACGGCACCGCATTTGGCTAAGCAAGCAACGCGAGGGGGAAATGGCTCTGCTGAGAGTCAGGAGGTGGTGCGGCGATTAACGTTGGAGATCAGATCCCTCAATGTCTGTCTGGAAGATTTTCTTCACGTTCGAGCCGAGGCACTCGGCATTAGTGGAACACAATTGGCGATCTTGATGGCGGTGATGGACTTAGACAAGGATGGCGGTGCGCCGGCCGGAGTGGTCGCAAAACTGATGAAAGTCGACCCGTCCTTCATCACGCTACATTCGAAGGCGCTGGAGAAAGTCGGATTTGTGCGGCGCAAGACCGGTATCAGGGATGCTCGGGTCGTCCAGCTCTCGCTAACGGACAAGGCCCGTAAGCGTCTCGCGAACATCGCTGCACAACAGGAGGAACTGGATCAGTTCGTTTTCGGTGAGCTTGGCATTGAGGAATCGATGAGACTGTCGAGCCGACTTGCAGCGCTCAGGAAGCGGCTGGAGAGAGCTCGCCTGAAAGCCGAACTACTGGACACCGGCGCGGAGTCAGCCCGAGGGAGGGGGCGACGTTAGAAGGGAGGCGCTTTGGATGATCCACGGTTGCTTGAATGCCTGGGCCGCATGCCCTCATGTGAAGCACTACCACCATGAGGAGCACATGGGTTCTCGCGGCGGCCAGTCGCAGCGGTGACAGGCTAAAGTTGCCATTTGTGGATCGAGCGCTAGTCGATTGGGCGACCAATACGGATTCTGTGTGAGGCCAGAGTTCTCCGCGGAGTTCAGATTTCTGACGTCCCCAACCTGTTACATCGGTCAGCCGCGAAGCCTTTGTGGAATCTGCAGATCGCGACGAAGTCCGTCGGCCAAGCCGTCTACGAAGCTGTTTGCCATTGACCAAGATCAAAACATCAATTCTAGATTTGGAGGTTAAAGGTCTCATGCGCAACCTTCCCTTTATTCGTGTGCTTGCACTTTCCATCCTCATCGGCTTTGCATCGCCATTGACCGCCGCTCCGCGGGGTCATTCTTTCATTCCACCGGCTCGGCAGGACGTTTATTGCCTCCAGGGACGTATCTGGGGATATCCAGGCAATTGCCAGTTCTCGACCTATGACCAGTGCATGGCCACTGCCTCCGGTACCCTAGCCTATTGCGGGATGAATCCGATCTATGCATTCCAGCAACAAGGGCACCTGCGCTGACGGGTGATCGCCAAGTGTGGTCGAGACATCAGTCTTTGCTCCTATAAATCGACCCGCCGTGCTGGCTAAGCATTGGGCTTCCGCCTGGTTGGACGTCCTCGCTCGAGTACGCTCACGTCCTCAGTCGCCTCGGGACGCCAAGCACAACGATCGGAACGGGAGGCTCATCGGCCTCACGCGCAATTGGGCAATCTTGTCGCACCGGCACCGGCCTCAATCCTCGACCAAATCCGACCGCCGGTCTCGAGGCATCCAGTCGCAGCAAGCGCTGCCAGGCTCTCGGAGGCGCCAAGAACCACATGATTGTCATGCCGGACGCCGAAATGGACCCCGCGGTCGATGCTCTGAAAAAGCTGGCGCCTAAGGTCCGCGCCCTGAACGTCGGTCCTGGCACTGGTCCCGATGCCGAAATGGGGCCACTAGCAACAAAGCCACATCTCGATAAGGTCCGAGGCTACATCGACGCGGACGTACAAGAAGGTGCAAAGCTGATCGTCGACCGACGCGAACTTCGGCGTCAAGGCTATGAAGGGGGATATCTCATCGGTGGAAGTCTGTTTGATAGCGTGACCACCGACATGAACAATTTACTGCGAAGAGATCGATCTCGGTCCCGTCCTCGCGTTGGCTCGCGCCAACTCCTATGATGATGCAGCGGACATGATTAATAAGAACGAATTTGGCAGCGGCACCCCCACTCTTCACCAGAGATGGTGATGCGGCCCGCGACTTTGCCCATCAAACTCAAGTCGGAATGGTTGGGATCAACGCTCCGATCCGTCCCCGTGCGGATGGCGCTCCCCTCATTCGGTGGCTGGAAAGCGTCCCGGTTCGGCGATCACCACGTGCATGATCCCGAGGGCGTTCGCTTCTACACCAAGCGCAAGACGAACACGACCCGGTGGCCGACGGGGTCCGCGCCGGCGGCGAATTCCTTATGCCGGCGATGAGCTGTCCTTTTGAAGGAGAAGGCCGTGGGCGGTCCCACGGCCTTCCCACATAGCTGCTCTCCAGACGCGCTGATATAGCGCGCGGGCCGCAGGTTTCTGTGAACTTGCCGATTGTTGTAAGAGGATCGTCGATCGAAAACCTGGTCGTGGCAAAGGCGCGTACAATACCCGGGCGCTGCTTCAAAATCGCCGCAGAATAAGCCACTTATATCGTCGTGAATGAGGTATCCCATACATAGCGCTACTGACGAGGCAGACCATGTTTCTCCTCAACCAACACATCGACCACCGCGCTCCCCTCGATTCCTTGGACGCCGACGCGGTGAGCGTCGAAGCCGCTCGCGAGGTCGAGTGGTTTCTCAAGCATCGCGATGGCCACAAGGAAACCCCTCTTGTTTCTTTGCTAGGCGTTGCCCGCGAGATTGGAGTGGGTTCGATCCATCTAAAGGACGAAGGCCAACGTCTCGGCCTTGGGAGTTTCAAAGCCTTGGGAGGTTCCTATGCTGTGATCCGTCTGGTGCTCGAGGAAGCAACTCGGCAGCTCGGTCGCGATGTTGACGTGTCCGAGGTGCACACACGTGAAGTGAATTCCGTGGCAAGCGGTATGACGGTCTCTTGCGCCACGGATGGCAACCATGGCAGATCGGTTGCTCAGGGCGCCCAGCTCGTTGGTGCAAAATGCGCCATCTTCGTTCATTCAGGCGTGAGCAACGAGCGCATCGCCGCCATTGCCGGCTTTGGCGCGCAGATGATCCGCGTCGACGGCAACTATGACGATTCTGTCGTCCAAGCATCGCGAGTTGCAGCTCAAGAAGGTTGGATCACAGTGTCTGACACGTCCTGGCCTGGCTACGAGCGGATCCCCCGCTTTGTAATGCAGGGATACACCGCACTTGTGAGCGAAGCACTCCGCCAGCTACCGGAGCCGCCGACACACGTCTTCATCCAGGCAGGCGTCGGTGGGATCGCTGCAGCCGTTGCTGGACATCTATCAATTCTGTTCGGCGACGAGCGCCCGTTCTTCACAGTTGTCGATCCCTCGCGGGCAGCATGCCTCTTCGAAAGCGCGCGGGCCGGGCATTCTGTCAAGGTAGATCATGGGCAATCGACCGTGATGGCGATGCTCGAATGCTACGAGCCTTCGCTCGTCGCTTGGCGCATCCTTTCGCGCACAGCGGATGCTTTTATGACTGTGGACGACGAGGACGCAATCAGCGTGATGAAATGTCTGGCAAATCCGAAGGATAGCGATCCCGCTGTCATTGCAGGCGAAAGTGGTGGTGTTGGCCTCGCAGCCTTATTGAAGGCTGCTTCCGACCCGACCTTGCGTGGTAAGATTGGTCTTGGACCCAATGCCCGGGTCTTCCTGATCAACACCGAGGGCGCCACAGATCCTCTTCTGTACGAACAGTTCGTCGGTGCGACGCCAGCGCAAGTGACCGCGAAGAATATTAAGCCGGTCAGGAACAGGTCAACGGATGGGGCGGCCTCGTGAGCATTTGGAAAAGCGCCGCATCCCTACACCCTGGGAGACTGGCCAGCGTTCCGTTCTTACAGAAGGCTCGTTGCCGCGCAGAGGCCGACCCTCTGCGCGGCGCAGCGGTTCATGTTCTTTCGAGCTGGGCATGCCGATTGGCCCACTCAGAATGAGGGGTTTGAGATGCGCCGGTGTCTCTAACTTGTCGGCCGGACTCACACCCGGCACTACAAACTTCACCGCGGGTCGATCGCCCGCAAATCGACGCTCACGCAAATCTCGCAGAGGACGATTCGGGGATACAGCGGCTTATTGCGCGTTGCCGCCGAGGATCTAACCGCGATCTCTCCGCAGCATTACGTTTCGCGCGTTGACTAGCTAAGCCGTGTAACGGCAACTTGAGGCGTGGGCCGACTTCTGCAAAACCAGCCTTCAAGTACAATGCTGAGGTGGGGCTACGGCTCCACGTGGGCTGCCTCGGCGCCCCCACTTCGAGCTGGCCCCAGCCTTTTGCCGTCCCCAGGCCCACCGCAGCCTCAATAAGACGCATCGCGACTCCAGACGATCGCTGATCCGGCACCACGTAGAGTTCGGTGATAATACCGTAGGTTCCGCCCGCGAAAAGGGCGGCGCTTTCCGACAACATAATCAGGCCGACCGGGTGTGCCTCCGAGTAGGCCAGAAACCCATAGACCCGCTCTTTCATGGCCAGGAGGTCGACAACAAGCTGGGTATCTGGTCCGCCCTGCTTTTGTCCGCCCTCAAGTTCGGCAAGTAGGGCAGCAACCATGTGAGTCACCGTTGTGGCGTCATCGATAGAGACTTCACGCGTGGACACCATGTCATATCCTCTTACAGGTTTAACTAACATACGACCTGATTCAGCGGCGGCATCGGGGCAGGAGGCTGCCGCAGCACCCGATCCAAAACAGATATGCCGCACGGTTGAAGGTCAGATGACGGCCGAGTTCACACCGAGGTGATAGCGTCTTTGTGTCGCTCCCAGCTAAGTTAAAATATCTCAGAAACTCGGAGGAGTAACTTGTCGAACATCGTAATGGTCGCACGGAGCAGTCTCTTCTTCTTTCGACTTGCGTGTCGCCCCACATCGGGGGCTTCGTGTTGATGCTCGGACGTTACAGGAGCGAGGCTGACCGCTTGCGAACAGGCTCACTGATCTGGATCTACGCTCCCCCTCGTAGAAAGTTTCGAGCGGCAGGCCGACCAGCGATTTGCCGGATCCAGTCCCGAGCAATCACATTTGACGCTCCCATCGCAAGGGCTGCGCGCGTCGCGGAAGGAACGCTCATCGGCTCGCGTCAATAACTGAATTACTCACCTTGTCGGAGAAATTGTTGGGCATCATGAGCGACCCTGACCCGCCTCATTGGCTGAGATCAATGCTCTCAAAGAATCGTGGAACGCGCGAGTCCAAGGCACACTATTTTTGGTAGTGTTTAGATAATCAGTTTTTCTAATCTCTCACCGGACGCGCCATTTGTTGCCGCGCAATGAAGAACATCACGGCCCGAAGAACACGTGTAACTTGGTCGCTGAGCTCGCGATTGAGGCCGGCTTCTCGCGCGTTCCTCGAATAGACAATGTCCCGTCCTGATGAGCCGGGTTCTCGGACTGCCATCGCATTGCCGTTAAATGCTTTGTGAGTCGGGCCCGTGTCGCGCGAGATCGTCTTTATCGTTCACGTGCATCACTTTACGATCTGCTTGTTTGGAGACCTCTTCTAATGCTTGCGGACCCGCATTAAAGCGTGAGACGGTCGCGGCATTTCAGAGGAAGATAGCTCGGGTCACGAGCGGTGGGCTTCTCCATTCCAAAATCAGGAAGTAGGACGAAGATATTGAGCGGCTATCCGCCCCTGCCACTCCTGCCGGCGCGTAAACGGCAAGTGTGAGGCGGACGTCTGACGTGATCTACGTCACTTTGCGGTTCCTACCTGCCCGAAACGGCTCAGGCGCGATTCCGCCTTCATCCTTGCACCGGCTCGCATGAACGACGGCTCAGTGGATTCGGGATTGCTCCACTCTTCGCCGCCGTGACATTCGGCCATTAATGCGTATCGGCATTCCTCTGCAGCGGCGCGGTCGGAACGACGTGAACGACGTGATAGCCGTTGTCGTGCAGGTACCGTAGGAAGGCGGCCATCATCGCGGCGGTATGTGCCTTGGCGTCGTGAAACAGAATGATCCCCTTCCCCTCGGCATTGAGCCGACTGGTGATCAGCTTCAGCTCCTGGTCTGGCGTCATTTCCTCCCAATCGCTGGCCCACAGGTCCGCTCCGAACACGACGATGCCCCGAGACTGGAGTAGCTCGAGCGTCTTAGGGGTCGAGTCGAAATAGGGGAAGCGGAAGAATGGCGTCGAGGGCGCCATTGTCGATAGGCCATGAAGCGCCATTTCCTCGGCCGCAATCCCCCGGTCGATGTCCTCTTTTGCCTTCTCGAAGCTGATCTTCGACGCCATCGAATGCGACCAAGTGTGGTGCGCGATGGTGTGGCCTTGCGCGGCCGCGCGCCGCACGAGCTCGGGATATTGGGCTGACGACTTGCCGACCAGGAAGAACGTGGCTCGGACGCACTCCTGCGCGAGCGCCGCCAGCACCTCTTCTGTATACGGCGGCTGGGGCCCGTCGTCGAAGGTCAGCACAACCTCGTGGTCGGCCAAGGGCAGCGTCTGGGGAAAGCTCTTCAGTCCGACCCGTGGATGACTCTTGGCGTCAACGGCGAGCACGCGCGAGGTCCCGAGCGCGTCCTTACGCGGACAGTCGGCCGCCTCCGCAGCCGTGATGCCGGCAAGCACCGCCGTCGCGGCGCTCACAAGCAGCAGGATCCATTCGTGCCGAGATCTGCCATCGGGGTCGTACCCGAACAGGTGTCTGGTTGCGGACTTGAACAAGTTAGTCCTGCCGTCCTGGCTGGAGTTACATCAGCATGCCGATGGCTTCAGCCGCCTCGTTTTCCATTCCGGACTAGCTGACCCATCGCAATGGACCGGCGCGCCGATCGGACGACTTCGTTCCCGAGCGCATCAGATTGTCTGCAGCCAGATCATTTGCTGCTTCGTCCAATTGGAATTGGTTTGCCGCCGCCATTGTACTTTGCCGGTCTCCACAAACGTCGGCTCGTGCAACGGTCACGTTCGCCCTTGCACAGTAGCCATATGGCGATATTGATTAATGCAATGGCGCGGCACTGACGCCTGAATTCCGCGTCTGATGCCGTTTTTCGCCGGATTTCACCAATGACTGTCGGCTTGTGCCGACGGCGCTCCAGCGATCGGCAATCACGGCGACTGACCGGCGACCGTCACCTTCATAAGGCGACGATCTTCCTTCCAGAGGACATGATATCGATCCAATCCGCTTAGAAACGGCGGCTTTGCCGCGGACCCGCCAATGCTGCAGAACGCCTACTGGATGCCGACGCTTAGCGTCTTCACCGCAGCAGGACCATCGGCTCAAAATTCCATATGCTCGATATCGATCGGTTCCTCGTCTTCGGATGCAGCCGCTAAGCGAAGGCAAAGACGAGCAGGCTCGAGCAGAGCAGCGCGAGGCCAGCCGCGGTCAGTGCCAGGAAGCTACCGGAAACAAGGTCATGATTTCGCATGGAAATACCCTCGATTGCACCGCAGAAGAGAGAGCAGCAATGGCTGCGTTGCGCCGTTGACCGGTCAGCACACAAATTAATATTCAAATTCGGCGCACTATTCCTGCTGTGGTTAGGAAGGGAAAGCATTTTTCCAGCGTGGTTACGGCTCGCTCCGCCGTCTTGCGGCGGAGATAAAGAAACCCTGCATGGGACCGCAGGAGTGCTCAGCGCTTCCGCGTTTGCAGCTCTAAGAGACCCGGTCTGATAGAACGCCCAGCATTTACAGGCCGATCCGAGAGCAGATGGGGCAACTTGGCTGCGGAAGAAAGGTCAACTTTCAGGCGTGGAGAGTTTGCGACGTTGACACGCCGATTTAAGCCGCTTGAACCCTGCCCAGGTAGCTGTCTAGTTCGTGCTTCAGCCGAGAGCTTTCCTCGGGTAGCAGTTCGGCAGATATCAGCGCCTGCATCGAATCCCTTCGGTTGCCAAGCCGGTGAGCAAACAACCTGACCGATTGTCCTCGTCGACCGTCTTCTGTAATCGCGCACCGCATCGACAGGATAGAGTGGGCGGCCGTCGACGTAACGCCATTTCAGCGCGTCGTTTTGGATCCGGCCGGCACTGCTCCAGCGCGTCGGGCGTGCGCCGGATAACCGTCGCGGCCTCTAATGCCGTCAAATTAGAGCTGCCCGGCAGCGTATCGATATCCAACGTCGCGGGCGGCGGCATGCCACGGTTCTTGCGACGGGGCTTCGTGGTACGCGGAATTATCCGATTACTCGGCGGCCCTAATGCCTCGATCGGAGTCTTTTCGCCCTTGCCGCTCATGCCTCCGCCCCGAACGATAGTCGGTATGAGGCTATGAGTGTAGGCTTCGCCGGCAAGAAACAAACATAGAGCGCAGGTATGGCCGCTGGATAGCTGTGGTCTACAAATAAGACGGATCGCACCCCTTTCTGACGCCCTCCGACATCACGCGACGCAAGCGATCGGTGCGGATCACGAGATGAATCAAGCATCACGCGGCGACATTAGAGTCAATAGTGTCGCCCAGCACCGTGGTCCGCATAGCGTTAATGACTTTGGTTTTGTTCGATGTCCGTTATCAACTCATCCAGTGTCAATGAGCCGTCGAGCGATTTACGCGAACAGAACCAGTCCTCCACGCCATTACCGGCCATGCCCACAACCTCTGGCTTGGAGCCGCAACGAATGTAGCTGGGTCCGCTCCGCCCCTTCCATGGGGTCACGCAGAAAGCCGCGCTGGAGCAAGCCCAGGACATAACGCTGGCGCCTACCAGCTATGAGGAGACCTCCCAGGCCTAGTTAGGTCGCGGACGTCAAGTGTGCCGTTGTTGCAACCACTGCTGTCGCGTTTACGACGTATGTCGCAATCGCTTCGACAGCCGATGGTGCCGCAGTTGGATCGGCAGCTGATTGGTGCTCCAAGGCTGGTGTTGGCAGGAGAGCTTGCGATCGCCGTCGCTGGTACGGCAATTGCTGATCGCGTTCCAGTCGTTTCGGCTCCAGGAGAAACACATGATCGATGGGCAAGCCGTTGTGCTGTCGGCACGAGAAAAGGAGTGCTTGCGGTGGGTAGAGGAGGGCAAATCATCCTGGGAAATAGGGCGGATATTGAGAATCAGCCAGAACACTGTCGATTTTCACATCAAGAACGCTATGCGAAAGCTGGAAGTGACCACCCGAATCCAGTGTGCTATCAAGGCGCGCCGCCTCGGGCTTCTTTGAACCGTGGAGTGCTGCTGCTGTCATCTTGTACGGCTACGGCGCGTGGCGATGTCGCCCGTCACCCCTCCGGCAAGTCGCTCCGCGATGGCCTTCGGCCACCCTTGACAGCCGCGGCGCGCAGCAGCCAGCGAAACGCAGATCGGGACGAAGAGAAGTCGCAGCCCGGCCGAAGAAGGAGATGGCCCACAACGAAAAGCCTTGACACCAATCGCCCCGTACAAGTCCTTTGACCACTTGCAGACGCGCGGCGCCTATTGCTGCGATCTGTCTTCAAGCAGCCGGTCGCGGAGCTCCTGCGAGACGAAACGCTCCGCCCGCTGCTATGCCTCGTCATTGTCGCCGCGGAATGCTGAACACGACGCGCTGGGATGTCGTATTGATGGCAGCACCAGCGGCTCATCTTATGAAGGCGCGCCGATAGTCAGGATCTGCGCGCCGGCCTAGGCTCAGCCGATCGCGCAACGCCGCTCCCTTGGTCGGACAATCTGGTGGCGGCACGAGCTCAAAACCGCGGTCTCCCGTGACATCGTCCCCGAGCCCGGTCATGAAAGCCCGCAATCGCTTTTCATGAACGGCCAGATATGTGGCGATCGTTGTGAGTGATCGACAAATAACGGCAGACCACAGCTGCGGCCGGCGACTCTCGTGAGGGGAGCGTGTGGCCGAGGCACTGATCGCTAGCGGAAATCTGCGCCTGTCAGCACAAGGAGCCAATCACCAGTGAATGCGTTGGGCCGGCTTCTCGGTCTATCGCCGCGATTTCATTGATGTCAGCTCTGTTCGGATCGAGCGCACCGAACGGCCTCTTCAATGGAAGGGCCTCCCTGGAATAATCGGTCAAGCCGCGACGCTTGCACTACTCTGAGTATCGGGGTCAAAGAGAGGACGGCGAGCGCTCTGGGTCCGTGATCTAGTCATCCTCACTCGATGTGACGTTATCAGCCATCGGCAAGCCTTCCCCCGCGGGTCCGGGCGCGGTCACTCTCCCGGCTCTGCATCGACAAATCCGGCTACAGCGTGGCTGCTCAGAGAATGGCAGCGGCCGGGCAAGCGATCATCTTGCCGAAACAGGCAATTTTCCTGTGGCCTGCGTCACGTACGCATTTTGTCAGAATACAAGCGCGCTTCATGTCTGAAACCCGCCTCCGACTCTGACCGAAAGTTACATTGCGCGAAGAAATACGCGAGCGCGCCCCTTCTACAGCGCTGGCCCAAATCCTGCAGCGGCTCTCCGCGCCAGGAAGTTTGGGGGCGGCAACAGGATGGGAGTCGTGTTTGGGCCTCGATCTGTCAATCGACAATGGGGTTGCCGCACTGTCTGCACCCAGCTGGGAGAACGGAAGCGCCGCCGCTTGCCACCACCTCGCGCGGCATCGGTCATGTCATCGAAAACCTGTTTTCAGAAGACGGCCGGCGCATCCTTGTTTGCGCGGGGCACCACTTTGGTGGCGTGCGATGTTCGTCGGATTCGGAGACAGACAACCATGTCCACGTCGATCTAGGCATTCGTCGGACGGTGCCGCACACCACTGCCGAGGTCGCGGAACGGTTTGCTGGCGCACCGCTACGCGGATTGATCTACAATGCCGGAATTTCGCCATAGACACCGGATCGTACCCCACAGACGTCGTTGACGGCGTTAGTCGAAGCCTGGACGAGGCTGTTCCGCCTCAATCTGCTCGGCCTGATCCTGCTCCCGCAAGACCTCTTTTCCAATCGGAAGGCGGCCTCGGTATCGATCGTCGACATGACTTGATCGGCGCCTTGACGCCCGCACCCGTTTTCCAGCACCGCCAATGCCTCTCGAGTGAAGGCTGACGGTTGCTTGCTCACTCTGAAGCGAGGCGTCAATAGATGATCGATGAACTGGATCTGCGAACCTTCAAGCTGCATCCGCAGCGCGCCGCCGTGCTCGGCGAAGTGCACGCGCGCCCTTTCACGCAGCTTGTTTCGCCATTCAGCGTGATCCACTTCGCTGTTCTTGCGCAAGGCGAGGCGGCCGCAAGCGATCGCTGCCGTTTTATCGATTTCTGCCTGGAGCGCAATGTTTCGCCGCCCGAGCAATCGGCGAAACATCATCAGATTGTCATCGGTCCCGCTATGCTACGCTGGGAGCAGCATTCGGAATTTACAACATTCACCTGGATCTGGACTAACGCAAATGGTCCTGCTGATCAGACGTTCGAGAAAGTTGATGATACCGTCCGATCGCTGATCCGCGCGTTGCGGCAGACGGGTCAATTGCTCGTCGCGATCAGGTTAGAAGTGGAGCACGGCGCCTCGCCGACCAAGCGCGCCGAACAGATTTTTGACAAGAATAGTCTGGCCATGGTTGCCACAAAGAGCGGTGCAGGCGTTGCCGCCTCAGACTTCCACGTGGACGAAAACGGCTTCACGAAAATCCTCGTCTGCGACCTCGGATTGACGTCGCACGATCTCGGAGCGCTGGTGCAGCGGCTCCTGGAAATCGAGACCTACCGTCCATTGGCGCTGCTTGGCCTGTCGGCGGCCCTTGAGCTTGCACCGTCTGTTGATCGCATCGACCGCCGTCTTGTTGAGGCTCTCGAAAAAATGCAGAGCGGTGAGGGGCTGCAATTCAACAGCCATCTGCTTGCCGAACTGACGGCGTTGGCCGCCTCCTTCGAAAGAGGCGCGACCGGTAGCCTGTTTCGCTTCGGCGCGAGCAGGGCCTATAACGAGCTGGTCCAATCGCGACTGTCCATCATTGAAGGCAATGATGTCTCGGGCTATCCGACCTGGTCGTCGTTTCTGGCGCGCCGCATGGCGCCGGCGATGCGAACCTGCGCGACCGTGGAAAATCGTCAGGGGTCGCTTTCGGTCAAGCTCGCGCGTGCCGCCGATCTGTTGCGAACCCGTGTCGACGTCGAAATCGAACAACAGAATCATGACCTGTTGCAGGCCATAAACGAACGCACGAGGCAGCAACTTCGGCTGCAGTGCACGGTCGAAGGCTTGTCGGTCGGGGCGATTGGATATTACGTGGTCAGTCTTTTTAACTATCTTGCCGAGGGCGCGCACGATGCCGGATTGCCAGTAGAGCCCTCGTTCCTAACCGCAGTTTTCGTACCGATCGCGGTCGGCGTGATCTGGCTGGTGAGTTACAAGATTCGAAAGCGACACCTCAAGCACGACGACGCGCCCTCGGCGGCGCGTGACTAATGCTCCCTGTGGGAATCAGTGCGTCCGTCCTACGAAGCTCGCATAGTCGTGGTGCGACACTGCCACCGGAGCCCCGACGGGTTAGCCGGTAATTGTGCTTTAATTGATCGGGATAGGTGGACGTCTCGCGACGCCACCCTTCCCACACCAGTTGGCATACACGGGTCCGTACCGCGGCGGTTCGACTGAGTTATGCTGGCTCAGAAACCAGTATTCGCGAGAGGCCGCGAGCGAAGAAGTGGTCGCGCAGGGCGTGCTGGATCGCCGGTGCCCGGACATTCGCCAGAGCGCCGCCGGCGAACCGGCGGCAATCGATGCGGCGAACTTCGCGATGCCGAGGCGGCGAAGCTCCATGAATCCCTTGTGCCGGTTCTGCCATTGTCGCCAGAGATACATTCGCTCTCTTCAGCGAATCCAGGCTTCGAGGTTTGTTAGCACGCCAGCAGTCCGCCAGAACGCCAAGTGCCCGCGCCATCCGACGAGGTAAGGCAACAAGTCTTATCCTTTCAACCCGGCCGACGTTTCTTCTCCGCGACCTGGCCTGTCGAGCGTATTTCGGCCGGCCTTTTTTTCGCAATCAAGCCACGGGCCGCGTTTCCGCTTAAGAGGATCAGAGCGGCCAAAACGTGGTGCCAGCTGCTGCGGGTGGAATTGAGGCTCGAAACGACCAAAGGATTGCGCCAGCGCAACGTGCCTCCTCAGCGAAGTCGTTCGACAATTTGGCAGTTGAAGGAGAAAGAGATGAGATCGGATCTGACGCAATCGTACGGTCACGACAGGCTTCCCCGCTACACAAGCTGTCCGACCGCGCCGCACTTTTCGCCAGCGATCGGCGAACCTGATTACCGGATGTGGCTCGGATCCCTGCCGCCCCGCCCGCCGGCCTCGATCTATGTGCACGTTCCGTTCTGCCGGTCTATGTGCTGGTACTGCGGTTGCCGCACCTCGGTCATGAAGAAAGACAACCCCATCGCAGTCTATACATGGGTTGCGAACTGAGGCGCACCTAATCGCCGAAACTATCGGCCACCGCCTTCCTATCTCGCACATCAATTTCGGCGGCGGCACGCCGACGATCATGACGCCCGAGACGTTCGCCGGTCTCGTCGGCACGCTCCGCTTCTCGTATTTCGTGTTGCCCGACGCCGAAATCGCCGTGGAGATCGAGCCGCGTACCCTGACCGAGCCGATCGCGGCGGGTTTAGGCTAGAGCGGAGTCAATCGCGCGAGCCTGCGGGTACAGAGCTTCGATCCTGTTGTGCAGCGCGCCATCAACCGCGTGCAGACATCCGAGCAGACCGCCACGTGCGTTGAGCGCCTGCGGCGAGCGGGCGTCGGCCGGCTCAACTTTAATCTTATCTGCGGCCTGCCGCTTAAGACCATGCAATCGGGCCTAGACACGGTTGCCGAATGCATCGAACTCCGGCCCGATCGCTTGTGGGTGTTCGGTTACGTGCATATGCCCTCGTTCAAGAAGCATCAGCGTAACATCGACGAACACGCCCTCCTCCAAACAGTCGAGCGCCATCTTGAGTCGGAATTGATTGCAGAAGCCCTGGTCGACGCGGGCTACGTGCGCATTGGTTTCGACCACTTCGCCCTACCCCGCGACAATCGTGCCGCGGCGAAGCGCGAAGGGCGGCTGCGTCGGAACTTCCAGGGCTACACCGACGACACCCCCGAAACGCTCATCGGCCTAGGGGCAAGCGCCATCGGGAGGATGCCGCAAGGATTTGCACAGAATGTCGTGGTAACCCGTGATTACCTGGCGCGCATCGCCGAGGACCGGCCTGCCACCCTCAAGGGGTATGCCTCCACGGGTGACGATCGCTTCCGAGCCGATCTGATCGAGCGACTGATGTGCGACATGGCCATCGACCTGTCGAAGATCGCTCGATCGCATGGCCGAGATCCGAAGTCGGCCGTCGTCGATCGCTCGCGGCTCAATAGCCTCATTGCTGACGGCGCAGTGACCATGGACGGCGACGAGCGACTGTTCGTCAGGAAAGGCGCCGAGTTTCTCGTCAGGACCGTAGCGTCCGCATTCGATGCTCATCTGGCGCGGTCAGTGGCGGCTCACAGCCCCACAGTATGAGGCTCCTGGAGATGCCACATTAAAGCGTGATGAGATTAGGCTAGATTGCCGCAGGTACGGCGGTTGTTGAGCGAGCTGCGAAGTCGATCAGCTGGGCGTCGGCCTCGACTAACCGGTCCAGCTTCTTGACCGTCTCGGAACGATCACTGAGCGTGGCGGATGCTTTCCGTTGCATGACCTCTAATGGAGCCGCGTAAGCAGCGTGGGCTTCCTTCAAGAAACAAGAACGAGCAGGCGAATTTGCGGCTCGATACCCGCAATAACCACGATCTCGCCCTCGAGTCGGGCGTCATGTCCCCTTTCGCAGTTCCACCTTGTCGAAGTCGCAAGGTCTGCGGCGTCGCGCGCGCCGACACGGGCTGGCTCACAGCCTGCTGTTCACTTGAAGTCGACAAGCGCGCCACGGTCGGCTTGCGGCGATTCCGTGCTAGCTCTCGTTCCCGTCGAGATCACGTCCGATCTCAACCGACGCGCCACAATCGTCCTCTTCCCCACCTGCGCAGCGTGCAACGGCTGGAGTCATGGAGATCGAGCTTGGCGGCGGCTGTCGCGTTCGAGTTGGCCGTGACAGGGGCGTTGAGGCGCTGCAGTGAGTTCCTGAGCTGCTGCGGCGACGATGATCCAGATTCCGAGCGGCGTCAGGGTTTGGATCGCCGCTGGCCACACCGACATGCGTCCCGCCATACGAAGCCTGGCTCTTACGGTTCAGGAGACTCTGAAGCGCGATCCGCACGCTGGCGATCTCTACATCTTCCGAGAACGACGCGGCGATCTGGTCAAGATCCTCGGCATGATGCAATAGGCATATCGCGGCAGGTTGATCGGCCGTCGGCGTCAGCCGGCGCGGTATCGAGCTCAGCGGCGGTCTCCTGCAATCCGCGAGCTCGCGACTTCGCGCACGAGACTATACGGGTCATTGACGAGGCTATGGATCCGAGCCGCTGGCGCACGGCTTGCGACCTCGAGGCGGATGCGCCAGTCAGGATCATGCAGCAGCAGCGACACGAGCTGCACAGATACTCGTCGGGCTATCTCCAGTCTTACCGACGCCTCACGATCGTCGATCATGCGGAGCAACCATTCGTTTGGAATGCGCTGTGCCACAACACGGCGGACATGGGCTTCCTCGTCGTCCACCATTCGGCCGAGCAGCATAGGCGCGATCCGGCTCGCGACGACAAGCCGAACATAGTAATATTCGTCTGAGGCCATGGGCAGCAATTCTTCACCGTCGAGCAGGCTCGCCACGCGCTTCCTCAGCTCGGGATTCGGATGCTTCCGTAATTGCAACACGTAGTTTGTAGGCAGGCGAAGCATCGCATTCCATTGCACTTTTTCATTGGGATCATCGATCAGCGACCGCAGCAGAAAGACACTGGCAAACTTCGCCGCGATTGCCCTTACCTCACAATGCGGATGGCTGAGATAGCCGTCGGCGAGATCCGGATTGCACTCGAAGAACCTCTCGATACCGCGGGGACAACGGTCGTTGACGCAGGCGTGCTTGAGGCGGCATCCGCCGATTCCGCTCAGTGCGAGATGCTCGCACGATGCGCAGTCAAGCCGGTTGCCCTCCCAGTCAAGAGTCTTGTCGATGTCATCAACCATTGTCCTGCCCACATAGGTCAGGCACGCGCAGCGACGACTTGGGTCCAAATTTTGTAGGAGGTAGCGAGCTCCAGAGGTTTTCCGAGCGCCGGCCCTGCGCCTGCATCTGAATGGCGTGCTCGTAGAAGCCGATCGTCCCGTCCATCGAGCTGCCGACCAGGACCTGCAGAGTCTTTGGGCCAACGGCCTGGAAGTTCTCGACGGTAACGTCAAGGCCATCACCCCGAGCCGACCCAAGCTTTACGCCAAGCTGGAGAGGCATATAGTTGAGGATCTGTGCCCCCACGGCGATCTTCAATTTTGCCGTCTGGGGCTCGGCGGCTTGCGCCCAAATGACCGAGCAAGCGGTTAGCGCCACGACCAGCATCATTCGTGTCAAAACGTGCATGCGAACCTCCGTGGCTGGTGCGAGAGCGTTACCAGGATTCGTGGGCAGGCGCGGGCCGTCAGACCACGAGCCGCTCTTCGGCGCGGTCGACGATGGCATCGAGGACAACAACAAAACCGGAGAGAACGATGATTCCAGCAGATGCCCGGCCGCATCGAGGACGGCCTCGGCCTGCGCAGCCGGATTGACCGCGCGCGCCGTGAAAAGGGTTGAAGAATGCGACGAAGAGAACCAGCGTCCCACCAGCCAGGAAAGACAAGACTGTCTCCTGCCGAATGGACTGCACCGCTTGGGAGGAGCGAAATTGTTATGGTCCCCACAAAAGAGCTCCTAGATCGCATCGAAGACTGCCTTACAATCGAGTGTTCCTTGTCGCCACACAGCAAACCGTCAAGACCGGCCAGACGCTAGCTTGCAACTCATCAACCTTACAGTTGTTGTCGTATGGACTTCTTGATCTCGATCAGCATCAAATAAGAAACCGGACTTACGTTGAACAGATGCGCCTACACAGATCGTCTGAAGACATTGCGCGCTGGAATGAATTATCCGTTCTAAGCACGAGCTGCGGCCGCCAGTCCTTCTACCGCCCTCGGCATGTTGTGCCGTGCTGATCTGATTTTGATCGCATGGACCTAAACGTTTGTGACGCCGGTATTGGGCGGCGAGTTGTCGCGGCCCTCGCCAGCATCTACGGCAGGAATTTCAGCCAGCATCGCGGGACCCCTAATCGCCATGGCGCGGCGCTCGTGGCACGCGCATTTCTGGAAGAGCGCGACCTCGTACGAGAATTTCTCTCCGAGGCTGAAACTGATGTGGAACCAGGCGGTCAACAGCTATAGTGTCTACGCCGCCGCGATATTTCTGTCGGCGAATATCACCGGAACGAGCTCACAACACGGGAATCGGCCGTGGAGCCGATCTGGGCGTGAGCGGGGACCGGCGTCCACAATTTGATCCTCCGCAGGTTTTTGCCGTTGAGCTGCCTGCTTTGAGCTGACGGTCTTTTGATTGTTAGGCCTTGTCCGGGACGTCTGTCCTCACTCCTAGTGTGGGAATGCAAAATGGCTGTGCTCCGGTCAACTACCAACGCTGGTAATTGATCGAGATGACGGAAAGATGAGACTGATGATCGATGAGCCGATCAAGCCGAGATAGTTGAAACGTCATTTGCAGGTATTCGGCATGCGACATCAACCAGACTCTGTTCTCGGCAGCAGCTCCGATCGTTGACTGACCTTCCACAGTGGTCTGGGGAGAGCCACACCTGGCGCGCTGCAACAGCGGCGATGTGTCAGATCTGCGGTCTCCTCATCATTGAGGAGAATTGAGTCACACGCCAGACGAGGTCTTCGCACTGTTTTGGTACGACGAACTTGCCCATGCGTAAGCGCTATGTTCATCCTCTTGACCTAGGCAATAGCTTTCCGTCCACCCTGCAACAGACTAATTCTAAGACATCGCCATGCAACCGGCTGC
The DNA here is from genome assembly GCF_040548265.1 of Bradyrhizobium sp. F1.13.3. Taxonomy (NCBI): domain Bacteria; kingdom Pseudomonadati; phylum Pseudomonadota; class Alphaproteobacteria; order Hyphomicrobiales; family Nitrobacteraceae; genus Bradyrhizobium; species Bradyrhizobium sp. F1.13.3. The sequence continues at coordinate 29,299 of NZ_JBEPRI010000030.1, read as the reverse complement.
ATTGCTATCACGCTCCGCGGCACTGCTCACCGAAGCACAGGTTTTCCTTCCTGAAATTGGACGTACCGTCGAATGGCGCGAACTTTTTACGCTGCCGATTTGTACATTTCTACACTGTATCAACCCCGATCCCTTGCTCACTCAATAACTATCCAGTTATTGGCAACCAGCGACTGGCCAGCTTGGTCAGGATGAAGCGCCAAGGCGAAGGTGATCTGAGATGTGGGAGCCGTTTTTCGCGGCATTTAGATCTGCAAGGCCAGTGCGAGCGCTTTGCCGAAAACATCTTCGAAGGGCGGCCCCGGATCTTGACAGCCGAACATCCGGCGCAGCGGTGGATGATGGGCTGGAACGAACTCCTCCAACCGCTTGAACGTGAACAGCTGCTCCATGAACACGTCGCTCCCGCGCATCGAACCGTTTCGCCAAGGTGGATTAGCAGTCTATCTTTCGCGTTGATATTTCAGCAGCCTGCGCCTGCCGCCACGTGCGGGCGACGTCGGCATCAACCGGCGGGCAGATGCGCCAAGGGCAACAACCGCGCCTGACGCAACGCCGCCGGATCAGCCGAGGCGGTGCAGAAGCAGCGCCAGCCAAGTGCCCGATGACGATCTCGAAATGCGCGACAACCGCCTCGGTCGTCGCCGCGCAGCACGCCGGCCGCCTGCCCGGCGATGTCCGCGGCCAGGCGGATGGCCTTGGCCAGGTCGACGCCGTCGCGGATCCCGCCCGCCGCGATCAGCTTCACCGTTGGCAGCGCCCGACTTACCCGCTCTCCAGTAACAACGATGCGACAAGCGGCGGCCTGACGTACCGGAAACGGCCGACCAGGGTCTTCGACCGGATAATGACGCTTGGCCCTGTCCGGACTCTTCGAAAAACCCACAAGCCCGTAACGCAACGCCGGTGAACTTACCCAGACAACTGGTCTCCATCAGGCCGTGATCCTGACCGCCGGTTCTGCACCACCAGTGTTGAATGTCGCCCGCAACCGAGACTAACCTGGAATCTGCACCGGCAGTGCCGAATAACCGTGCACAAAATTAGATTCAACTCGCTCCGGTTCGCCGACCACCTTTACCTCCAGAGATCGGTTCAGCATCTCCTCCCACAGGATTTTCAACTGCAGCTCTGCGAGATGCCTACCCACGCAACGATGAATCCCAAATCCAAATGAGAGATGTTGTCGTACATTTTCTCGATCAATGATGAAGCTGTTGGGGTTCGCAATGACTTCGTCGTCTCGGTTGCCAGAGATATACCACATCACAACTTTATCGCCTCGCCTGATTTGCTTGTGGCCTATCGCCAAATCGTCCAGAGCCGTCCGGCGCATGTGTGCGATAGGCGTTTGGTATCGTATAATCTCGGATACCGCCCCGGGCAGTAGTGAAGCATCATCTCGGAGCTTCCGCAGTTCGGACGGATTTTGGCTCATGAACAAGACGCCACCGCTGATTGAGTTGCGCGTGGTATCGTTGCCTCCAACAATCAGCAGAATGAGGTTGCCCAAGAACTCGCGCGGCTCCATGTTTCGCGTCGCCGGCGAATGCGCCATCATCGAGATCAGGTCAGCGCGCGGCTCGCGATTGACCCGCTCGCTCCAAAGCCGTGTGAAATAGTCCAGGCACTCCGACAGCACCACCTTTCGCTTTTCCCAGCTGTCGATCTGGTCGCCCATTTGTGGCGTCAAGGCAGCTACGTCCGACCAGTAGGTCAGCAACCGTCGATCCTGAAATGGAAAATCGAACAGCGTGGCCAGCATTTGGGTCGTCAACTCGATCGAGACCCTGTCGACCCAGTTGAAGGTATCATTGCGCGGCAAACCGTCCAAGATCTTCTGAACCCGCGAGCGGATCACGCCTTCAAGATTCGCCAGGCTCTCCGATGCCGCTATGGGACTGATAGTCTTACGCTGCTGAGCATGGAGAGGAGGACTCAATTTGATGAAACTGGGGGTCCAATACTCCTCCGGCGGGTCGACAATCGTGACGCTTCGCTCTGATGAGAATATTGTGTGGTTTGAGTCCACGGCTATGATGTCGCGGTATTTTGTTATCGACCAATATGGTCCGTATGGGCTGTCTTCGCAATAATGGACGGGATCTTCCCTTCGCAGCCGCTCGAAACAAGGCCAAACGGTATCATCCTTAAAGCGCTTGGGCTCGCTTACATCAAGGCGGCTCAGCGGGATATCAGCCCTCTCGCAAGCGTCCTCTGCCGATAATGCTATCATGGTTGTCTCGCGGACATTGGCCTGCAATTTTGCTGGCTCAGCTGAGTGCGTTCCTAGAGTTCGCTGGGAAGCTCGATCGAAACACAACGAGCTTGGGCGGTGCACTAACATGTATTTCGCATGTCCATGGCTCGGGTTCGCGAGAGCTCTGAAATCTGAAATCATGTTAGGGTGAAGTTGGGTCGACCTTGGTTCGGCTTCTGTCGACGAAGAATAATGGCAAAGCGAGCGAAGCTCGCCTATCAGGCTTGGGAGGTGTACGAACGCGTGTTTTTGTGGTATTCAATATCAGGACGCAAGCACTCGCAAGCACTCGCAGCCTCGCAGCTATGGCACGCAGCCGCTCATCCTCATTCTCTCGGGCAGGGACGCCCTTTGCAGCAGAGGTGGCGCCGAGCGCTGGGCGACGCTGGAGTCGATCGTGAACACAGCAAAGCTCCATGAACTCGATCCGCAGGTCTACCTGACTGACGTGCTGGAGCCCAATCGCCTCCGGGGGAACCAAGAACCATCAGCTGCACGAGCTGCTCGCCTGGAACTGGAAGCCGGCCCGCCAGCGCGCTGCGCAGACCGCTGCGTGAGCCCACGTCACCATAAAGCATCGTCGATGACCGCCGCCGCGATGCCGATTGCGTTGCTCGAACGATGGCTCCGGGCTTACGCCGATCAGCATCCTGCCGCCACAAATCTTCCCATGCTCGACGACCACCTCGCCGCGATCGTGGCTGGACCGATGTCATGAGCCCGCTCGAGCTCGTGAGCCTTTCGTAAGCCGTCCGATCCCTACGTCCTGGGAGACGGGCCAGCGTTCGGGCCTTACAGATGGCTCATCGCCGCGTAGAGGCTGGCGCCTGCGTATCGCAGGGGTTCATGTCCCTTCGAGCTGGGCACCCGGATCAGCTCACTCATAATGAGGGATTCAGATGCGCCGGTGCTCTCCGATTTGTCGGCCGGACTCAAATCCGGCATTACCAACTCCATCGCGCGTCAACCGGGTGCCGGCACATCGACGCTCACGCAAATGTCGAAGACGAATCCGGGATACAGCGGCTTGGCGCGCGTTGCCGCTGAGAATCTAACCGCGATCTCCCCACAGCAATACGTTTCGCACGATGACTAGCTAAGCCGCGTAACGGCAACTTGAGGCGTGGGCCTCTGCAAAACCGGCCTTCAAGTACAATGCTGACGGGCTACGGGTCCATATGGGTTGGCGCCCCCACTTCAAGCTGGCCCCAGCCCTTTAGCGTGCCCAGGCCCACCGCAGCCTCAATGAGACGCATCGCGACCCCAGACGAGCGCTGTTCCGGCACCACGTAGAGTTCGGTGACAATGCCTTAGGTTCGCCGCGAAAAGGGCGGCGCTTTCCGACAACATAATGAGGCCGACCGGGCGAACCTCAGTGAAAGGCAGAAACCCATAGACACGCTCTTTCACGCGGGTAGATCGACAAAGCTGGGTATCTAGTCCGCCCTACTTTTGTCCGCCCTCAAGTTCTGCAAGTAGGGCAGTAACCATGTGGGTCACCGTTGTGGCGTCATCGTTAGCAACTTCACGCGTGGTCACCATGTCATCACCTCTTTCAGGTTTAACCAACATACAACCTCGTCCGGCGGCGCATCGGGGGAGGGGCTGCCAGAGCACCCGGTTCAAAAAGATATGCCGCACGGTTGACGGTCAGATGACGCTTTAGGTCGCACTGAGGTGATAGCGTCTTCGTGTCGCTCCCTGCCACGAATATCTCAGAAATTCGAAAGATAACTTGTCGAACATCGTAATGGTTGCACGAAGCACTCTCTTCTTCTTTGGACCTGCGTATCGCCCCACATAATGTTCATACTCAGACGTTCCAGGAGTGCGGCTGACCGCTTGCGAACACGGATTTGGATCTACTTTCCCCATCTTACAGCAGCTCGAGTGGTAGGCCGACCAGCGATTTTCCGGATCCAATTCCGAGCAATGACGTTCAGCGGCCCCATTGCGATGGCTGCGCGCGAGCATCATGAGCGTCGCTGACCAGCAGCGTTGCCCGAGACCAACGCTCGCAGAAACTTGTCGAAGGCGCGAGTCCAAGACACACTATTTTTCTTGTGTTCAGACATTCAGTTTTCTTAATTTTTCCATCGGACGCGCCATTTGTTGCTGCGCCACGTAGAACATTGCGGACGTCCGATGACGGGTGCACTTTGGTCGTTGAGCTCACGACTAAGGCCAGCTTCTCTCGTATTCTTCGAATAGACCATGCCCCCTGGTGAAGCAGGGTTCACGGCGAGCCATCGCATTGCGGTTCAATGCTTTCTGAGAGTATCGTCAGGTCGTATCGTGCGAGATCGTCCCTATCGTTCCCGTCGACTCTCCTTGTTGGAAGACGGTTCTAATGCTTGCGGACAGGGTTTAGAGCGTAAGACAGTTGCGGCATTTCAGCAGAAGAAAGCTTAGGTTACCGATGGCGATTCCAGAACACGTAGTGCTGCACGAATGAGGCAGACGTCCGAAATAACCTACTACGTCGCTTTGCGGTTCGTAGCCTCCTGTGACAGAGCGGGCCCGAAACGGCTGAGGCGCGATTCACCTCCATCACTGCGCCGGCTAGCATGAACGAAGGCTTAGTGGATTCGGGATTACTCCGTTCTGCGCCCGCCGTCACATTTCCGTATTAATGCGTAAGGGCATTCCTCTGCAGGAGCGCCGTCGCAACGATGTGATGGCCTTTGTCGCGCGGCTACCGTAGCAAGGCGGGAATCATCGCGGCGGTATGTGCCTTTGCGTCGTGAAACAGAATGATGCCCTTCCCCTCAGCGTTGAATCGGCTGATGATGAGCTTCAGCTCCTGTTCTGGGGGGTCATTTCCTCCCAGTCGCTGGCCCACAGGTCCGCTCCAAACATGACAATGCCCCGATCCTGAAGCGGATCGAGCGTCTTAGGCGTCGAGTCGAAATTGCGGAAGCGGAGGAACGGCGCCGAGGAGCGCAATTGTCGATATGCCATGGAGCGCCACTTCGTCAGCCCCAATCCCGCGGTCGATGTCCTCTTTCGCCTTCACGCCATCGAATGCGACCATCCGGGTTGCGCGATGGTGTGGCCGCGCGGCCAGCCGCCGCGCGAGCTCTGGGATGGGGCCGACGACTTGCCGACCAGGAAGAATGTGGCTCGGACGCACTCCTGCGCGCGGCGCTGTAAGACTTTTTCCGCGTGCAGCGGCCGGGGCCCGTCGTCGAAGGTCAGCACAATTTCGCGCTCGGCCACATTTAACTGCTCTTCGCAAGCACCTATTCGTGCGAACATGCGATAGGACCGGTGCATTACGGGAATTGCAGCAACCTTGCTAGGCAACCTTCGTGGCCGGGTGCTTCGTCGTCTTAACGCGCGTTACAGTGCATCCACCGTCGACGGTGACGGGCGCGTAGCCGTCGATTGTGGCACGACGAACGACGCGATGCTGGTCACCGAACGTTGAGCGCATAATGCTCCGTTGCGTGGCTATCCCATATCGCGACATCGCCCTCTTTCCAGGTCCAGCATACGGTATTCTCGGGCGCCGTGATATGCGACTGGAATAGATCAAACAGCTTCTGGCCGTCGCGTTTGGGATATCAATAAACCTTTGCACCGGATCACCGAGCACCAGCGCGCGCTCGCCCGTCTCGGGACGTACACGGACCGCCGAATGCTCGGTCTCACAGATCGTAATGACCTGATCAGAATGTTTCTGGTCGATTTGTCGAACACGGCAGGTCCCGGGGTAATCGAAGGCCGTTGCTATGAATGGTCCAGAGTTCTTCGGCAAAGCCGTTGGAGCGGTCGTGGCAGATGCAGATAGGCGGACACAGCGTTCGACCAAATCGTATTGCCATCGGACGATGGGACCACAACAGCTCGCAGCACCGCAAGCTTGGGATACGCCGCGGGAACGATTCCCTCGACGTGCCGTACATCAGCCCGGCTACCTCCGCGCGGAATCAAGCCCGGTCGTTTCGTTGATCGAACCGAGTTTCGGAGGGGGCACCAGCTTCCCCAAACAAGCAGCAAAGCGCTCCTGCTCCGCGTCATCAAGATGTCCCTGATCGCGGAAGAAGATCACCTTGTGCTCAAGCAGCAGGAAATTAATCGCAGCGCTGGTTTGGCTCGCCAAATCACCCGAGGGATTGATGTTTCTGATTTCAACACCGATGCGCGCTGCGCGCTTGACGACATCGGTCAGTGGCATGACACGCTCCGTCGAAGCCGTTTCTTCATTCCGAATTTTTCCAAACGTTGCGGATTCTTTAAGCGGACGAGGGCGCTCCCGAACAGAAAGGCGGCCACACGGTCCTCGTGCAACTTCGGGGCGCGAGGCGAGCGTGCCGTTCACGTCCAGTATGGCGTCTTCTCAACTGTTTGCGGCAATCGGCCAAATGCCGAGCCGCATCTGCGAACGAGCCATCACCGGCTCTCAAGGTGTCCGGGACCTGCCCTGGCCGCAATCACTGCCGGAACATCATCCGCTGGAAATGGAAGAGGAATAGACGAACTTGGAAGAGCTCCAAACGATTGAACTACGGTTTCATCCAGGCGAAAGCCATTGAACCGCGGCACGGGGATGGCGATGTTCTCGATACACCGGCGTCCGAGCACGGTGAGGCAGATGCTCTGCATGGTCCCGCTGGCTTTGCCTAACAAACCAAAGATATGTCCACTCCCAGTCTTTATAGGTGTTTCAATGTTGTCAAAGTAATTACCCTCGACCAGTGCTTGCACAGATGATCCAGCATCCACTGCATGGAAGAATCCGCCGCTCTGTTGCGCATTCGTATTGTGGAAATAGTTATTGACGAGATGAATAACGGCGTGCGCACCGTCAATGTGCGGCGCCCGCCCCGAGATCTCATGGAAATAATTATTTGCGATAGTGATCGTCTGCGGGACACCGAGAAATAGGAGATTCCAATAGTGCTCCCCGTTGCAATAGGAGGAATAGGTATCGCTGCCATCGAAGTCGTTCCAAGAAATCGTAATATTCGTCGTGGGGCCAAAGCCGCCGGCAATCATCTGTCGCCCAATATTATGAAATCGGTTGTGATCGATCCAAACCAGGTCGGCTTGTGCAATTGCAATAGCATCGCCGGCAAATATCACGCCTTGATTGACATCAGTGATAGTCAGGTTGCGAATAACGACGTTGCTGACCCCATTCAGGCGCAGCCCCTTCCCTTTGATTGTAGCGCTCGGGCCAACGCCGATCACTGTTTTGTTTGAGCCAATTTCCAGCGGGCGCTTGCCGGCCCTGTCGAAGCCGACCAACGTCTTCTCCTTGCCATCGCAATGCGCGTCGTTGCCATCCATAAGGAGAAGGGACTCACGCTTGTAAGGTGCCGAACAAACGCGGCCGTATTGGCATCCCTGCCCCTCGCCTCGCCCTTCCGTATCGGTAAAGTCTATGGTTCCGATTACCTGGATCTCGCGCGGACTATTGTCATTGCACTGCCCGAAACTGTACGAACGACATAACTCATGATTCAGAGCTTCGGTTGATCTGACCTGAACTATCTCGCCTCCAAGGCCGCCCGTCGCTGCAGAGCCAAAGCCCTTGAGGACTTCCGATCGCACATTGTTCGATCCGAGCACGGAAGAGATGCCGAGGACGACAGCAAATCCGCCGAGCACGCGCAACGAACGCTTGATGTGCTCAATCGTGTTTTTCCTAGACACATGCTCTCTCTGCTACCCGGAAATCCGCACGAGAAACCGAACTTTCGAACTGAAATGCTGAACTGGAGTGGGCCATCAGCATGGGGCGTTAACGCCATCACATCGGCCTCAATAAGGCAGGAACGGAATGTTGGAACCGTGCTAAATAACAGCCGAAGTGCGCAGCCGCAGGTCTCCCGTACCAACTGCGACGGATCTGGGTAGCAATTGAGCCACTCACGGCCGATGAAAGCAGCGGTCGATGCTTCGAGAGCTCGGTCAGAATGAAAGCAAGATGCTATCCCACGGCTCGCCGTAACGCGGACGGCTCGAAGACGACGGCTGGACCAGCTTGCAAACGAGCTCTTTGATCTACCCCCTTTGACACATCATAGGTTAGCTGCCCTCAGCGTCAGCGCGCGGAGGAATGAAACTACCCAGATTGGCTCTTTCTGTGATCCCGCATGAGGCGCACGCCAGTTCAAATCAAGAGCCGCCCGGCTGTCGGTCGGGCAGCCGGGGAGCTTCGCCCATGTACATACCGCCCCCCTTCCGGGTCGTCGACATCGCCGACGTCCATCGAAACATGCGCGAGCCGCGGTCAGCGACACTGATCACCGCCATGCACGAAGGGGTTGTTGGAGCGATGCTCGTACTACTAGCCTTATCGATGCGCGTCTATGGCCGGGGGCCGCGCGACGCACTCACATGCGCCCGTAGCGCTGGCGGCGGTGGCTTTCTGCTCGCGTCAGGCGCTTTACGCAGACAGAAGAGGGCATGATGCCGTCGAACGCGCGCCGTCTATCGCGAGCGGCCGCCGTGGCGCCCGGGCTACGAGGCCAACTCGGGGAAAAAAACGATGCACCAGTGGCGTTGGCAGCGCATTGCAGCAATGCTTGGCTTTGAGATCGGGTCTACGAGCGCGGCGCCGGCTCTTTATTGTCAAAGCCCCCTCTTCCCAACCAGTTCAGCACGGACTCTTGCGATCGGGTTAGATCCGCCCCCGAAGCTCTGCTCAACCTCAAGCCACTGCGTCTGCAGGTTTCGTCTGATTGCGCTTGATGGCTTGCAATTCTCTAGAGATTTGCAAATAGCCAGCGAGCGTCTGAAATCTGACATTGCGCTCGGGTTGCAGATTCTCTGACAGTTCGCGACGATCTGCGGTGGCGTCAACACTCCCGACGGGCAGCAAGAAACGCGAATGTCTCAAGTTATCAAGGTCGCGCAGCTTACTTCTGTCATGATGATTGGGGTTTCCCGGAGCCCCCCGGCTCGACGACGCACTCGACCTAAGACGCTCAAGAGACCTGTACCGCCCGATCCACGCCCTCCGGCGCAACGGGCATGCTGAACTGAAAGACGGCTCCGTGAGGATCATTGGCGCCGGCCCACATTCGGCCCCCGTGCGCCTCAATAATAGAATGGCAAATCGCCAGCCCCATGCCCATGCCTTCGGATTTCGTGGTGTAAAACGCCTCGAACACGCGGTCTCCGCTGTTTGGATCGAGTCCTGGACCCGTATCCCGAAAAGCGACCACTACATTATTCGAGCCGTCAGTCCGCGTAGCGATCAGTAATTCGCGCTCGCCTTCGTTGATCTGGCTCATTGCCTCGATGGCGTTCGTGATCAGATTGAGGATCACCTGCCGCACCTGAACGCGATCTGCTCGAACGAGCGGCAACGCCTCAGGCCGTCGGGTTCGCACCCACACTTCATGTTTTGCGAGTTCCGCGCCAACTAGGGCCAGCACCTCTAAGATCACTTCGTCAATTGCAAGAAGCTCCGTTTGTATCGGAGCCTTATTCATAAGAGCGCGGATCCGGCGAATCACATTCCCCGCGCGCATACTGTCACGGACAATCAAACCGAAGGTCTGCCGAACCTCTTCCAGATTTGGGGGGTGAGCACCGAGCCAATTTAGCCCTGCCCCCGCATTGCTGCTGATCGCCGCAATCGGCTGGTTCACCTCATGGGCGATCGAGGCGGCCAGCTGTCCCATTGTCGTGATCCGATTAGCGTGTGCAAGGCCCATCAGAGTTTCGCGATAACGTCGTTCGCTTTCACGGGCTTCCGCTTCCACTTTCTTTCGCTCTGTCAGATCGAGGACGAAGCCAACACCGTGGTCCTGTCGCTCATCGAATACGGCGAGGCCAATTAGCACCGGCACGCGGCTGCCATCCTTCCGAATATACTCTTTCTCGAACTGCTGAACAGCTCCGGTCCTTTTTGCTTCTGTCCGAGCATCCATTGTGCGCTCGTGCCATTCTGGAGGCGTCAGGTCGAGACCGTTCACTCGCCCTGCGAGAAGATCGCTTTGGTCGTATCCAACCATCGTGAGGAAGGGTTGATTTGCCTCGATGATCTCGCCCCCTTTGCGGATGATAAAGATTCCGATGACGTTAGCGTCGAGTAAGCGCCGGATTTTCGCCTCCCGTTGCTGGACTTCGCTGTACAACCGACTGTTTTCCAGCGCTGTTGCAGCTTGAGAGGCAAGCATTTTCAACACCGAGTTGCGGGCAGCTGAGAATATGCGCGGGGCGAGATTGTTCTCCAGATAAAGTACGCCGATCAGCTTGCCTTGCGTGATCAGTGGCAGGCAAAGAATAGAACGCGATTTGCGCTCGCGGATATACGGGTCTTCCGCAAATGAAGGCTGGGCGGCGGCATCTTCGAGAATGACGTTTTCGCGGACACGTAGGACGAAATGCAGCACGGACTCGGGAAGAGCCATCGGAGTCACGGGCTGTTCACCTACCTTTACAAGCAGCGCATCCGCTACCGTTGTAGCTTCCGCCTCGATCCGTGGCTCGTCCCCATCCAGCAGAATCAACAAACCTCGCTCGGCGCCAGCCTGCTCAATGGCAGTCCGCATAAGCGTGTCGATGAGCTTTTGAAGCACAATCTCGCCGGAAATGGCCTGCGACACTTTTGTCACCGTCGCCAGATCAAGATGCTCAACCGGAGCTCCGATCCTCATGCCATTCACGGCAAGAGTGGTCTCCTCATGGTTGAGATGGGGATTTAGCTCGTCGAGTTGACGCACCTTACCATCTGCTCCCCAACGAAGGTAGCCATGCCGGGCGTCCTGCAGGTAAACCCGGGAGATCCTGTCAAAGCCGCGCGCTGCATAAAAGCGCGCTGCAAGTTCACAAGCGACCCCCTCGTGATGGGCGAAACCGTTACGTCCTGCGGTCTGGATTGAGTGTTCGTACAGCCGCATTGCGTCTGCATCCCGGCATTCCAGCCTCGCAATTTCAGCCCCGACCAAGGAAGCCCGATTGTCAAAGTTTTCGGGGCAATTCGTGGCCCATATCTGCAGCTGTCTGTGATGGGCATCAATCATTTCTCGATGTTGCTGTTGTTCGCTTTCACACAGCCTCTCGCAGTAACAGGAGAGAGACAGCGCGCCATAGAAGTGAAACTCCGCGATCAAGGACTCTGTCGGGATGGTCCACAATCGGGGCTCTGCCTTCGAGCGAGCAGCAATAGCTGCAGGATAATCGCCGGCCAGAAACCGCGCCTGAAGTTTGCGGATCCAATAGACGGTTTCGCTCGGTGACAGCTCCGGACTGCGTTCAAATGATTGCTCGATGTCCTGCTCGTCAAATTGCTGATCATCGAAGGAACCGAATGAGCGCGTGAGGCCGCGCATGGTTCTGATAATTGCGAGCTGTGCAGTCATGGCATCAGCAGCAAACTTGACCTTTCTGTTCCGTATCGTAGCAAGGCTCTTCTCTATCTCGTTCTGCACCTCTTTCAGGGGATCTCCTGCCATCAACATATTTGAGGTTAGATGAACCAAGCTGTACGCCTCATAGATGAAATCGCCGATGCTGTTCGCAGCTTCGAGCGCTCGCCGGATCAACACTCGTCCGTCCCTCAGGGGCTTCGTCCACGGGATCACGTTGCCTCCCATCGCCAAATAGACCGGAGCCCGAAAACGAGAGAACTCACCGCGATCAACCAGATCGCACGCAAGACGACCAAATTTATCAGCCGCTTGGTAGTCACCGAAGCGGCCGGCCGAGATTCGGCCCAGCCATGCGTAGTGGGTACAAGACGCATCAGTGTTGCCGTATTGGAGGCTGATGCTGACGGCTCTGCAGATGACCAGGGCGGATATATTGGCGTCCGTGAAACCTGCGGGCGGAAGAATCCGCGTCAAGACGGAAAGCGTGGCAAGCGTGGTCTGATCTGTCATTTCAGGCAAACCAGCAAGCTCCTCGATCGCGTCCGGCAGACGTGACCACATCCGCTGATATTCGGTTAGTGTTTCTTGGTCCGTCGGATGCCGCGACCACTCGATCCCGACATCGCGAAGATATTCGAGACCTATGAACACCGCTCGGCTGTGCTGACCGAGCGTCAAGTAAAGATCGACCCGCAAACATGCGACCGTCGCTCGTTCGGGCGCACTCAAAGCGCGCTTCGACAGTGCAGACAGGAGGCACTCCGCAACCTCCAGCCGGCCTACCAAGCATTCACATTCGGCCCGACTGGTTTCCAGTGCGAATGCGAGTTCGTGGCGCCTTTGCCACGAATCCTGCGCGAGCAGCGCAGCACCGACGGTGAAATATGTCAGTGCCGAGGCGTAGGCCGCCGACGCCCTGGCACGCTGCCCTGCGATTAAATTAAACTCCGCGAGCTGCTCTCGCTCCTGACCGGAAGCGATGAGCGCGACACCTCGATTGAGTTGACTGACAACATCGAAGATAGCTTCCTCACGTTTGTGCGCAGGGACATGTGCCGCAAGCATTCGACCGATCCGCAAATGGGCAGGAGCGCGCGAGGATTCCGGCACCAGCAAGTAAGCCGCCTCTTGAATGCGATCGTGGACAAACCGGTAGACTGTTCCCTGGCGCGCGATCAGTTCCTGCCGGATCGCCGGCCAAAGCCTCGCATGCACCTGCTCGTGTGAGGTTTCGAGCACGATCGCAAGCTCCGCCGTCCCCGCGATGTTGCCGAAACAGGCAAGCTGTTGCAGCGCGTTCTGCGTTTCCTCGGGCAGCCGGATGAGCTTGCCGAGCATCAGATCGACGACGTTCTCGGTGTACGCTTTTGCGTGAATGCGCTCGAGATCCCAACGCCAGAGCCCCGGCTCGTGATCGAACGTTAACAGCTGCTCTTCGGCAAGTTCGGACAAGAATTGAATGGCGAAGAACGGATTGCCCATCGTCTTCTGATGCAGCAACTTTGCAAGCGGGGCAGCGCGTTTTGGTCCGCAGCGAAGGGTATCGGCGACCAACTGCGCGACATCGACTGCAGTGAGCGGCGACAGCGTGATCTCCTCGAGATTTACGTCGGCGACCCTGATGGACTCGAGCTTGCGTTTCAGTGGATGGCCTGCATCAACTTCGTTGCTGCGGTAAGCTCCAATCAACAGCAGGTGCAGGTCCGACTGAGTCAGAAGATCCTCAATCAGGTCGAGCGTTGCGGCATCGTGCCACTGCAAATCGTCGAGGAAGAGCACCAATGGATGGGTTCGCCGGGCGAAAACACCGATAAAGCGGCGAAGCACGAGTTGGAAACGATTTTGCGCTTGCCGGGGTGGAAGCTCAGCTGGCGCGGGCTGCTCGCCAATGATCAGGCTCAGATCGGGGATCAATTCGACCATCAGGCGCCCATTCGCGCCGAGCGCCTCCCGGAGCGCTTGCCGCCAGGTCGCGAGTTCGCCCTCACTTTTGCTGAGAAGAGGACGCACAAGACTCTGAAAGGTCTGTGCTAATGTCGCATAGGGAACATCGCGCTTCAGTTGCTCGAATTTGCCTGATGCTAACAGTCCGCGCGAGGGCACGAGTACTTTGTGTAGCTCCTGGACAAGCGAGGACTTACCAATGCCGGAGTAGCCGGCAACCAGCACCAATCTCGGCGCGCCGCTCTTCACCGCGCGATCGAAAGAGCCAAGCAAGGTATCGATGTCGCGGGCTCTGCCATAGAGCTTCTCGGGGATGAGCAACCGATCAGGTGTGTCGTCTGCGCCGAGCTCAAATGTGTCGATGCGACCGTGGTTGGCCCATGCTGCCAGACAGCGTTGCAGATCGTGCTCGAGGCCAGCGGCCGTCTGGTAGCGTTCCTCGGCGGCTTTCGCGAGGAGTTTCATCACAACCTGAGAGATTGGCTCCGGGAGGTTTTGCGATTTTTCAACAGGCGGTGTCGCTTTTCTTGCAATATGACAGTGGATCCACTCCAAGGGATCTGAGCCCGTGAACGGTAGCGCGCCGGTCAGCATCTGATAGAATGTCACGCCAAGTGAATAGAGATCACTGCGACAGTCGACTGAGCGATTCATTCGTCCGGTCTGTTCGGGCGCCATGTAGGGCAGCGAGCCGGCGATGAACTCGGCAGGCTCAGGCGGCACGCGCTCGCGGGAAAGTCGGGAAGCCAGACCAAACCCAGTGAGTCGGACCTGTTCGTCAGGACAATTGACCAGAATGTGAGCGGGTTTCAGGTCCTTGTGCACGAAGCCGCGCTGGTGAAGCTTGCCCAGCGCCCTTGTGATACCAACAGCGAGGCGCAGGAAGCGCTCGGGCTCCATGCGGCTCCCGAGTAAATTTAACAGTGGCTCGCCGCATGGATCCTGCAGGACCAGCATAGTCCGACCAGCTTCCCGGATGAGTTCCAACGGCCGCACCGCCCACGCCTCGTCTAGCTCCTCCCTCAGCTCACATTCATGGGCGAGGCGGTCGAGCATCGCTGGGTGTTCCGCTATGGGCCGCACGACAAGGACGACAGCCCTGCTGCCGTGGATTTGCTGGCGCCACGCACGGCAGAACGCGCGATCACCGTCCTCCCACAGGGGCTCGATGTCACTGTCGACATTTGAGCCGAACAGAGTTCGGCTGAGGGAATCCCGCGGCATTTGCCTGCCCAGTCAATAAGGATTGAGCCAGAATCTGACACATATGGGGCGAGCTTGTGAAGGGACTTCGCACGGGGCGAGTACCGATCAAGGCCGCCCAAGACTGGACCGCGGCAACCAAGATGCGACTTACACACCCAACACGTCACGGCCTGATCGTGTCGATCCAGCCCAATCTCGCGCGCAGGCAGGCCTGCACAGCATCGGCAACGGCGTTCCCGACTAGGGCGTATTTGGGAATCGTGCGATGTGGACTGCTCAATGAGGACCTGCGTCAGCTATGCTGCCACTGATTGTCTCGGCGACGATCGCGGTTCTCAGGCGCACCCAAATTAAGGCCACCGTGGCCGAAGCGGATATGGAGAAAACTCGCCCGGTTACGGTTTGCGGTGGATCGTAAGGAACTTGATCAGCCGCCGGGACTCGCAATCTGCTCTTATCTGTTGGGACGGATAGCCGCGGGGCTGATCGCTATGCTACCCGAGAGCTTACGTTTTCCCGAACGCCGAATTGTCAGGAGCGCTGCCTCGGAGCGAAAAAGAAAAGCAACACGAAAAAAGACCTTGAATCCCACTTAACGTCGGGTTGTAGCACTCAGCTCGCGAGCTTACGAAGTCTGTCTCTTCACGGGAGAGACGATAGATCCGAGCGATATCTCGCTGCTTGAATCGCTTTAAGCAAGGCGTAGGCTATCCCAAAAGCGGTGAAGAAAAATTCAATCAAAACGAAGGACGGCGGAACGCCTCTTGTCGCCGCGCTCACTGCGACAACATTTATTCAACCTCTGTGGACGAGAACTTTGTCGGATCGAACTTTTGCAAATTCGATAGATCTACACCAGGATCGTACAACGGGTACGCTAGGTACGAAGACGCAGGGAGGCACTACTACTCTGCCTTGCTGAACGAGCCTCAGTTTTGCCACGCTGGTTGCTTCATTGGAGGCAGCATCACCACGGATGTACTGGCGATGTGGGGCGAACCCGACGCGCTTTCTTCTCGACGGAGTGCGTCGGGCCGCCTTTAATGACCCTACCTCGGCTTTATGCCCTTGGCGGATCGATGAGCTAGTGGCAGGTCTGACAAGGGCTTCAGGTTGACCCGCTCGGGGCGCGTTTTGGCGTTCCTATGTAGGTCAAAGAGCTAATCTTCAACTCCGGGCACGGTGATGTCCGCCAATTCTGGTAGGAGAATGATTCTTTCGCTGGATCAGCGATTGTCTGGCTGATGGGAGAGCAAATGCAGCTGGCTTTTGCTGGTGAAGGAAGCAACGAGACGAACGAGCGTGAGCGCCCCTCCAACAGCGTGAGTTCGAGCGCATTTCCTACAAACATGATGACGGAAAGGACTTGAATCGCACCGTGCGTCAGGTTGTACGAAGCCGATGCAAGGTGCTTTCCCCGAACTCGCCAAGACGCAACTCACAGGCGCTCTGACGACGGAAAAGAAGTGTTCATGTCCTGATGCCGCTGCTAGTCGTTCTGGTTTCTATTTTCCTTAGTACGGGTGCGATAGTTTACGCCTCTTGCCGATCGCAACGCCGACGGGATCTGCGCGTGCACAAGCACAATCGCGTCAATTCGTTCAGCTCGCGCCCCGGCGTTCAACGACCAAGGCGCCGGGCATTCTGATGCTTCAGCCGCAAAAAGAGTCGTCCGCTGCAGCCCCACTCGCGAAGCCAGGCGAGACGCGCCGCCGTGCTAAAGCAAGCGCCTTAAGTCCTGGATTAGGTGCTTCTCGACCGGCTGTTCATCGATTTGATCGATGCCGCGGGGCCGGTCCAACGCGCCGGGGATAGACGCGAAAGGCCGTTCTCGACCACTCAAGCGGTTTTTGCTAGACTTTCCTGTAATGGGTCGGGTGCGAATGGCTAACCAGTCACGTACCTCGAAAATCTCAAAGATTCGCCTGCGTGAAAGACTGCACCTCAATCAAAGGTCGTCATTACGAGACAATTCCTCTTTAAATCGTACAAATGAGGCTCTTATCGTGACCAAGCGCTCTGAATCGCGGAAGGAAGCCGCAAATGTTGTAGGGCCGGAGGTGAGGCCGAGCGTCCTCGTCGTCGACGATGACCTCTCGATGCGCGAATCCCTGGTCAACCTATTTCGTTCGATCGGTCTAGATGTCGTTGCTTACGGAACGGCTCAGGAACTGCTCCAGAGCGAGCTTCCTGATGCTCCTAGCTGCCTCGTGCTTGACATCAGGCTGCCAGGATCGAGCGGACTTGAGCTCCAGAGTGAGTTAGCCAAACTGAAGATCCACATTCCCATCATTTTCATCACCGCTCATGGCGATATTCCGATGACCGTCAAAGCCATGAAGAGTGGAGCAATCGATTTTCTCAGCAAACCATTTCGCGATCAGGAGCTGCTCGATGGCGTAGTCGCAGCTATCGAACAGGATCGGAAGAGGCGGGGTGTAGAGAAGGTGGTCGGGAGGCTGCAGTCATTGTTTGAGGCCCTAAGTCCACGAGAACAGGATGTCTTGAAACTGGTCGCCGCCGGCCTGTTGAACAAACAGGTAGCCGCGGAACTCGGGCTCGCCGAGATTACGGTAAAAATCTATCGCGGGCACGTGATGAAGAAGATGGGCGCTCGATCCCTAGCCGATTTGATCAGGATGAGTGAGAGGCTGGGAATTGGCACTGACCGTTTCAGAGTACAAACCTAAGTATGATTTTACAATTTCATCGAGCACGCGCACCCTTCAGCTGGCCATCATGCTTCTGTCACCGCCTTCGTCCAACTAGAACGGGTCGTCTTGTCCACGTATTCAACTGTTTCCGTTGTCGACGACGATCCTTCGATTCGTGCCGCACTGAACAACCTTTTGAAATCGCAGGGCCACGTCGTTCATACGTTTGCGTCGGCTGAGGACTTCTTGCGGTCGTCTCAATTGCAGAACACGTCCTGTGTCATTGCAGACGTGCAGATGCCCAGAATGAGCGGCTTTGAACTTTTGGAACAAATGCGGGCCCAGGGCCACGCCGCGCCATTCATCTTGATTACTGCCGTCGCGGATGATCGTACGCGAGCCCGCGCGTTGAGCGTCGGTGTAGCTGGCTTTTTCGCCAAACCCTTTGCCGGTCTGGAGTTGATAACCTGCCTCGATGAAGCGCTGCGCGAGCATCGTGGCGGAACGGACGCGTGAAAGACGGGGAAGCAGCAGTCTCCACCACACCGCGCCCGCGCGGCGCTTACGATATCGATCCATGTGCCGCTGCCACTGCTTACATCGTGCCCGTGGCACCATGGCCTTTCGACCTTGCCGCATTCCTGTCTCTGTTGTTGTGCCTTCGGCCCCTCATCGAACACGTGCAAGGGCTCCTGACAAAAACGCCACCCGTATGATCGCGTAATCAGACGAGCAGAGGCCCTCCTCGCCCGAACAAAGGTGCGCACTAACGGCGATGCTGAGCTTAGGCCGAAAGTATCACGGCAGCGGCTTGCCAGGCAGGACCTCGCCGAAAAGGGTTCACCCGAGCTTTCGCGAGTTCTCCACAGAAAGTCCGGCCCCGGTGTCTGTGGAGGATGACGCGCCAATCACAGCGAAATCACGCAGCCCGTAAGACGATCGCTGCAATCACAAAAGGCTGCAGGCCATGTTGAACTTGCGAGCGATCCACAGTTTGCACCGCGAGATTGGAGCATTCCATCCCAGTATCCTTCGGCGGGCCGAAGCACCCGAAACTTACGCATCCGTTGCACACTGATGCCCCTGATCGATGCGATCTCAAGCCCTGCCTTCGCTACCGACGGGAGTGCGCCCTTTTGGGTCACCATGAAAGTTAGGTCCACTTTTTCTCTTTTTCAGGATTCATCCTAGCGCAAGCTACCGCACGGCATGCGACAATTCCTCGCGCGCCGGCTAAGCAAGCCTGTCCGCGAAAGACGACCTTAGCCAGTGGCGTTCGTTGGACGTGGAGATACTACTAGACATAGTAGCTTCGTTCCGCACGGTTCTCAGCTAAATCAATGGAGCTGATTTTCGGACGCGCTACGCGCAACCCAAAGGACGTCGGGAGACGACTGTTCGACTCTCTTGTACGATGTTGGCCGCGCGCATGTTCGTCAGGCAGCTTTTCTTGTTGAGGAGACGATCACATGGTCGGAGTACACGGGCCGCGCAGAATGAAAACAGTCGAAACGCTCGAGTCGAATGTCCGCTCGTACTCACGTTCCTTTCCTGCTGTCTTCAGTCGGGCGCGCGGCTCGATCATGTTCACTAAGGGTGACCGAAAGGTCATTGACTTTCTGTCCGGCGCTGGAGCGCTAAACTATGGCCACAACAATCAGGAGATCAAAGCAGCAATCACCAAGTACCTGGAGTCGGACGGCGTGGTCCACGGCTTGGACATGGCCACTCCAGCAAAGGTCGAATTCATGGAGACTTTTAGCTCTGTCATCCTTCGTGAACGGAATCTTTCCTATCGCTTTCAATTTACGGGTCCTACGGGAGCTAACGCCGTTGAAGCAGCCCTAAAGCTCTCGCGTAAGATCACAGGGCGTCACAACGTCATTTCTTTCACGAATGGATATCACGGCCACAGCTTGGGAGCCCTAGCTGCGAGCGGTAACCGCTTTTACCGCAACGCCAGCAGCATTCCCTTATCCGGCACAACTTTCATGCCGTATGATGGGTATCTTGGCTCCGCTGGCAGTCCGGCGGATTACGTACGAAAGGTATTAGTGGACGAGAGCAGTGGTATTGACCTTCCCGCCGCCATTCTCGTCGAAACCGTGCAAGGAGAGGGAGGCATTAACGTCGCCGGTAAGGAATGGTTGCAGTCAATACAGGCTTTGGCAAAAGAGGTCGGAGCTATTTTCATAGTTGACGATATCCAAATGGGCTGTGGTCGTACAGGCGAGTTCTTCAGCTTTGAGTTCGCTGCCTTGTCGCCAGACATTGTTGTGATGTCGAAATCGCTGAGTGGGTACGGCTTGCCGTTGTCGATGCTGTTGATCAAAGAAGCGATCGACGCATGGGAACCAGGCGAGCACACGGGAACGTTTCGAGGAAACAATCTTGCACTCGTTTCTGGCAAAGCGGCCTTGACCCTGTATTGGCGTAACCAGACGTTCTCGCACCAGGTCCAACGCTTGGGCGCATTTATGCGGCGTCGGCTCGATGCTATCGCGCATCAGTACGGAAACAAGTTTGCTGTTCGTGGACGAGGCATGGTATGCGGCTTCGATTGCAAAACGACACAAATCGCAGAGGCGACGTCACATAAAGCGTTTGAGAAGGGCTTAATTATCGAGCGATGCGGAGCGACGGATCAGGTTGTGAAGTTCTTGCCCGCACTTACGATCGACCAAGGCACGTTGGGACAAGGCCTAGACATATTCGAGGAGTCGTTGACCGAAACGTTGAATTCAGCCCGAGGAAGCTAATTTGTAGGCACACGAGACAAACTGTTGCGCAACAGCATCGCCGCACAAGTCACTAGCGCGAGCTCCTCCTTGCCGCCGAAACGTTCAGGAGTTTTGAAGCCGCGATTATGGAGGTGACGCCTGAACGCCGATTCTGTCTGTGATCCGCTGAGTCGGCTGATGCGCGAAGAACGGCTGCTGCCCTCCATCCACAACAGTGAGTGCGAGCAGCGCCTTTGAGCATAGAACCTCGCAATCGCGAACGACACTAGTGGAGCTGGCTCTCTATCAATCATCCTGCGAGTACGATCCAACCAAAGCCTTCGCAGATGCACACCAAGCCACGAGCTGCACCAAGAGATGGCGCGACGAAAGTCGTCAAGGCACGCGGGTTGACGGCATGAGTCACACGAAGCCGAACAAGCCTCCCAATCAAAACGGTTGGTCCTCGGCTTTTGCTCCAGAA
Organism: Bradyrhizobium sp. F1.13.3; assembly: GCF_040548265.1. NCBI lineage: Bacteria > Pseudomonadati > Pseudomonadota > Alphaproteobacteria > Hyphomicrobiales > Nitrobacteraceae > Bradyrhizobium > Bradyrhizobium sp. F1.13.3. Next base: position 8,699 of record NZ_JBEPRI010000030.1, on the reverse strand, counting down.
CTGCAGAGCACCGCTATCGGCGCACGCCCGTAGCACGTGCCGTAATCCCAATGTTGGCGTGCTCGCCGTTCCGTTATCAGAAGCCCCTATTGGCGTGAGCACCTCGGGGTCAAGCGAAAGTGATGGACCGCATGCCAACTAGGCTGGGCCAACCAAGGAAGCCCGACGCATCTGCCGGGTCTGAGATGCGTCGGGCCGAGCGGGAGACTGAGCGTGACAGTCTTCCTCCCGCAAACGCGTCTGCAAGTCGTATGCCGCGCCTATGCCGCTACCGCCGTGTGCGAAATTAGGGTATCTTGTCTTTGCCACAAAGTTCCGCGGGGCATTCAGAGATGCGCGGCCCACAGCTAGTTCGTGGAAGGCCTAACAAGCTGAGCCTATTCCCCTTCCAAAAACTCCCGCCATCGCCTTTCGTTTCGATCGAAAATGAGGCAGAAGAAGCGGACAACGGGCCGCCGGCTCCTCAGCAACAGATATCTAGATGTTTGATACATTGCTATCCGTGACTCGAACGAACGTCCCCAGCTCGCGCACGGCAGAGGCATACGATCGAGATCTCAGTTTAGATTTCGCGAAAGGTGCCCTCATTGTTTTGGTGATTGTTGGGCACCTGATCCAGTATGTCATCTACCGAGACGACGGATTTTGGTATTCACCGTACTACAAATTGATCTATATGTTCCACATGCCACTTTTTATGGCGATAAGCGGATATCTTTCTGCTCGATCGCTGCTGCAAAAGCCGTTCACTCGAGCCGCCAGCGACCGTGCGAAGCAGCTGTTGCTGCCGATGCTGTTTTGGTGGGCAATAATGGAGACAGCTAAGTTGGCGGCGTTGTGGCGCGCGACCAGCCTAACAAGCGGACTTTCGGAAGTTCTAGACGATCTCGCTGGCACGTATTGGTTCATCTGGGCCACGTTTATTTCCTACCTTCTCATCAAGATTTCTACCATCCTTACCCGCCGATCGTGGGTCATAACTGGCTCAGCCATACTGGTCGCGCTCGTGCCTCTGACATTCTCCATATCACCGCTGATCAGATTTACTTACCCGTTCTTCTGCTTCGGCTTCTTGCTTGCTCAATCGGGAGAACGATCGACCAGTGCATTGCGACATCACAAGCCGCTCCTGATTTTATTTCTCTCAATTGTGACCTGCGTATGCTTTCTAGCTTGGGGCAAGAGCACCTATGTCTACAACAATCTTGGGGTAATTCACGACTTTCGGTCAACTCAAGACGTGCTTGTGATGTTTGTTGGCTCTGCAGCTGCGTCCGCAATCGCTATCGTACTCCTGTTGCAATGCTGGCGCTTTGGCCATTCAAATCGAATGGCCCGCTTTATCGCTGTGGAGTTGGGCCAGACCACGCTGCTGCTCTACCTGGTCCAGGGTACCGTGTTCCGTCTCATGGATTTCATACAATTCGGAGAGCTTTGGGATCTCACGACCCGGTTGATCATCGCGGGTGTGCTCGGGGCCGCGATCATTGCGATCGCCCTAACGATCCGCTCGATCGTTCGAGGCGTTCCATATCTGTCTCAGCTCGTCCTTGGAATGCCGCCACGCTCAGGTCTCCCGCAAGCCAAACCTGCAATGAACTAGCTGTATCCATTTGATTGTTTGAGTACGGCAGGGTGCCGATAGCAACGACTTGTGAAGCCGCTGGAATAGCTTTCGAACCCAGATCCGGCGGCGACGGCGAGCCGCCGTCGAGGCGATGATCGGCATAAGAGCAACCCAATCGAGCGTGTATTGCTCTCAGTTGTATGGCACCGGCGAACTCAGCCCATTGCCGTCCATCCAAATACGGTCGAGTGCCGTGAGATTAGCTTCGGCTGTACCAGTCGTCTAGCCGTCAGTTTTCCCAGATCGAAGCCAATCCATTCACACTCAACAAGATGGTTCTTCGACTGCCGTACTGAACCCGAGATCTCCCAGTCGTTCGAATCTCCGTCTAGACCCGCAGCTGCCCGAAGTAAAAGGCCTTTGGAAACCAACAAGCCGTTCTTGTTCGTTGAGGCGATCCGATTGCTCATCGCGAGCCTGTCTGCTTCTCACCGTCTCGAGACGGTGACGATCTCGATCGGAAGATTTAATTGAGATTAACGATCATGCGGCGCACGACCGCGCGTTGTTGAACTCCCGCGTCCAATGCATGCGACAATGGCTCCACGATGAAACAGCTTGCACACGTACTTTGCATGGCCGCGAAAATGCAAGCGTGTCGAGGCTTGGCGGGCTCGCCGGTTCGACGAGGTCTCAAATAAAGCCGGACAAGTCTCCCGGGATCTGGCGCAGAGACGAACCCGAGCCGCTTCGCGGCACGGCCACCGTTTGGGAAGTCACGAGACGATCTGCCGAGATCCTCTTTTGGTCTCAACTAGGGCGGGTGCGAGGAAGGCGCTCACTAACGGTGATAACGGAGGTCGTCGAGCTTTCGGCCTGGGCTAGATGACGATCGTGCGGCCAACGTATCGTCGCAGCAAGCCCCGCCTCGTTATCGGACTGGCGCTCCTCTGCAATGGCGCCGCGCAGTTCCCCGACCGTACTTGCTCGTTTGCATGTTGGACCTTGCACTAGCTTGACTTGGAAGGCGTCCAGTTTACGACCGCCCCGCGCAAGCCGTCCGGAAGCCGATATGACTCCTGCGCCGCAGGGAATGCTCCGCTACGGACATCAGCTGCCCAGCGCGAGAGGCCCTCCTGCAGCAGCTGATGGCCCTCTACATAGACACGCACGAATTTTGGATAATGGCTTCCTGCGAGCCCCAACACGTCGTGGAACACTAGGACTTGCCCTGAGCAACTTGGACCCGCTCCGATCCCAATCGTTGGTATGGTCAGAGATTCAGTCACTCGGGCAGCGAGCTCAGCCGGGATGCCTTCAAGGACAAGAGCAAAGCATCCCGCATGCTGTAGCTGGTGCGCATCGTCAAGCAGACGTAGGGCATCGTCGGCGTTCCGACCTTGTACCTTGAAGCCACCCATTGCGTTGACGCTTTGTGGCGTGAGACCTATATGGCCCATCACGGGAATTTCGCAATTCACCAAGGCTCGGATCGTCTCGACACGCTTACCCCCTCCCTCAAGCTTGACGGCATCGGCGCCACGCTGAAGGAAGCCTCCAGCGTTGCGTATCGTGTCGTCGGGACTGAGATGAAAGCTAAGAAACGGCATGTCAGCTACAAGCATGGCCCGAGGCCTTGTCCGCGCGACCGCTTCCAGGTGGTGATTCATCATCGCCATGCTGACCGGTAAAGTGTCATCAAACCCAAGGCATACGTTGCCGACGCTATCGCCAACAAGAATGAGGTCGACCACAGGATCGGCGATACGCGCCGTTACCGCATCATAAGCCGTGGTCATGACGATGGCACGCCTCTCCTCTTTGAATCGTTGCAGAACTGGAATCGTGACGCGCTCAACTGGCAGCTGCGAAATGTGACTCATGTTCGATCGGACCCGGCCCGCATGTTTCTGGAAATGGCCTTTCCCTTGGAAGAGCAAATGGTCTCTGTCAATAGGGAGGCCGAAAAGACGCGTCGCTGAGAAGTTGGAGAGCACAAAGCTTCCAATGATTGCGCGATCAGCAAACAAACTCTTTCAAGATGTTCCTCTGCGAGGTGGTTCTGGGACTCCACCATCCAAACATTCTGCGACTCAAAACGGCGGCCTGTAGACGATGCACGCACGCGGCGACAGTGAATGTCCTTATGAGGGTCCGATCGACGTGCCAAAGCCCACGTTAAGGCGGCAAGTCGATTTCGTATGGCCGTTGATTGGCGCTCAAAGCCGCGGCTTCGGCGGACTGCAGGCACATTCCGATGCGTGATCCAGGCGAACGAAATAGGGAAGATGCACCGGCGCTCGCACGGCTGCCTCACACTCCAGAATGCGGATGACGTGTCCACCATCTTCGCGTGCGTCGCCTCTTGATCAGACCCGCCGCCAGGCCGATCTTCTCTAATCAAAATGACGAACGACCTTCCGCAACAGACCGTCACCAATGGACGCATAACTTCATCACCTCATGGCGGATTCGGGTAGGCATCCTCAACGGGTACCCACTCGCCATGACGCGATCGGATGGAAAACGAACGCACGGTCACACTGTGGACCGGCCGGCGAAGCCCGCGGTCTCCCGGCCGGCCGCACCGACATTGCAGGATGCGAAGCAACAATCGTCAATTTCGTAGGCAGTCTAGGGCAAGGCTCTCTCAAGTGTTCGAGAAGCGGACGACAGCTCGGACTCCTGGATCTTGCACTCCCGCGCGCGTCTTCAGGCCAGCGCATCGGCACCGTCACAGACGCGTAATAACTTTCAGCCAGGTCTCCTGCTATTACGCAATACGGCGGCATCATGTAAATCGTATTACCGAATGGGCGCAGCAAGAGATTGCGATCTTTAAAGATGGCGTGAAGCTTGGGGCTAACGCCTGCGAGATAGCCCGGTCTATCTCGTCTTCAGATCGTGTGCTGTGATTGTGCCGCAACGGCGAACGTTTGCAAAATAGCAGAGTCCCATCTTCAAGGCGACTTCCACGCTGGCTGAGCTACTATCCGAGTAGAAAACATGTTCGGCGCCTCGGGGTGCGAGGTTCAAAAGGAGCCGAGCGACCTCTTCAGCCGGATCGTGCGTGGAGCCGGCGAACATGATTTGGTCAGCTTGCCGGCCTGTTCTTCTAAATCGCGCTCGCGATTTGCGGATAGTAATGGCCGTGAGTGACGATCCACCAGGATGCGATTTCATTTTTGATCCGATGGCGCAGTGTAGAGATAAGCACCGTCGCCATGCACAACTTTGGTCATTTCGTTGTCAAGAGCATGCGGCGTGAATGGATGCCAAGTTGGCCACCTCTTGTTTGGCGTCAAGGCCCGAAATCGCCGGGGATAAACGAGCCCTTGAAGACAGCCTGCAGGCTGTCTGCCGTCAGAGGAGAAATCCAGGGAAGCCGTCCTAACCAACGCACCCGCGTGATGTCACAAATTGCGCTCTCAGTTTCAGAATTTCTTTCCCCGATGAATGCGATCCCAAGAAGTTCGATCTGGCGCTTTCGCAAGGCCTCTATCGACAGCAGAGAGTGGTTGATGGTTCCGAGTTGCGTGCGGGCGCAAAGCACGACGGGAAGCCGCCACCGCTCGAAGACGTCGATGTAAAGTGCGTTGGAATGCAGCGGCACCATCAGTCCGCCGACGCCTTCGATGACGAGCGGTCGCTCCCCGGCATCCGGCACCACGAGCGAATCGGGATCGATGCGAATTGCGTCTATTTCGGCGGAATGATGCGGGGAAGCGGACGTTCTAAGACGGTAACGCTCCGGAATGATCCGATCGGCCGACATACCGCCCAGTCGGGCGACCAGTTGGCTGTCGGTCTCTTCTTTAAGACCGGCCTGAATTGGTTTCCAATAATTCGCGCCGAGGAGATGGGCAAGGCCTGCCGAAAAGACAGTTTTGCCGATCCCAGTATCTGTGCCGGTCACCACGATCCGCTGACTCATCGAGATCCGTCCCTCGTCTCCTCAGCGAGCGCATCGAGCATCGCATGTACCTCTTCCTCTCCGACGTTAAGCGTCAGTGAAATTCGTAAGCGGAGCGTGCCGGCCGGCCGGCACCGTTTGCGGTCTAATTCCTCGGATGTCAAATCCGCGAGCGTGTAGCGCCGAGGCTAGCCTCATGGCGCGGGCATTCTCGCCGACGATATAGGGCAAGATCTGCGAGTTCGAAGGACTTCTCTCGCCTCGCGCAACGATCTCCCCAATGCTTGAACGCGACAAGTTTCGCTAGGCGCTGTTGGCGCTCCGGCTCCGCCTGCAGGGTCAACAGAGCCTCCCCATGCACCTCGCCCACAACCAACAACGCATCGTGCCGGTCCGCGATCGTGAGCGAATCTTCAACCGGTGCGGAAACGCCATCCATGATGTGGAGGCTCTCGACTACGATCCAGACCTGCCCCGCTCCGCCCGCGGCACGCCAGTCGCGAATTTCGCTCTCTATATCCTCGCGTCCCTTGTGGGCGCAGATTCTGAAAGCGGATCGGCCAGCTCGCGCCCCTTCATGAGTACTGGCGTGAACCAGAGACTCAATGACAAGCAGGTTGTGCCGTTGTTGCAGCCTTGTCAGCACTGGAAAACTTGCAAAATAGCCACCGCCGAAGACCTCGCAGTTGCCGCGCAGAAGCCGTGATCCGCCGGCTCCGATCGGAGTACCGGATTCCAGCGCGGTTAGCATGGCCTTTTCCATGCGCGGCGCGCTCACCAGGGCCAGATCATCGCTTGATGAAAAGTCGGTCCCGATGCGCGGCATGATACCGCGCAGGCGATCGTCTTCCTTAAGCGCATCCAAACCTGCCACATAGCTGGCCGATTTAGCGGCAATGACGGAACTCATTCTTCACTCGCTGAGCAACGATGGACGCCGCAAAACTCCAAGTGGCGGCGACGATTAAACGTTCCCGCGTTGGCCGTTTGAATTCAAACTGGCAGGATGCGATTTTCTCGATCAACCAGCACAATGCGTGACCTGAAGACTTTTGCATCCTCCTCGTCAAATGACGCGTATGCGACGATACTTATCTTATCACCGGGCATCGCCAGTCGGGCCGCCGCACCGTTCACGTCTACGGTGCCGGATCCTTGTGGCGCTTCTGTCACAAACGTTGCAAAGCGTGCCCCCGTCTCAAGATTGTAGAGTTCGACGCGTTCGTTGATCAGGATACCGGCCGCGTCCAGGAGCCCGCGATCAATCGAGATCGAGCCTTCATAGTGCAGGTCGGCTTCAGTTACCGAGGCGCAATGAATCGTTCCCTTCATCAAGACAATTTGCATTTTTCACCTACGCTGATGCTTGCGCGCAGCACCTCTATCGGTTTGACAACCTAAGCGAAGTCCACGTTGTGATTGTAAAAATCGAGGTCGCGCCGGCGAGCCGTGCGGCTTGCTTTGGCGTAAGCATGCCGAGCGTTACGCACGTCTCCATGACAACACGTTTAATCGCGGCGATCGGGCCGCAGACCTGATCGAGATCGTGGTCCTTGGGACTGCGCCAGGCCGCGGCCATGCAGAAGCGAGTCGCCCCGGCGGCCTTGGCGTGCTGCGCGGCGGCGACCACATCCGCGCGATCCATCAAGCGAGTCGCCTTCAGGCCAGTGTCGTAATGCACGACCTGTGCGCAGTAGGCGCAGTCTTCAGAACAACCGCCGGTTTTGACGCTGGGGAAGCTTGCGGTTTCGACATGGTTTGGATCGAAATTGCCGCGATGAACGGTCTGGCCGTGAAATAGGAGGCCGGCAAATGGTAGCGCGTAAAGCTCTCCCGCCTCGGCACCTTCCCAGTCGCGGCGGACCGGCGCGCCGTTGCGGCCGCTATTGCCTTCGATTTCCACGGCCTTCCGGTACTTTCGCCCAATCATATAGTCGATACCATCGTGCGTAGCTCCGCAAAGCAACACTCTTGCCCGGTCTTAAACGAGAATTGTCGCCGAGTTGCGCCGGGATGGCGCTCATATCAGGCTCATAGCCGGCTCTCACGCAGGATTTCCTCGCAGCATCGAGGAACGCGCAACAACACTCCTCAGCGCCCCTCACTCAGGCAACTAGCCGATGCGTACCGTGGTTGCGCTCCATAGGATCCTTTCCTGATACTAATGTCTTTGAAGGCACGACATATATAACGGATCCACGGACCTGCTCTATTCGCCCCCCGGACGATTCCTCGCTGGTGTGGTTATGCACGTCGCATTCCGCACACGAACCGCTTGTGCGAGCGTTGCCTCCCGCCGCCTTCAGAAGCGCAGCGGATTTGGCTCTGGGGCGCAGAGGGGTGACCCGCACGTCCTTGGCGGGCCTGTGCACCACTAGGTCACCTAGGCTCCATCGACGGTGTGCTCGCCGCCTGTAGGAGCAGCAAAGTACTTTGCCGCCGCTCGACTTAAACAGCGCCGGGCTCCAGCCGTCTCAAGCGGCAAATCTGCTTGGGCAGATGAGTGCGGTCTCATAACGGATTTCGCCGCGTCGTCTCAAACAGGTCTTTGACGAGGCACATTTCGTCCCAGCTTGAAGATCGCCGTCGCGCCGACACCCAGACATGCTCCCATCCCCGAACGAACGAAGCCAATGATCTCGCGGTGACAGCCACAAGGCCCCTGCGCGAAGTGAGCGGAAGGAACAGATCCTGGTTCGGTGGCGAATCGGCCATCGCCGACACGCCCTGCCTCGAGTTTTTCTAAGATTTGCTTCCTCACGCGTTCCTCCATGCTTCGGCCGATAGAGTTGACGCCGGCACGGCTCGTGTCCTCTGGCTGATATATCGAGCGGTTGCCACCCCGGCATGGGCAGTCCCAATTACTCCTGATCATCTGCACCGAACTTATGCGGATTCCGGGGATTGCGGCCAGGGATTCCGATTGAACGCGACCATGCATTCCGATCGAAGGCGGCCACCTGTTCCGACGAAGGCGGCCGGAGTGTCGTTGCCGGCATGAGGAGTTGGGTCAGGTTTTCTTGGCTGCGTCAAGATTGGCGCGCTGCGCAGTGATCTTTCGCATGCTGTCTCCCTTGAGTGTGAGGCGGTGAGCATTGTGGACGAGCCGATCCAGGACGGCGTCGGCGATGGTCGGGTCGGCGATGACCTCATGCCAATTTTCGATCGGCACCTGGCTGGTGATGATGGTCGATCCGCGCTGGTGTCGATCGTCGACGA
>NZ_JBEPRI010000029.1:0-65112 GCF_040548265.1 Bradyrhizobium sp. F1.13.3 | reverse complement strand
GTAAAATGCGTCAGGGCCAGCGCTTCAAAGCGCGGCTCAACGAAAGGCCCAGCGGCCAAATCCATTGCAGCCAACTTTTGCAACAAAATCGGCCCATAGCTGACCTGCCGCGCGCAGCCGGTGGAGGACCGCTTTTGACCCACAGCTGACGTCGGCCGGTGTCACACATCTAGCCTTGCGCGTTTATCTTCAAAGAACGCTAGTTGATCTCGCGCATTCGAGCTTTGAAAACTCAATCTCGGTCACTTGCCCGACCGCGTTGCCGAAAGTGAGCCCGGGCGTATTCGAAGCCCAAATAGGCAATGAACACCGCTATGACCCAGAACCACAGATCGTGCGTTCTGGCCTTAAGGCTGGCGGCCTCAGCGTATAACAATAGCCAAAATGCGCCCCACGCATCTATGTCCAACAGGATAAAGGGCATGTCGCCGGCCTTTTTGTACCCTCGATTCTAGAAGCTGCCCCCCACGGCGCTCGGGCTACGACTGCAAGTGACCCGAAGCTGACCTTGGTATTGCAACTGACTTGTCAAGGACGCGTTTTGCGTTCGTTAGCTTGATCTTTTAGCCCTTGGTGAAAGGCGCGAACCTCGCCAGTGTAGTCATAATAGGCTCCTACTTGCGTCATCTTCAATGCACCATCGGCGGCTTGGTCAGCGTTGTAAGATGGGGGATAGGATTCAGGTTGAGGCGCAAATCTGCGCACGCTTCCTGAACGGTAAGCTGAGCTTGCTCCTTGGACGTTGCCTTAGCGACTTTGGCTTTAAGGCATTCCCTGTAAGGCTTGAGCAGCTCAGTCATCGCTTTGCCGACCTCAACAGCTTCTTGTTGAGCTAGTGCCGTCCCGCTCAGGCCAGCAAGGAACACGACAGACAAGAGCTTCATACCAGCCTTCTCGTGTAAAAACACAATCCGGGGCGGCGTTCGCATGGACGAACGTTTATCGCTCCGGTTCGGCACGTCTCAGTTGTGCAGTACTAAGCCCTAACCTCGGGTAAACCGACTCCGCACAAAGTCGCGTGTTGGCTCATAGCTGACCTGAGTCGATGTTCAGCTTGAGTCCAAAAAGCGTCGGCCAGCGGAGATCGCTCAGGCCGCACCAAGAATCTCTATTTATGAATGCTCGGCCTACTCTGCGCTTGCGAAAGCCGCTTCCATGGCCTTCCGCGTCTTGACCGTCTCGTTGCCTGCGTCAAACTCGACATCGCTCCAGCGCACGACCTCGCCATGGGCCACGTCGTGCTTCAGCTTCAGCCGATGCGCCAGCCCGATCGGCAGCGCGCCGGCCTTGAGGCTCGCGGCGGCCGGCACCAGCTTGCCCCACACCGTGTAGCCGCCTTCGCCATCCAGCATCTCGCCGGCGCGCAGATTGCGTTTGGCCACGGAGGCGACGTCGCCGCGGAAGCCATGGGGCTGCCCGGTCGGCTCGCCGCGTAGCGCGGCCGAGAGCACCGAGATGTTCAGCTCGAGGCCGATCAGATGATAGGGCTTGTACATTGCCGCGTACCGTCCGCTGCCGTCGGTCTTCAGGCCGTATTGCCTGAAGCAGTCGGCGGCGTAGTCGTTCGGCGCCTCCAGCACGACGTACACGCCCCAGCGCAGATCGCGAAACACCGGCCTTCCGTCGCGCTCGAGCGAGGAGACCACCTCCACGACGCCCGATCGCTCCAGCACGCCGCCCTTGCTGCGCGGCCGCATGATATGCGGCAGGTCGTCGACGCCGCAGGGCGGAAACAGCAGACCCTCCGCAGGCACGTCCAGTCCGCAGGCGTTCGCAATCGCGGCCATCTCGATCGCCGATTTGGTGCCGTCGAGGAAGGAGTTGAACATCTGCGGATTCATCCCGGCCGATTGCGCCTCGCCCGCGGTCAGCCCGTAATGCTGCCAGACACCATCCGGCGTCACGTCGTGATAGGCCGGCAGATACTTTGTCCCCTTGCCGGCGGCGACGACGTGAAAGCCGGTGGCGCGGGCCCAATCCACCATCTCCGCGGTCAGCGCCGGCTGGTCGCCATAGGCGAGCGAATAGACCACGCCGGCCTCGCGGGCTTCCTCGGCGAGCAGCGGACCCGCCAGCACGTCGGCCTCGACATTGACCATGACGATATGCTTGCCCGCCGCGATTGCCGCGCGCGCGTGCCTGATGCCGACGGCCGGATTGCCGGTCGCCTCCACCACCACGTCCATCGCGCCACCGGCAATGGCGCGCGCGCCGTCATCGGTGAAAACGGTGGCGGCGATGCGGTCCTTGTCCCATCCGACCGTTCGGCAGGCCTCGCGCGCGCGGTCGCGATCGATATCGACAATGATGGGCACCTCCAGCCCCGGCGTGTGTGGCACCTGCGCCAGAAACATCGAACCGAATTTTCCGGCGCCGATCAGCGCGACACGGACGGGCTTGCCGGCGGCAGCGCGGGCCTGGAGGAGGCGGAAGAGGTTCATGGGGATGGTCCGGTGATACAGAAATTCGTGAGGCGCGTGTCTCTATCAGTTCGTCATGGCCGGGCTTGGCCCGGCCATCCACGTCTTACTGCTGGCGATCGTGTCAAGACGTGGATGCCCGGGACAAGCCCGGGCATGACGCCTGAGATGCTTGCACGACTACGCTTACTCCGCCGCCTGCCGCGGCGCACGGGCGAGCCGCACCAGCGCGTCGTCCTCCACCGTCTTGATCGGCGCGAAATCGCGATGCGCAATGTACTCCGGCCGCGTCGGGGTGCGGATGTAGTTCGAGACCGCGTTCAGCGTCAGGTACACGATCTTGCGCGGATAGGGCGTGATGTTTCCGCTAGAGCCATGCACGAGGTTACCGTGGAACATCAGCATGCCGCCTGGCTTTCCCGTCGGGGCCACGATGCCGCCCTGCTTGACCAGCCGCGTCACGGTCTCTTCGTCCAGCGTCCACAGCGGATAGGAGGTCGTCGCAAGGTCGTGCGAGGCCTTGAGGTCGCCGGCGTTCTGGCTCTGCGGCACCAGCATCAGCGGGCCGTTGATCGGCATCACCTCGTCGAGGAAGATCGCGATGTTCATCGCGCGCGGCTCGGGCATGCCGTCGTCGCGCTTCCAGGTGCCGTAATCCTGATGCCATTGCCAGACGTCGCCGGTGAAGGCGGATTTTGCGTTGATCTTGAACTGGTGCATGTAGACCTGCTCGCCGAACAATTGCTCGACCGGGTCGATCATGCGCGGATGCGCACCCAGGATGCCGAACGCCTCGTTGTAGAAATGCGCGGCAAAGGCGGTGCGCGGCGCGCCGCTCTTCTCGCGCCAGACTTCCGGCCGGTTCGCGTCATAGATGGCAACCGCCTCGCGCGCGAGGAGATCGACCTCCTCCTGGCTGAACAATTCGGGCAGGAACAGCCAGCCCTCGCGGTGGAAGAACTCCAATTGCTCCTGGGACAGTTTCATGGGTCGTCCTCCTGTTTTGTCGTTTTTTCTCTCTCGTCATGCCCAGGCTTGTCCCGGGCATCCACGTTCTTCCAGCGTCGAACAAAGTCGTGGATGGCCGGGTCAAGCCCGGCCATGACGGCGACGGAGATCGTGACCTACGCCGCCGCCTCTTCCGTCGCCCTCAATCTCTCTTCGGTCAGCCGTCCTGCCGTCTGCGCATGTGCAAGCGCCGCGCGTTCGGCCGCCTTCGCATCGCCGGCGAGAATGTGTCCGGCAATGTCGGCATGCTCGGCCCAGGCGCTGCCGCGATAATCGAGCTCGGACAGCACCGTCGCCATCGAGCGGCGCATGTGCGGCCATTGCGGTGCAATCGTCTCCTCGATCACGGGATTGCCGGCGAGCCGATAGATCGCGCGATGAAATTCGACGTCGAGCGCGATCAGCTCGGCGAGCGTGGTCGTGCCACCGATCCCGCGCCCGGCGGCGAGCGCCGTCTCCAGCCGCGCGCGGCCCGCCGCATCGGTCCCGGCGCGTTCGCCGGCGAGCCGTGCCGCCAGCGCATCGATCGCGCCGCGCACCTCGTAGAGCTGGCGGATGCGTGCGGGATCGAGCTGGGTGACTTCAAAGCCGCGCCGGCCGCTCTCGGCGACGAGCCCCTGCCGGTGCAACAGGTGCAGCGCATGCGACACCGGCTGGCGCGACACGCCGAGCTTGTCGGCGAGTTCGTTCTGGCGGATGCGCTGGCCGGGCTGCAGCGTGCGCTCGGAGATCGCCTCCAGGATCCGCGCATAGACCTGGTCGATCAAGTTCGGAAGCGGGTCGAGAGGGATCACGCCGGCAGCTCCGAGAGCCATGACATTGAATACGGAATTCCGTATGCGAAGATACGCTGAGAGGATAAAGGCGTCAAGCGCGACCAACGGGGCGTCCGACCCCGTTTTTGTCCTCAGCCAAGCCATTGATATTGCTGGGCTCGGCTACTGTGCATGGGGTTGTTTTCGAGGGAAAAAGAAAGAGGTGTGAGGCGCGCCTACTCCGCCAGGAACGCAACCACCGCCTCGCCGAACTCCAGCGGCGCCTGCTCGAACATCCAGTGCCCGGCCTTGGGGATCACGGCCGTCTTGGCGCCCGCGATGTGCGCGGCCAGCACGCGCAACATCACCGACAGGCTCCCCGTCGTCGCGCCGCCGCCGATCAGCAGCGTCGGGGTCGTGATCGCGTGCGCATCCGCGAGCGTGTAGGGCCTGCGCTGCTCGTTGATCTGGCCGAGGAAGGTGATCGCGTTGTCGCGCAATTGCTGCTTCGCCGCCGCCGGCACGCGCCGCCACGAACCGTCGCCTTCGATGCCTTCGTAGAAGTTCTGCAACGCGCCCTCGATGTCGCCGGCGCGGATCATCTCGACCGAGCGCGCCGTGCGCGCCGCCAGCGGTGGATGCACGGGCGTGCCTGCAGGCACCGGCAGGCTGGCATCGAGATCGCCGCCGGGCTCGGCCAGCACCAGCTTGCGCAACAGATCCGGCCGCGCCTGGGCTACGCGAAACGCGATGTGGCCGCCGCGCGAGTGGCCCATCAAATCGACCGGCGCCGGTTCGACCTGCTCGATGAAGGCGATCACGTCGGCGACGTGCTGGGCCATCTTGTAGTCGTCGCCGACGGCATCCCAGTGCTCGGGAAAGAAATGCCGCAGGCTGACCGAGATCACGCGATGCGATTTCGACAACGGGCCGAGCACTGAATACCAGGTGCGGAAATCGCCGAGCGTGCCGTGCACGCAGACCAGCGGCGGGCCTCGTCCCACCTCGAGATAGGCCATGTCGTAACCGTTGACGCGAAATGTCTGCATGATCAGCCCGCCAGAAAATCCAGCACCACTGCGGAGTATTTCTGCGGCGCCTGCTCGAACATCGGGTGCGTTGCGTTCGGGATGACGGTCGTCCTGGAATACGGCACATGCGCCGCGAGCGCATGCAGCACTTTCGGCAGCAGGCCCTTGGTGCGTGCACCGAGGATGAACAGCGTCGGCATCTTGATGGACTCCGCGTCCGCCTTCGAGAATGGCGGGCGGTCGTCGCGGACCTGGCCGATCAGCGTGAAGGCGTTGTCGCGCAAATTCTGCTTCACCAGCGCCGGCAGCCGCGGCCAGGTGCCGGCGCCTTCAAGCGTGTCGACGAAGACCGCAAGGCCGCTGTCGATGTCGCCGGCCGCGATCTTCTCGGCCGAGGCCGTGAACCGCGCCAGCAGCGGCGAGGGGCCGCCGGCATAATCGGGGTCGAGGCTCGCATCGAGCTCGCCGCCGGGCTCGGCCAGCACCAGCCGCCGGAGCAGCTCCGGCCGCCGCTGCGCCACGCGGAAGCAGATGTGCCCGCCGCGGGAATGGCCCATCAAATCGACCGGGCCGAGGTCGAGCTGGTCGATGAAGGCGATGACGTCGTCGACATGCTGGGCGATCGAATAGGTGTCGCCGACGCCATCCCATTGCGCCGGGAAGAAATGCCGCAGGCTGACGCAGATCAGCCGGTGCCGCTGGGACAGCGGCCCGAGCACGCAGCCCCAGACACGGAAGTCGTTGAGCGAGCCATGCACGCAGACCAGCGGCGGCCGGCCTCGATCTTCGCCCACGTCGAGATAGGGCATGTCGTATCCGTTGACATGGAGGCTTTGCATTCTGGGCTCGCGAAAAGGAGAGGCGGAACTCCTGTGCAAGATTCCCGGAAACCGGGTGGATCGCAACTATTTCCAAGCCTAGATTTGGGCTCAGTTCACATTGGGGGCATGCGAGGGAACGCAAGCCAGGGACCGAACCATGACCCACCAGCATTTTGCCCTGTTCGATAGCAAGATCGGCCTGTGCGCCATTGCCTGGGGTCCGCGCGGCATCAACGGCACGCAACTGCCGATGGGCGGTGAGCAGAAGATCCGCACCCGCATCAGCCAGCGCCATGCCGACGCCAGCGAAGCCGAGCCGACCGCGGAAGTGCAGCAGGCGATCGACCGCATCACAAAACTGCTCGCGGGCGAGCCGGATGACCTCACCGACATCCCGCTCGATCTCGACGGCGTGCCCGACTTCAACTGCGGTGTCTACGCGATCGCCCGCACCATTCCGCCGGGCAAGACCGTCACCTATGGCGACATCGCCAAGCAACTCGGCGGTGTCGAGCTGTCGCGTGACGTCGGCCAGGCGCTCGGCCGCAACCCGTGCCCGATCGTCGTGCCCTGCCATCGCGTGCTGGCGGCCGGCAACAAGCCCGGCGGCTTCTCCGCGAATGGCGGCGTGGTGACGAAGCTGAAGATGTTGGAGATCGAAGGCGCGCTGGTGAACCACACGCCGAGCTTATTCGATTGAGATTGCACTGTCATGGCCGGGCTTGTCCCGGCCATCCACGTCTTTACATCAGCACAAAAACGTGGATGCCCGGGACGAGCCCGGGCATGACGAAGCAAGGCGCAAGCGCTAGATTTTCGCTGCCGCCTTCGGCCAATATTTGTCGCGCAGATGCCGCTTCACCAGCTTGCCGGTCGGCGTGCGCGGCAACTCGGCTTCGAAATCGATCGAGCGCGGGCATTTGATCGTCGAGAGGCGGCTCTTGCAGTAGGCGATCAGGTCGGCCTCCAGCTCCCTGCCGGCGCGCTTGGGATCGTGCGGCTGCACCACCGCCTTGACCTCTTCGCCCATCTCCTCGTTCGGCACGCCGAACACGGCGACGTCGGCGACCTCCGGGTGGGTGATGAGCACGTCCTCGGTCTCCTGCGGGTAGATGTTCACGCCGCCGGAGATGATCATGTAGGACTTGCGGTCGGTGAGAAAGAGAAAGCCGTCACTGTCGAGATATCCGACGTCGCCGAGCGTCGACCAGCCTTTTGCGTTGTAGGCCTTCTTCGTCTTCTCGGGATCGTTGTGATAGGTGAAAACCGGCGCATCGGCGAAATAGACCGTGCCAATCTCGCCTATCGGCTGCTCCTCGTCGTTCTCGTCCAGAATCTTGATTTTGCCGACCACGGCGCGGCCGACGCTGCCGCGGTGCTCCAGCCATTCTTTCGAGTTGCAGACGGTGACGCCGTTGCCTTCGGAGCCCGCGTAATACTCGATCAGGATCGGCCCCCACCATTCGATCATCTTGGCCTTGACTTCGACCGGGCAGGGCGCGGCGGCGTGGATCGCGCCCTTCAGCGTCGAGACGTCGTGGCAGTTACGGACCTCGTCCGGCAGCTTCAGCATGCGCACGAACATGGTCGGCACGAGCTGTGACTGTGTGACCTTATATTTTTCGACCAGCTTCAGGAAATCTTCGGCGTCAAAGTGCTCCATGATGATAGAGGTGCCGCCGAGCACGATCGCCATCATGTTGAAGCGCAAGGGAGCGGCGTGATAGAGCGGCGCCGGTGAAAGATAGATAGTCTCGGCGTTCATGCCGCACATGCTGGCGCAGAGCACGCGCAGAAACGCGTTCGGCTCGTCGATCGGCTTGCCCTCGAACGCCTTCTTGATGCCCTTGGGCCGGCCGGTGGTGCCCGACGAATACAGCATGTCATAGCCAGCGACCTCGTCGGCGATCGGCGTTGTCGGCTGCGCGGCGGCTTCCTTGTCGTAGGAGCGGAAGCCGGCTTGCGGCTCGTCCATCATGTAGAAGACCGGCTCGCCGGGTGCGCCCTTGATCAGGGCCTTGATCTGGTCGGCGCATTTCGGTGTCGTGATCACGACCTTGGCGCCGCAATCGGCGATAATGTAGTCGATCTCGTCCTGTTTCAGATAGCGGCTGATCGCGGTGTAATAGAGCCCGCTGCGTTGCGCAGCCCAGCAAATCTCCATGAAGGCGAGGCGGTTTTCCATCAGCAGCGCGATGTGGTCGCCGGCTTTCAGCCCGAGCGAGCGGAAAAGGTGCGCGCCCTGGTTCGAGAGCTCGTCGAGCTCGCGATAGGTGATCGCCTTGCCGGTCCCGGCCATCTGATAGGCGATCTTGTCGGGTGTGGCGCGGGCGTGGATGGAGGGGTGAGTCATCGCCGAGATCTCGCAACGTAAACGGTGTCATCCCGGCCTAGTGCGCAATTGCGCACGGGGGGCCGGGATCCATAGCCACCGATCCCAAGTGTTGAAACGCGATGTCGCCCCTGCGCAGCTTAACCACAGGCGCCTGTGGTTATGGGTCCCGGCCTTCGCCGGGACGACACCATTAGCGACGCAACGGCTTACAGCCGCTCCACGATCGTCACGTTGGCCATGCCACCACCTTCGCACATGGTCTGGAGGCCGTAGCGCTTGCCGCGCTGATGCAGGGCATGCACCAGCGTCGTCATCAGCTTGGTGCCGGAGCCGCCGAGCGGATGGCCGAGCGCGATGGCGCCGCCATTGACGTTGAGACGCTCCGGATCGGCGCCGGTGGTCTTCAGCCACCCCGTCGGCACCGAGGCAAAGGCCTCGTTGACTTCGAACAGGTCGATGTCGTCGATCGTCATGCCCGCCTTCTCCAGTGCGCGCTTGGTGGCGTGCAGCGGTGCATCGAGCATGATCACGGGGTCGCCCCCCATCATGGTCATGTGGTGGACGCGCGCCAGCGGCTTCACGCCAAGCTGCTTGAGGCCACGCTCGTTCACCACCATCACGCCGGAGGCGCCGTCGCAGATCTGGCTGGCGCTGGCCGCGGAAAGCTTGCCGTTCTCGGCGATCAGCTTGACGCCCTTGATGCCGTCGAGCGTGGCGTCGAAGCGGATACCCTCGTCGATGTGGTGGGTGTCCTTGGAGCCGTCGGCGCGGGTGATCTCGAGCGGCACGATCTCCTTTTTGAAGTGGCCGGCCTGCGTCGCCGCGATCGCGCGCTGATGGCTGTTGTAGGAGTACTCGTCGAGCTCGTTCTTGGAGAGGCCGTACTTCTCGGCCATCATCTCGGCGCCGGTGAACTGGCTGAACACGATGTTCGGATAACGCTGCTCGATACCCGGGCTCTTGTAATTGCCAAAGCCGTTCTTGGCGGGAAGCTGCGACGACAGGCCCATCGGCACGCGCGTCATCGATTCCACGCCGGCGGCGATCACCACGTCCATCGCGCCGGACATCACGGCCTGGGCTGCGAAGTGCAGCGCCTGCTGCGAGGAGCCGCACTGGCGGTCGATCGAGGTGCCCGGCACGCTCTCCGGCAGCTTCGAAGCCATGATCGCGTTGCGCGCGACGTTGTTGGACTGCTCGCCGACCTGCATGACGCAACCCATGATCACATCCTCGACCAGCGCGGGATCGACTTTGGTGCGATCGACCAGCTCGTTCAGGACCTTCGCGGCGAGATCTGCCGGATGCCATCCGGCGAGGCGACCCCCCTTGCGCCCACCGGCGGTACGCGCAGCGGCGACGATGTAAGCCTCGGCCATGTCGGTTTCTCCCTGAATTATTTTGAACGGTTGGTTGTCGGGGCGGATTTAAGGGGTGAGTGGTTGGTTAGTCAATCGATCAATTAACTCTTGTGGGGAGGCGCTGCTTGGGCTTATCTGCGGCCGCTCTCGCGCCAAAATCAGGGATCTCCGTGACTACCAGCGTACCGAACAGGCTCCCCAGCGGAAAGAATTCCACGGCAGAGAAATTGCTCGTGGCTGCGAGCGAGCTGATGATCGAACGCTCCTCGATCGAGATTTCGCTGAGCGACATCGCCCAGAAATCCGGCGCCAACGCCGCGCTGGTCAAATATCACTTCGGCAACAAGGACGGCCTGCTGTTGGCGCTGCTCGAGCGCGACGCGGGGACGGAATTGTCCAATCTCGAATACCTGCTGGCCCAACCGATCACGCCGACCGCCAAGTTGAAGCTGCATATCGGCGGGATCATCCGCGCTTATCACCGGTTTCCGTATATGAACCGGCTGATCCACTATCTGCTGCACGAGAGCGTCGCGGGCTCCGCGGACGAAGTCTCGAAATTCTTCGTCGCACCGCTGCTGGATTTCCATCGCCGCCTGCTCGCCGAAGGCGTCAGTCAGGGCGAATTCCGCGCCACTGATCCGGTGCTGTTCTACACCAGCCTGATCGGCGCCTGCGATCATTTGTTCTTCGGCCGGCACGCGATGTCACGCGCGACCGGCGTCGGCCCGGTCACCGACGACGTCTGCCGGCAATACATCAAGCACATGGAAACGCTGATCTGCGGCGGCATCCTCACGAATATCGAGGAAGCTGCCGCGGCCGGATGTTCCGGCCAGAACGCAGAAGTCTAGAGAAGAAACGCCCAAGGAAAGGTACAAGCGATGCAGTTGAAAGACGTAGCCGTTCTCATCACCGGCGGCGGGTCGGGCCTTGGCGCCGCGACCGCCCGCGCCATGGCCGCCAAGGGCGCCAGGATCGGCGTGATCGACCAGAGCAAGGAAAACGCCGAGAAGGTTGCCGCCGAAGTGAAGGGCATCGCGCTTCACGCCGACGTCACCAGCGAGGAGCAGATCAAGGCGGCGATCGCCAAGGCGGAAGCCGCGCACGGCGTCGCGCGCGTGCTGATGAACTGCGCCGGCATCGGCGGTTCGCAGCGCATCGTCGGCCGCGACGGCGTCTACCCGCTGGAAAAGTTCGCGCGCATCATCAACGTCAATTTGATCGGCACCTTCAACTGCCTGCGTCTGTTCGCCGAGCGCCTCGTCACGATCGAGCCGGTCGGTGAAGAGCGCGGCGTCATTGTCAACACCGCTTCGGTGGCGGCTTACGAAGGCCAGATCGGGCAGATCGCTTATGCGGCGTCGAAGGGTGGCGTCGTCGGTCTCACGCTGCCTGCCGCGCGCGACCTCGCGAGCCAGAAGATCCGCGTCAACACCATCGCCCCCGGCCTGTTCCTGACGCCGCTGCTGATGGGCTTGAACGAAGAGGCCCGCAAGAGCTTAGGGGCCCAGGTGCCGCATCCCGCGCGTCTCGGCGACGCCAACGAATACGGCTCGCTGGCCGTGCACATCGTCGAGAACCCGATGCTCAATGGCGAGACCATTCGCCTCGACGGCGCGATCCGCATGGCGCCGCGGTAGGACTCTTTTTCCTTCTCCCCTTGTGGGAGAAGGTGGCGCGCGTAGCGCGCCGGATGAGGGGTCTCTATCCGCGGAGACAGACCCCTCACCCAAGCGAATTCCGGGTTCGCAGCGTACATGCCCTCTCCCACAAGGGGAGAGGGCGCAGCAATCGGCACCGCGAACGGCGGCAAGCACGAGGCGCCTCATGTCCCAACCGCTGCTGATCGAGCACAACGACGGCGTCGACACCGTGACGCTCAATCGTCCCGAACACCTCAACGCACTCGATCCTGCGCTGATCGACGCGCTCAACGCCTATTTCCAGGGCCTCCAGCGCAACCGCGATACGCGCGTTGTGGTGCTGAAGGGCGCCGGCAAGAATTTCTGTGCGGGCCTCGATCTCAAGGCTGCGATGGCGCGCCGTGCCGGGCAGCAGGAGTCGCCTGATGTGACCGAGTCGCTCGACTCACAGCGGCGCATCGCCGATATCGTGATGCTGATGCGGCGCTGTCCGCAGCCGATCCTCGCGCTGGTACAGGGCGCGGCCGCCGGCGGCGGCTTTGCACTTGCGCTCGCCTCCGACATCCGCATCGCGACGAGATCGGCGCGGATGAACTGCGCCTTCATCAAGCTCGGCCTTGGCGGCTGCGACATCGGCACCAGCTATTTCCTGCCACGCCTGGTCGGTGTCTCCGTGGCCTCGGAGCTGATCCTCACAGGACGCTTCATCGGCGCCGAACGCGCACTCGCGGTCGGGCTGGTCTCCGAGGTCGTTGACGAAGACAAGCTCGACGCCGCCGCCGAACCCTATGTCGACGCGCTCATCACGGCGTCGCCCGTGGGTCTGCGCCTGTCCAAGGAATGTCTCAACATGAGCGTCGATGCCGGATCGCTGGAAGCCGTGATCGCGATGGAGGATCGCAACCAGGTCCTGTGCAGCCGCTCCGAGGAATTTTCGGAAGGCATCAGGGCCTTCCTTGAGAAGCGAAAGCCTGTCTATATCAGGCGCTGACAATGAAGATCCGCAAAGGACGAGAAATTCCGGGAGACGCAAAATGAGTGGAAGCGCGGCGGCGGTGATGACGAAGCCCGCCTTTCGCAAGGTCGAGTGGCTTGCGCGCGACATCGATGTCGAGCGCCGCGACGACGGCACGGTGGTGCTGAAGTCGCGCATCCCGCTGCAGACCTACGAGAAGCATATCCCGGCTTCGCTGGCAAAATGGGCGAAGGAAGCGCCCGAGCGGATCTGGCTTGCCCAGCGCGGCGGCCCTAACCGCGAATGGCGTAAGGTGTCCTATGGGGAGGCCAAGCGCACCGTGGATGCGTTGACGCAAGGCCTGCTCAATCTCGCGCTCGACGGCCGCCCGGTCACGATCCTCTCCGGCAATTCGATCGAGCACGCGCTGATGACGCAGGCGGCGATGCAGGTGCGCGTCCCGGCCGCGCCTGTCTCGCCGGCCTACTCCTTGATGAGCCATGATCACGTCAAGCTGAAATATCTGTTCGACCTGATTAAGCCGGGCGTGGTGATGGTGCAGGACGGCCCGACCTTCGAGAAGGCGCTGAAAGCGCTCGATCTCACAGGCGTCACCGTCGTTCACGTCTTGCGGCCATGCGGGGGTATCGCGAGCGTCAGCTTTGCCGAGCTCGCGGCGACGGCCGTGACTGCCGATGTCGAATCGTCGATCGCGAAGATCACGCCTGAGACCGTCGGCAAGCTGCTGTTCACGTCAGGCTCGACCGGCATGCCCAAGGCCGTCATCAACACGCAAGCGATGATGTGCGCCAATGCGGCGATGATGATGCAGGTGCGGCCGCGCGATCCCAGCGATCCGATCTCGACCATGCTGGATTGGATGCCCTGGAACCACACCATGGGCGGCAACGCGGCGTTCCACCCGATCCTGGTCGATGGCGGCACACTCTATATCGATGACGGCCGGCCGATGCCGGGCCAATTCGATGAGACGCTGCGCAATCTGCGCGAGATCTCGCCGACTTACTACGCCAACGTGCCCGCCGGCTATGCCGCGCTCGCCGCCGCCATGGAGAAGGACGACGCGCTGTGCCGTTCCTTCTTCAAGAACCTCTCGATCATGGCCTATGGCGGCGCGCGGCTGCCGGATGATCTCTACGACCGCATGCAGGCTCTCGCCGTGAAGACCACCGGCGAGCGCATCGTGTTCTACACCGGCTGGGGCTCGACCGAGACCGCGCCGACCTCGACCGGCACCTATTGGGACACCGAGCGCGTCGGCCTGATCGGCCTGCCGTTCCCCGGCGTCGAGTTGAAGATGGTGCCGTGCGGAGCGAAATACGAGTTGCGTCTGCGCGGCGTCAACGTCACGCCGGGATATTTCGGCCAGCCTGATCTGACGAAGAAGATGTTCGACGAGGAAGGTTTTTATTGCATCGGTGACGCCGGAATCTTCGTCGACGACACCGATCCGGTGAAAGGCATCATCTTTGCCGGGCGCGTGGTGGAAGATTTCAAGCTGACCACCGGCACCTTCGTCCATGTCGGCTCGCTGCGCACCGATGCCATCGCGGCCGCGACGCCCGTCGTGCATGATGCGCTGGTCGCGGGGCAGGATCGCGCCTTCATCGGCCTGCTGGCCTGGCCGAACCTGCATGCCTGCCGCCAACTCGTCGGCAACCCCGATCTCAGCTTCGATGATGCAGTGAAGCATCCCGAGGTGATCGCTTGCTTCAGGCGCGGACTGGAGGCTCACAACAAGGAGTGCGAAGGCGCCAGCAGCCGCATCATCGCGCGCGCCATGCTGATGGCCGAGCCGCCCTCGATCGACGGTAACGAGCTCACTGACAAGGGCTACATCAACCAGCGCGCCGGCCTCGAGCGCCGTGCCCCGCTGGTCGAGCGGCTTTATGCCGACAAGCCTGAGCGGGACGTCATCATTCTCATGTAATCGACATCATCAACACGGATACGCGCCATGAATTTCGATTTTTCCGACGACCAGAAGCAGCTCCGCGATCAGGCGCGCAAATTCCTCACCGAGAAGTGCCCGCCCAAGGCGGTGCGCGCAGTCCTCGACGGCAAGGCGCCCTACGACAAGGAGCTCTGGAAGGGCCTCGCCGAGATGGGTTTTCTCGGTGTCGCCATTCCCGAGGATTTTGGTGGCGCGGGCGCCGGTCATCTCGAACTTTGCGTGATCGCTGAAGAGATGGGCCGGGCGAACGCACCGGTACCGTTTTCCTCCACGGTGTATCTCGCTGCCGAAGCGCTGCTGATTGCAGGCAGTGACGCGCAGAAGAAGAAATGGTTGCCGGCGATTGCCTCGGGCGAGGCGATCGGCACGCTGGCGCTGTTCGAGGGAAAAGGCAATCCGTCACCGAAGAACGTCAAGCTCACGGCTGCGAATGGCGTACTCAATGGCGTCAAGAAGCCGGTCGCGGATGGCGCGATCGCCGACTTCGCGGTGGTCGCGGCACGGACGGGATCGAGCGGACGCGACGGCGATATCTCCTTGTTCGTTGTCGATCTCAAGGACGGCGGCGTCGAGGTGAAAAGCCTGACCAATCTCGATCCGACCCGCGGGCAGGCCGAGATCACTTTCAGGGATTGCAAGGCCGAGCCGCTGGGCGCGGCCGGCGAAGGCTGGAGCATCTTGACTCAAGTGCTCGACCGCGCCGCGGTGCTCTGCGCGTTCGAGCAGGTCGGCGGCTCCGACCGTGCGCTGGAGATGGGCCGCGACTACGCGCTCGACCGCATCGCCTTCGGCCGACAGATCGGTTCGTTCCAGGCCGTCAAGCACATGCTGGCGGACATGTATGTGTCGGCGACGCTGGCGCGCTCCAATAGCTATTACGGCGCCTGGGCGCTCTCGACCAACGCCGCGGAGCTGCCGGAAGCCGCTGCCGCGGCCCGCATCAGCGCGACGCAGGCGTTCCAGCACTGCGCCAAGAACAACATCCAGGTCCACGGCGGCATGGGATTCACCTGGGAGTTCGACTGTCACATGTACTACCGCCGCGCCAACGCCATGGCGCTCGGGCTCGGCAGCCTGTCCTATTGGGAAGACCAGTTGATCGACCGCATGCGCAAGAAGAACGCGGCGTAGGCAAAGGCAACGTCATGAACTTCGACGATACCCCGCAGGAAGCTGAATTTCGCGCCACTGCTCGCGCCTGGATCGCGGCCAATGCACCGAAGCAGTATGAGGAAGAGCTTCGCAAGTCCTCGCTCGGCCGCACGCAGTTGAAGAACGCCAATATTCTGGAAGTGGCAAAGGCCTGGCAGAAGAAGAAGGCAGATGCGGGGTGGGCCTGTCTGCACTGGCCGAAGGAGTATGGCGGCCGCGGTTCGTCGCCGATCGAGCGTGTGATCTGGCAGCAGGAAGAGGGGCCGTTTGGACAGCTATCCCGCATGTTCATCATCGGCCACGGCATGTGCGGGCCGACCATGATGGCGTTCGCGCGCGAGGAGCATAAGCGCGCCTATCTGCCGCCACTCGCCTCCGGCGAAAAGGTCTGGTGCCAGCTGTTCTCCGAGCCCGCCGGCGGCTCCGACGTCGCGGGCCTGCGCACGCGCGCCGAGAAGGATGGCGATGACTGGGTGATCAACGGCCAGAAGATCTGGACGTCGGGCGCGCACTATTCCGATTACGGCATCCTCTTGACCCGCTCCGATCCGACCGTGCCCAAGCACAAGGGCCTCACCATGTTCTTCCTGGACATGAAGAGCCCTGGCGTCGAGGTGCGGCCGATCAAGCAGGCGAGCGGTGCGTCGGACTTCAATGAGGTCTATTTCACCAACGTCCGCATTCCCGATCATCAGCGCCTCGGCGAGGTCGGTGACGGCTGGAACGTCTCGCTGACGACGCTGATGAACGAGCGCAGCGCGATCGGCGCGGCCGTCTCGACCGGCTTCCCCGAGCTGTTCGACTATTGTTCGAGCCTGATGCTGGACGACGGCCCGGCAATCGAGGACCGCGCAGTGCGCTCGAAGCTTGCCAACTGGGCGGTGAAGGCGAGCGGGCTGAAATACACCAGCATGCGCGCGATCTCGGCACTGTCGAAGGGCGAGCGCCCGGGACCGGAAAATTCCATCGGCAAGCTGGTGGCGGGCTCCATGATCCAGGATGTCGCGACCTATGCGCTGGATCTGCAAGGCGCCGCAGGTGTGATCAGCGGTCCTGAAGATTCCGAACTCGCCGGCCGCTTCCAGGCGATGCTGCTGCGGGCGCCGGGTACCCGCGTCGAAGGCGGCACCGACGAGATCATGCGCAACATCATCGCCGAGCGGGTGTTGGGCCTGCCCGGCGACATCCGGGTGGACAAGGACGTGCCGTTCAACAAGATCCCTACGAAGGGAAGAGGTTGATGATCCTCATCCTGAGGAGCCGCGGAACGCGGCGTCTCGAAGGATGCAGGCCCGACTGGGGCCTCGTGGTTCGAGACGGCGCTGCGCGTCTCCTCACCATGAGGGACTAAGACAGAGCAAGAACGAAGAGGTCCGCCATGAATTTCGACGACACCCCGCAGGAAGCCGCATTCCGCGAGACCGCGCGCAAATGGATCGAAGCCAATGCGCCGAAGGAGTTCTTGACCGAGCTGTCAAAATCCTCGCTCGGCCGCATCCGGCTGGCCAACCACGACATCGTCGATGTCGGCAAAGCCTGGCAGAAGAAGAAGGCCGAAGGCAATTGGGCCTGCCTGCATTGGCCCGAGGAATATGGCGGCCGCGGTGCGACGCCGATCGAGCGTGTGATCTGGCAGCAGGAGGAAGGCGTCTACGGCAAGCTGACGCAGCCGTTTCAGATCGGCGAGGGCATGTGCGGCCCAACCGTGATGGCTTTTGGCAGCGAGGACGCCAAGCGGCGCCATTTGCCGAAACTGGCCGCGGGCGAGGAGATCTGGTGCCAGCTGTTCTCCGAACCGTCGGCCGGGTCTGACGTCGCCGGCTTGCGCACACGCGCGGAGAAGAAGGGCGACGATTGGGTCGTTAATGGCCAGAAGATCTGGACCTCCGGCGCGCACTATTCCGACTACGGACTTTTGATCGCGCGCACTGATCCCAATATGCCCAAGCACAAGGGCCTCACCATGTTCTTCCTGGACATGAAGAGCCCCGGCGTCGAGGTGCGCCCGATCAAGCAGGCCAACGGCATGCAAGAGTTCAACGAGGTCTATTTCACCGACGTCGTCATTCCCGACAGCCAGCGCCTCGGCGCCATCGGCGAGGGCTGGAGCGTGTCGCTGACCACGCTGATGAACGAGCGCATGTCGATCGGTTCGCGGCTTGCGACCGGCGTCCCCGAGATGTTCGAGTTCTGCTCGAATCTGATGCTGGAGGATGGTCTCGCCATCGACGATCCCGCCGTGCGCTCAAAACTTGCGAGCTGGGCGGTGAAGTCGAGCGGGTTGAAATACACGAGCTACCGCGCGATCTCGGCGCTGTCCAAGGGCGAGCGGCCGGGGCCGGAGAATTCGATCGGCAAGCTCGTCTCGGGCATGATGCTGCAGGACATCGCGACCTATGCCATGGACCTCCAGGGCGCGGCCGGCGTTCTCACCGGCGCGGACGAGGAGACCGTGCAGGGCCAGTTCCAGCAGATGCTGCTGTCCTCGCCTTCGATGCGCATCGCAGGCGGCACCGACGAGATCTTGCGCAACATCATCGCAGAGCGCGTGCTGGGATTGCCGGGCGACATCCGCGTCGACAAGGACGTGCCGTATAACAAGATACCGACCAAGGGACGGTGATCTAGCCTCTCGCTGCATCTCGTAGGGTGGGCAAAGCGAAGCGTGCCCACCATATGCAGATGCGCCGAGGTAAGTCTGTCGGTGGGCACGGCGCTATGCGCCTTCGCCCACCCTACGAGAAAAGTGCGAGCTGATCCATGGACGCTGCAGTCAATCAGAACAACCGCATCGGCGTACTCGAAGAGCTGCTCAACGAGCGCTATTCGGTGCGCGCCTTCCTGGCCAAGGAAGTCGATCGCGCGACGATCGAACATTTGCTGACCACCGCACAGCGCACGGCGTCCTGGTGCAACAGCCAGCCCTGGCAGGTCGTCATCGCCAGCGGCGAGGCCAAGGAGCGTTTCCGCAAGCTGATCTACAAGGAGGCTTCGGGCGGTCTCGGGGACGACTATGATTTCACGCCGCCGCGCGAATATCTCGGCGCCTATCTCGAACGCCGCCGCGAGAGCGGGTTTCAGCTCTACAACACGCTCGGCATCGCGCGCGGAGACAAGATGGCTTATGCCAAGCAGGCGCTGGAGAACTACAATTTCTTCGGTGCGCCGCATGTGGCCATCATCCACACCGACGAGCCGCTCGGCATCTACGGTGCGATCGATTGCGGCGCCTATGTCTCGAACTTCATGCTGGCCGCGCAGGCGCTCGGGCTCGGCACGATTCCGCAGGCAGCGCTTGCGCGCCACTCCGGCCTGATCCGCCGCCATTTCAATCTGCCTGCTGACCGCCGCATCGTCTGCGGTATCTCGTTCGGCTATGCCGACAACGCCCACAAGGTCAACAGCTACCGCACGTCGCGTGCGAGCGTGGCCGAGACAGTGACCTTCGTGGACGAGTGATCGACGCGACGCAGGCTCCGCCGCATCACGTTTCAGACGTGATCACGTCAGACGTGCGAAGGCGGCCGCTGGAAGCGGCCGCCTTCATCGCGGTCTCAGTCCGATTGAGGCCGGCCGTCAGCCGCCGCTGCCGCCGATCACGGCGCGAATGGTCTCGTCGGGTCCGAAATCCTCGGCGCCGTCGACATAGAGCAGCGCCGCGAGCTTCGAGCGCGCGCGGTTGACGCGGCTCTTGATCGTGCCGACTGCGCAGCCGCAGATCGAGGCCGCATCCTCATAGGAGAAGCCGGAGGCGCCGACGAGGATCAGCGCTTCACGCTGGTCCTGCGGAAGCTTGTCGAGTGCCGTGCGGAATTCCTCGAACTCGAGATGGGCGTTCTGCGAGGGCTGCGTCTTCAGCGTCTTGGCATAATTGCCTTCGGCATCCTCGACTTCCCGCCGCCGCTTGCGATAGTCGGAGCGGAACAGGTTGCGCAGGATCGTGAACAGCCACGCCGGCAGATTGGAGCCGGGCTGGAACGAGTCGATGTTGGCGAGCGCGCGCAACAGCGTCTCTTGGACCAGATCGTCGGCGCGATCGGCATTGCCGCTGAGCGAGATGGCGAACGCGCGCAGACTGGGCACGGCCGCCAGGATGTCGTTACGCAGGGAGTCCGTGAGAGGCATCAATCCCTCCCATTGTTGTTGTCGTTAGAACCGCCACCATTTTCCACTTGGGGTGTCGCTCCCGGCGCATCAAGTTTCTTGATCAGTTCCGCGAACCGGTCCGGAACCCCCTGCCGCACCACGTCGTCGTACATGGCGCGCAGCTGGTGCCCGATCCGGGACTGGATCTCCGGAGTGAGCCCTCCCTTACCGGGGGTCGTGCTTTTGCTGGCTTGAGACTTGAGATCTTTCATGACCTGTTCCACGTTTCCCCGAGTTAAGTAACTGTAAAATCGAGAAGTTCTCTCAACCGGGAGCCGTTCCCTGGATAGGCTCAATGCGAGCTGCGAGAAAAAGTTCCGCCCCCATGCGGAACTTTTCTTGATCTGAGGCGTAATCAGCCCAGCAGGGGAACCCGGGCCCCCCGCCTAACGCCTGCACGTCAAGGTCGGCCCGAAGATGATATGGAGTGGGGATGTCCCGTTCACAGCTTGTTGCTGAACACTTGCCGTTGTTGCGCCGGTACGCACGCGCCCTGACGGGCAGCCAGTCCTCCGGTGACGCCTATGTCGCAGCCATGTTGGAAGCCATGCTGGGAGATCCGTCGGTGCTCGACGAGAGCCACGGGCCGCGCGCCGGCCTGTTCCGGCTGTTCACCCAGATCTGGAATTCCGTGTCTGTCAACGACGATTCCGAGGTGACGAACCTGCCGATGCCGCCGGAGCGACGGCTGTCGAACATCACGCCGTTGCCGCGGCAAGCCTTCTTGCTGCTCTCGCTCGAGGGATTTTCGGAAGAAGAGGTCGGCTATATCCTCGGCACCGACGTCGGCGAGACGCGCCGGCTTGCAGATGCCGCAGGGCGCGAGATGGCCGCCGAGATCGCCACCGACGTGCTGATCATCGAGGATGAGACCTTCATCGCCATGGATCTCGAAAGCCTGGTGAAGAACCTCGGCCACAATGTCGTCGGCGTAGCCCGCACCCACGCCGATGCGGTCGCGCTGGCAAAGAACAAGCGGCCCGGCCTGATCCTCGCCGACATCCAGCTCGCCGACGGCTCGTCGGGCCTCGACGCCGTCAACGAGCTGCTCCGCACCTTCGAGGTGCCGGTGGTGTTCATCACCGCGTACCCCGAGCGCTTCCTTACCGGCGAGCGCCCCGAGCCGGCGTTCCTGATCTCGAAACCATTCCAGCCGGCGATGGTGTCGGCGGTGGCGAGCCAGGCGCTGTTCTTCCAGCGCAACTCCCGCAACCGCGCGCCGAAAGTGCCGGCGGCGTAAGGAAGCGCCTACGCCCGGCATGTGACGAATCCCGATCCGGCGTGCTGCAAGGTGCGCCGGATTTTCGTTGATCAGGTTGCCACGCTTGACGGCCATCGAATTCACCGCTCATACCTCGCGCAGCGGCCGCGTTGCAGCCGCAGCGCCATCGGAGACGTGTTCATGGACCAGCAACTCCTCGACCGCCTCGCCATCCGCGACCTCGTCGAGAACTGGGCGGTGTGGCGCGACGCCGGCGATTGGGAGCGCTTTGCCACCGTCTGGCACGAGGAAGGCTGGATGTCCGCCACCTGGTTTCAGGGGCCGGCGCGGGATTTCATGAGGGTCAGCCAGGAGGGGTTCGCCAAGGGCGTGCGCATCCTGCATTTCCTCGGCGGCTGCAGTATCGATCTCGAGGGGGTGCGCGCCATCGCGCAGACCAAGATGACCATCTCGCAGCGCGCGCCGGTGCACGACGTGCCCTGCGACGTCGTCTGCACCGGGCGCTTTTACGATTTCCTGGAGAAGCGGCAGGGAAAATGGGGCATCGTCCGCCGCCAGCCGATCTACGAGAAGGACCGGATCGACCCGGTCGACCCGGCCGCGACACTTCAGCTCGACCAGAAAGCCCTTGCCGCGCTGCCCGAAGGCTACCGCCACCTCGCCTACATGCAGGAGCTGATCGGCTACAAGGTCAAGCGCGACATGCCGGGCCTGACCGGGCCTGAGGTCGAGAAGCTCTATGGGGAGGGGCGGGAGTGGCTCGCGGGGAAGGCGAACTGAACTCCAGACAAAAGTAAGGCGCGACTGGCATCACCACAGTCGCGCCCTACGTCGCCGGCTTATGGGGCAGGGGGGAATAGCCGGCTGTTGAGACGACTCCCGTCCGCGAAAGTCGTTCCAGGCGGTTGCGAAATTTTTCGCGCGGACCGTGCCCTTTTCGCACACGGTTAAGTGATCTTAACGACTGAGAACTCTGGGTCCTCTCCTCGCGTTGTTCCCGCGATCGCCATGGGGCGAGGGACCGACAGCCATGTCACAGATTCAAAAGGTATTTTTAGGAGCCGTCGCGATCGCCGCGACGCTTGGCGCCGTCCAAGTCGGCGCCGTCCAGGTCGGCGCCGTGCAGCTCGCCTCGGGCCATGATCTGGCCGACCGCTGGCAGGCGGTCGCTGACAAGCCGGGCCATAACGTCAATCGCTCCAGCAAAGCCGACCGGCTCGCCGACATCAAGCAGGCGGAGGTTCCGACCCGCACCGTGTCGATGCGGCTGAACGATCTGGCCGACACGTCGGTGCTGCTGCGGGTCCCCGCGGTGATCGAGACCGGCAACGCCAAGCCGCCGCCGGTGCTGCTCCCGGACCAGAAGCAGAGCCGCAAAAAGCCGACGATCGCCTGCGAGCCGATGGTCAGCTCCCTGACCGAGGTCGCAAAACTGCTCCAGCCCGGCCGCTGTGTGACCTGATCGGCGTTTGCCACGGACAAGTCGCCCTCCGCCCGGAGGGCGATGACTGACATCTACTTGATCCCCTGCCACGTCGCGTTATATCCCGGGTTTCTTCCCCTTTCGATTGACCGGGTAAACGCATGACGACGTCAGACACGGCTGTGCATACGCAGCCCTTCCAGGCCGAGGTTTCCGAGCTTCTGCACCTGATGGTGCACTCCGTCTATTCCGAGACCGATATCTTCCTGCGCGAACTCGTCTCCAACGCTTCGGACGCCTGCGACAAGCTGCGCTATGAGGCGATCGCGAATCCGGCGCTGCTGGGCGAGGGCGACGCGCTCAAGATCCGGATCATTCCGAACAAGACGGCCGGAACGCTTGCGATCGCCGACAACGGAATCGGCATGGAGCGGCAGGAACTGATCGACCACCTCGGCACCATCGCCCGCTCCGGCACCAAGGCTTTCGTGTCGAAGCTCAAGGAGGCCAAGGATGGTCTCGGCCTGATCGGCCAGTTCGGCGTCGGCTTCTATTCCGCCTTCATGGTCGCCGACAAGATCGTCGTGGTCAGCCGCCGCGCCGGCGAGAGCGACGTCTGGACCTGGACGTCCTCGGGCGGCTCGGGCTTCGAGATCGCGCGTGCCAGCGAGGAGGATGCGGCCCGCGTGCAGCGCGGCACTGAGATCGTTCTGCATCTCAAGGACGATGCGAAGAAATACCTCGAAGCTTACGAGATCGAACGTATCGTCGGCGCTTATTCTGACAACATCCTCTTCCCCATCGAACTCGTGCCCGAAGAGGGCGAACCGCGTCAGATCAATTCTGCAAGCGCGCTGTGGCAGCGTTCGAAATCCGAGCTCACGCCGGAAGACTACAAGAAGGCCTATCAGCAGATCGCTTCCGCCTTCGACGATCCCGCGATGACGCTGCATTATCGCGCGGAGGGGCGTTACTCCTACGCCGTGCTGCTGTTCGCGCCTTCGACCAAGCCGTTCGACCTGTTCGAGCCGAACCGAAAGGGGCGCGTCAAGCTGTATGTCCGCCGCGTCTTCATCACCGACGATGCCGATCTGCTGCCGGGATACCTCCGCTTCATCCGCGGCGTCGTCGACAGCGAGGATCTCCCGCTCAATATCTCCCGCGAGATGCTTCAGAACAATCCGCAGCTCGCGCAGATCCGCAAGGCCGTGGCGACCCGCGTCTTGTCCGAGCTCGAAAGCCTTGCCGAGAAGGATCCGGAGAACTTCGCGAAGATCTGGGAGGCATTCGGTGCGGTGCTGAAGGAAGGCATCTACGAGGATTTCGAACGCCGCGAAAAGCTGCTCGCGCTGTCGCGTTTCACCACGACTGCGGGCGAGAAGCGCTCGCTCAAGGACGTCATCGCCGATTTCAAGCCGAACCAGACAGAGATCTATTATCTCGTCGGCGACAGCATCGAGCGGCTGAAGTCGAACCCCAGGCTCGAGGCGGCGACTGCGCGCGGCATCGAAGTGCTGCTGCTGTCCGATCCCGTCGATGCCTTCTGGACCTCGATGCCATCGGAGTTCGACGGCAAGCCGCTGAAGTCGCTGAGCCAGGGTGACCTCAACCTCGACCTGATCCCGCGCGTCGACGAGGCGGACGAGGCGAAGAAGGACGAGCCGGCCGCCGACGAGGCCGCCACCATCGCGGTGATCAAGGCCGCGCTCGGCGAGCGCGTCAGCGACGTCAAGGCATCGACGCGTCTCACCAGCTCCGCCTCCTGCCTCGTCGCCGACAGCCAGGGACCGAGCCGCGAGCTCGAGCGCATCCTGGCCCAGCAGAACCGTGGCATGCGCACCAAGCCGATCCTCGAGATCAACCTGCGCCATCCGCTGGTCACCGCGATCACCAAGGCTCAGGCCGGCTCGAAGGCGGTCGACGACCTCAGCCTGCTCCTGCTCGAACAGGCGCAGATCCTGGATGGCGAACTGCCGGAAGACCCTGCCGCGTTTGCGGCCAGGCTGAATCGGCTGGTGTTGCAGGGGCTCGGCGGGTAGCGGTCGGACCACACTCACCTTGGCGTCATCTGCGCTGAGGAACGGTCGCCTCTGCCGTGGTGTTATGCCATACGAGGTGGCTGGCATCCGGGCTGCCGACATGAACGATTCGAGGATTTCTCCATGCGTTTGCCGATCCTGACCCTCACCGCGATTGCCACGCTGTTCGTGGCGGCAGATGCCAGCGCTCAGACCTACGATCCACGTTATCCGGTGTGCATGCACGTCTACATGCCCGGCGGCTTCGGCGGTGGCGGCGGCGACTATTTCGACTGCTCCTTCACCTCGCTGCCGCAGTGCCGCGCCACGGCCTCGGGCCGCTCGGCAAGCTGCGACGTCAATCCCTACTATGCTTTCGATGAACCGCCGCCGCCGCGCCGGCGCCCTAAGAAGGTGCACTAGCGTTCCGCAATGCGGCTTTCAGGGGAATTTTAATGCGTCGCTCATTCGGCCTGATCGTGACCGTCGGTGCCCTGCTCACGGCCGCGCCGTCGCGTGCACAGACCTTCGATCCGCACTATCCCATCTGCATGCACGTTTATTCCGGTGCGAACAGCGGGGGCGGGGAGTGGTACGATTGCTCCTTCACCTCGCTGCCGCAGTGCCGCGCCACCGCTTCGGGCCGCTCCGCCACCTGCGATCTCAATCCGTATTATCCGTTCAACGCACCGCCGCAGCGCTCGCGCCATCAGCGAGGCGGCTAGCGATGCGCGGATTCAGCGCTTCCGCGTCGCGTGCAGGTGCGGTCGCTACTCCTTCCGGATGCCCGACAACTCCACCACCTTCAGCCAGCGGTCGGTTCCTCGCCGTCAGCATGCCGCCGAACTCGCCTGCATTGCCGTGCAGCGGAATTGCGCCGAGCCCGGCGATGCGGGACTTGATCTCCGCGTCGACAGCGCGGCGTCGATTTCGCGCTTGAGCAGATCGACGATCTCGCGCGGCGTGTCGTGCGGAGCGCCGACACCGTAGAACGAACTCGTCTCGTAGCCGGTGAGCGTGCCCGCGCACGCCGATCCCACCGATTTGGTAAAGGATCGCTAGAGTTAATCGCGCGCTAACCCGGTTTTACCTCGTCTCTTAACACCTGGGCAGGGCGGGCGAGCTAAGCTGCCGGGAACCAGCAGACACGTTTCGAAAGAATGAACGGCATGACAACCGGCGTCATCGAGCAACCGAAAGCCGCGCGTGCACCTTCGGCTTCGAAAACCTGGCTGAAGGCGATCGAACTCACCGCACGGATCGAGACGTTGCCGGGCCGGCTGTTCGCAGACGTCGTCGATGATTGGGCGCAGCGCCAGCCCGATCGCATTGCGCTGGCCATCGAGGACGTGAGCCTCGACTATGAGGGGCTTTCGAAACGCATCAATCGCTATGCGCGGTGGGCGCGTTCGGCCGGTGTGGCCAAGGGCGACACTGTCGCGCTGATCATGCCGAACGGCATCGACTATGTCGCGGCCTGGCTCGGCATCAGCCGGGTCGGCGGCGTGGTCGCGCTCGTCAACACCAAGCTCGTAGGCCAATCGCTCGCGCATTGCATCGGAGTGGCAAAGCCCGCTCACATCATTGTCGCGCACGAGCTTGCGGAGGCGCTGGACGGCGCGTCGCCGCACCTGAAGACGGAAGCGAAGGTCTGGACCCATGGCGATGCCCGCGGCGAGCGTCCGATCGATGTCGCGCTTGCCGCCCTCGATGACGGGCCGCTTTCGCCGGACGAGCGTGGCGGCGTCACCATCGACGACCGGGCGCTGCTGATTTACACGTCCGGGACGACCGGCCTGCCGAAAGCCGCCAGCATCAGCCACCGCCGCATCCTCAACTGGGGCTTTTGGTTTGCCGGCCTCACGGGCGCGACGCCGCAGGATCGGCTCTACGATTGCCTGCCGCTGTTCCACTCGGTCGGCGGCATCGTCGCGCCATGCAGCATGCTCGCCGCCGGCGGTTCGGTGGTGATCGCGGATAAATTCTCGGCGTCGAATTTCTGGCCGGACATCGTGCGCCACGACTGCACGTTGTTTCAGTATATCGGCGAGCTCTGCCGCTATCTGCTCAAGGCCCCTCCGTCGGAATACGAGAACCGGCATCGCTTGCGGCTCGTATGCGGCAACGGACTTCGCGGTGACATCTGGGACGATTTTCAGGCGCGTTTCGCCATTCCGCGCATCCTCGAATTCTACGCGGCGACGGAAGGTAATTTCTCGCTCTTCAACGTCGAAGGCCAGCCCGGCGCGATCGGCCGCGTTCCGCCGCTGCTCGCGCATCGTTTCCCCGCCGGTCTCGTCAAGCTTGATTCCGATAGCGGCGTGCCGCTGCGCAATGCCGATGGGTTTTGTATCGCCTGCGCGCGCGGCGAGGCTGGCGAAGCCATAGGCCGTATCGGCACGGCGGATGAGGGCGGCGGTCGCTTCGAGGGTTACACCGAGGCGAGCGAGACCGAAAAGAAGATCCTGCGCGATGTCTTTGCCAAGGGCGATTCCTGGTTCAGAACCGGCGATCTGATGCGGCTCGACGAGAAGGGCTTCTTCCACTTCGTCGACCGCATCGGGGACACTTTTCGCTGGAAGGGCGAGAACGTCGCGACCTCGGAGGTCAATGACGCCGTGCGCGATTTCACCGGCGTGATCGACGCCACCACCTACGGCGTCAGCATCCCCGGCACCGACGGCCGCGCCGGCATGAGCGCGATCGTGGTCAACGAGGGCTTCGTCCTCGAGGGGTTGCCCGCCCATCTCGCACAGCGCCTGCCGGCCTATGCTCACCCTGTCTTCATACGCATCTCGCGCGAGCTCGATGCGACCGAGACGTTCAAGCAGAAGAAGGCCGAGCTCGCGCGCGAGGGATTTGATCCCCGCGCGGTCTCCGATCCTCTGTTCATGCTGGACCCGAAGGCCGGCACCTATGTCGCGCTGGACGCGGAGGCCTATACGCGAATCAACGAGGGTACGATCCGGCTCTAGCCGCGCGAAAATTGGAGATAGGTCCAATTTTATCCGAATTGTCCAAGAAGCCATTTACTTCTGTCGGGTAAACAAGCGGCCAAGGGAGGCGGTCATCAAGAACCGCCGCAACACGAACGACAACAGAAGCGAGCCAGCCATGTCGGTACGGTCTAAGGTCATTGAAGCGATCCAGCAGATCGCCAAGGAGCAGCACGTCGCGCTTCCCGCGCTCTCGGACGACCTGTCCCTGCACGAGACGGGCTTCGACTCGCTCGCCTTCGCCATCCTGGTGGCGCGCCTCGAGGACGAGACCGGCGTCGACCCCTTCACTATTTCCGAGGACGCAGCGTTCCCCGCCACCGTGGGCGATTTCGTGCGGGCCTACGAAAATGTCCCCGCGT
This sequence comes from Bradyrhizobium sp. F1.13.3, assembly GCF_040548265.1. Classification (NCBI taxonomy): domain Bacteria; kingdom Pseudomonadati; phylum Pseudomonadota; class Alphaproteobacteria; order Hyphomicrobiales; family Nitrobacteraceae; genus Bradyrhizobium; species Bradyrhizobium sp. F1.13.3. The sequence continues at coordinate 37,486 of NZ_JBEPRI010000029.1, read as the reverse complement.
GAGATCTTTGCGCTGCGCGATCATCTCGGCGCGGAGCTGACGGGCCGCACGCTGTCGGACGCGCACGATGTCGTGTCGCTGACGGATATCCTGTCGCAGACGGTCCTGGGTGGCCGCCTGCGCGAGCTGTCCGGCCGCGCGGTGCTGCTGAAATTGTCCGACCAGCTCCGATCGGGCCTTGCCATGATCGAGCTCGACGGTATTGCCCGTCGCATGCTGCTATGTCCGCCCGATCTCAACCCCGCGCATCTCGATGCGCTGATGGCGGATGCCGGGATCGATGCCGTCGTCACCGACGAGCCCGATCGCTGGCCCGAGACCGGCGTGCCGCTGGTTGTCACCGCACAGCTGCCGCTTCAAGCCACTGCGCCGGCCAGGACCGAACGCGCCACGGAATGGCTGATGCTCACTTCGGGCACGTCGGGCGTGCCGAAAATCGCTGGCCATACGCTGGAAGCACTCACCGGCGCCATCGTCGCCGAGGGTCCGGCGCGCGGACCCGCGCCGGTATGGGCGACGTTCTACGACATCCGCCGCTATGGCGGCCTGCAGATATTCCTCCGCGCCGTCCTGTCGGGCGGTTCGATGGTGCTGTCCGATCCGCATGAGGCGCTCGGCGATCACGTCACGCGGCTGAACGCGCGCGGCGTCTCCCACATCTCCGGCACGCCCTCGCACTGGCGCAAGCTGTTGATGAGCGGCTCGGCCGCGCAGTTCGCGCCGCGCTATGTCCGCCTCTCCGGCGAGATCGCCGACCAGGCGGTGCTGGACGGCCTGAAGGCGGCGTTCCCGAGTTCCTCCGTCGGCCATGCCTATGCATCGACCGAGGCCGGCGTCGGTTTTGCCGTCAATGACGGGCTGGAAGGCTTTCCGGCCGACTATCTCGGCAACCGTAACGGCGTCGAGATGAAGGTCGTCGACGGTTCGCTCCGCATCCGTTCGACCCGCACGGCGCACGCCTATATCGGCCGCGACGCGGCTGCGCTCACCGATGCAGACGGGTATGTCGACAGCGGCGACATCGTCGAATTGCGCGGCGACCGCTACTATTTCGTCGGCCGCCGCGGCGGCATCATCAATATCGGTGGGCTGAAGGTTCACCCCGAAGAGATCGAGGCGGTGATCAACCGCCATCCCGACGTGCGGATGTCCCGGGCGAAGTCACGCAAGAGCCCGATCACCGGCGGCATCGTCGTTGCTGACGTGATCCTTGCTGACGGCACCGATCCGGCGCGCGCGAAAGAGATCCGCGACCAGATCCTGGATCAGTGCCGCGCGCAGCTCGCGTCCCACAAGGTGCCGGCGGTGATCCGCTTCGTCGAAGCGCTCGACGTCACCCCGGCCGGCAAACTGGCGCGCACCGATGCATAATGTCCTCGTCACCGGCGGCAGCCGCGGCATTGGCCTTGCAATCGGGCAGCGGCTTGTTGATGGCGGATATAACGTGATCGCGGCGGCGCGGCGCGAGAGCGACGAGCTCAAGGCGGCGATTGCCGGGTCGGGGGGGCGCCTGCATTTCCGCGCCTGCGACCTAGCCGTCATCGACGCGATCCCCGCTTATGCAAAGCTCGTGCGCGACGAATTCGGCCCGATCTACGGCCTCGTCAACAATGCCGGCCTCGGCACCGAAGGCCTGCTCGCGACCATGCACAATTCCGAGATCGAGGCGCTGGTGCAGCTCAACGTGCTGTCGCCGATCATTCTCACCAAATATGTTGTGCGCCAGATGATGGCCGATGGGGCCGGCCGCATCATCAACATCTCCTCGATCATCGCGACGACAGGCTATAACGGCCTCTCCGTTTATGGTGCGACCAAGTCCGCTGCCACCGGCTTCACCCGCTCGCTCGCGCGCGAGGTCGGCAAGCTCGGCATCACCGTGAACGCGATCGCGCCCGGTTTCATCGACACCGAGCTGACGCACAATCTCTCCGACGATAGCCGCAAGCGCATCGCCGGCCGCAGCGCGCTGCGCCGCCTGCCGGAGACCGACGACGTCGCGCGCATGGTGGAATATCTGCTGGGAGAGGGCGGCCGCAATGTGACGGGTACCGTGTTCACGGTCGACGCGGGCAACACGGCGTAGGCGGAACTCCATCGCCACAATTGCATTGATCCGGCGCAATGACATCATCCGGATTTGGTCGTAAGATGCCGCGCAATCGATTGGCTTACGTCAATCGATCTGCCCTAATCGATAGGGAGCAGTCCATGACCGCTTCGAACCCGGGCAAGGCGTCGGCAAAGCGCGCACAGCCAAGCGACGTTCACGGCCAGCCCGTTCACTGCGAGCCGATGTCTCATCAGAATTCCGGTGATCACGGTTACGAAATGTATCCGCAGAAATTCGTGCGTCTGGTCGGCTGCCACGACGTACCCTCATCTGCGCTGCGCAAGCGTCAGGACGAGAAGCTGCACTAGACATTCAGGTCCGGTGCTTCGGCAGGTCAATCCGTTCGTGTGAGAACTCCGGCGGGCCGTCGGTCAGGCGCCGGATCCGGCGCTCGCGTTCGTCTTCAGACAGGGCAGGATCGAGCAGTCCCTCGAGTTCATGCACCGCAAGCTCTTCGATCCTGGTGGCATCCGAAGCGAGCGGGTGCCCTGGCGGGAGTGCCGGGGGCGCGACCTTCAGGCCCAGCTCGACCAGCGTGCGGATGGCATCTGAGCGCGACAGGTGATGGGTTTCGGCCCAATGATCGACGGCCGCGGTCAGGCTTTCCGGCATCTTCACCGCGCTGATCGGATCACGCCCGGTGCGCCGGCTTACCGGAGCGATGGGGTCCTTCCTGTCGGAGTCGGACACGTCGATGTTCCCGCGCTACCATGTCAGATCATCGAGACTAGACGCCATTTGCGCGCAGCTGTTTGATGCCGATCAATGACCTTGTGTGGCATTGCAGCGCGCCCTCATCTTGTTGTCCGGGTCTATTTCGGCCAAGGGTTGCAAGGGCGCGCCCCGGCGAACCCGAATCGATTCTTCTACGTATGTCTCTTTGGACGTGCGTCCAAGATCCGGTATCATCCGATGACATCAGCGTTCTATAGCGGCATTCCGGTCTTTCGCGGCTTCACCAGCCTGATGGACCCCGCTTTGTATTCGCCGCTGCCCGACGACTGGAGCGTCGGCGTTGCCGACATCGTAGATTCCACCAAGGCTATCGCGGCGCAGCGCTACAAGGCGGTGAACATGGCCGGTGCCGCCGTGATCGCGGCGGTGACGAACGCATTGGAGGGACGCGAATTTCCCTTCGTGTTCGGCGGCGACGGCGCGAGTTTCGCGGTCGCGCCGGGTGATCTCAACCGCGCGCACGAAGCGCTGGCCGCGACCGCGACCTGGGTGCGGGAGGATCTCGATCTGACGATGCGTGTCGCGCTGGTGCCGGTCAGGGCTATCCGCGCTCAGGGCCTCGACGTGCGCGTCGCGCGCTTCGGTCCATCGGCCAATTTGTCCTATGCGATGTTCTCCGGTGGCGGGCTCGCTTGGGCTGATGCGGCGATGAAGCGCGGTGAGTTCGCGGTCGCGGAAGCGCCCGCGGGCACGCAGCCCGATCTCTCCGGCCTGTCCTGCCGTTTCGAAGTGATGCCGGCCGCGCGCGGCCTCATCTTGTCGGTGCTGGTGATGCCGGCTCTGGGCGCCGACCCGCGGGTCTTCCGCAAGGTGATCGAGGACGTCATCCATCTCGTCGAGCGCAGCCCGGACGCCGGTCGGCCCGTGCCGCCGCAAGGGCCGCCGCTGACATGGCCGCCGCAGGGACTGGAATATGAGGCGCGCACCATGCGCGGGGGTCCGCTGCTCGCACGCCGCGCCCGGGTGCTGGCCTACACGCTTTTCGTCTATCTGATCATGCGCTTCGATCTCAAGGTCGGCGGCTTCGTGCCGAAGCTCTATACGCGGCAGGTCGTGGAGAACTCCGACTTCCGAAAATATGACGACGGCCTGCGCATGATCCTCGACTGTACGCCGGAGCTCGAGCGCGCCCTCAGCGATCGTCTCGCGACTGCCGCGCGCGACGGCATCGTGCGCTACGGTCTCCACCAGCAGGACGCCGCGATGATGACCTGCTTTACCCCATCGCCGCTGCGCAGCGACCACGTCCATTTCATCGACGGCGCGCGGGGTGGCTACGCCTCGGCTGCGACGGCGCTGAAGGCGATGATGGCGTGAAGCGCTAGCGCCCCGCGCGCGTCCAGGTCTCGCCGCCGCAGAGCGCGCCAACGCAGCCTTCGACCCGCAGCGAATCCGCTGATGTCACCGTCACGCTGCTCGCATAGGTGCTGCCGTCGTCGGCATTGTAGATCTGGCCCGACCATTTGTTCGGCCCTGAAGGCTGCATGCCGCTGAACAATGGCAAGCCGATCATCGGGCGCCTGGCGAGGGCGGGATTGGGATTCTTGCTGTCGGTGGCAGGCAGGCCGGTCGCGGTGTCGTGGGGTTCACGCAGCCAGACGACGTTGCCGCAGATGTCGCCGCCGCATTTGCTGATCTTGACGCGGGCATCGCCGGCCTGGGTCAGCCAGGTCCCGTCGACGCTCTGCGCATGGGCGGCAGTCGCTCCAAGGAGCGCAGCCAGAAGGACGATGAGAGCAGCGAATCTTGAAGTCATGGAGAGAGCCCCGAAATGGAGCGCCTCCATAGCAGCCCAGCAGGATAGTGCAACGCTGGATGGAATCACATTCCTGCGTTTATTTGCCTGCGTGTAACCTGCGCTCATTTGCCCCAGCGCACCAAGGCGACCGAGCCTGCGGTCGAAAGCCCGAACACCGCCATGGCGCCGCCGACCAGCGCGAACAGGGTCCAGGCTGGAGCCTGTGCCATCATGAGGGTGCCTCCGCCGATGGCGACGATCAGTAGCCGCGCGGTGGAGGCGAGCACGGGACCGCCGACGCGCGCCGCGCCTTGCGAGGAGAAATACAGCGACACGCCCATGCCGAAGAACACGAAGGTCGGGCCTGCCCAGTGGAAATAGCTGTGCGCGGCGGCAGCAACGCCGGGATCCCTGGTGAAGAGCGAGACCCACAGTGACGGATCGAGCGCGATGACGAGCCCGATCAGGCCGACTGTGATTCCCGAGGCCGCGGCCGCGGTCCAGGCCACGCGACGCGCGCGTTTCACCTGTCCGGCGCCCATCGCCATGCCGACCATCGGCACCGATGCGATACCGAAGGCGAAGGTGATCGGGATCAGCAAGAATTCCAGCCGCGAGCCGATGCCGTAGCCGGCCAGCATCTCGGTGCCGAAGGTCGCCAGGATCTTGGTGAAGATCAAAATGGTAAGCACGGTCTGGAGCGGCGACAGGCAGGCGACCGCGCCGACCTTGAGGATGTCGAAGAACAACGCGCGATCGAAATGGAAGGCGCGGAAATCCAGCGGCAGCCGGCTGCGGCCGGACCAGAGATACCAGAGGAAAAAGATCGCAGCACAGGTGAACGCGATCAATTGCCCGGCAGCGACACCTGGCATGCCGAATTGCGGCACACCGAACAGGCCGAGCCCCAGCGTGCCGCCGAGCGCGATCTGGAGCACGCTCGTCCCGATCAGCGCCATCGAGGGCAGACGCATGTCGCCCGTGCCGCGGATCACCGAGGCCAGCGTGTTGACGAGCCAGATCGCGACCGCGCCGGAGAACAGCATTTGCGAATAGCCGCTGGCTTCCTCGAGCACGCGCTCGCGCCCGCCCAGCAGCGTGAAGAACGAGCGGCCGAAGACGAGCATCGTCACCGTGAAGAAAAGCCCGCCGCAGAGGCCGATGATGGCGGCATGCAGCGCCAGCGTCGCCGCACGGTTCCGGTCGCCTGCGCCGAGCGCACGGCTGATCGCAGACGAGACGCCACCGCCCATCGCGCCAGCGCTCATCATCTGGTTCAGCATGGCGAACGGAAACACCAGCGCGATCGCTGCCAGCGGGATGGTGCCGAGCCGGCCGATATAGGAGGTCTCGGCGATCGCAACCAGCGTGCTGCCGACCATCGCGATCATGTTGGGGATCGCGAGCCGCAGCAGCGTCGGCAGGATCGGTGCCGTCAGCAAGCTGGCGATGGGGGAGGTGACCGGGGCAGGCGGCGGCACGGCGTCTATGGAGGCGTCGATCGTCATGTGTCACCGCGCGGAATATTGGATGATGCTCGACATACTATATAGCGTGGAGCGCCGGCACCAGCCTCGCTTCACGCAGGGCTCACCAGGGCAGGCCGCAGAGGTCGATGGTGCCCAGCGTCGGCGCGCTGACGATATTGCAGACATAGGGCGCCATGTAGGTGAAGCGGATCCGCCCCTCCGGCTGCTCGCAATAGACCTCGCCCTTGAAGGGGAGCCAGCTGCGGGCCTGGTAGAACGCCACATTGTGCGGCTCGCAGAACAGCAGCGCGAAGCGGACCGCCTCGTTGGCGCGCATGGTATGCACCGCGGCATCGATCGCCATCGTCGCATAGCCGCGGCCGCGCCGGTCCTCCCGCGTGCAGACGCCGCCGATGCCGCCGATGTGAACCTTCTGCCCGTTCCAGGTGACGGTGCGGAAGTAGATGCCGACATGGCAGACGAGACCATCCTCGGGCGTCTCGATCAGCACGCGCAAATCGGCATTGGCCCATTTGACGTGAGCCCAGGGCTGCTTCCCGACGATATCAGGTCCGAAGACCGCCTGATGCAGCGGCTCCGCCATCCGCCACGAGGCGTCGCCGTTCAAAATGTCGATCTCGATGCTCATCGCTTGCTCTTTCGCATCTCCGCGCCGTCGGTGCGTTTCGTTCTGCCATAAGCACCTCAAAGGCAATGATATTTTGCGGCCCGGTTGAAACGCCCCACATCCTTGCGACGATTTTATGCAATCGGGCCAAGCCGCCGTACCGCGCCTTTTGGGAAATTCGCGGTATTTAACAGCCACGGAACCTTCTATAAGGGGTGACCGTTAAGTCTCGTTCCCCCATCAGTCGCGGACAACACCCATGACCTTTACGCTGCCCCCACTCCCCTACGCCTATGACGCCCTCGGGCAATTCATGTCGAAGGAAACGCTCGAATTCCACCACGACAAGCATCATCAGGCCTATGTCACCAACGGCAATAACGCGCTCAAGGGCACCGAATGGGAAGGCAAGTCCCTTGAGGAGATCGTCAAGGGCTCGTTCGGCAAGAACCCCGCGGTGTTCAACAATGCCGGCCAGCACTACAACCACATCCATTTCTGGAGCTGGATGAAGCCCAATGGCGGCGGCACCAAGCTGCCGGGCAAGATCGAGAAGAAGATCAACGAGGACCTCGGCGGCTTCGAGAAGTTCAAGACGGACTTCCAGGCGGCCGGCGTCGGCCAGTTCGGCTCCGGCTGGTGCTGGCTCCAGGTCAAGAACGGCAAGCTCGAGATTTCCAAGACCCCGAACGGCGAGAATCCGCTGGTGCACGGCGCCACCCCGATCCTCGGCTGCGACGTCTGGGAGCACTCCTACTACATCGACTATCGCAACCGCCGTCCCGACTATCTGAAGGCGTTTGTCGAGAACCTCGTGAACTGGGAATACGTCGAGTCCCTGTTCGACAAGGCCTGAGGCTTCACTCCGTCATTCCGGGGCGATGCGCAGCATCGAACTATGGTGCGGGCTCCCGCACCAGAGAATCTCGAGATTCCGGGTTCGGCTTTGCCGCTCCGGAATGACATAAACGAAAAGGCGGTCGCAGGCGCGGCCGCCTTTTTTGCTGTGCGGAATTCGCATTTCGGCTCGCATGGCCCTGCGCGAGGTGCGCATCGCTCACGTCATCGTACCGTTTGCATCGCATCTGCGGCGCCGTTAATCAGGATGGGCATCACCCTCGAGCCGAACGCGCCCGTTGTCAGAACCCTTCCCGAAAGACACCGCGCCCGCCGAGGACGCGGACTCCGAACCGCGGCCCGGCCGCGTGCGCAAGCCGATCGGCTGGTCCACCATCATCATCGCAGCGCTGGTGGCGGTGAGCGCGGGTCTGGTCTGGCGGCGTGACGGCACCGACGGTGTTCTCGAAATACTGACCCACGATCTCTCGCTGTTCGGCGGCATCCTGCCGCGCGTGCTGGCCGGCTGCCTGCTCGGAGCGTTCATCTCCGAGATCCTGCCGCACGAGAAAGTCTCGCGCGCGCTCGGGCCGAATTCGGGCCTGAAAGGCCTTCTGATCGGCACCGCCTTCGGCGCGATCCTGCCCGGCGGTCCCTTCACCGCCTATCCCGTGGCGAGTGCGCTGCTGGCGGTCGGCGCCGATTTCGGTGCCACCATCGCCGTGGTCGTGAGCTGGACCTTGATCGGCTATGGCCGGGCGGTGGCTTGGGAAATCCCGATCATGGGCACCGACTTCACGCTGTGGCGCATCGTCATCTCGCTGCCGCTGCCGGTGCTCGCAGGCGCGCTCGGTCGCTTCGTCTATGTCCGGCTTTATCCGAAGCCGGTCCTGAAGGACGACGAGAATTGAGCGCCGCGCTTCTGATCGATATCCTGTTGTGGGGCTCGGTATTCGGCGTCGGCCTGATCGCCTTTCGCCGCGGCCCATCGGTGTTCAAGGCCTCGCTGCGCGAAGGCTCGATGGATTTCATCAACATCGTGCCGCGGATCGCGCTGGGGGTGATCGGCTCCGGCTACATCGCCGCCATCATCCCGCAGGAGGTGATCAGCGGCTGGCTGGGGCCGGGCAGCGGCTGGCTCGGGGTCGCGACTGCCGTGGTCGCGGGTGCCGCGACGCCCGGCGGCCCGGTGATCGGGTTCTCCATCGGTACGGTGGCGCTGAAATCGGGCGGCGGGGTGCCTCAAGTGGTCGCCTATGTCGTCGCCTGGGCGCTGTTTGCCTTCCAACGGGTGATTTTATGGGAAATTCCGTTCATGCCGGCCCGTTTCGTCTGGTTCCGCTGTGCGGTTTCGGTGCCGTTCCCGTTCGTCGCCGCCGCTATCGCCATGGTGATCGGCAAGCCCTGAGCCCGGCGTGGACAGAGGTAATGTTATAATATAACGTTCCGGCATGGTTCCCGCCGCGTCCCAAGCCCATCATCACGACCACGCTCATGGCCATTCCCATGGCCATTTCAATGACCACGGGCATTCGCATGGACACGATCACACCCACGCACACGTCCACGGTGCGGCCTCTCCACATCCGGCTCAGGCGGCGCACTGGTCGATCCTGCGCATGACGATGGCCGCCCGCCTCGCGGCCGCGCTCGCGGTCTGCGCCGTGCTCTGGGGCGTGGTCTTCCTGGCGATGAGGTGACCATGGCGGCGCTGCATTTTCACAACGTCACGCTCGGCTACGACCGCCATCCCGCCGTGCACCACCTCAACGGGGAGGTCGCGCCGGGGGCGTTGTTGGCCGTGATCGGCCCGAACGGCGCAGGCAAGTCGACGCTGCTGCGTGGCATCGTCGGCATCCTCAAGCCGCTCGACGGCAGCATCCATCTCGGCGGGCTCGACAGCCGCGATATCGCCTATCTGCCGCAGAGTGCGGAGATCGACCGCAGCTTCCCGATCTCGGTGCTGGACTTCGTTGCCACCGGGCTGTGGCGTGGGACCGGCCTGTTCGGCGGCATCGGCAAGGCGGCGCGCGAAAACATCCTCCGCGCGATCGCTTCCGTCGGCCTCAACGGCTTCGAAAACCGTCCGATCGGCACACTCTCGGGCGGCCAGATGCAGCGCGTGCTGTTTGCGCGCGTGCTGCTCCAGGACGCGCGGCTGATCGTGCTGGACGAGCCCTTCAACGCCATCGACAGCAAGACCACTGCCGATCTGCTGGCGCTGGTGAAGCACTGGCACGGCGAAGGCCGCACCGTGCTGGCCGCACTGCACGACATGGAGATGGTGCGCACCCATTTCAGCGAGACGCTGGTGCTGGCGCGCGGCCCTGTGGCGTGGGGCCCGACGGCGGAAGTGCTGACGCCGGAAAACCTGATGGTCGCGATGCGGATGTGCGAAGCCTTCGACGACAGCGCCGCCGCCTGCTCGGCCGATGATGCCCGCTCACGGGCGGCTTGATATCCGATGCTCTATGACGCGCTGATCGGCCCGTTCACCGAATTCGAGTTCATGCGACGTGCGCTGGCGGCCGTGATCGCGCTCTCGCTCGCGGGTGCGCCGATCGGCGTGTTCCTGATGTTGCGACGGATGAGCCTGGTCGGCGACGCCATGGCGCATGCAATCCTTCCCGGCGCCGCTGTCGGTTTCCTGCTTTCCGGTCTCAATCTGTTCGCGATGACGGCCGGCGGCCTAATCGCAGGTTTTGCCGTCGCAATCCTCGCAGGCCTCGTCGCGCGCTCGACCGGGCTGAAGGAGGACGCCTCGCTCGCGACCTTCTATCTGGCATCGCTGGCGCTGGGGGTGACCATCGTCTCGATCAAGGGCACCAATATCGACCTGCTGCACGTGCTGTTCGGCAATATTCTGGCGATGGACGACCAGACGCTGCTGGTCGTCGCTTTCAACGCCACGGTGACGCTGCTGGTGCTCGCAGTGATCTACCGTCCGCTGGTGATCGAGAGCGTCGATCCCTTGTTCTTGCGCACCGTGAGCCGGGCTGGCGGGCCTGCGCATCTCGCTTTCCTCGCGCTGGTCGTGATCAACCTCGTCAACGGCTTTCAGGCGCTCGGCACGCTGCTCGCGGTCGGCCTGATGATCCTGCCGGCCGGCATCGCGCGGTTCTGGTCGCGCGATCTTACCGTCATGATCTGCATCGCGGTCGTCGCTGCCGCCGTCTCCGGCTATGCAGGTCTCGTGCTGTCGTTCCAGACCCGTGTGCCGTCGGGCCCTGCGATCATTCTGGTGGCGAGCGCGCTCTACACCGTCTCCGTCCTGTTCGGCCGGGTCGGCGGCGTCGTCAGGCAGCTGTTTCCCGGCCGGCATCTGGAAGCGTGACAGCGATGCGGCGCATCCTGCTTTGTGTGCTCTTGCTCATCGCCTCGCCCTTGCACGCCGCGGAGCAGCTGAAGGTCGTCGCGAGTTTCTCGATCCTCGCCGACTTCGTCCGCAATGTCGGCGGCGACCGGATCAATCTGACGACGCTGGTCGGGGCCGACAGCGACGTCCACGTCTACACGCCCGCGCCCAGCGATGCGAAGCGGATCGCGGACGCAAAGCTCGTCGTTGTGAACGGACTTGGTCTCGAGGGTTGGCTGCCGCGCCTCGTGCAGTCCTCGGGCAGCAAGGCGCATGTGGTCACCGCGAGCGCCGGCATCGCACCGCTCAAGCTCGGCTCTGCCGCCGACCCGCATGGCTGGCAGTCCGTCCTCAACGCGAAGGTCTACGTCACCGACATCGCGAATGCGCTGGCCGCGGCCGACCCTGACGACGCGAAGTTCTTCCGCGCCCAGGCCAAGGTCTATCTGGAAAAGCTCGAAACGCTCGACCGCGAGGTCCGCGAAGCCGTGGCCAAAATCCCGCAGGAGCGGCGCAAGGTAATCTCGACCCATGACGCCTTCGGCTATTTCGCCGCTGAATACGGCGTCCAGTTCATCGCGCCCTTGGGCGTCTCCACGGAAACCGAGCCCAGCGCGCGGGACATCGCCACCATCATCGGCCAGATCAAGGCCCAGAAAATCCCAGCCGTGTTCCTGGAAAATATCAGCGACGACCGGCTGATCCGGCGGATCGCGGCGGAGACCGGCTCAAAAGTCGGCGGGACCCTGATTTCGGACGGTTTGACCGGCGAAAAGGGGCCTGCACCCACTTACATTGATATGGTCAGGCACAATATAAAGACCCTGACCAGCGCGCTTGACCATTAGGGCAGGGGCCACCCCGCCTCGCGTCGCGCGAAAAGCCCGAAGTCCGGAGTTGTTATGTCTGAAGTGACCGCCCCAAAAATTCCCGTGACCGTCCTGACCGGCTATCTCGGCGCCGGCAAGACCACGCTGTTGAACCGCATCCTGTCGGAAAACCATGGCAAGAAGTACGCCGTCATCGTCAACGAATTCGGCGAGATCGGCATCGACAACGACCTCATCATCGGGGCCGATGAGGAAGTGTTCGAGATGAACAACGGCTGCATCTGCTGCACCGTGCGCGGCGATCTCGTGCGTATCATGGAAGGCCTGATGAAGCGCAAGGGCAAGTTCGACGCCATCATCGTCGAGACTACCGGTCTTGCCGATCCGGCACCGGTCGCCCAGACCTTCTTCGTCGACGAGGACGTGCAGAAGAACGCGCGCCTCGACGCGGTGGTCACGGTTGCGGACGCCAAATGGCTGTCCGATCGCCTCAAGGACGCGCCCGAGGCCAAGAACCAGATCGCCTTTGCCGACGTCATCGTGCTGAACAAGACCGATCTCGTCACCAAGGGTGAGCTTGCCGAGGTCGAGGCCCGCATCCGCGCTATCAACCCCTATGCGAAGCTGCACCGCACCGAGCGCTGCTCGGTGGCTTTGGCCGACGTGCTCGACCGCGGCGCCTTCGACCTCGACCGCATCCTCGACATCGAGCCGGACTTCCTGAATGCCGACGATCATGTCCACGACCACGATCATCACCATCATGGCCACGACCATCACCACGATCATGATCACGGCCACGGCCTGAAGCACTATCACGACGAGGACATGCAGTCGCTGTCGCTCAAAACCGACAAGCCGCTCGATCCGAACGTGTTCATGCCCTGGCTCCAGAATCTGGTGCAGGTGGAGGGCGGCAAGATCCTGCGCTCCAAGGGCATTCTCGCCTTCCACGACGATGATGACCGCTACGTCTTTCAGGGCGTGCACATGATGCTGGAGGGCAACCACCAGCGAAAGTGGAAGGACGGCGAGCCGCGCGAGAGCCGCCTCGTCTTCATCGGCCGCGAATTGCCGCAAGAGCTCATTCGCCAGGGCTTCGAGAGCTGCATCGTCTCGTGATGAAAGAGTTTACGCCGGACCCCGATTCCGCCTCGATCGTCTCCGTCACCGAGCGCGTCAAGCCGCTCGCGCTCGGGATGGTTGTGACCTCCGTGCATTTCCTTGGCAGCCGCGCCGCCTTCGTCGGCGGCGAGGAGAATGTCGCGTTCGTGGATGGCCAGGGCGAGATCAGCAAGGTCGCCGTGCACAGCGGCGGCATTCTGTCGGCGGCCTCCGACGGCAAGCGCCTCGTGATGGGCGGCGACGATGGAAAAGTCGTGTCGCTCGACGCCAAGGGCGAAGTGACGCTGCTTGCGACTGACCCGAAGCGGCGTTGGATCGATGCGGTGGCGCTGCATCCGGATGGGGCCTACGCCTGGTCGGCCGGCAAGACCGCCTTCTTCAAGAGCGGCAAGAGCGAGGAGAAGTCGCTCGATGTGCCCTCGACCGTCGGCGGCCTCGCGTTTGCGCCGAAGGGCCAGCGTCTCGCGATCGCCCATTACAACGGCGCGACGCTGTGGTTTCCCAACATGGCGGGATCGGCCGAATTCCTGCCTTGGGCCGGCTCGCATCTCGGCGTCACCTTCAGCCCGGACAACAAATTCCTGGTCACCACGATGCACGAATCGGCGCTGCACGGCTGGCGGCTTGCCGACAACAGGCACATGCGCATGACCGGCTATCCCGGCCGCGTTCGCTCGATGTCGTGGAGCGCGGGCGGCAAGGCGCTGGCGACCTCGGGCGCCGACACGGTCATCCTGTGGCCGTTCGCCAGCAAGGACGGCCCGATGGGCAAGGAGCCCGCGATGCTTGCGCCGCTCCAGGCGCGCGTGTCGGTCGTTGCCTGCCATCCCAGGAACGACATCTCCGCCGCCGGCTATAGCGACGGCACCGTCCTGATGGTGCGTCTGGAGGACGGTGCCGAGATCCTTGTCCGCCGCAATGGCACCCCGCCGGTGGCCGCGCTCGCCTGGAACGCCAAGGGGACGCTGCTGGCGTTCGCCGACGAAAATGGGGACGGCGGCCTGCTGGAGCTTTAATCTGTCATCGTTCCGACCGTAGATGGGGCCATGCGGTTTCTGACGACCTTCCAGATCGCTGATTTTGCGGACACGCTGGTCAGCCTGTTCACGGCCTTCGTGCTGGGCACGCTGATCGGCGCTGAGCGGCAATATCGTCAGCGCACCGCGGGCCTGCGTACCAACGTGCTGGTCGCGGTCGGCGCCGCCGCTTTCGTCGATCTCGCCATGCACCTGGCCGGCGCCGACGGCGCGGTGCGGGTGATCTCCTACGTCGTCTCGGGCATCGGCTTTCTCGGCGCCGGCGTCATCATGAAGCAGGGCATGGACGTGCGCGGGCTCAATACCGCGGCGACGCTGTGGGCTTCGGCCGCGGTCGGCTCCTGCGCCGGCGCAGACATGGTCGCGCAGGCCGCGGCGCTGACGGTGTTCGTGATTGCCGGCAACACCATGCTGCGGCCGCTGGTCAACGCCATCAACCGCATTCCGCTGAACGAGAAGACCTCCGAGGCGACCTACTACTTCAAGCTCGCGGTCGCACCGGACGCCTTGCCCGACATGCGTGACCGGCTGGTCGAGAAGCTTGAGAGCGCAAAATATCTGGTGGCCGACATCGAAATGGTCGAAACTGGGGACGATCTGATCGAGATCGTGGCAAAGCTGGTCGCGACCGCCGTCGATCCGAATGAGCTGAATGCAGTGGCGACTGATCTCCAGCATCTGCCCGGCGTCCGCCACGCCACCTGGGAAGTCAGCACCACGGATTGAGCGTGGCGATTGGCGCGCAGGTGTCGGGTTCCCAACGTCGCAGGCAGGGAACCGTAGCCGGGCGATTTCGTTGATCTCGCGGACAAAGGCGGTGATCGACATGCCCGGCCAATATGACAAGCGCAGACTGAAGCTCGACCTGATGGTTGCCTGCACGCTGTTCGCAGCCGGCGTCGTGGTGTCAGGCCTGTCGCTGGCGCAAATCCGCGCCGAGACCCGGATGCAGACGGCCCAGGCGACGCAACCGCTTCAGGGCACGCCGTCCGACGATCAGAACAAGCCCGCGGAAGCCAAGCCCGGCGGCGACCGGCCGACCACGCCGGCCCCAGAGCCGGCGCGGCCCGATCCGCAGACGCAAGGCGCCGCCGGCGCGGCAAAACCAGCATTGCCGCCAGCGCCAGCCGAGAAGATCGCGCCGCCGATCGAGAGGAAGTAGGTCCCCTGTCATTCCGGGGCGCGCGTAGCGCGACCCCGGCATCCATTTGTCAGCGGATTCTGTCGCCTGATGGATTCCGGGCTAGCGCCAAGTGGCGCGCCCCGGAATGACGAGCGGAGAGTTGGGTGACGGCTCTCAACGCACCAGAACGTTCCGGAACTGCCAGGGATCGCTCGTGTCGATATCCTCCGGAAACAGCCCCGGACGATCCGTCAGCGGCGTCCAGTCGGTGTAAAAACCCTTCACCGGGCCGAGATAGGGCAGCTGGATCTCCAGCAGGCGATCGAAATCCATCTCGTCGGCTTCGACAATGCCTTCGTTCGGGTTTTCCAGTGCCCACACCATGCCGCCGAGCACGGCGGAGGTCACCTGCAGGCCGGTGGCGTTCTGATAGGGCGCGAGCTTGCGGGTCTCTTCGATGGAGAGCTGCGAGCCGTACCAGTAGGCATTGTTGTCATGGCCGAACAGCAGCACGCCGAGTTCGTCGATGCCGTCGACGATCTCGTTCTCGTCGAGGATGTGATGCTTCTCCTGCATCTTCGCGGCGCGGCCGAACATTTCATGCAGCGACAGCACGGCGTCATCAGCGGGATGATAGGCGTAGTGGCAGGTCGGCCGGTAGACCGCGGTGCCCGATGCATCGCGCACCGTGAAGTAATCGGCGATCGAGATCGACTCGTTGTGGGTGACGAGGAAGCCATACTGCGCGCCGCGGGTCGGGCACCAGGTGCGCACGCGCGTGTTGGCGCCGGGCTGCATCAGATAGATGGCAGCGCCGCAGCCGGCTTCGTGAGT
Source organism: Bradyrhizobium sp. F1.13.3 (assembly GCF_040548265.1). Classification (NCBI taxonomy): domain Bacteria; kingdom Pseudomonadati; phylum Pseudomonadota; class Alphaproteobacteria; order Hyphomicrobiales; family Nitrobacteraceae; genus Bradyrhizobium; species Bradyrhizobium sp. F1.13.3. The sequence continues at coordinate 21,662 of NZ_JBEPRI010000029.1, read as the reverse complement.
CCGCGCATTCTCGGGCATCCATTTTTCGTGGGTGCCCCAGCCGAGTTCTGATGGCTGCACGCCTTCCGACAGGAAACCTTCCACCGACCAGGTGTTGACGAAGACATCCGGCTCTTTCGGCTTCTTGGAGCGCTGGGTGTCGCGTTCAGCGATGTGGATGCCCTTGATGCCGGCCTGTCGCATCAAGTCCGCCCATTCGGCTTTGGTCTTCGGCTTGGGGGCATTGAGCTTCAGGTCGGCGGCGACGTTGAGCAGCGCCTGCTTGACGAAAAACGAGACCATGCCGGGATTGGCGCCGCAGCAGGAGACGGCCGTCGTCGAGCCCGCGGGGCGCGCCTTCTTGGCGGCCAGCGTCGCTTCGCGAAGAGCGTAGTTGGAGCGGGCTTCCGGGCCCTTCGACGAATCGAAATAGAAGCCGAGCCAGGGCTCGTTGACGGTGTCGATATAGAGAGCGCCGAGCTCGTTGCAGAGCTCCATGATGTCGGTGGAGCCGGTATCGACCGAGAGATTGACGCAAAAGCCCTGGCCGCCGCCTTCGGTGAGCAGCGGGGTCAGCAGCTCCCGATAATTGTCCCTGGTCACTGCCTTCTGGATGAAGCGCACATTGTGCTTCTCGCAATGCGCCTTGCGACCCCCGTCCTTGGGATCGATCACGGTGATCCGCGACTTGTCGTAGTCGAGATGCCGCTCGATCAGCGGCAACGTGCCTTTGCCGATGGAGCCGAAGCCGACCATGACGATGGGACCGGTAATCTTCGCGTAGATCTGCGAGGCGGGGCTCATGGGATGGTTTCTCCGGAACGTGCTGGCGGCAAAGGGTGGGTGGATCAGGCGCTGCGGCGCTTGGCGGTGACTTCGATCTCGACCTTCATCTCGGGCTTGGCGAGGGCGCTGACGACCAGCAAGGTCGCGGCCGGCCTGATGTTGCCGAGAACCTCGCCGCAGACGGCGAAATGGGCATCGATGGTGCTGGCGTCGGTGACGTAGTAGGTCGCACGGACGATATCGGCCATCTCGAAACCGCCCTCCTTCAGGGCAGCTTCGATGGTCTTGAAGCAGTTGCGTGACTGGCTCGTGACATCGGCCGGCATCGTCATCGTGGTGTAGTCGTAGCCGGTGGTGCCCGCGACGAAGGCGAACTCGCCGTCGATCACGGCGCGGCTGTAGCCGGCGGTCTTCTCGAACGGGGAGCCGGTGGAAATCAGGCGGCGGGACATGGTCGTGGCCTCGACTGAAGAGGAATTCGTGGGGTTTACGGGCAATTTGCCGGCCTGCGCAACCCCAAAGGAATGGAGCTTAACGCAGGCCCAGCCGGGCGTTGCCGCTTAACGCGGCTCGGTCGTCGCCATCATGGCGATCTCTTACGCCGCGTGCGCCTGGAGGGCGCGAACTACCCTCCGTTGGGCAAGGCTGCGCCGGTCGGGACAATCATCCCGGCGGCGTCATCCAGTGCGCCGGCATGGAATTCGATCGCCAGCAGGCGGTCGCGCTCGAACGGGCCGGGCAGCGACAGCTCGCCGGTCTTCTCAGGCGAGAAGCCGAAGCGGGCGTAATAAGGGGCATCACCGAGCAGGATCAGGGCGGCATGCCCGCGCGCCCGGGCGGCAGCCAGCGCTTGTTGCATCAGCGCGGCGCCGATCCCGAGCTCGCGGCAGGCAGGGTCCACCGCCAGCGGTCCGAGGACCAGAGCGGGCCTGCCTCCGGCGCTGACGTGCCACAGCCGCACGGTTCCCACGAGCTTCCCCTCGCGCATCGCGGCCAGCGCAAGGCCGGCGGCGGGTGCGCGTCCGTCGCGCAGGCGCTGACAGGTGCGGCCATGGCGGTTCTCGCCAAAGGACGCATCGAGCAGCGCTTCACGCATCGCAACGTCGCCAGCACGCTCCGCACGGATCGCGAACGGAGCGGCTTTCGAGGTGGGTTCAACCTGTGTCTTCCGAAGAGCAGTCATGGCGCGTCAGTCCCCGCTTGAAACCGACGTGCGCAAAGCACGCCGGTCCAAGGCGTCGTCAGAAATCGAAATGTCAGGGAGGGAGCCGGCAAGCCGGCTCCCGGGTTCGTCAGGCCTCGGAAAGAGAGGCGATCAGATGTGGTAGGTCTTCAGCGGCGGGATGCCGTTGAACGCCACCGCCGAGTAGGTCGACGTATAGGCCCCGGTGCCTTCGATCAGCAGCTTGTCGCCGATCTCGAGCGTCACCGGAAGCGGATACGGGTTCTTCTCGTACAGCACGTCGGCGCTGTCGCAGGTTGGCCCAGCGAGCACGCACGGCGTCATGTCCGCACCGTCATGCGGGGTGCGGATGGCGTAGCGAATCGACTCGTCCATGGTCTCGGCGAGACCGCCGAACTTGCCGATGTCCAGATAGACCCAGCGCACCTCGTCCTCGTCGCTCTTCTTCGAGATGAGCACGACCTCGGATTCGATGATGCCGGCGTTGCCCACCATGCCGCGGCCCGGCTCGATGATGGTCTCCGGAATCTGGTTGCCGAAGTGCTTGCGCAGCGCGCGGAAGATCGAGCGCCCGTAGGTCACCACCGGCGGCACGTCCTTCAGGTACTTGGTCGGGAAACCGCCGCCCATGTTGACCATGGTCAGGTTGATGCCGCGCTCGGCGCAGTCGCGGAACACCTGCGAGGCCATCGCCAACGCACGGTCCCACGCCTTCACCTTGCGCTGCTGCGACCCGACATGGAAGGAGATGCCGCACGGCTCCAAGCCCAGACGCTTGGCAACGTCGAGCACGTCGACGGCCATCTCCGGATCGCAGCCGAACTTGCGCGACAGCGGCCATTCGGCGCCAGCGCAGTCATAGAGGATGCGGCAGAACACCTTTGCGCCGGGAGCGGCACGGGCGACCTTCTCGACTTCCGCGGCGCAATCGACCGCGAACAGCCGAATGCCGAGCGCGAAGGCGCGCGCGATATCGCGCTCCTTCTTGATCGTGTTGCCGAAGGAGATGCGGTCGGGCGTCGCACCGGCGGCCAGCGCCATCTCGATCTCGGCGACCGTCGCGGTGTCGAAGCAGGAGCCCATGGAGGCGAGCAAAGCCAGCACTTCCGGCGCCGGGTTCGCCTTGACGGCATAGAACACGCGGCTGTCGGGCAGCGCCTTGGCAAAGGTCTGGTAATTGTCGCGCACGACTTCGAGGTCGACGACGAGGCACGGTTCGGTGTCGAGGCCCTCGCTGCGGCGGTTGCGCAGGAATTCCTGGATACGGTCAGTCATAGCACTCTCCCAAACGGCCCAGCGACGGGGATCCGTTCAAAAAATGACGTCGGATAAGAGCGCTCCGGCCAGATCACGCGATGGAGGCGCGACGAGCCAAAGACTCAGATCAGACAGTGCTGCCGTGGATTGGTTGGGAATGTTCCCGCCCGCACACCTGGCAATGAAGGACAAGCCTTTTCAGTAGCCCGCGCCGGCGTTGGACTGCCGGTAGAGACCAAAAAAGCCCGATCCGTCGTTGCTTTAAGTCGCGTCCCCCGTTGAGAGCGGGGTGCGCCGGTTCGCCTCCGGCTGCCAGTCACGGTTGCAAAGAGCAAAGTCACCTTCGACAAGGCATCCCTTTGAGAGAGATGCTGGACACTCCGGGTTTGCTTTCGTCTTCCGGCTATGAGCCTTCCGACTTCCACACTTCCGAAGAGCCCCTCGGCTTCTTCACCCCTTGGCGGCTGTCCGGCCTCTTGTCCGGATACCTACCGACTGACACACGACCACAGGCACGTGCGAAATTGGGCAATCCGCACATAAGTGTTTTGACTCTGCTTCGCAAGAGATTTTTTAGACTGCGAACAGAATTGCCTAACATCTGCTTGCGCAGTGTTGCGCGAGCGACCCGGAAGATGAACGCGCGTTAAGTTTTCAGCGCGCGTGTCTCTCGCGCGCGTACGCGCTTCAGCCGCGCTTCGTGAACGGCTCGACGCGCTGAGCGGCGCGGATGAAGGCAGTCATCACGAGCACGCCGAGCGCGAACAGCGCGGCCTGAAGGATGTGCGTGCCCTGCTCGCCCAGCCCGAACAGGATCGCGAGCGCCCAGCCGCCGGCAAACGCCGCGCCGAACACCTCGGCGCCGATCAGGATGGCGGCGCTGATGACGGTGATGACGCTCGGCCAGACGATCCGACGAGAAGAGGAGGAAGTCGCGTTCATGAGCTCAGGGGTCCTAGGCTTGAAGGGCCGCAATCTCCCCGAAAAGGCAGCCGGGAGCAAGGGCAAATGGCCCAAAAAAGCCCCATCGCGTGCTATAGCTGGCCGCAACAATCGAGCCACAAATCGGGACTTGTAATGTCAGAACCCCGCCAAACTACGGACTCCGAGACCAACCCGCTGCTGAAGGCGTGGGTGACGCCATTTGCGACCCCGCCCTTCGACGAGATCAAGCCGGAGCACTTCCTGCCGGCCTTCGAGCAGGCCTTCGCGGACCACTCTGCCGAGATCGCCGCGATCACCAACGACCCGACCGCGGCCGACTTCGCCAACACCATCACGGCGCTGGAGCGCTCGGGCAAGCTGCTCAGCAAGGTCGCGTCAGTCTTTTACGACCTCGTCTCGGCGCATTCCAACCCGGCCATCCTGGAGATCGACAAGGAGGTTTCCTTGCGGATGGCGCGGCACTGGAATCCGATCATGATGAACGCCGTGCTGTTTGGCCGCATCGCCCAGCTGCACGAGAACCGCGCCAATCTCGGTCTGACACCGGAACAGCTCCGCCTGCTCGAGCGTACCTACACCCGCTTCCACCGCTCCGGCGCGGGCCTCTCCGAAGAGGCCAAGACGCGGATGGCGGAGATCAACGAGAGGCTCGCCCAGCTCGGCACCAGCTTCAGTCATCATCTGCTCGGCGACGAGCAGGAATGGTTCATGGAGCTCGGCGAAGCCGACCGCCAGGGCCTGCCGGAGAGTTTTGTCGCCAGCGCCAAGGCTGCGGCGGAAGAACGCGGCATGGCCGGCAAGGCCATCGTCACGCTGTCGCGCTCCTCGGTCGAACAGTTCCTGAAGAGCTCGGCCCGGCGTGACCTCCGCGAGAAGGTCTACAAGGCTTTCACCGCGCGCGGCGACAACGGCAATGCCAACGACAACAACGCGACCATCGTCGAGGTCCTGAAGCTGCGCGAAGAGAGCGCCAATCTCCTGGGCTACCCGACCTTCGCGGCCTACCGGCTCGAGGATTCCATGGCCAAGACGCCGGAAGCTGTGCGCGGCCTTCTGGAGCGGGTCTGGAAGCCCGCCCGGGCGCGGGCGCTCGCCGACCGCGACGACATGCAGACGCTGATCACGGAGGAGGGCGGCAATTTCAAGCTGGCCCCCTGGGACTGGCGCTTTTATGCCGAAAAGCTGCGCCTTCAGCGCGCCAATTTCGACGACGCCGCGATCAAACCGTATCTCGCGCTCGACCACATGATCGCCGCCGCCTTCGACTGCGCCACGCGCCTGTTCGGCGTCACCTTCGAAGAGCGCAAGGATGTGCCGGTCTGGCATCCCGACGTCCGGGTCTGGGAGATGAAGGGGCGGGACGGCAAGCACAAGGCGCTGTTCTATGGCGACTACTTCGCCAGGCCGTCGAAGCGCTCCGGCGCCTGGATGACCTCGCTGCGCGACCAGCAGAAGCTCGACGGCGAGGTCGCGCCGCTGATCCTCAACATCTGCAACTTCTCCAAGGGCGCGGATGGGGAACCCTCGCTGCTGTCGCCCGACGACGCCCGCACCCTGTTCCACGAGTTCGGCCACGGCCTGCACGGCATGCTTTCCAACGTGACCTATCCCTCGCTGTCGGGCACCTCCGTGTTCACCGACTTCGTCGAATTGCCCTCGCAGCTCTACGAGCATTGGCAGGAGCGGCCGGAGGTGCTGCAGCAGTTCGCGCGCCATTATCAGACCGGCGAGCCGCTGCCGGACGATCTGCTGCAACGGTTCCTGGCTGCGCGAAAATTCAACCAGGGTTTTGCCACCGTCGAGTTCGTCTCCTCGGCGCTGATCGATCTCGAATTCCACACCCAGCCGGCCTCCGCCGCGCAGGATGTCCGCGCCTTCGAGAGACGCGAGCTGGAGAAGATCGGCATGCCCGAGGAGATATCGCTGCGTCACCGTCCCACGCAATTCGGTCACATCTTCACCGGCGATCATTATGCGGCCGGCTATTACAGCTACATGTGGTCGGAGGTGATGGATGCCGACGCCTTCGGCGCGTTCGAGGAAGCCGGCGACATCTTCGATCCCGCCGTCGCAAAGCGCTTGCACGACGACATCTACTCGAGTGGCGGATCGGTCGATCCGGAAGCCGCCTATGAGGCGTTCCGCGGCCGGCCGCCGGAGCCCGACGCGCTCTTGCGCCGCCGCGGCCTGCTCGACACCCCGAAGGCGGCCTGATGGGCATGCGCGCCCTTCTCGGACTGCTGCTCGCCGTCGCTCTGTCGCTCGCGGCAGGCGCGGCGCGGGCGCATCCGCATGTCTGGATCACCGCGACCAGCGAGCTGCTTTACGCTCCCGACGGCACCATCACCGGCGTGCGCCATGCATGGACCTTCGACGACATGTTCTCCGCCTATGCGGTGCAGGGGCTCGAGAGCAAGACCAAGGGAACCTATTCGCGCGAGGAGCTCGGGCCGCTGGCGCAGACCAATGTCGAGTCGCTGAAGGAATATGCCTATTTCACCTTCGCGCGAGCCGACGGCAAGAAGGAGCGATTCCAGGAGCCGGTCGACTATTTCCTCGACTACAAGGATACGGTCCTGACCCTGCACTTCACGCTGCCGCTTAAGAACCCGGTCAAGCCCAGGCAATTGATGCTCGAAGTGTTCGACCGCTCCTTCTTCATCGACTTCCAGATGGCCAAGGACAACCCGGTCAAGCTGGTTGGCGCGCCCGCCGGCTGCCAGATGAAACTTGACCGGCCGAGCGACGGCACCGCGAGTGCCCAGAAGCTCAACGAGCAGACCTTCATGAACGGCGAGAATTCGAATTTCGGCATGATGTTCGCCAACAAGATCACGGTGGATTGTCCTTGAAGCCGAAACTCACGCCTCTCGGGCGCGGGCTCGCCGTCTGCGCGGGCGTTCTTCTCGTTGTGGCCGTGGCCGACGCGGCGCTCCACGATCTCCTCGCGCAAAATCCGTTCGGCGCGCCGCGTTCGCCACAAGCCGCCCAGCCCGAGGCCAGCGGCATCATCGGCTGGGTGCTGGCCAAGCAATCGGAATTCTATCGCCAGATGTCGGCGACGATCCGCGCCGCGAAGTCCGACGGCTCGGCGGTGTGGACGCTGCTCTTCATCTCGTTCGCCTATGGCATCTTCCACGCGGCCGGCCCCGGCCATGGCAAGGCGGTGATCGCCTCCTATCTCGTCGCCAATCGCGAGACCGCCCGGCGCGGCATCGTGCTGTCGTTTGCCTCCGCGCTGATGCAGTCGCTGGTGGCGATCCTGATCGTCGGCATCTCGGCCTGGGTGCTGAATGCGACCGCCAAGACCATGTGCAAGGCGGAAGGCGCGATCGAGATCGCCAGCTACGCCCTGATCGCGCTGTTCGGCCTGCGCCTAGTCTGGGTCAAGGGCCGCACTTTCATCCGTGCCCTCCAGGCGGTTCAGCCGGTGCCGGCGATCGCGGGCGTGCCGCATGACCATCATGATCAAGGTCAGCACCATCACGATACGCACGATCATCATGGTCACGATCATGCGCACGCCCATCATCACCACCAGCATGACCATGTCCATGACGAGCATTGCGGCCATTCCCACGGCCCCACGCCGAGCGAACTCGCCGGCCCCGGTGGCTGGGGACGCGGCTTTGCCGCGATCCTCACCGTCGGCATCCGTCCCTGTTCGGGCGCGATCCTGGTGCTGGTGTTTGCGCTGGCCCAAGGCCTGTTCTGGGCCGGCATCGCCGCGACCTTGCTGATGGGGCTTGGCACCGCGATCACGGTCGCAGCCATCGCGGTGATTGCCGTCTCCGCAAAGGACATCGCCGCCCGCCTGAGCGCCGGACGCGACGGCAGCGGCGCACTGTTCATGCGCGGCATCGAATTCGCCGCCGCCGGCCTCGTGCTGCTGCTCGGTGCAGGCCTGTTGCTGGGTTACATCGCGGCCGAACGGACGACGTGTTTTTGAGCGGCAGGCGTTGTAGCCGGATGGAGCAAAGCGCAATCCGGGACAGTGCCGCCGCGGAGGGGACCCCGGATTACGCTTCGCTCCATCCGGGCTACGGTTTCACGAACTCACACCGGCAAGAACTGCTTCAACGCGGGCATGAAGAAGATCCCGAGATTGATCGCAAAGCCGATGCTCCAGAGGATCGAGCGCAACGTCGGGCGGTTGCCGAGATAGGTCAGCACATAGGCGATCCGTACGATCAGGAACAGCACCGCGAGCTCGTCGATCAGGCGCTGCGGCGACTCCCTGTATTCGGCGAGTAGCACCGCGAAGGCGAAGAACGGAAAGGTCTCGATGCCGTTCTGGTGCGCGCCGAGCGCGCGCTGCGCGATGGCGTCCTCGAAGAAGGCGGGATCGCGCGGCCGCGAATTGTCGAAGCCGCGAAATCTGATCCATTTGATCGAGACGATCGTTAAGAGATAGAGCAGCAGCGCCCCGAAAACGCACCATTCCGCCAGCGTCATGGTTCTTCCCCCTGCGCACGGACCCTAGCGAAACCGGCCCAATCTTGACAAGTTCGGAACAACGCGCGACGCAACGGATCATGATGACAATCGCCCCCACCCAGATCGCGATGCCGGCCACGCAGCCCGCCCCCTCGCGCGTCGGCGTGCTCCTGGTCAATCTCGGCACGCCCGATACCGCCGACGCGCGCGGCGTGCGGGTCTATTTAAAGGAATTCCTCTCGGACGCCCGCGTCATCGAGAATCAGGGCTTGATCTGGAAGGTGGTGCTGAACGGCATCATCCTGCGCACCCGCCCCCGCGCCAAGGCGCGCGACTATCTCAAGATCTGGAACACCGAGAAGAACGAGTCGCCGCTCAAGACCATCACGCGCTCGCAGAGCGACAAGCTCGGAGCCATGCTGTCGGACCGCGACCAGGTCACGGTGGAGTGGGCGATGCGCTACGGCAATCCATCGATCAAGTCGGGCATCGATGCCCTGATTGCGAAGGGCTGCGATCGCATCCTTGCCGTACCCCTCTATCCGCAATATTCCGCCGCGACGTCGGCCACCGTCTGCGACGAGGTGTTTCGCGTGTTTGCGCGGCTGCGCGCGCAGCCGACGCTGCGGGTGACGCCGCCTTATTACGAGGACGAAGCCTATATCGAGGCGCTCGCCACCTCGATCGAGACGCATCTGGCGAGCCTGCCGTTCAAGCCGGAGCTGATCGTCGCCTCCTTCCACGGCATGCCGAAGGCCTACGTCGACAAGGGGGACCCGTATCAGAGCCAGTGCGTCGCGACCACCGAGGCGCTGCGGCGCCGGCTCGGCATGGACGAGACGAAACTGCTGCTGACCTTCCAGTCGCGCTTCGGATTCGACGAGTGGCTGCAGCCCTACACCGACAAGACCATGGAGCGTCTGGCGAAAGAGGGCGTGCGCCGCATCGCGGTGATCACGCCGGGGTTTTCCGCCGATTGCCTTGAGACGCTGGAGGAGATCGCGCAGGAGAATGCCGAGATCTTCGAGCACAATGGCGGCGAGCAGTTTTCCGCGATCCCCTGCCTCAACGACAGCGACCCCGGCATGAACGTGATCCGAACGCTGGTGCTTCGCGAGCTCCGGGGCTGGATATAGTGAGCCTGGATCCGAGGAGCGCCCCATGAACCGCCGCGAGGTTCTGGCGCTTCTTGGGGTGACCGCGGCGCTGCCGGCCTCGGTGCTGGCGCAAACGAATGCGACGCGCCGGCTCGGCGTGCTCTCGGTCACTGCGGCCGACGATGCGATCGGGCAGACCCGTAGCGCGGTCCTGGTCCAAGCGCTTGCCGGTCATGGCTGGAAGGAGCGCGACAACCTCAAGATCGATTGGCGCAACGGCGGCGGCGACCGCGCACGGATCGCGCAATTCGCCGATGAGCTGATCGCTCTCAAGCCCGACATCCTGCTCGCGGTCGGCACGCCCTCGGTGGAAGAGCTGCGCCGGCGCACGACGACGATCCCGATCGTTTTCGCCGTCGTCACCGATCCTGTCAGCCAGGGCTTTGTCCAGAATCTCGCTCATCCCGGCGGCAATGTCACCGGCTTCACCGATTACGACGGCCCGCTGGCCGGCAAATGGCTGGAGATGCTGACGCAGGTCACGCCAAGACCGTCCCGTGTGTTCGTGGTCTACAATCCCGCCACCGCGCCGTTCGCGCCCCTGATGCTGGGTACGATTGAGGACGCTGGCCGCGCGCTCGATGTGACGGTGGAGTCCGCGCCGGTGCATGACACGGCCTCGATCGTCGCCCTGGCTTCGCGGAAAGACGGCGGCCTGCTGGTGCTGCCGGACTTCTTCACCATGTCCAACCGTGCGCTTCTCCTGGCGGCCATCAACGAAGCGCGTGTGCCGGCAGTGTTCTGGAGCCGCACCTTCGTCGACGAGGGTGGCTTGATGTCCTACAGCACCGACAGCGCCGAGCAGCTCCGCCGCGCCGCCTCCTATATCGATCGCATTCTGAAGGGTGCGCGGGCGGCCGACTTGCCGGTCCAGAATCCGACCACGTTCGAGCTGGCGATCAACTTGAAGACGGCCAAGGCGATCGGCGTCACGCTTCCGCCAAGCCTGCTCGCAACCGCGAACGAGGTCATCGAGTAGGATTTGGCTGCGACCGCCGGCATGGACGGATTCGTTAACGTTGTCGCTAGGTCTGCGCCGGCACGCTTTCAAGAGCGCGTCGCAAATACATAATCGCGACCATTCCTTATCCCGGCGTCTTGTGTAGAATCCTGCCGATGCCGAAATCATCCACGACCGCTGAACACTGAATCCTTTACTGAACGCTTTACTGAACCCTTGGGGTCGTGATCCCGACCAATGACAGCGCGGAAAAGGGTCTTTTCCCGACAATCTTTCCCGCCTTGGAGGAAATATGAGCGGTTTCGACATTTTCGCGATTGTGCTGGTTTTGCTCGTCATCGTCACGTTGGTGGCCGGTGTGAAAACGGTGCCGCAGGGCTATGACTGGACCATCGAGCGGTTCGGCAAATACACCCAGACCCTGAGCCCCGGGCTCAATCTGATCGTGCCCTATTTCGATCGCGTCGGACGCAAGATCAACATGATGGAGCAGGTGATCGACATTCCCGAGCAGGAGGTGATCACCAAGGACAACGCCACCGTGACGGTCGACGGCGTCGCCTTCTTTCAGGTGTTCGACGCCGCCAAGGCGAGCTACGAAGTCTCCAACCTGACCCAGGCCGTCACCGTTCTGACCATGACCAACATCCGTTCGGTGATGGGCTCGATGGATCTCGATCAGGTGTTGTCGCACCGTGACGAAATCAACGAGCGCCTGCTGCGTGTGGTCGATGCCGCCGTCTCGCCCTGGGGCCTCAAGGTCAATCGTATCGAGATCAAGGATATCGTGCCGCCGGCGGACCTCGTCGAAGCCATGGGCCGACAGATGAAGGCCGAGCGCGTCAAACGCGCCGACATCCTTCAGGCCGAAGGTGCACGCCAGTCCGAGATCCTGCGCGCGGAGGGTGCCAAGCAGGGCCAAATTCTCCAGGCGGAAGGTCGCCGCGAGGCCGCCTTCCGCGACGCCGAAGCACGCGAGCGGTCGGCGGAAGCCGAGGCCAAGGCGACGCAGATGGTCAGCGAAGCGATCTCCAAGGGCGACGTCGCGGCGCTGAACTATTTTATCGCCGACAAATATATCAAGGCGTTCGGGCAACTGGCTGAGTCGCCGAACCAGAAGGTCATCATGCTTCCGGTCGAAGCGATGAGCATGCTGGGCTCGCTCGCCGGCATCGGCGAGATCGCCAAGGCGACGTTCGGCGAAAGCGCAGCGTCCGCGGCCGCTGCCGCCCGCCGCGGCTCGGTGCCGTCGTCCAGTCCGACGCCGCCGGCGGTGCCGCCGCGGCAGGGGTAAAGCGCATGCCCCGGAAAAGTGGACACCGGTTTTCCGACAAGGGCATGCGTCATTTCAAAGAGGTCGTGTCATGACCGACATGTTCGTATCGCTCGGCACCTGGAACTGGCTGATCTTCGGCTTCGCCCTGATGGCGCTGGAGGTGCTGGCGCCGGGAATCTTCCTGTTCTGGCTCGGGCTCGCCGCGTTGCTGGTCGGGCTGATCTCGTTCGGAGTAGCGATATCCTGGCAGATCCAGCTCGTGATGTTCGCGATCTTCGCTGCCGCCGCGGTGCCGGTGTGGCGCCGCCTCGCCCGTCCGAAGTCTGATGCGAGCGCGAGCCCATTCCTCAACAAGCGCGCGGATGCGCTGCTCGGCCGCGAGTTCACGCTGGAGAAGCCGATCGTCGACGGCAACGGCACCATGCGTATCGGCGACACGGTCTGGCGCGTCGCCGGTCCGGATACGCCGGCGGGCACGCGTGTGAAGGTGGTGCAGGTGGACGGTGCGAATCTGACGGTTGCGGCGGCGTAGACGAGCTTGCCGGGACGGCATCGCCAGACTTACGCGCCGCTCTTGCTGCGCCACCTCTCCGCAAACCGGTGCAGCGGCATGAACGTCTCGCACAATTCTCGCCCGAGCGCCGTCAGCCCGTAACCGCTGGCTTCGCCGAGTTCCACGAATCCGGCCTCGCGCAAATCGTCCAACCGCGCCTGCAGCACCGTCGGCGAGGCCTCGTCGCAGGCGGTTCGCAATGCGCGCGAGGTGAGGGGGGCGTCGCGCAATTCCCACAGGATTCGCAGGCTCCAGCGTCGCCCCAGGATGTCGAGCAGCGCCATGATCGGTCGCCCGGAGCGCGAGCCACGGACGTTGCGCGATCTGGGGGAGGTCTGTTTCGCCATCGTGGCCCTCTTGCACACTGCTACAAATAATGTAGCGTGTTGCTACAATAAATGTAGCAAAGGAGACAGCCAATGTCCCAGGCCCCGCCGCGCATTGCCCCGCTCACCCCGCCTTATCCCCCGGAGATTCAGGCGCAGTTCGACCGCATCATGCGCGGTGCGCCGCCGCTGCTGCTGTTCCGGGTAATGGCGGGCCATACCCGCGCCTGGAACAAGTTTCGCGCCGCCGGCCTGCTCGATCCCGGCCCGCTGTCGTTGCGCCAGCGCGAGATCGTCATCGACCGCACCTGCGCGCTGAACAAATGCGAATATGAATGGGGCGTGCACGTCGCGATCTTTGCCGTGCCGGCGGGGCTCAGCGAGCCGGAGGTGCGGGCCACCGTGCAGGGCGATGCGACGTCGCCGTGCTGGTCCCCGGCCGAGCAGGCGCTGATCGCCGCCGTCGACGCGCTGCATCACCGTGCGACGTTTGACGACGCCGAGTTCGCCGCGCTGTCGGCGCATTACGACGAGGCGCAGATCCTGGAGATTATGCTGCTGTGCGGCTTCTACCGCACGGTCTCGTACCTGGCGAACGGGCTGAGATTGCCGCTGGAGGAGACGGCGGCGCGGTTTCCGGCGCCGCTCTAACCGCCGTCATTGCGAGCGTAGCGAAGCAATCCAGAATCTTTCCGCAGAGGCAGTCTGGATTGCTTCGCTGCGCTCGCAATGACGAAAGAGAAAGGGACGCGCTACGCCACGCCCGCCCGCAGCAGATCGTGCAGATGCACGATACCGACCACCTTGTCCGCCTCGGTCACGACCAGCGTCGTGATCTTGCGGGTGTTGAGCACCTCGATCATCTCGGTGGCGAGCATCGAGGGCGGCACTGTCTTCGGTTGCCTGGTCATGACGTCGTCGACCGACGCCGTCAGCAGGTCCGGTCGCATGTGGCGGCGCAGGTCACCGTCGGTGATGATGCCGACAGCCTCGGCCGCATCGTTGACGATGCAGACGCAGCCGAGGCCCTTGGCCGACATCTCCATCACCGCGTCCGACATCTTGGTGCCGAGCGGCTTGACGGGGATCTCCGCACCGGTGCGCATGTAGTCGCGGACGAATTTCAGCATCGCCCCTAGCTTGCCGCCGGGGTGGAAATGCGCGAACTCCAGCGCGGTGAAACCGCGGCCCTCGAGCAGCGCGATCGCGATGGCATCGCCGATCGCGACCTGCATCATCGTCGAGGTGGTCGGGGCCAGATTGTGCGGGCAGGCCTCGCGCGCCTTTGGCAGCTCGAGGACGATGTCGGCCGCTTGTCCCAGCGAGGACGCCGCGTTCGACGTCACCGCAATCATGGGGATGGCGAACCTTGCGGAATAGTTCACGAGGGTCTTCATCTCCGGCTGCTCGCCGGACCAGGACAGCGCCATGATGACGTCATCGGTGGTGATCATGCCGAGATCGCCATGGGCGGCTTCGGCGGTGTGGACGAAGAAGGCGGGCGTGCCGGTCGAGGCCAGCGTCGCCGCGATCTTACGGCCCATATGACCCGACTTGCCGAGCCCGGTGACGATGACGCGGCCCTTCGCGTTGCGGATCAGATCGACCGCCTGGGCGAAGCTCGCGCCAAGCGGGCCGCGCAGGGCGGCAGCGAGCGCGTTGATGCCGCCGCTCTCCGTTTCCAGCGTGCGGAGTGCGGATTCGACGCTGTCGGGAATGGGGCCGGATGATTGGGTCATCAGCGGTTTCGAACTCGGCATGTTCTGGTCCAGGGAGGAGGGGCGTTCGCCCGTTGGTGCCTGCTTAGCACGCCACGGTCTTGCATGCGACGAGGGCGGCCCGACCCTCAACCGGTCGTTAACCATAATTGTTTTAACTCCATTAACGATGGTTCCCGCCGATCGGTGGGGATAATCGCGAAAGTGTTTGATTTCGTTGGAGTTCTTCCATCGTGGGGTCGTCTCCAGGCTCGAGCCGGAGCAAACGCGCGCATTTCCTGCGCGCGGCTTTGCCGTGCTTTGCGCTGACGGTCCTTGGAAGCGCCCCCGTGGCGGCCCAGAGCCTCACCCCCGACCTGTTCAGTCCCAACCGCGGTGGCTTCGCCTCGCCCGACACGCTGCCGACGCGCCGCACCGCGGGCGTGCCGCAGGCGCCGTCGGATGCGCTGCCGGCGCTGCCCGATCCCAACTCCGATTTGCGCAAGCGCCAGCAGACGCCGGCGCGCCCCGGCCAAAACCCGACCAACCAGAACCCGACCGGCCAGGTCCCGACCTATGGCCTGCCTGCCGCCAGTGGTGCGAGCAGCTCCGGCTACGACTCGCTGAACCGAAAGCGGCTGCAGCCGAAGCTCTATCCGGGTCAGCCCAAGCCGAAGCGCCCTGCCGGTCCCGGCTCGCGGGCACCGACTACAACGCCGCCGCCATCCACGCTCGGCCCGCCGAAGATCGCGCCGCCGCCGTCCGCCTCCGCAAACAAAGCGCCGGTGCCGCCGGCGCTGGCCGGCAACGTGCCCGGCCAGCCGCTGCGCCGCCGCCTCAAGCTCGACGAGGATGCGTTCGGCGCGGTCGGCGACTATGCCGGCAGCTTCCTGATCAAGGGCGGGCTCGAGCTCTCCACCGGCTACGACACCAACCCGGCGCGCCTAAACAAGCCAGTCGGCTCGCCGGCCTATGTCGTCGCGCCCGATCTGCTCGTGGCGTCCGACTGGGAGCGCCACGCACTGGTCGCGGATCTGCGCGGCTCGTTCTCCGGCTACACCAACAACATGCCGGCGACGATCGACGGCTTTGCCTCGCCTTCGCCGGTCGAGGTTGACCGCCCCGACTTCACCGGCCATGTCGACGGCCGCATCGACGTCAATCGCGATCTCAAGCTGACCACGCAGCTGCGCCTGCGGCTCGCCACGGACAATCCCGGCAGCCCGAACGTGCAGGCCGGCCTGCAAAAATATCCTGTTTACGCCGCCTATGGCACGACCGTCGGCTTCGACCAGAGCTTCAACCGCTTCCAGGTCGCGGCCGGCGCCACCGTGGACCGCACTGCCTATACCAACTCAAAGCTGACCGACGGATCGACCTTCAGCAACGACGATCGCGACTTCAACCAGTATGGCGGCGTCGGACGGTTCTCCTACGATCTCAAGCCGGGCCTGAAGCCGTTCGTCGAGATCCAGGGCGACACCCGCGTGCACGACCGGGCCGCCGACCGCAACGGCTATTTCCGCGATTCGAACGGCGGCTACGCCAAGGTCGGCACGTCCTTCGAGTTCTCGCGCATTCTCATCGGCGAGGTCTCGGTCGGCTACTCCGCGCGCAACTATGTCGATCCGCGCCTCAGCCAGCTCGCGGGCTTCCTGACCTCGGGCTCACTGATCTGGAATGCAAGCGGCCTGACCACCGTGAAATTCGCCACCGACACGCAGATCGCCGAGACCACCGTCCCCGGCTCCTCCGGCGTGCTGGTGCACACCTACGCCGCCGAAGTCGATCACGATTTCCGTCGCTGGCTAACGGCAGTGGGCAAATTCACCTACGGCACCTACGACTACCAGGGCCAGAATCGCAACGACAAGACCTACTCGTTCGAAAGCAATCTGATCTACAAGCTCAACCGCAACATCTGGATCAAGGGCACGCTCCGCCACGACATCCTGGATTCGAACCAGCCGGGGTCAAGCTCGCAGGGCACGGTGGTGATGCTGGGGGTGAGGCTGCAGAATTAGCGCGCATGGTCGTTGCGATTGGCGAAGCCAAGCCCGAGGTGTCGTCCTGGCGAAAGCCAGGACCCATTACCCCAGGGAGTAGTTTGGCGAAGACTCGTCGTTTGGTATTGCGACCGGCCAACGATCGAGGGATCACGCGGTATGGGTCCTGGCTTTCGCCAGGACGACAGCGGATTTATTGTCTGCCTTCGAGCTTGGGCGGCTCGCGCCGACTCAGCGCGGCAGATCCGTCTTTCCCATCAGGAACGTATCGATCGACCGGGCGCACAGCCGGCCCTCGCGGATGGCCCAGACCACCAGTGATTGGCCGCGGCGCATGTCGCCTGCCGTGAACACGTTCGGGCGCGAGGTCTGGTAGTCGAGCGTGTTGGCCTTGACGTTGCCGCGCGGGTCGAGCTCGACCGAGAGCATCTTGAGCAGGCCTTCGTGCACGGGATGGACGAAGCCCATCGCGAGCAGGACGAGATCGGCGTCGAGCTCGAACTCGGTGCCGGCGATCGCCTTGAACTTGTCGTCGACGCGCACGCAGTGCAGCTTCTTGACCTTGCCGTTCTCGCCCGTGAACTTCTGCGTCAACACGGCGAATTCGCGGATCGCGCCTTCGGCCTGGCTCGAGGACGTCCGCATCTTCAGCGGCCAGTTCGGCCAGGTCAGTCCCTTGTTCTCGTGCTCCGGCGGTGCGGGCATGATCTCGAGCTGGGTCACCGAGAGCGCGCCCTGGCGCAGCGAGGTGCCGATGCAGTCGGATCCGGTGTCGCCGCCGCCGATGACGACGACATGCTTGCCGCCGGCCAAAATCTCCTGGACGCCGTTCAACGGTTCATTGGACACGCGGCGGTTCTGCTGCGGCAGGAAGTCCATGGCGTAGTGGATGCCGGCAAGGTCGCGGCCGGGGATCGGCAGGTCGCGCGGGGCTTCGGCGCCGCCGGTCAGCGCCACGGCGTCGTACTCGTTGAGCATCTCGCGCGGGTCGATATTGCCGTCGACGCCGACATGGCTGTTGTAGTGGAAGGTGACGCCTTCGCCTTCCATCTGCGCGACGCGGCGGTCGATGACGTTCTTTTCCATCTTGAAGTCGGGGATGCCGTAGCGCAGCAGGCCGCCGGCCTTGGCGAACTTCTCGAACAGATGCACGTCGTGGCCGGCGCGCGCGAGCTGCTGCGCGCAGGCCATGCCGGCCGGACCCGAGCCGATCACCGCGACCTTCTTGCCGGTCTTCACGGCCGCCACTTCCGGCTTCAGCCAGCCATTGTCCCAGGCGCGGTCGACGATCGCGCATTCGATGGTCTTGATGGTGACGGGGTTGTCGTCGATGTTGAGCGTGCAGGAGGCTTCACACGGCGCCGGACAGATGCGCCCCGTGAACTCCGGGAAATTGTTGGTCGAGTGCAGATTGCGCGAGGCTTCTTCCCAGTTGCCCTGATAGACGAGATCGTTCCAGTCCGGGATCTGGTTGTTGACCGGGCAGCCGGGCGTGCCGGGCGAGACCGAGCCGGTGCCGTGGCAATAGGGAATGCCGCAGTTCATGCAGCGCGCGGCCTGGTCGCGCGTTTCCTTCTCGGAGAGAGGAACGACGAACTCGTGGAAATGCTTCACGCGCTCGGCGACCGGGGTGTACTTGCGGTCATGCCGTTCGATTTCGAGAAAACCCGTGATCTTGCCCATTAAACCCGAAGTCCCTGCCGCTTAAATTCGTTTGTTGCCTTCTCACCGTCATTGCGAGGAGCGAAGCGACGAAGCAATCCAGTCTGCATCCGAGGAGAAAGTCTGGATTGCTTCGCTACGCTCGCAATGACGGGCGCTGATATTTCTTACGCCCCGATCGCGATTTTCGGCTCGGCGTCCGCGTTGGCGGCCATTTCGCGCAGCGCGCGCCGGTATTCGACCGGCATCACCTTGCGGAATTTGGGCAGCCAGTCCTTCCAGTTGGCCAGGATGTCGGCGGCACGCCTGGAGCCGGTCGCCTTGGCATGGCGCGTGATCAGAACGTGGAGCCGCTCGACGTCGGAGGCGAGCAGGTCCTTGAACACGTCAACCCGGCCGTGCGCCTCGAGGTCACCGGAGTGGTGGTAGGTGCCGGCGTTGATCAGCTCTTCCGACAGCACCGGCTCGAGCTCGACCATCGCCATGTTGCACAGCCTGTCGAAGTCGCCGGTCTCGTCCAGCACATAGGCGATGCCGCCGGACATGCCGGCCGCGAAGTTGCGCCCGGTCTTGCCGAGCACGACCACGATGCCGCCGGTCATGTATTCGCAGCAATGATCGCCCGCGCCCTCGACCACCGCCACCGCGCCGGAATTGCGCACGGCAAATCGCTCGCCGGCGATGCCGCGGAAGTAGCACTCGCCTTGAATGGCGCCGTACATCACGGTGTTGCCGACGATGATGCTCTCTTCCGGCACGATGCCGCTGTTGGCCGGCGGCTTGACGATGATCTTGCCGCCCGAGAGACCCTTGCCGACATAGTCGTTGGCTTCGCCTTCGAGCTCGAAGGTGACGCCTTGCGCCAGCCACGCGCCGAAGGCCTGGCCGGCGGTGCCCTTGAGGCTGACATGGATGGTCTCATGCGGCAGGCCGGCATGGCCGTAGATCTTGGCGACCGCACCCGACAGCATCGCGCCCGCGGAGCGGTTGGTGCTGTTGATCTTGGCCTCGATCTTCACCGGCGCACCGCGGTCGAGCGCAGGCGTTGCCTGCTCGATCAGCGTGCGATCGAGCACCGCTTCCAGATGATGGTTCTGGCGCTCGGAGTGATAGATCTTCTGGCCCTTCTCTTCCTTCTGCTTGACGAAGAGCTTGGAGAAATCGAGCCCCTTGGCCTTCCAGTGCGCGACCAGCTTGGTCTGGTCGAGCAGCTGCACCTGGCCGATCATCTCGTTGAAGCTGCGGAAGCCGAGCGAGGCCATGATCTCGCGGACCTCCTCGGCGACGAAGAAGAAGTAGTTGATCACATGCTCGGGCTGGCCGGTGAAGCGCTTGCGCAGGACGGGGTCCTGGGTCGCGACGCCGACCGGGCAGGTGTTGAGATGGCACTTGCGCATCATGATGCAGCCGGCCGCGATCAAGGGCGCGGTGGCGAAGCCGAACTCGTCGGCGCCGAGCAGCGCTCCGATCACGACGTCACGCCCGGTGCGGAAGCCGCCGTCGACCTGGACCACGATGCGGCTGCGCAGCCGCTCCCGCACCAGCGTCTGGTGGGTTTCGGCGAGGCCGATCTCCCACGGTGACCCGGCGTGCTTGATCGAGGTCAGCGGCGAAGCGCCGGTGCCGCCCTCGAAGCCCGCGATGGTGACATGGTCGGCGCGCGCCTTGGCGACGCCCGCGGCAACCGTGCCGACCCCGATCTCGGAGACCAGCTTGACCGAAACCGCGCCGTCCGGGTTGACGTTCTTGAGGTCGTAGATGAGCTGCGCCAGATCCTCGATCGAGTAGATGTCGTGGTGCGGCGGCGGCGAGATCAGGCCGACGCCCGGCGTCGAGTGCCGGACCTTTGCGATGGTCGCGTCCACCTTGTGGCCGGGCAACTGGCCGCCTTCGCCGGGCTTGGCGCCCTGCGCCATCTTGATCTGCATCATGTCGGAGTTGACGAGATACTCCGTGGTGACGCCGAAGCGGCCGGAGGCGACCTGCTTGATCGCCGAGCGCATGCTGTCGCCGTTCGGCATCGGCTTGAAGCGGTCGGCTTCCTCGCCGCCTTCGCCGGTGTTCGACTTGCCGCCGATCCGGTTCATGGCAATCGCGAGCGTGGTGTGCGCCTCGCGCGAGATCGAGCCGAAGCTCATCGCGCCGGTGGCGAAACGCTTGACGATGTCCTTGGCCGGCTCGACCTGGTCGAGCGGCAACGGCTTGCGCTTCTCCTCGTCCGCGTTCTTGATCCGGAACAGGCCGCGCAGCGTCAGGAGACGCTCCGACTGCTCGTTGAGGATCTTGGCGAAAGCACGGTAGCGTTCCAGCGAATTGCCGCGCGCGGCGTGCTGGAGCAGCCCCACCGACTCGGCGGTCCATGCATGGTCCTCGCCGCGGCTGCGATAGGCGTATTCGCCGCCGACATCGAGCGAGGTCTTGTAAACGAGAGCCTCGCCGAACGCGTCGGCATGACGGCGCACCGCCTCTTCGGCAATCTCGCCAAGACCGACGCCCTCGACGCGGGTATGCGTGCCGGCGAAGAATTTTCCGACGAATTCCGCCTTGAGACCGATGGCGTCAAAGATCTGCGCGCCGCAATAGGACTGGTAGGTCGAGATGCCCATCTTGGACATCACCTTGAGCAGGCCCTTTCCGATCGACTTGATGTAGCGCTTGACGATCTCGTAGTCGTCGAGCGAGCCGGGCAGGCGGTCCTTCATCGCGATGATGGTCTCGAACGCGAGATAGGGATTGATCGCTTCCGCGCCGTAGCCGGCCAGGCAGGCGAAGTGATGCACTTCGCGCGGCTCGCCGGACTCGACGACGAGGCCGACCGAGGTGCGCAATCCCGTACGGATCAAATGATGATGCACGGCGGCGCACGCCAGCAGCGACGGGATCGGAACCCGGTCGGTGCCGACCATGCGATCGGACAGGATGATGATATTGACGCCCTCGCGCACCGCGCTCTCGGCGCGCGCGCAGAGCTCGTCCAGCACCTGGTCCATGCCGGCCGCGCCGAGGCCGGCGTGGAAGGTGGTGTCCAGCGTGCGCGACTTGAAGTGCGACTCAGCGACGTCTGAGATCGAGCGGATTTTTTCGAGGTCCGCGTCGGTCAGGATCGGCTGGCGCGCTTCGAGGCGCTTTGTGGTGGCAAGGCCTTGCAGGTCGAACAGGTTCGGCCGCGGTCCGATGATGGAGACGAGGCTCATCACCAGCTCCTCGCGGATCGGGTCGATCGGCGGGTTGGTGACCTGTGCGAAGTTCTGCTTGAAGTAGGTGAACAGCGGCTTGGCCTTGGCCGACAGCGCCGAGATCGGCGTGTCGTTGCCCATCGAGCCTGCGGCTTCCTCGCCGGTGGAGGCCATCGGCGTCATCAGGATGGTGATGTCTTCCTGGCTGTAGCCGAACGCCTGCTGGCGATCGAGCAGCGACAGGTTGGAGCGCACGCCGGT